>JBEKTH010000013.1:0-71427 GCA_049516255.1 Verrucomicrobiota bacterium
AATGATTGCAGGTAAACGCCTTACCTACCGGGAAGCGATTTGAAGGAGCAGGCTTTGCCGCCTGCAAGATTGCCTTGTGAAAAATAAAGTTAAGCATATACCGTGGGGCAGAAAACGAATCCGTGTCAAATAACGTTCCTATAAATCCTGGTAGTTCACAACAAGGCCAACCCGAGCAGGGCGACAGCCAAAACCAAGCAAATAATCGTCCAAAGCCTATCAATTGGAAAAAGGTCAGGACGACCGTCGCGATTGCTGGCATTATTGAGGCCGTCTCTCTTTTCCTCTGGCAGGAAGCAGAGGATTTTAATGGCGTTTCGGCAATGCTTGTTCATTGGGTGTCTAAATGTGGTGTTCTTTTTGGAGCCGCCTTCGCTGCTCATAAATATTCTAATCGTCCAAAAACAGTTTGGGGTTCATATGTTTTATTGTGTCTTGTCGTGTTAGTTGTTGGACTTTTAGCAAAATCCGACGACTTATATTCGCCCTTAATCCCCGCCAATGATCCGATGCCACCACTGCCAGACGGAACGCAGGTATATGGAATAAAACCCGATTCTGCCCTTGTCTTCTTTGGTGGTTCAGTAGTCGGAGGGAGCGTACATAATAACAAGCCAATCCCAATTGTCGTTACACCTGATAATTCATCCGGAAACTCATGGAGGCCATTGATTAAAGTGTCAATTAAACCAAATGGAGCAACTATTTCAGGCCAATTCTTCGACAAAGATGGTAAAATTGTGGCCGTTTTGAGAGACAATAAGCCCATCGTTAACGTGGCCAACTCATTTGACGTGCAGAGGCCGGACGCGAGCACTCTTATTGTCCATGACCAATATGATGCCGAAGTTTTGAACATACGGTTTTTGAGACCATCGGTGTTTTCATTCACCGGAATAATACGGTCTCCAGATGGTGCAGAGGTTGTTGTCACAAAATCATATACTCAATTCACTAAAGGTATGTTTCAGGGTAAATTTATAGGTTCAATCCTTGATGGGTGCGGGATATATTTAAGTTTACATGCCGAAGGAATGGGATTTATAGGGCCAATTTCTGATTACTCTTTTTGAATTATGGCTTGTCCCACAAAAAAATGTGATACCATAAAACCGCAATGCCTGAAGCAAAGGCCATATCAGCGAACGGACTGAGCTTTGAGGAAGGATTGCGACGGATGCTGAGCACGCCGCCGCCGCCTTCGTCAAAATCTGCGAAGAAGTCCGCGAAGAAGCGCCGCCGGAAAAAGTAAAAATTCCGGTCTGGTTTTCCCCCTGCTGTCCTAACCTAATTCTTGCGTTTGGGAAGTACATAGTTCCGCTGCCCGATCTCACCCCGGAGGGATTCATACTCGGCCGGCCGGCGCCTTCAGCCTCAGGTTCGCACCTGTCCGTTGCCGATGCCGATCCATTTGTAGCTGGTCAATTCCTCCAGACCCATTGGGCCGCGCGCGCCGATCTTGTCGGTGCTGATGCCGATTTCCGCGCCCATGCCGAACTCGCCGCCGTCGGTGAACCGCGTCGAGGCGTTCCAATATACCGTCGCCGAATCCACTTCGTTCAGGAACTGCCGCGCATGCGCCTCGTTTTTTGTGACTATGCTGTCCGAGTGCGCCGAGCCGTAATAATTGATGTGGTCAATCGCCTGCCTTACCCCATCCACCACGCGGACGTTAAGGATGTAATCGTTGTATTCGGTGAACCAATCCTGTTCGGTCGCCCGTTTGATGGCGGATTTGGTGTTGTGCATCGAGCACTTCAAAATGGCTTCGGCATCGGCGTCGGCCCGCAATTCCACCCGCTTTTCGCTGAGCCGCTGGCCGACGGCCGGTAAAAACTGCGCCGCGATGGCTTTGTCCACCAGCAAGGTCTCCATGGCGTTGCAGACGGCGGGGCGCTGGACTTTGGCGTTCAGGGCGATGGCCTCGGCCATTTTCAAATCCGCGTCGGCATCCACATAGACGTGACAAACGCCCTTGTAATGTTTGATGACCGGCACCTTGGAACACTCGGCCACCGCACGGATCAGCCCCTCACCGCCGCGCGGCATGCACAAATCAATGTATTGCGTAAGCGACAGCAGGATGGGAATCGCCTCGCGATCGGTCACCGGTACGACCTGAATGGCGTGTTCGGGAAACGTTGCCAGCGTTTGTCTGCCCGCCTCGATCATCAGCTTCGCAATCAGTTGGTTTGAATTCATCGCCTCCCGGCCGCCGCGCAAAATCGTGGCGTTGCCGGATTTGAAGCAAAGGCTGGCGGCGTCTGCCGTCACGTTGGGGCGGGATTCGTAAATAATAACGACGACCCCGATGGGTGTGGAAATCTTTTGGAGCTTCAAGCCGTTGGGCCGGACGCGTTCGTCCAGGGTTCGGCCGACGGGGTCGGGCAGTGCCGCGACTTCGCGCAGGCCTTTGGCCATCGCGTCGATGCACTTGCCGTCGAGCTTGAGCCGGTCGAGCATGGCGGGCGACGGGCCATTTTGTGCCGCCGCGTCCATGTCCCGCAGGTTGGCTTGCTTGAGCGCATCGGAATTTTTCCCGAGCGCGTCGGCCATGGCGAGCAAACAATCGTTCTTCTCGCGGGGGGTCAGTTTCGCGAGTTCACGCGACGCGGCCCTGGCCTGTTTGGCCAGTTGCGTCATTTGTTCATTTAAAGTCATGCGGCCGGGCACCCGGTGCAGCCAAGTTAAACAAATCGGCGCGATTGTCAAAAGCGCCGGTCAGGGCGTCTTCCTTTGTGCCGCCTTCATGATGGCATCGGCCAGCTGTTGCGCCGTCCATTGGTTGCCGTTGAATTGACGGTAAATCCGGCCTTCAGGGTCGAGCACCACGGTTCGCAGGTTGTGCGATATGCCGTCTCCCTGGTGCATGACAATCAACCCCAGGCGCGGGGCCAGGCTGGCCAGTGTGTTGGTGGTGGCGTCGGCAAAGAGCCAATGGGCGGCGTTGGTGCCGCGAAACGCGTCGGCATACTCCGACAAAACCTGCGGCGTGTCGAATTGCGGGTCAAAGGAAATGGAAAGCAACTGCCAGTTGGTCGGTGCGTCGGGCTCGGAGAGCAGCAATGTCCGCACCTGGTCAAAATTCCGGTTCATCAGGGGGCAATAATCTGGCAGCGGACAGCGCGTAAAAAAGAACGTGAACGCCACCGCCCTGCCGCGAAAGTCGGAGAAGTGGATCTGCCGTTGATCTTCGCTCATCAGTTCGCTGTCGGGCAGCCGGTCCCCGGGTTTAAGCATGGAAAACATGTCGCCGGTCATGGACATGGAGTCGCCCATGGTTTTATCAGTGTGTCCCGTGCGATGAATGTCTTCCACCCAGGCATTGGTCCGGCCCGCGACCAGCGTGAAGGCAATTTTGTCGCCGACCGAGACGCCATTCAGTTCATTGGTGTCTTCAACGGGAAAATCCATCGTCATTTCCATCATGTAGCCGGGAATGGCCTGATGATGGATGGTGATCTGGCGTCGGTCGGCTGTGATCTGTTCCACGACACCGTGTCCGGGATATGAATGAAGCGTCTGACCATCGGCGTGCGGTGCGGCGCTGATGAAAGCCCCGCCCGCCGTCAGCAATGACCAAAGCGCGCAAGTGAGGCGCCGGCGTTTCGCGGTGGTTGATTTCATAATGCCGGTTTTCTTAACTGCCTGATTTCCCTGACCACCGCCTCCGGGGCGCCGCTGTCCAACCCGTCGAAATAGTCCCGTACGCGGCCCTGCGGATCCACCAGGGCGATGCGTTCGATATGTGCAAAATTGCCCGGCATGTAGGCGAAGGCATCATTCGTGTCGGGCGCCAGAAAACTGGTGCCAATCAGGTTGTGAACCATGGCGTCGTCGCCGGTCAGAAACAGCCAGCGGTTGGTGTCCGCGCCGAAACGTTCGCCGTATTTCGCCAGCACCGGCACCGTGTCGTCTTCCGGGTCCACGGTCACCGAAACGAGCCGCACGTCCGGTTGATGGGTGGTGAGTTGCTGGATTTCCGCCATCTGCCGGCTTACCCGGGGACAGGTCAGCGAGCAACTGGTGAACAGAAAACTCACCGCGAGAAATTTGCCGTTCAGGTCCGCCCGGGTGACGGCCCGACGGTTCTGGTCGGTCAGGGAAAAATCGACCAGTTGACGCGGGTGATCAGGCGCGATGACCAGTGGCGGCGCCTCGTCCAACGGCGCCTCCGGCGTGATCCCCTGGTGGTTGAGCGCGAACATTAAAAACCAGAAACCGATCCCGAAAACCAGGGACGCCCCGGTCACAAACCAGAAAAACAGCCGTTCGTCGGCAGGTGGTCTGGCATGGGCGACTTTGGACATATTATCTACGTTCCAACCCGGCGTCGGCATCCACGGTTTTTCAGGTTCAATTTAACCGTTCATTTTGCCTTGGAAAAGCCGCCGCGCAAATCAATTCCCGCGGCGGCCGGATAATTTAAAACATGAAACTCATGCTGACCTTGAACAGCACCGGCGCGGCGAGTTGGTTCCCGGTGAAATGTTGAAAGACGGGAAATTCCGCATCCGCGTAAATCTTCACCGGGTGAACATGAAATTCGATCCCCGGCGAAAGCAGGATGCGCTGGTAACCGGAGTCCTCGGGATCGGCGTTCGAGCCGCTGTCACTGGTGCGTTCGGAAAAGATGACCTGGGCCAGTGGTGAAATCCGTGCGCGGCCAAGCGAGAATCCCTTGTAATCCATTCCCGCCGCCGTATCGAGTTCGACGCCCGGACGATACCCGGCCTGTGTCAGCGCCGGCACGTCCAACAATCCCTGTGCGAACCAGTCCCACTTTTCGTCTTTGGTGATGTTGCCGCGATAAAAACCGCCCAGCAAAATGTCCGTGCTGCCCGTGCCGATTTGCGTGTCGCGATCCACCAAATCCGTGTCTTCCGTATAACTGCCCGTCGGCAACTTCAACCCGAACGTGACGCCCGCTGACGAATCCGCAAAGAATCCCGTGTAAATCCCCTCGAGCCGGACGTCACCGAACTGACTCCAATGATGCGTGGCGATGTTGTCACTGTCATCCGTCCCGGTGAACTGGCGGTAATCATAAGGCACTTCAAGTTGGGCGCCCCACTTGTCGTTGAACATATATTGCAGGCCTAATGTGACAAAGTGCGTTTCGATCTCCTTGTCATCATTGTTGGCCGCAGGGGCCTGGGACGTGCCGCTCCAGTTTCGGTTTTGGTCCTGGTAATCGTATTGGAGATAGGCCATTCCGCCCTGGCCATTCGGAAACATGGAACTGGTTCCCACGTCAAATACGCCGCAACCGCACGCGCAGGCGTGGACCACGCCCGGCGCGAGCATTCCGGCCAACAAACCGCCGCCCATTTTTACCGCTGCTGAATTAATCTTTTTATTTTTCATTTTTAAAAATCCGAGTTGCGAGTGACCGCGAAGTCACGGCCCTCAAGGTTGAAATATTTTGGACTATTTGGCGGGTCGGCATTGCCGAGCCCATTTATTTGGGGACGGCCACACGCCCTCCCGTTATCAAAAAGAATCAGACGAAGAAACCGCGGGGCGGGGGCGTCAACGGTTGCTGGTTGAACGATTCAGCGAAGGCATTTGCGACCGGCAGAAGTTGAAACTGTGATGGCGCAATCAAAACGAAGTTTTCCCTGACCGGTGGAAATTCCAGTTTCTGCGTCTGCGCCGTGAATTCGCTTTTCTTTTCGGATTGCCTGGCCGCGGCGATGGCCCGGCAAATTGGACAGGGGTATTGGCCATCGAACGTGTGGGCCACGGATTCGGAGAGCGAGTGTGTGCGCAGATTGTTCGCCAGCATCGTCGTCCACGCGACCGATTGCAGCGCGGCCCAATGCAGGCCGGTGGTCGCGATGAGCGCGACAATCACAAAAATTTTGCGGAACCGCACTAACACAGGGGCCAACCTAAACTACTTTTGCCAAATCTCAAGCATGGTTCCGCTCATTCATTGAATCGGTTTGACGATTCACGATTCAACCTTCCGCAATCCGCATCGGCGGCTTTTGGCATTTCAATCATTTTGCGCGGCGTTTTTTCGATCCGGCCCTTTCATTGAGTTCAAACCTTGACGGCCGGTGCCTGGGATAATGGGGTTTTGTCTCCGCGTTTTTGCCGGTTCGGGGCGGCGGCAGTGCCAGTTCCTTGGGCAGGGCAATGCCGGCCCGCGTCAACTTTTCGATGATCGCGTCACGGACAAATTGAGAGCGATTCCGATAGCCGGCCTGGGCAAGCCCGGCATCCAGCTCTTGCAGGAATTTTTCATCCACCGCAATCGGCAGCAACTTTTGGCCTTCGGCGCGTTGATTTGGCACGCCCTTTCTATACACCTTTTCCACCGCCCCAAAAAACAAAAATATCTGTTGACGGGCTTATAGACTGGATATATACACCTGGCTTATGAAGCGGTCCGGGAAAAGGCGAAAGGGCAAACTGCTTTCAGTTTGGGTGTCGGCAAGGTTGTTGCTCCGGCTGGACGAGGGCGCCCAAAGAGAGGATTCGGACCGGTCCAAGTTTGTTCGCAACGCCATCCGTGAAAAACTGTCGCGACCGGGAGGTGTCGCCGAAAAATGAAAATTACGGTGAGGCGGAAGATTCTTGTCATCGAAGATCAGCCTGAAACCTTGATTGCGATGATCCTTTCACTGGAGTATGCGGGATTTTGTGTTTTTGGCGTGCAGACCGGCCGGGATGGAATCCGATTGTCGCAGCAGGAGGAATTTGATCTCGTTATTTTGAACGTCAACCTGCCGGAGCAGGGCGGCTTCGAGGTGTTCGCCTGGCTGAAGCGGGATTTCCGCTACAGCCGGACACCGATCATTTTCATCTCCGACCATTGGAACGAGGAAAACCGCCGGCACGCGCGTGAATTGGGCGCCGCCGATTGCATTGATAAACCGTTGGACGCGCCGGCTTTTGTCCAACGAATTGTCTCCCACGTCAGAACACCACCGACCTGGCCGGACAAAAACGTTCCAGAACTGTAGATTTACGGTTTAATCCACACCAAAGTTCCACTGGGTAACCAATCAAAGAGCGGAATCAAATCAGCGTCGGCCAGGTGAATGCACCCGCAGGAAGCGGGTTTGCCGATGCTCGTCTGATCGGCGGTGCCATGGATGTAAATGTAACGCGCATGCGAATCCACGTTGCCGCCGCGATTGAACCCGGGTTCGAGCCCTTCCAGCCACAGAATGCGCGTGGTGATTTTGGCATCCGGCATTCCCTGCCAGGTGTAGCCAATCGGCCGGCGGCCCTTGAAAACCGTTCCGCCCGGCCAGCCGCCGCCGATTTTTTCCACAATCCGATGCAAACCGAGCGGCGTGCCATTCGAGCCCTCCGTCTGCCCGATACCAAAGCGCGAAGTGGAGCAACGCATTTTGCCGCCGGGATGCCAGGACCCGGAGAATTTCTCAAAAAGTGAGATGGTTTGCCCGGCGACGCTGACGGTAAGTAGGAATCGGGTTGGCGCAACACCGTATTTTTTGCAAGCGGTGAAGCAATTACCGCCGAGACGCGGAGACGCGGAGAAATTCATGGAATCAATTCATTTAGCGTTCGTTTTACCTCTGCGCCTTTGCGTCTCTGCTTTAAAATTGCAGAAGCTTATTTCAATTTCTTCACGAGCACCTTGGAATTTCTTCCGCTCTGCTCGTATTTTTCGCGGCGAGCGGGCGGCAAATCATCGGGCGTGCCTTCGGCAAAACCGCCCTTGGATTGAAAATAAGTGAAGGCCTGGGTTGAGAGCGTGATGAGTTCGCCCAACCCCATTTCGCGCGCCTTGCTTTCGACAAACTGGATCAGCTTCCGCCCGATGCCCTGGTTTTCGTGGGACGAGTCCACGTAAAGGCACGCCAGTTCGCCCTTCTTCTGTTCGGGATAAACGTGCAACGCCACACACGCCACCGGATTCTTATCAATTTCAAAAATGAAATAGTCGCCCAGATTTTTTTCAATGGCTCCCTTGCTGCGCCTGACCAATTCATCCGTTTCCACCGCCTTCTTGGTCAGCAACTGGATCGCCCGCACGTCCTTTTTCCGCGCAGGCCGGATTTGCTGGTATTCGTTGGCATAAATGAGCGTGCCGATGCCGTCGTTGGAAAACACCTCCGCCAGCAGCCCCTCATCCACCTTGCCATTGATGATGTGCACGCGCGGGACGCCGGACTTGCAGGCGATGGCGGCGTGCTGCGCCTTGGACAGGATTTCCGGAACAAATCCCGGGCTGTTCTGCTGCAGCAGATTTTGCAACTCGGACACGAGCATCTGCCGGATGAGCTGCTGGTTGTAGCCCAAGCCGTCCTGCGTCGTGATGAAAATCAACTTGATGGCCTTGAGCGCCTCGGCCACGGCCACCGCCACGCCGTCGGAATTCACGCGATACGTCTTGCCGTCGCCGTCGAACCCAAGCGGCGGAATGACGGGGATGACGTCCTGTGCCAGCAACGTTTGCAACAGCGCGGCATCCACGCGCTCGACCTTGCCGGTGAACAACTGGTCCACGCCCTGGATGATGCCGACCGGGTGCGCGATGATGACGTTGGTGCTGGCGGCGCGCAGGTCGTTGGCGGAAAGACCCTCGAGGATTTCATGCGTCAGCCGGTTGGCGGCGGTGAGCGCGAGCTTGAGCGTGGCGGCGTCCGTGATGCCGGCGCCGTCGAGATTGGACGGCGGAATATGTTGTTCCTCGCCGAGCGCCTTGATTTGCGCCGACGCGCCGTGCACGAGCACGACGCGGATGTTCAGGGACCGCAACACCGCCACGTCCAGCAGCAGCGTGGCAAAGTTCTCGTCGGTGACAATCGCGCCGTCAATCGCAAGAATGAACGTCTTGTCACGGAATTGCGGAATGTATTGCAGGATGCCCCGCAGGTCGTTCGGTTTCACGTTTGGCTAATCATTCGATCGGCAACGCCAAACAAGTATTCGGTTTTCGCGGGGATTCAAACAATTATTTATCGCCCAAAACGGGTTTCACCCTCCGGATTGTCCCAGGTGTGGAGAAACTAGTTGAAATTGTAATGGCCCGGCCTGCGGTTTTGGCTTAGAAGAGTTGCGTGCAAATCCAAATGCCGTACATCATGCCCTTGGTGATTGTGGCAGTGCTTGTCGTTGCCGCGATTGGCGCCATTTACGGGGTGATTCAGTCGCGCAAACGGCTGGAGGGACTGTTCGAGCTGGCGCAGCGGTTGGGTCTGAATTTCAGCGCGGCGGAAGATACCGAACTCGGCGACCGCTACGGCTTTCTCAAACAACTTGCCCAGGGCGATAACCGTTACGCCCGTAACGTCCTCTCCGGAACCTATCAGCAAAACCAGGTGCTGGCGTTCGATTATCACTACGAGACGCACACAACCGATTCCCATGGCCATCGCCAGACGCAGGATCACTGGTTTTCCTTTTTCATTCTGACGCTGCCGGCGGTTTTCCCTGACCTGACCATCCGGCGCGAAAATTTCCTCACCAAGGTTGCCGAGGCGTTCGGCTACCAGGACATCAAGTTCGAGTCTGCCGAATTTTCCAGGGCCTTCTGCGTGCGGTCGCCCGACAAAAAGTTTGCCTACGACGTCTGCAATGCGCAGATGATGGAATATCTGCTGGCCAATCGCGACTTGAGCATCGAAATCGAAAACCAGGTGCTGGCGCTGGCGTTCAACACCCGCCTGTCCGTTGAACAGATTGAAGCCAATTTGCAGCGGCTGGTGGAAATCCGGTCGCGCCTGCCGGAATATCTGTTCACAAACACATGAGTCCACAGATTCTCACGCTCATCATTTGCGCGGCTGTCATTTTATTGCCGGCCGTTTACGTGCTGGCGCAGTACAACGCGCTCGTCGCCCTGCGCAATTATATCCGCGAATCGTGGAGCGACGTGGACGTGGAATTGAAACGCCGCTACGACCTCATTCCGAACCTCGTGGCTGTGGTCAAGGGCTACGCCGCGCACGAACGCGAGACGTTGGAGCGGGTGACCGAGCTGCGCAACCGCTGTGCCGCCAACAACGGCCCGGTGGCCGACCAGTCCCGCGACGAAGTCCAGCTCGTGGACGCGCTGAAACAACTGCTGGTGGTGGTGGAAAATTATCCGCAGCTCAAGGCCGACCAGAATTTTCTCAAGCTGCAGACGGAACTCGTCAACACCGAGGACCGGATCCAGGCCGCGCGCCGGTTTTACAACGGCAACGTGCGCGACTACCGCAACAAATGCGAAACCTTTCCGAGCAATCTGGTGGCGAAAACGTTCGGTTTCAAATCGGAGGGCGACTTTTTCAGCGTGCCGCCGTCCGTCCGGGACGTGCCGAACGTGGATTTTGCGACGTCGTAGTCGGGAATTTCGCAAAGGGCACGCAGTCCTCTGCGCGCCGCTCGAACGGATACCCTGGAACGACGGCGCGCACGGAGTGACGCGCCCTACCCGTTTTCCCCAGCCAGAGCATGGCGCCGTAGGCGCGACATCTTTGTAGTTTACCAACCAAAACGAATTCTAGCCCCATCGGGGCGGCATATTCCCGGAATCATTCAGGTTCGTTTTGAAAATAATTCGTCCGTGGAAGATGCCGCTCCGATGGAGCTTAAAAGATTTATCGGATATTTTCCACAAAGATTTCGCCCCTGACGGGGCTTTGAATGCCGGGCTCGGCACCGTGCCGGATCTTTATTTAAGCACGGATTTCAACGCTGCCAGGCATCGCTCGTTTTCCGGCGGCGTGCCGATGGAGATGCGAGTCCATTCCGGCAGTTGATAACCGCCCATGGGACGCACAATCACGCCCTGTTTTTGCAACGCTTCAAAGACGCGCTGGCCGTCGCCGACGCGGACCAGAATGAAATTGGCGTGCGACGGAACGTATTCGAGCTTCAAATGGCGGAACGCCTTTGCAAAAAATTCCAGCCCGGCAAAGTTGTTCTCACGGGTTTTGCGGACGTGTTCGACATCGTCCAGCGCGGCGAGCGCGGCGGTTTGCGCCAGCAGATTGAGGTTGAACGGCTGCCGGATTTTTTCCAGCGCGGCAATGAATTCCGGGTTCCCGATGCCGTACCCGATGCGCAAGCCGGCCAGACCGTAAATCTTGGAGAACGTCCGCATCAAAATCAGGTTGGGCCGCGTGCCCAGGCGGACGAGCGAAACCAGATCCAGCGGGTCATCCAGAAAATCAAGGTAAGCCTCATCCATGACCAGCAACACGTCGTCCGGCACGTCGTTGACAAACTGGATGACTTCCTCGCGCGGCGCGAGCGTGCCGGTGGGATTATTGGGGTTCGCCACGAACACGATGCGCGTGTGCGGCGTGAGGGCGCGGAGCATCACCGTCAGATCATGACCGTAATTCTTCGCCGGCACCGTGATCAAGTTCGCACCGAACAGTTTGGTGACGATGGGATAAACCGCGAAACAATATTGCGACACGACCACATCCGTGCCCGACGCGAGCAATGCGTGTCCGGCGAATTCAATGATTTCGTTCGAACCGTTGCCAAGGATCAGATTCGTTGGCTCGACGCCAAGCTTCCCGGCGAGCTTTTGTTTGAGGTAAAACGCGTTGCCGTCGGGATAAAGATTCACGCCGGCGAGCGCCTTTTGCATCGCGGCCAGTGCCCGCGGTGACGGGCCAAATGGATTTTCATTCGACGCGAGCTTGATGATGTCTGCGGCGGGCAGGCCAAGTTCGCGGGCGACCTCCTCAATCGGCCGGCCCGGCTGGTACACCGGCAGATTTTTCAAATCCGGATTGAGTGGCAACGGCGTCGGCATTTTACAAGGCGTTGATGATTTTTTTGACGTTGACGTTTTGGGCAACAAGGTTGCGAATGAGTGAAATTTTTTCCGCGTCGTTCGGTCGCGTTTTGACGGTGAGATTGTGGACCTTGGAGGCGACCTGATAACTTTCCGCCTTGGCCAGCAACACGGGGATGGGCAGGGTTTGCAGGGCTTTCAAGATGGCTTCGTTGGGGCGCAGGCCGCCGGTCAGGACGATCCCCGCCATTTTATCCTCGCTGTGCGGCATCGTGGCCGCGCCGGCGGCCAGCAGAATGTCCTCGCGATCGCCGGGCGTGATGAGCAGCACCCCGCGCTTGAAAAACTGCATGGCGTTGTGCGCGCCCATGGCGCCGACGATGACGTCGTCCACCATGGTGTTCAGCGTGGCGGGCTGGTTCAGCAATTCGGCGTGCAATTCCTCGCGGATCAGGTCCATGGATGGTTTACCCAGGATTTGTTCATAGGGCAGAACGCCGAGCAGTTCCAGCCCCTTGCGTTTCAGACCGCGCCGGGCGAAATCCGCGATATACTCCACCTTGTCCGGCAACACTTTGTTGAGCATGACGCCCATGATCTCGACGCCTTCCTTTTCAAACAACGCCTGGTTGAGTGCGACCTCATCGATCGGTTTGCCGATGCCACCCTGGGTGACAATAATCACCTTGCAACCGAGAATTTTCGCCACTTGCGCGTTGGACAAATCGAACACGGAACCAACGCCGGCGTGTCCGGAACCTTCGCACAACACAAAATCTTTTTCCCACGCGACCCGGTCGAAGGCTTTCTGAATCCTTTTGACGAGCGCCTCGTTGTTCGAACCCTGGAGAAATTTGCGCGTGAAATCCGGTTCCACGGCAATCGGGCTCATGTCCACGAGCGGGCAGTTCATCGGGTACACCGCGTCCATGAGCACGGTGTCCTCGTCAATTTTTTGCTCCTCGATTTCGACGAAGCGCTGGCCGACGGGCTTGATGTAGCCAATGCGCGGAAAGTGTTCCTGCAAGGCGGCAATCAGGCCGAGCGACACGGTGGTTTTGCCGTCATTCTGGCGGGTGGCGGCGATGAAAACGCGGGGGGTTTCGGTGTTCACTTCAATCGTAATCTTAATCGTAATCTTACTCTTAATCTACCTTGTGATTAGGATTGGGATTAAGAGCCAGATCAAGAATTGAGTCATTCGCCGGGCAGATGCGCATCCGCGCCCGGATAAAGTTTTGGGTAATCAATCGCCTGGACGCCGACGATGGCGGCGACGCCGAGGATGTCGTGCGCGGTCGAACCACGCGAAACGTCCGCGGCGGGCCGGTTCAGGCCCAGCAAAATCTGGCCGTAGGCATTGGCGTGGCCGACCAGCCGGACGAGCTTGCTGGCAATGTTGCCCGAATTGAGGTCGGGAAAAATCAGCACATTTGCCCGCCCGGCCACCTTGCTCTCGTGCAGTTTGCGCTCGGCAATTTCCGGCGCGAGCGCGGCGTCCACCTGCAACTCGCCGTCGAAATCGGCCTCCAAAAACAGTTGCTCGGCCTTGCGCCGGGCCATGGCGGTGGCCGCTTGCACCTTGCCGACGGACGGATGCGCCGCGCTGCCCTTGGTGGAAAAGGACAGCAACGCCACCCGCGGCCGCACACCGACCATGTGGCGGGCGAGCTGTGCGGTGGAGACCGCGATGTCGGCCAGTTGATCCACCGTCGGATCGGGAATGACGCCGCAATCGGCCATGAACAGCACCCCTTGCTCGCCGATGCGCGTGTCTTCGACTTCCATCACCATGCAACTGGATGCCGTGGTGATGCTGGGTGCGGCTTTGATGATTTGAAACAGCGGCCGCAAGAGACTGCTGGTGATGTGCGAAGCGCCGGAAACCAGGCCGTCGGCCTGGTGCATCGCCAGCATCATGGTGCCGAAATAATTCGGCTGCAACATGGCCTCGCGCGCTTCCTGCGCCTGGACACCCTTTTCCCGGCGCAACCGGAAAAAGCGATTGGCAAAATTGTCCAGTTCCTCGCTCACCGGTGGATTAATGACCCGGATGCCGTCGAGCGGAATATTCAGCCCGTCCGCGATGGCTTTTATTTTGGCCGCGTCACCGAGCACGATGGGGGCGCCCAGCCGCAGGGCATAAAACTGCCGGGCCGCCTGCAGGATGCGCGGCTCCTCGCCCTCGGGAAACACCACCCGCTTGGGATGACGCTGCAATTTTTCAATGACGTTGCCTATGAAACGCATGGCCACAGGTTAGCGGCGAAACCCGAAACTGCAAAATGAATTTGCCGTGGAAGTGACGGGTGATAGGACTCATGTCACCAGTCACTTGTCACCCGTCACGGTCCAGCCCTGCATTGACTTGCGCACCGAGGGTGGTTAATGTTCCAAGTTCAATGCTTGAGGCGATTGAGAAACTTCTGATGCTGCAGGATCGCGACCGGAAAATCCGCCGCGTTGAACAGGAGTTGGGCCACATCGGGCCGGAACGCGAAACCCTCCGCACCAAGGCGGCCACGACGCAGACGCAACTGGAGGTCGCCAAAAATCGCGGCAAACAAATCGAGTCTGACCGCAAGCGGCTGGAACTCGATGTGGAGGGGCAAAAATCACAGATCGAGAAATACGCCAACCAACAGCTCCAGACGCGCAAGAACGAGGAATATCGCGCGCTCGCCCATGAAATCGAGCTTTGCAGGGAAGTCATCATCAAAATCGAGGATGAGGAAATTGTTTTGATGGAGCAGGGCGAAGTGGCGCAACGGGAGGTCACCCGTGCGACCCTGGAAGCCAACGAGGCGAAGAAGCAGGTGGAAAGTCAGGTCACGGAACTGGACCAGCGCGAGGCCAGTTTGAAGAAGGAACTCGCCGAACTGCAAACCGGGCGCGCGGAACTGGCGGCGGCGGTGGAGGAAACGGCGCGTACCCGTTACGAACGGCTGTACAAGAGCAAGGGCGACAACGTGGTCGTGGGCGTGCAGCACGGCGTTTGCGGCGGCTGCCACATGAAATTACCCGCACAGATTCTCGTCACCTGCCGCTCGCAATTGGAAATCGTCGGCTGCATCAACTGCGGCCGGATTTTGTACTACACGCGGGACATGGAGCTGGCCGCGGCGGAGTAAGCCGCATCGTGTGTGGGGGGGAACCTTTCGCTCATCGGCCCACGGTTTCTTGTCACTTGTCACCCGTCACCTGTCACATTATATTATCAGTGGTTTTGGAAGGGTGGAGAATCGCTTTTGGCGCGAGTCAAAAGAGGAAAGTCCGAACACCAAAGGGCGCGATGCCGCGTAACCCGGGCCCGTGCGGCCGGGATATACGCGGGCGGAAAGTCGAGAGAGTTTCCGACGGACAGTGCCACAGAAAACAGACAGCCCCGACATTTCGGTGTCGGGGTGATGGTGAAAAGGTGCGGTAAGAGCGCACCGCGCGAAGCGCAAGCGACGCGGCACGGAAAACCCCATCGGGTGCAAGGCCAAATAGGGAATCCCGGAGCGGCCCGCTCCAGGTTTCGCGAAAGCGAAACGGATTCCGGGTATCGGCTGCTGAGACAAATGATTCTCTCCGCTCGCAAGAGTGCAGACAGAATTCGGCTTACAGCCCTTCCAAAACCATTTTTTGATTTACGATTGACGATTTTCGATTTACGAAACCAGTGCAGGTTCGAGTGAGCGCGTAAATCGTATATCGTATATCGAAAGCAGGGAGCCATCTTGCACGACCCACTGTTTGAAATCAGCGGTTTAAATTGCTCCGCCAGTTCAAGCCGTTTCCATTGCCGCTCGGGCGCACGGATGGGAGAGTGATTTTCTTGAGGGCGGCCGGCTCGCTCTCGTTTCCCACCCGATCGACCGCACTGACCGCAATGACATCGGGCTGGGAATCATGGAAGGTCCGCGAAGTTTGACTTGCGGGCAGAATTTCCGTCGTCCAGACCTCCTGGGTCCGGAATTGCAAAACCCACAGCCACGCCGGTTCGCCGTCGTCGGCCCATTCAAATCGCAAACCCGACCGGCTTTCGCCGAGGGTAAGTTTCGGCCGGTCCGGTGGGATCGACTCCAGCCACGGTGACGCCGGGGCGAGCGCCGGTTGCAGGTATTGGGCGCGAACCACCCCGGCCAGCGTTTGGTTTTCCTGGAGGGTGCGGAGATGATAAAAAATTTGCCCATCCACACCGGGTTGTCGGCGGGCGATCTGGATTTGTCGGGCAATTTCGTCCGGCTTCCACTTGATGCCGACGTTGGCGGCCATCAAGCTCGGCCAGAGATGGCGATGTTTGGCGTTTTCCCCCGACCACCATTGCAGGAGTGCGGGGAAACTCTGTTCCCGCTGGTCCACCGGCCAATAGAGTTGCGGCGAAAAATAATCGAGCCAGCCGCTGGCCAGCCACAAGCGCGAATCGGCATAAAGTTTTGCGTAAGTATCGAGCCCCTGAACCTGTCTGGGGAAGCCCGGGCGCCAGATGCCAAACGGGCTGATGCCGAACTTCACCCACGGTTTCAACGCCTTGATGGAATGGTTGATATTCTGGACGAACTGGTTCACATTCGACCGCCGCCATTCGTCACGACTCATTCCACTGGAAATCCCGTACTTTCGCCAACTGGCGTCGTCGGGAAAATCCACAGTGCGTCCCTCCGCATCCTTGTCCGGGTAGGGATAAAAATAATCGTCGAACGTGATGCCGTCCACGTCGTAGCGCCGCACCACGTCCAGGACCACATTCAAAACGTGTTCGCGCGCGGCGGGTTCGCCGGGGTCAAGCCAGAGCAGATTGCCATAGCGCCGGACCAGTTCGGGATGGGTGCGGGAAAGGTGTTCCAGCGCCGCCGGGGACCGGGCCTGGGCCGGCGGCAGCGATACGCGAAACGGATTGAACCACGCGTGCAGTTCCAAACCACGTTGGTGGGCTTCTACGATGGCGAAAGCGAGCGGATCGTAAAACGGCTGCGGTGACCTGCCCATCGTGCCGGTGAGAAATTCCGACCATGGCTCAAGGGGCGAGGCATAGACGGCGTCGGCCATGGGGCGGGCCTGGAAAATCACGGCGTTCAATTTTAGTTGGACGGCGCGGTCGAGCAGCGCGATCAGTTCCGCCTTTTGTGTTGCGACACTGAGGCCGGGTTGGGACGGCCAATCGACATTCGCAACCGTGGCCAGCCAGGCCCCGCGAAATTCGCGTTGCGGCGCCGGTGGCGTGGCCGCCACCGGCACATAGGTCAGGTCCGCGGCAAAAAGCATGGCCGGCATCAACCCAATGAACGCGGACAGGATTTTAATTCGAGCGGTCATGGCATGGCGCGCTCAGATTTAGACGCGGTTGCATGTCCTTTGGCAAAACAAATTTGCCACAGATGCGGAGACACCTGGAGCTTTGAAAGCAATTGATCTTTTCCGCAAACCTGTGGCTCTGCGGCGGATTTCGTTGAAGGTTTGACAAAACACAACTGCATTTTTATTCCGCTATATGTCAATTACTTACGCGGCCGATTTCGTCAGAGATTTGACAAAACGCGACAAAGATGATTTTCTTCTGCCGTTGCAGCCGAAGTTCGGCTTCCTTCCTGAAGCCGGACGCGGGAGACCCAAACTCCTCAAAGTAACTCAAAGAAATTGAGGACGGGGCGAACGAAGCCGGGCAACCGGTTTCAAGGCCACTTTCAAGGCCAAGCCCGACAGCTAATCTCGCAGGCATTTGGAAGGGCGAGCCTCTGAGCCGCGAAGTCCGTGGCTATCAAGTTCACCCCAATTAAAACTAAATGTGGTGTGCCATGTTAATAGCATGAGCCTGCTGATAAATATATGTTGGACGCTATCTATATCGGGTTAATTATCGGAGGCATGATGTCTTTGATGATTTATGCCGTGGGCTGCGAAAAGCTCTAATCCATTTTATGGAAAACCTCATCCTCGGAATCATTTCCGTCGCACTGTGTGCATATTTGATTTTTGCCATGGTGCGCCCGGAAAAATTTTAAACAAATGATGCAGGCTGCGTTTGATAGGCGTCGCTTGCGGCAACGTCGGCAGGCCATCTAATGGCCTGCCGATTCCAAAGTGGATTGATATGAAAAAAATTGAGGCAATTATTAAACCGTTCAAGTTCGAAGAAGTAAAAGAAGCCCTTGCCGGAATGGGCGTCGCCGGCATGACCGTAAGCGAGGTCAAGGGTTTTGGCCGTCAAAAAGGCCAGACTGAACTCTATCGCGGCAGCGAGTATACCGTGGATTTCCTGCCAAAAATAAAAATTGAGCTGGTCATTGCCGACGGCCAGGCAGATTCCGCTGTTCACGAGATCATCAGGACCGCCTGGACCGGTAAAATCGGGGACGGGAAGATTTTCGTTTCATCCGTTGAACAAGCCGTGCGTATCCGCACAGACGAAAAAAATGAATTTGCTGTCTAAACCGGCAAACTTTAATACAACATGAACCCCCATCATTGGCTCGAACTGGCGCTCTACATCGGCGCTCTTGTCCTTATCACCAAGCCGCTCGGTCTCTACCTCAATCGTGTGCTTGACGTCAACGGACGCACCTGGCTCGACCCCGTCCTCCGCCCGTTGGAAAAATTGACCTACACCGTACTTCGCGTTGACCCGGCGAAGGAACAGGGATGGAAACAATATACCTTTGCTTTGCTGATTTTCAGTTGTGCGAGTTGCCTTTTCACATACGCGATTCTGCGGTTGCAGCAGTATTTGCCGTTGAACCCTGAAAAATTCGGCCCGCTCGCGCCGCATCTGGCGTTCAATACCGCCATCAGCTTTCTTACAAACACCAACTGGCAAAGCTATTCCGGTGAATCCACGATGTCCCTTTTCTCGCAGATGGTCGCGCTGGTGTTCCACAACTTCTTTTCCGCCGCTGCCGGCATTGCGGTCGCCGCCGCGCTCATCCGCGGCATTGCGCGGCATACATCGCAGACGATCGGCAACTTTTGGGTGGATATCACGCGCATCACTTATTATTTGCTGTTGCCCATTTGCACCGTCTATGCGGTGTTTCTCGTGTCGCAAGGTTCGATCCAAAACTTCAAGCCCAACACCACGGCCACCCTCATCGAACCGCAAACCGTTTCCGTTCCGAAGACTGACGCAAACGGCAACCCGGTCAAGGATACCAACGGCAATCCGGTGATGGTCAGTCAACCCCTCACCACCCAAACCATCGTCCAGGGGCCGGTAGCCTCGCAAATGGCCGTCAAGATGCTCGGCACCAACGGCGGCGGTTTTATGAATGCCAACGCCGCGCATCCGTTTGAAAATCCCACGCCGTTCTCGAACTTCATCCAGATGCTTTCGATTTTGGCCATCGGCAGCGCCCTCACCTATCACCTCGGCCGCGAAACCAAAAACCAAAAACATGGGTGGACGGTTTGGGCGGCCATGTTCATCATGTTCCTCACGGGCTTTTTCCTTTGTTGGTGGGCGGAATCAAGCGGCAACCCCATTCATCACCAACTCGGCGTCGCTGTTGCCGATGGCAACATGGAAGGCAAGGAAGTGCGCTTTGGCATTTTTGAATCCTCGCTCTTTACCACCGTTACGACCGATGCCTCCTGCGGTGCGGTCAACTGCATGCACGATTCTTTGACCCCGCTCGGCGGCCTTGTCCCGATGTTCAACATCCAGACTGGCGAAGTCATTTTCGGCGGCGTGGGGGCGGGATTATACGGCATGTTAATTTTCGTTGTCATCGCCGTGTTCATCGCCGGCCTGATGGTCGGGCGTACACCGGAATATCTCGGTAAAAAGATCGAGGCTTACGACGTGAAAATGGCCCTGTTGGCTTTTGTCATCCTCGCGTTCATCATTCTGGGTTTTACCGCTTGGGCTTGCGTGAGCAGTTGGGGTACTTCCAGTTTGAATAACAACGGCCCTCACGGCTTTAGCGAAATGCTTTACGCCTACACATCCTGCGCGGGCAACAACGGCAGCGCCTTCGCCGGCCTCAATGCCAATACACCGTGGTATGACACAACGCTTGGCATTGATATGATACTCGGCCGGTTCGGAATGATCGTGCCGCTGCTTGCCCTGGCGGGCTCGCTCGCAAGAAAAAAAATCATCCCCGCCAGCGTCGGAACTCTTCCAGTGGCCGGAACAACGTTTGCCCTGTGGCTGGTTGGCACGGTGGTTCTCGTCGGCGCACTGACCTTTTTGCCCGCGCTCGCCCTCGGCCCGATTGTTGAACATTTCCTCATGCTGAAAGGAACCTTGTTTTAAAAAACTATGCAAAAGAAATCTGTTTCCGTCCTGGATCCAAAAATTCTTTGGCCTGCCATCGGCGACTCGTTCATAAAACTGAACCCGCGACTGATGGTGAAAAATCCCGTCATGTTCGTCACGATGGTCGGTGCGGCGATTAGCACGGTGGACATTTTCCGCTCGCCGGGGCAAACGCTTTTTGTTGCGCAAATTGCCCTGTGGCTCTGGTTCACGGTGCTGTTCGCCAACTTCGCCGAAGCCGTCGCCGAAGGCCGCGGCAAAGCGCAGGCCAAGGCGCTCCGCGCCACCCGTACCCAAACAAACGCAAACAAGATTTCCGGCAACGGCAAAATTGAAGTTGTGGATGCCGATGCACTTCGAAAGGGCGACGTTGTTGTCGTCCGCGCCAATGAATTGGTCCCCGCCGATGGCGAAATCATTGTCGGCGCGGCGACCGTGGACGAATCTGCCATCACCGGTGAATCCGCCCCGGTCATCCGTGAAGCGGGGGGCGACCGCAGCGCCGTCACCGGCGGCACGCGGGTGCTTTCCGATGAAATCAAAATCCGCGTTACCGCCAATCCCGGCGAAGGATTTCTCGACCGCATGATTTCCCTTGTGGAAGGCGCCAAACGGCAAAAAACACCGAACGAAATCGCGCTCACGATTTTGCTGGCGGCGCTCACGCTCGTTTTTCTCCTTGCCGTTGTCACTTTGAAACCATACGGCATGTATGCCGGCACCACATTTTCAAACGCCGTGCTCATTGCCCTGCTCGTTTGTTTGATTCCGACCACCATCGGCGGATTGTTGAGTGCCATCGGCATCGCCGGCATGGATCGTTTGCTTCAGCGAAATGTTTTGGCCATGAGTGGACGCGCGGTTGAAGCGGCGGGCGACGTGGATGTGCTGCTGCTCGACAAGACCGGCACCATCACGCTGGGCAATCGCCAGGCGACGGCGTTTATGCCTGCGCCGGGCGTCACCGAACAGGAACTGGCCGACGCCGCGCAACTCGCGTCACTCGCTGACGAGACACCCGAAGGCCGCAGCGTCGTCGTGCTGGCAAAACAATTTGGCATTCGCGCACGGACCATCCATGACATGCCCGGCGCGCAATTCATCCCATTCACCGCGCAAACGCGCATGAGTGGCGTGGACTTTGAAGGCCGGCAGATTCGCAAAGGTTCGGCGAACGCCGTCCGCCAATTCACCGGCGGAATGTTTTCCGGGGAAATTGAAAAAATTGTCGAGGGCATTTCACTCTCCGGTGGCACGCCGCTGGTCGTCGCGACCAAAGAGCGTGTGCTCGGGGTGATCCATTTGAAAGACATCGTCAAAGGCGGCCTGGCCGACCGCTTCAAGCGTTTTCGCGCCATGGGTATTCGCACCGTGATGATTACCGGCGACAACAAACTCACCGCCGCCGCCATTGCGCGCGAAGCCGACGTGGATGATTTTCTCGCCGAAGCCAAACCGGAGGACAAACTTGCGCTCATCCGCAAGGAACAGCAGGGTGGGCGGATGATTGCCATGATTGGCGACGGCACAAACGATGCGCCCGCCCTCGCGCAGGCCGATGTCGGCGTCGCGATGAATACCGGCACACAGGCAGCCAAAGAAGCCGGCAACATGGTGGACCTCGACTCGAATCCGACAAAGCTGCTTGAAATCATTGAAATCGGGAAACAACTGCTTATCACGCGCGGCTCGCTGACCACATTCAGCATCGCCAACGACGTGGCAAAATATTTTGCCATCATCCCGGCGATGCTCATGGTCACATTTCCCGTTATTGCCCCGTTGAACATCATGAAACTGCACAGTCCCAACAGCGCGATTTTGAGCGCCGTGATTTTCAACGCTCTCATCATCATTGCCCTAATTCCACTGGCCTTGCGCGGCGTGAAATTCCGCGCGGTGGGCGCGGCGGAAATTTTGCGGCGCAACCTCCTCGTTTATGGTGTTTGGGGCATCGTTCTGCCGTTTATCGGCATTAAAATTATCGACGTGATTATCGTTGGTTTGCACATGATCCATTGAATCCAAATTGAATTTATGAAAACTATTATTGCTAAATACGCTCGTTCGATTGTGGCGACACTTTTTCTGGCCATCATGATAGTGGGCCCTGTTTGCGCCATTGGTGGCGTCATCATTTCGTCCCTCGGCGTCAATCTCGTCGGGCTCATTGCCAGAGCGGTGCTCATGGCATAACTCAACACCGGAAAATTATGAAAACTATTATTGCAGAATTTGGCCGCTCGATCGTGGCAACGCTTTTTTTCGCCGTCATTTGCTGCGGCCTATATCCACTCGTTGTTTTTGGCATTGGTCGGACACTGTTTCCTCACCAGGCCTATGGCAGTCTTATGCTGGACAAAACCGGCGCCGTTCGCGGTTCGGAATTGCTCGGCCAAAATTTTACCAGCGATAAATATTTTCATCCCCGCCCGTCTGCGGCGGGAGCAAACGGCTACGACCCCACCGCTTCCAGCGGCAGCAATCTCGGGCCAACGTCATCCAATCTCGTCGCCAACATTACTGCCAACATCGCCGCTTATCGCTCCGATAACAACCTGCCCACGAATGCCCCCGTGCCCGCCGACGCCGTGACCGAATCCGGCAGCGGTCTGGATCCACACATCAGCCTGGCGAACGCCGAATTGCAACTCCCTCGCGTGGCCAAAGTCCGCGGCCTGAGCGAAGACCGCGTGCGTGAGTTTGTAAAGGAAAACACCAGCGGCCGCGACCTCGGCCTGTTCGGCGAACCGCGCGTGAACGTGATGACGTTGAACTTCGCGCTCGACCAGTTGCCGCAAAAATAGTTTCTTTCCGGCGTGGAACCGCCCGCCATTGAACGGTTGAAGCCGGAGGATTTTCTCCGGCTCATCGAGAAAAGCCGGCTGGGGAAATTGAAGATTTATCTCGGCCACGCCGCGGGTGTCGGCAAAACCTACGCGATGCTGGAGGAAGCGCATCGCCTCAAGAAGGCAGGAGTGGACGTGGTCATTGGCTGGGTGGAAACGCACGGGCGCACGGAAACCGAGGCGCTGCTAGAAGGCCTGGAAATCATTCCCCGCAAACCGGTGCCGCATGGCAACACCACGGTTGAAATCCTCGACGTGGACGCCATTTTCAAGCGGTATCCGACGGTTTGCATCATTGACGAACTGCCGTTCACGAACGTTGAAGGTCCGACCCACCCCAAGCGTTATCTTGAAGTGCATGATCTGTTGCTGGCGGGCATCAATGTCATCACCGCCATGAACATCCAGCACCTCGAAAGCCTGCACGACACTGTGTTGCACGCGACCGGCGTGGACGTGCGCGAGCGTGTGCCCGACCGCTTCGTGCTGGAGGCCGATCAGATTGTGAACATCGATTTGACCGCCGAGGAATTGCGCGAACGGCTGCGGCTGGGAAAGATTTATCCGGCCGATCGTGCCGCCGCCGCGCTGGAAAATTTTTTCACCGAGGACAACTTAAACGAGCTGCGCGAGCTGGCCCTGCGCGAAACCGCCGCCGCGCTGGACCAGCGCTCACGCCTGGGCGCCCGGCCGCAAACGGAGGTCAGCGAAAAGCTCGCCGTTTTCTTCAGCACCAATCCCGTCACGACGGCAAAGCTGCTGCGCACGGCATCGCGCATTGCCGGGCGGTTGAATCGCGAATGGATTGCCGTTTATGTGCGCCGAAAAAAAGAGGGCCCGGTGAACATTCCCTCGGATTTGCAGCGAAAGTTCATGCAGAACGTGCAGTTGGCAACGGAACTGGGCGGCCAGGTCACGGTTCTGGAAGGCGAAAATGTTTGCGAAGCGCTGTTGAAATTCTGCCGCGAAAACGACGTTCACCTCGTGGTGCTGGGCACAACGGAACGGCGCTGGTGGCAATTTACCCGCCCGAACGTTTTGAACTTTTTTCTACACCACGCGCCGGGCATCGACCTGCACATCGTCGATCCGAACAACTGAGGCGCGTTAAAAATCGTACGCCTCGCCGGGACGCAGCAAATGAAGGGTTTTTCCCGCGGCCCGGAATTTTTCGACGGCGATCGCATGATCAATCTTGATCGGCGGGAAGGTGTCGTAATGCACGCCGAGGATTTCCCGGCAGCGCACAAATTCGGCGGCCTTGACGGCATCGTCCGGTCCCATGGTGAAGTTGTCGCCGATGCACAGCGCGGCAAATTTCAGCGGTGTGGCTTCGCCAACCAGTTTCATATCCAGCGTCAACGCGGTGTCGCCGGAGTGGTAGAAATTTCCATCCGCGCTCTCGATCACGAAGCCGCCAGCGTTGCCGCCATTGGTGCCATCCGGCATGGTGCTGGAGTGGACGGCGTTGACGAGTTTGGCACGGCCAAAATCGAATTTGTAGCCACCCCCGTGATTCAGCGGATGCACGCTCGGCGCCCCTTGCTTTTCCAGCCACATGGCGACTTCAAAATTGGCGATGACGAGCGCGCCGGTGCGTTTGGCAATTTCCACCGTATCGCCGACGTGGTCATCGTGTCCGTGGGAGACGAGGATGAAATCCGCCGGCACCGATTTTACGTCAATGGCCTTTGCCAGGGCATTGCCGGAAATGAACGGGTCAAACAGCAGGGTTTTGCCACTGACAACGACCGAGAAACAGGCATGGCCGTAACAGGTGACCTTCATGCCGCCCCTCTGTTCAGGCCGCCGTGCTCATCTCCGGTTCCGACGAGTCCAGGAAGCCCTGCAGGTGACGCACACGCGTCGGGTGACGCAGCTTGCGCAACGCCTTGGCCTCAATCTGACGGATGCGTTCACGCGTGACGTTGTACATCTTGCCGATTTCCTCGAGGGTGCGCTCGTAGCCGTCGAGCAGGCCGAAACGCATTTCAAGAATCTTCCGCTCGCGCTCGGTCAGCGTCGTCAGCACGTCGCTCAGCTTTTCACGGAGCAGACTGTAGCTGGTGACTTCCGACGGGTTTTCCGCCGTCTTGTCCTCGATGAAATCACCGACGCTGACGTCGCCGTCATCGCCGACGGGCGCGTGGAGCGACACCGGCTGTTGCGCCATCTTGAGCAACGCGTGGATGCGGGCCACCGGCATGTGCATTTCATCGGCCAGTTCCTCCGGCGTGGGTTCGCGGCCCAGTTCCTGGGTGAGCTGTTTTTGCGCGCGCCAGAGCTTGTTCATGATTTCAATCATGTGCACCGGGATGCGGATGGTGCGCGCCTGATCGGCAATGCTGCGCGTTATGGCCTGGCGAATCCACCAGATGGCGTAGGTGGAAAATTTATAGCCGCGGCGGTACTCAAATTTTTCGACGCCCTTCATCAGGCCGATGTTACCTTCCTGGATCAAATCCAGGAACGACTGGCCCCGGTTGGTGTATTTCTTGGCGACGGAGACGACGAGACGCAAATTGGCCTCGGCCATATGCGTCTTGGCCTTGAGCCCGGCGTCGGCCGCCTTTTTCAAGTCGCCGAACGCCTTGGCAAACTCCTCGCGCGGCATCCGCACGAATTGTTCGAGGGTCTGGATTTTGACACGCTCGGTTTCCATGGCGGTCCGGCGTTCCGCCGTGGTCCGCAAACCCTCCAGGTCCCGGAGGTGCCGCAGGCTCGCCTGGAATTTTTCATGGACATTGCCCGCCACCACAATCATTTCCTCGACCACCTTCTGCTTGTAGAAAAATTTCTGGAAGGTCTCCTGCAATTTGGTGCCGAGTTTCTTCAGGTCCCGCTGCAGTCTTTCCTTGCGGCCTTTTTGCAGGGCCTTCTGCCAGGCAAAATATTTCGCATCCACCTTCTGGTCGAGGATGCGAACCTTTTTAATGAGCCGGCGGAGGTCGCGCAAATGCCCTTCGCGATTGGCAATCTTCTTGTCCACAATCACGCGATCAAACCGTTCCTTCGGGGGCTCGGATAAAAGTTTTTCCGCGATGGCGATATGTTCCTTGGCGGCGAAGCCGAGGCTGTAAACAATGCGCTTCATCTCGAGTTCGGCTTCCTCGATGCGCTTGCAAATCTCAACCTCCTGTTCGCGCGTCAGCAGCGGCACCTTGCCCATCTGATTCATGTACATCCGGACCGGATCGTCGAGAATTTCCAGACGTGAATCCTCGTCCTGCTCTTCCTGCTGTGCGGGTTCGGGCTGCTTGGCGCGTTCGGCCTCCGCCTGGTCCATGACAATTTCGACGTCCAGACTGCGTAGTTTGCTGAGCAACGCGTCGAGGTCTTCGGGACTGAGATTGTCCGGCAATACATCGTTGATATCGTCGTAAGTGATATAGCCGTGCTCCTGTGCCAGGTGCAGCAAGGTCTTGACCGTTTCGGTCAGATCCACCGTGGACTGGGTGGGAGCCGGAGCGGCCACCCCGCCGTTTTGCAGGCGCTTCTCCGCTTCGGCAATGGAACTGGCCGTATGCCGGTTTTTTCCATTGGCTTCCGGGGACTTGGAAATCTCGCGTCGCGAACTGCTGGCAATGACAAAACGGCGGCGTTCCGGAGTGGATTTTGCTCCGGCACCTCGTCTTACATCCCGGCGGCGGTTACGTCCCGCGCCGTTCGGCGGCGTTGTTTTTCGATTCAGCATAAGTAATCAGACCTGCATTAACCCGTTTTGGTTCAGTTAAATTTACAGAGTTTTCACCCCACGAGTTTGCGTCGCCTTTGCACAACTCTCACTCGCCCATAGAACTTCGGGAGACCTCGAACACCAGAAGACCGACGCGCCGCCACTCTAACTCCTTTTCCAGCATATTCAAGCAGAATCGTATTTTCAGAGGGAAGTCTTGAAAAGCCCTGTTTTGAGCCTTTCTCGTTAGCGGTTATAAATGCAAGAATCTATAAATTAACATCTTATGACGATTTCGATTGGGAGGCTACCACTGCGATATCCATGGCAATTTGGCGCTGTAACTCAGCCTTGGATGCAAATTTTTTCTCTTCGCGCAGTTTATCCCCAATTTCAACCTCCAATTCCCGATTATAAAGGTCGCCGTTAAAATTCAGCAAATGTGCTTCTGCATGAAGCGCTTGCGATCCAGACGAGACCGTTGGTCTCGAACCAATGTTTAAAGCGGCGCGATAGGCCTTTCCGTTCACAGCTACGTGCCCGGCGTAGACGCCCTTTGGGGGAAGCGCCAGACCGTCAACATCCAGATTTGCCGTCGGAAAGCCCAACTGCTCTCCCAAACGCTGACCTTTGATTACTCGACCCGAGATCGCATAAGGTCGCCCGATCATCTGACTGACGGTGTCCAGGTCACCCGCACGAATGAATTCGCGAATGCGCGTGCTACTCACGATTTGGCCATCCAGGGAGACGGCGGCAAGTCCGTGAACGGCGAAACCCATTTCGCCGCCGAGTTGTCTGAGCAACGGAACGTTGCCGCTGCGGTGGTGGCCGAAGACAAAATCCGCGCCGACGCAAAGGCTTTGAATGGGTCCCATCTCCCGCGTCAGGCTCCGGATAAATTCCTCGCCGGTCTGCCGGCTGAACGGTTCGTCAAAATGAATCAGCAACAGGGTATCCACCGCGCATGATTCGATCACCCGCAGTTTTTGCGGCAGCGAATAGATCAGCGGCGGCACGCGCGCCGGCGCAACGATGGTATTCGGATGCCGGTCGAAAGTGAGCACCAGCGCAAGGGCATCGTGTTGGCGCGCATCGGCGATGGTTTGCCGGATGATTTGCTGGTGGCCCAGGTGCACGCCGTCGAAAAAGCCGATGGCCAGACAGACCTTGCGCCCGCCGGCCTTCAATTCATTTGCAGCGCGAATAATTTTCATGACTGTGCCAGTTTCAGGAACGGAAACACTCTTTTTTCCAGTTCCACCGCCGTCAATTTCAAAACCTCGGCCAGCGGCAGGGCGTCGGCCACGTCAAACTTTCCGGACGTGATGCGGCGGAGTGCCGCGAGGTGCGCGCCGCAGCCGGCCTTCTGGCCAAGTTCATGCGCGATGCTGCGAACATAAGTGCCTTTGGTGCAGGCAATACGAAACCGGCCCAGTGGTTCATCATAATCCGTAAACCGGAAATTATAAATATGAACCAGCCGCGGCTCACGCACGATTTCAATACCTTTACGTGCCAGTTTGTAAAGCGGTACGCCTTGTTTTTTTATGGCGGAAACCATGGGCGGTATTTGCATCAGGTCGCCAATGAAGGTGGCGGCCGCTTCATTCAATTGATCCAGTTTCAGCGGCGGAACGGGCCTGGTTTCCGTGATCTCACCATCGGCGTCGTAACTGTCCGTCGCCTCCCCGAATTTGACCGTGCCTTCATAGACCTTGTCGTCGCCCATCAATTTTTCCGAGAGCTTGGTGCCGCGGCCCAGCACGATCACGAGCAGGCCGGTGGCGTTGGGATCCAGCGTGCCGCAATGGCCGACCTTTTTGATGCCGAACTGGCGGCGGATGGCGTCCACCACGTCGTGCGACGTGGGGCCGGCGGGCTTGTCAACGAGGATGGCGCCGTCGAGCGGAGAGAACTCTTGCATGCGCAATCACCTGGCGGAATTCAGCGCGCGTTTGACGGCGGCGATGACACGGCGTTGGACGGAAAGCGGCTTGCCGGGAATACGGGCGCCGGCCGCTGCCGGATGGCCACCACCGCCGAATTGCCCCGCAATATCGCTCACATTCACCCTGTCGCTTTTGGAGCGCAGGCTGATGCGCGTCAATTCCGGTTCAATTTCCTCAAAGACGCAGGCGACCACCACCGGCTCAATGTCGCGGATGTGGTCAATGAGCCCTTCGGTGTCGTTGCTTTCGGCGCCGGTCCGGGTGAAATCGGCTTTTTTGAGCCAGAACCAGGCGATATGGTCGTTGTGGGTCAGCCGGAACCGGCTGTAAACATGTTTGAGCAGCCGGGCGCGCGACAACGGATACGATCGATAAACCTCATCGCAAATTTTGGCAAGGTTCGCGCCGCGCGTGACCAGTTCCGCGCCGACGTGAAACGTGCCGGGCCGGGTGGTGGGGTATTGAAATGAGCCGGTATCGGTGGAAATGGCGGTGAAGAGACAATCCGCGATGGGCCGGGTGATGGGCCAGCGCGCCACTTTGACCAGTCGATAAATCAATTCACCACAGGAAGGCTCGCGCGCAGAAACCCAGTTGATATCGCCATAGCGCGGGTTGCTTTCATGATGGTCAATGTTGATGAGGATTTTTCTCTGGCTGATGCACGGAACCACCTTGCCCAGGCGCTCAAAACTCGCGCAATCCGTGGCGATGACGCAGTCGAACCTCAAGCCGCGTTTGGGTTTTTGAAACAATCCGTCGCTGTTGAGAAACTTATATTTCTGCGGGACGCCATCCTCGTTCCAGCAGGCCACTTTCTTGCCTTCGTTTTGCAAGGCCAGCGCGAGACCGAGTTGCGAGCCGACACAATCGCCGTCGGGCCGGATATGCCCCGCAATACAGAAGGTTTTGCTTTGGCGGACGGCGTCCAGAATGCGGTCAATGATTTGGGGATAACTTTTCACGATTTAATCGTTCTCGTCATCCGCGGTGGTCTTTTCCAGTTCTTCAATGATTTGCAGCACGCGGTTGCCGCGCACAATGGAATCGTCAAACGCAAATTTCAATTTGGGCGTGTATTTCAAGACGATGTCGCGGGCGACCAACCCCTGGATGCGGACCCGATGCTCGTTGAGCATCTGGAAACCGCGCTTCTGCTGGTCGGGATTGCCGAGGATGCTGATGAACACGGTGGCCGACTTGAGATCGCCGGCCACGTCCACGTCGTTGACCGAAATCAGGCCGCATTCGCTCACGTGAAGTTCGCGGCGGATGGCTTCGCCAATTTCACGTTTCAACAGTTCGCGTACGCGCTGGAGTCGGAGGGAAGGCATGGGGGGGCGGGGCTAGCGTCTGGCGTCAGGCGTCCGGGGCCGGGGTTGTGCGTCCCGCCCTTTCCCCGAACCCGGAGCCGGAACCTTGGGGCCTGATTTCATAGTTTTGCCGCCATTTTCTCGATGGAATAGCTCTCAATCACGTCGCCAACCTGGAAATCGCTGTAGCCTTCGATGCGGATGCCGCATTCCATCCCCGCGCGGACCTCGCTGACTTCATCTTGAAAGCGGCGAAGCGACTGCGTGACGCCCTCGTATATCACGTCCTTGCGCCGGCGCAACCGGACCTTGCCTTTGACGATGCGGCCACTGGCGACCATGCAGCCGGCCACGGGCGCGCCTTTGGACAATTCAAAGATCTGCCGCACTTCCGCCGAACCGATGATGTTTTCCTTGACGACCGGTTCCAGCAGTCCGGCCATGGCTTCTTTGACCTCGTCAATCAACTCATAAATGATGGCGTAGAGCTTGATCTGCACACTCTCGTGCTTGGCTTTTTCGGCGGCGGTGCTGTCCACCCGCGTATGAAAACCAAGAATCACGGCATTCGACGCGGAAGCCAGGGCCACGTCGTTTTCGGTGATCGTGCCGACGTCGCTGTGAATGATTTCGAGCGAAACTTTTTCCGCCTCGATTTTTTTGAGCGCGTCGACGATTGCCTCGACGGAGCCTTGCGTGTCGGCCTTGACGACGACTTTGAGTACCTTGCTTTGTTCCGCGGCGAGCGTGGCGAAAAGGTTTTCGAGCGTGACTTTTTTGTCCTCCTGGCCTTCGGCCCGGGCCTCCAGAAAGCGCTGCTCGGCCAGTTCGCGTGCCGCCTTTTCATCTTCGACCACGCTGAATTCCAGTCCCGCGTCCGGCACGCCGTTCAAGCCCAGCACCCTCACCGCGACCGAGGGGCCGGCTTCCTTGAGCCGATTGCCTTCTTCGCTGATCAACGCGCGTACCCGGCCGTAAAACTCGCCGCACAAAATAATGTCGCCGACACGCAGCGTGCCTTTGCGCACCAGCACCGTCGCGGTCGGGCCGCCCGGTTCGACGCCGGATTCAATCACATTGCCCTTGGCGCGGCGGTTGGGATTGGCCTTCAACTCGAGTAATTCGGCCTGCAACAAAATCATTTCCAGCAGCCGGTCGATCCCCTGCTTGGTCAGCCCGGAAACATCCGCGAAAATCGTGTCGCCACCCCAGTCGTCGGGTACCAACCCCTTGTCCTGCAACTGCTGGCGGACCTTCAACGGATTCGCGTTCGGATGATCAATCTTGTTGACGGCGACCAGAATGGGAACTTTGGCCGCCTTGGCGTGGTTGAGGGCTTCGATCGTTTGCGGCATGACGCCGTCATTGGCGGCGACCACCAGCACGACGAGGTCCGTGACATTGGCGCCGCGGGCGCGCATGGAACTGAACGCCGCGTGGCCGGGCGTGTCCAGGAACGTGATTTGAGCCAGTTCGTTTTTGCGCTCCGGGTGCGGCACGGAAATGGTGTAAGCGCCGATATGCTGGGTGATGCCGCCGGCCTCGCCCGCCGCGACGTTGGCCTTGCGGATGACATCGAGCAGGGTGGTCTTGCCGTGGTCCACGTGTCCCATGATGGTTACGACCGGCGCGCGCGGTTTGAGTTCCTCCGGCTTGTCCTCGACGTCAAGTTCGACCTTCTTGATGGGCGCGTGGACCGCGCCGCCGCCGCGTTCGCGCTTTTCCACTTCGAAACGGAACCCGTATTTCGCGCAAAGCTGCTGTGCAATCTTTTCGTCAATCGCCTGGTTGACATTGGCGAAGACGCCCAACTCCATCAGATCGGCGATGATTTTGAACGGTTTTTGCTTCAGCTGGACGGCCAGTTCGCGCACGACAATCGGGGGTTTGATGACAATGACCTCACCGGTCTCCGGGGCGACAAATTTGGGTAAGAGCGCAGCGGCGGGTTTCGCCGGTTCACGGGGTGGCGGTGCGGTTGGGCGGCCGCCCGACGAACGTTGAAAGGGATGTCTCGAATCGGTTCTGGGTGATCCACCCTGACGCGACGGCGGAAGTTTGACCGAACCGGTCCGATCGGCCTTGTCGCCGGTCCGCAGCTGGGGACGGGTCGGCAATTGAATGAACCCGACTTTGTCGCCGAGTTTTGGTCCGGCCGGTTTGGGCGGTGGGGGCGGGGTTTCAACGACCGGCGGCACCGCGTCGACCTTCACCGGTTCGGCTTTGACTTCGGGTTTTGGCTCCGGCGGCGGCGCGGTGATGAGGACAATTTTTTCCTCAACCGGTGCGGGTTTGGGTTTTTCCACGACGGGTGGCGGCGCAAATTTGGCGGCCAGGTCGGGATGTTCCTTGAACAGCTCCTCTTCGAGGAACTGGGCGCTGATCTTGTCAAGCGAGCTGGAGGGGACTTTCGCGGCGGCAATGCCCAGCGCTTTGGCCTTGGCGAGAATCGTCTTGTTCTCCAGACCGAGCTTTTTCGAGATGTCGTAAATCCGAACGGGCATAAATTTTCACCATGGCCGACCGAAATGTGCAAATCGCCTTCATGGCTCAAAGCACGGAAACACTTGTTTCGGTCCGCGTCATAAATCTCAACTGTTTACCCCGACCCCCGGGTCGGGATTTACCGGTGCTTCACCGACTTTCAAGGTGCGGCGCTCCGCTTCGGCGCGCGCCGCCTTCAATATCTCCGCCGCGTGTTCGCCAATCTGGGGAATGCTGCCCAAATCAGCTTCATCCGCCTGCAACAAATCCTCGAGCCGGGTCAGACCGGCATGGACCAGTGCGTCGGCTTGTTCGCGCGAAATCCCCGGAATCGCCGCCAGCAATTCGACGGCCTCGGCGACCTTTTCCTCGAAGCCCTTGGTGACAACCACTTCCGCGTCGATGTCCACTTCCCAGCCCGTCAGCTTGGCCGTCAGCCGCGCGTTTTGTCCGCGCTTGCCGATGGCCAGGGACAGCTGGTCCTCGCTGACCAGGATTTTTACCCGCTTGCCGGCTTCATCAATTTCAAAATTCTTGAGCTTGGCGGGCGCGAGCGCGTTGGTGATGAACGTGCGCACGTCCGGCGACCATGGAATGACATCCACCTTCTCGTTGTTGAGCTCGCGGACGATGTTTTTCACGCGTTGCCCGCGCATGCCGACGCAGGCGCCGACAGGGTCCACTTTGCTGTCGCGGGAATAGACCGCCATCTTGGTGCGGAACCCCGGTTCGCGCGCAATCCCTTTGATCTCAATCGTGCCGTCGTTGATTTCGGACACTTCGAGTTGGAACAGCTTGATGACAAACCGCGGGTCGGCGCGGGACAGGATGATTTCCGGCCCGTGCGGTCCCTGTTCGACGGCCTTGACGTAGCAACGAATGCGTTCACCGACCTGATATTCCTCCGTGGGCACGCGCTCGCGGTTGGGCAGCAGGGCTTCGTATTTGCCGAGGTCCAAAATCACGTCCGAACGCTCAAACCGCCGGACGGTGCCGCTGATGATGTCGCCCACCCGGTCCTTGAACTCGGTAAAAATCAGCGCCTTTTCGGCCTGGCGGATTTTCTGCATGAGCGCCTGTTTGGCATATTGCGAGGCGATGCGGCCAAAACCGGTGGGGGTCACTTCTTTTTCAACCTCATCGCCGACTTGCGCATCGGGCTTGATCCGCCGGGCGTCAAATACGGAAATCTGGTCGTGCTGCGAAATGACGCGGTCGGAGACGACGAGCTTGGCGAAGGCCTTGATGTCCCCGTTTTTCTGGTCGATCTCGACGCGCAATTCCCGCGCCGGGCCGACCGCCTTTTTGGCGGCGGACAGCAAGGCATCCTGGACAGCGCCGACCAGGACATCACGGTTGATGCCCTTTTCGCGCTCCCAAAATTCCAAAACCGCTAGAAAATCAGCGTTCATACACTCGACACGGCATTCCCACGCAGGGAACAAAAAAGTCGGTAGATATTATCTTCCGACTTTCGCACGCTGGCTGAGCCAGCAAACTTTACCGCTCTTGAACTAAAAGTTTAGTTTTTTACCCGGGAGCCGTCAAGTGCAAAGGAGCCCGCGTAAAATCAGGGTAAAATTGAGTTGGTACGCGAAAAATTGCCAACGAGGAGACAATCTGTCTGACAACCGACAACGCCAGCGATTTGAACGGGTCGGCCAATCAGTGGTTTCGCATAATTCTCATTATTTCCACATCGAAATCCGCCCGACCTGCCGATCCGTCTGCGCACTCAGTGAGCAGAATCTGTTTCTGACATGAACGAAGGGGGTGCGTCAAGCGGGTGGCTGCCCCAGTTGGTATCCGGAGTGGCGGCCAACGTGTAGATGAGCTTGCCGCCACGCGCAATATCCCGGAAGCGTATCCATGGCTTGTTCCAGGTCCGACCATTCACGGTCAGACTCTGGACGTAGGGGGCGTTGTCCGCGGCGCCGCGGCCCAGGATCGTGATTTCACCGCTCTGTAAATGGAGTGTGGCTGTTTGAAACAAGGGGCTGCCCAACACCAGCACATCGGATCCCGGCAGCTCGGGATACATACCCAGGGCGCCGAAGACATACCATGACGACATTTCGCCCAGGTCATCGTTACCGGGATACCCATAAGGGGCGGATGAAAAAAGTTGAGTCATCGCCTGGCGAACTACTTTTTGCGTTTCGTAAGGCCGTCCCCAAAAGCAATATTCCCAGGGCGTTTCGAGACAAGGTTCATTGCCCAGGTAGGCATACTTGGAATCGGTGCCGTCGTTAAGCCGGGTGAAGAAAACGTCGAGCCGTTTGGCGGCAAGCTCCGGGCTGCCCATCATCGCCGCAAGGCCCTTCAGGTTAAAGGGTACCATCCAGACATACTGCGCCGCAGTTCCCTCCACGTATGCCTGATCACCGTCATAGCGTTCAACGTCGTCCCCAAAGCCGGGTGCCCAGGAATCATCCCGCCGCCGCATTTGCAGATAGCCGGTCTCCGCATTGAAATGATTGGTCCAGTTCTGTGCGTGGCGCAGGAGCATGGCGCTATCGACCGTGTCGCCTAGTGCCCGGGCGAATTGCGACAACGCAAAGTCGGCGGAGTCGTATTCCAAGGTCATGGAAACGTTGCCGTAGCCGCCCGGTTGATGTTCCGGCACGTAACCCAGTTTCAGATAATCCGCCAGCGCGTCGCGTTCATGGGTGCCGGTGCGCGGTGCCCAGACCGAGGGGTCGGTCGCCGCCCGAACCAGCCCGGCCAGCGCCGCTTGGGCATCAAAATCGGTCACCCCGAATGCATAAAAGTCAGCGATGATCGGCGCCGCCGGGTCACCCATCATGACGCCGCTGTCTTCGTTCGGCACACCCCATCGGGGGAAGGTGCCGCCCTGCTGGTAATCCACCAGCAGTGATTGCGCCATGTCGCCGGCGCGCCGGGGCACCAACATGGCCAGCAATTGGCTTTCGCTGCGATAAATGTCCCAGCCTGAAAAATTGGCGTATTGCACGCGGTGATTCACGGTGCGATGAACCTGGCCGTCATAACCCCTATATTCGTCGTTTACGTCCGAACAAACAGTGGGGCCGAGCAGGACGCGGTAGAGCATGGAATAAAACGTCTCCAACTCGGCCGTCGTGCCGCCGCTGACTTGGATCCGGTTCAAATCCAGATTCCAAGCGTCCCGGGCGGCCGCGGCCGCCTTGTCGAAATCCTCCGATGAAAACGCGGACAGCGGATTTTTCGCCTCCAGATTGGCCCGGGCATTGGCGACGCTGACATAGGAAATCGCCACTTTGACCAATACCGTCCGCTCTTTTGGCGGATTAAAGCTCACGAACGCGCCGGAGGCCTGTCCTTCCCCATTCGTGCCACCGCCGTCCAAGGTGGCTCCGCTCCAGGTGCCATAACCGGCAAAGGGTTGATTGAAGATCGCGCAGAAAAATGTCGTGCCCTCGTCCGGGCCGCCGCAGAAATGGCCGCCAACAGCCCAGCCGGTGATTTCGTGTTGGTCAGGGTGGATTTGAATGGCCGACCGTTTGGTGCCGTTCACCGCGCTGGCAGCGTTGATCATCATCGTGGCCGGGTCGCCGGCCGGGTAGGTGAACCGGCCAAAACCACTCCGCTCCGTCGCCGTCAATTCCACCTTGATGCCATTGCCCAGGGTCACGGCATAACAGCCGGGTTGGGCCGTTTCCGCGCCATGGGAGAACGGCGTAAGATAAGCCGCGCGCTGGGCGTCGGGCGTGACAGCCAGCGCGCCCAAAACCGGCATGAACGCAAAATTCCCGCCGTACGTGCATCCCGCACCGCTGAGGTGATCCAAACTGAAACCGCGGATGCTTGAATCCTCATACGCATAACCGCCGCAATGATTGCCCGCTCCAGTGTCCGGACTCCACTGGATCATCCCGAAGGGCGCCGTGGCACCGGGGTAGACGTCGCCGTCCGCGGCGGTGCCGCACATCGGCTTGACGAATTGCGTCAAATTTTGAATGGCGTACTTGGGCGCAGGCAGGGTGGTGCGGCCCAACCTGGAGCCGCCCGATCCCGCGTTTGGCTGCTGCACGCACGAGAGGGTGAAGCACGCGAGCAGGGCAATGAAGCAGAACGTCGCGGGCATGAGTTTCAGGGCATTCGCGTTCAGCCCCTGAAGGCGCTCAAAACCAGGCACGCGACGCAAAATTATTTTGAGATTCATAATGGTTGCCTGCACAATGCCGGAACTTGCCTGATTGTCACGTCCGTTTTCCGGCAACCGGCGCCACCGTCAATTACTTTGAACCTGACCCGCTCTTCAAGCGAGGTTTTGGCGGGACAAAAACGTTCACCCAACGGGTGACGCGAGGATTCAAACCAACGCCCGGCACTGGCGCTTGCCCATTTTTGCAAGCCGCCCTCCGTGGCGGTTGAATCATGGGCCGGCCGGCCGCGGCGGGGCTTGAAAGCTCTTCCACATTCCCGGCGGCAACAGGCCGAGAATAATCAACGCCACCTGGCTCAGGACAAAGGCCAGCAGCCACCGGAAGGCTGCGTCCGTGAAACCGTAACTGTGCAACCCAATGCCAAGCATATTGACGCCGAACCACGACCAACTTGTGACAATGTTGCCGCCGATGACGCAAACCGCCAGACCGCGCTCACGAATCATTCCGCCCCAGCGCAAATGCAAAATCAACGCGTTCCACAAAACGATGATGAGTGCGCCATTTTCCTTCGGGTCCCAGCCCCAAAACCGGCCCCACGATTGGTCCGCCCAAATGCCGCCGAGCACCGTGCCGACAAAACTGAACAGCGTGGCAAAACAGACAATCCCGTAAATCATTCGCGCCAGCGATTTGCCGGTCACCGGGTCCAGGGTTTTGGTGAACACCCCGCGCAGAATGTAAATCAATCCAAGAAAACCCGCCACAAACGTGCTCGCGTAACCGAGGGTGACGACCACAACGTGCGTTGCCAGCCAGAAATTCGTGTCCAGAACCGCGCGCATCATTTCCATCGTGTCACCGTCCACCGCGAGGTTTTGGGCGATGACGAGCGTGACAAACCCCATGCCCGCCGAGACGACCGCGCCGATTCCGTTCCGGTGAAATTTTTCCAGAACGAGTCCGAGCACGACCGCGCCCCAGCCGATGAAAATCGCCGACGAATACAGATTCGTAACCGGCGGACGGCCCTGGAGCACGATGCGGTAAATCAAGCCCGTCGTGTGAATCAACAGCCCCAGGGCAATCAACCAGACAGCGGAACGGCGCAGTGTTTCCGACAAATTGAACCACGAAAGAAACGCGAGCAACCCGGCCAGAACGTAAATAATCATCGCATTGTAAAACGGCTGCATCTGGTTGAAGAAAACCTCCGCGCGCGATTTTGCCAATGCCCGGGAAAAGGTTGGAACGAGCGATGCGAGGTAATCCGCCAGCGCGGAATTAAAACCGGCAACGTTTCCGTTTTTGAACGCGTCGGCCATGGCCGCGTATTTTTCAACCGCCGGGGGAATGGTTTTGCTTTTCACGGCGTCCAGCACCGCCGTTCCCACGCGCCGCCAGTCGCCGGTGGCGGTTGCCGGTGGCACGACCAGCGGCGGGCCGAGCCGGGACATATCGTCGAACGCTTGCAGGTCGCCGGCAAATTCATTGAAGACGGTCTGGTCGTACTTCTGCCCCGCCTGCTGCGCGTGAACGGCGGCGATGCCCGCCGGAATCAGATTCTCGTAATCGGCCAGTTCCTGTTTCCAATTCTGCGCATCCTGCGGCTGAAGCGTGTTTTGGAGCTGCTCGTAGAGCAGCAGCCGTTCGAAGACCTTGCTGACGGCGCGCTCGTAGGCGGTGCGCCCGGCGGACTCGATTTTCTGGACACGTTCGTTTTCCCGGTTGAGCGCGTCGAACGACGGCGCGATTTGGTTCCATGAATAATGCTCGCCGTCCTGCTGCTGCGTGAGGTTTCGTTCCGGCAATTTCAGGAACGTGATCAAATCGGGATTGTCCACGCGGAACACCGGCCACGCATCGGCGACTTGCGGATTCATCATCACGTTCGCGAGCCATTCCGTTGCGGAAATGATTTTCGGTTTTTCGTCCCAGCCTTTCCACGGTTCCAGATTGAGCGTTTGGGTCTGACGGATTTGCAACAGCGAATTGCGCGCGAGCGAATCCATCGGCTTCAATCGTCCGTCAAAAACCACCGGCAACCTTCCAAATTCGTTGAAGGCGAAACCCCGGTCCTGGGACGGCCGTAACTGGCCGAAGAACCACAGCGCCATGACGGACATCAACAGCGGCGGAAACCATTTTTGGAAATGCCTTTTCATTTCGCCTTTCGATTTGAAACAAATCCGACGAGGTGAAACATAAATTGCGTCACCAGCCCCGCGGCAACCATCGCGCATCCGATGTAAGGCGTCAACCAGCTGGGATTATGAACGATTTGCAGCACCGAGGAGGGCGCCACGCCGGCCTGCTGCGCGGCTTCGCCCGCAGTCATTTGATACTGGTAAAACGTCAGCCCGGCGTAACGCAACGGATGGTTCATGTAAATGTCCACCTCACGGTTTTCGCCGGTTTGCGGATTTCGCAGCTGCACGTGACTGCGAAAATCCTTCGGAATGTCCGTGCCTTCATAAACCGTGTGTGTTGCCTTCAACAATTCCATCGAAAAGGGAAAATAAATCCGCTGCGGCCGCAGCTCGAACGTGAATTTTTTCCCGCCAGCGAATACAAATTGCGGCTGCGTCAGGTCGCTGACGATTTTCTGCGCGATGTCCGCGCCCAATTGCTGCTCGTAACCTTGCCGCAACGCCGTAATCATCGTGTCGTCCGCCGCCCAATCGGAAACCACCCAGTCGCCCAGCGAGCCATTGTCGCCGACAATTTCAATTTCGGCCGTCGGCACGTTTTTGTCATCCATCGTCTTCGCCTCCGCCACGGGATGAAAATCAAAATTCAGCGCGAGGCCATGGGTCGCCAGCGGCGGGGCGTTCTGTATCATTGGCGCGCGGAACTGCGGCTCGGAATTTTTCCAATAATCTTTCACGCGGATGGTGAACGGCAGGTTTCGGCTTTGAATTTCACCCCCGCGCGAGAGTGATTTTCCGGAAATGGCGACGACTTGTTCGCTGCTTGAGCCGTCGTCGCTCACGAAAACCAGTTCGTAATTGCCCGGGCTTTCCGCATACGATTTGGTCTGACCTTCGGTAAAGCTGATTTGCGATTCATGCGCGAGCATGTCGGTCGTCAACTGGCCGACGAGCAGCAAGATGACGCCGGCGTGCGCCAGTTGAATTCCGATTTTTCCGACCGAGAATTGGAAACGGTAGATGTGCGCGGCAACCAGGTTGAGCAGCAACGTTACGCCGATAAGATAACCACCGGGCAAAATGAGCGGCAGCCTGGTGCCAAACACCGGGATGCCCGTGAACTGCAACGGGTGCAGCGAGAGGCCGACGAACACGGATTTAAAAAAGCGCGTCTGCGCCTGATAAAGGCCCTCGTCCACCTGCGCGAGCGTGCCGAGGAACACGAGAATGATGGCAAACGCCAGCAACACAACCGTGAGCCGCAGCGACGCGAGGATTTTGACCAGCCGGTCAGCGAGCGTTCGCATAATTTGCCGACTGGATGAATTTTGTGAAGGCGTCCTTCTGCTGCGCCACGATGGATTCGTCGCCCATCAATTTGTAAAACCAGGTCTGGCCATTTTGCGGGACGATGACGCCGACAAGCCGCGTCGGGGTTCCGGTTTTCGAATCCGTGCCGGTCAAATCCACCAGCGTCGCCTGGCCGCCCGGTACGTCCACCGATTGCGTCATTTGCGGCAGATCATTTTCCGCGACCGGACTCAAACCAAGTTGCCCGCGCCAGCGATTCACATTCGGGAGCAGACCACCACCTTCACCACCCAGCTCGGCCACGTTCACGTCGGCTTTCTTCCCGTTCGCGCCGGAAATTGAAAATTCGGCCAGCAGAAATTGTGACGGCGGCAACGGCTGCCAGCCGGATGGAATTGTCCAAATGGAACCGGCATTTTGATTTTCGGTTTGCGGTGCGGGCGCGGCGGCCATTGCCGCCGGCGCGTTTTCCACGAATGAAATGGATTTTAAAAATTGGATGAAGTTGTCCTTTTGTGAAGTGACGACCGCGTCTTCGCCGGTCATTTTGAAGAACCAGCTCATCGGGCCGCGCGTCAGCACCGCCACCAGAATCCGCTGGCGGGCATTTCCAACCACCGGCTGGCCGCTCTCGAAGTCAAACAAGCGGCCTGGTTCCGCGCCGATGGCGACCGGCTCGGCCTGCTTGACGGCATCCGGGTCGGACGTGGCGGGTAATTGCACCTGCGCGCGCCACATATTGATCAGTTCCAAATCGCGCCCGACGATGGGCAGCGGGATGACCGACACATCCGCAGATTCTCCGTTCGGGCCGGGGGCGGTGAAACTGGCGACGCGCATTTCGGCCAGCGGCTGTACCTGCCAGCCGGTGGGCAATTGATACTTCAATTGCGGCAGGGACATCGCGGTGGCGGGCAGTGGAGCCGGTTCCGGCATCGCCGCGGGCGCGGGTTGCGACGGCGGGGAATTTTCCTTCGGGACATTGTAGACCGTGGCCTCGTCGCGTTTGCAGCCCGCAAAGGTTGAAATTAAAATGACGCCCACCGCGCAGCGCATCCACTGGAGCCGATTGATTTGAGATATAAAATTCATCGTCCGGTTTAGTTTACAGGAACAGGCGAAAGCCGCCCGCCGTTCATTGGCTTTTACCAACCGTAATTTGCCATTATTAGAACAAAATCCGGGCGATGGCAAATCGCAAAACTCTGATTCAAAGTGCTCCCGTGTGGCACATGGCGCAGGCAGGGTCGGTGTAAACCGAATCAATGTGAAAGAAGTCATCGCCGGCCGCGTTGAGTTGTTCCAATTGCTGGCCGCTGCCCTGGGCCAGAATCACGTGACACAGGTTGCAACTGGCGGAAATCACCTGCTTGCCGTCGTCCGTCGTATGATTGCCATCGTGGCAACGGAAGCAGCCGGCGGAGATCTTATGGCCGATGTTGTCCGGATGAACGCGCCAGTCGGTCTGCATTTCCGGGAAGAAATTCTCCTGGTAAATCCGCTGGGCTTCGGCCACGGCTGCGCCGGCACCGGCCAGGTCGGGATAACTGGCGTGCAGGCCGGCGGCGATTTTTTGCAGGGCTTCGTCCGTGGTTTTGTACGGCTGAATGAGCACGGCCACCACATTGGATTTCATCCAGGGAACCGATGGGTCCAGCAAACCGTCATGGAGGGCGGTGTCCACCGCTTCATCGGGGGATAGAAAACGATGCGAAGGCCGGGTGTGGCAGTCCAGACAATCCATGGTCCGGGTCGGGTATTTGTCCGGATCACCGTGAAAACTTTTGTCCCGGAACACCGTGGTGGTTCCTTTGGCCACGTCGGTCACGCGCACCCACGGAATCACCTGCCGCTGCGGGTCGGTGGCCATGTATTCCACCTTGAAATTCCGGCTGACATGCCAATGGATGCCGCTCATGGAACCGTCCGGTTTGCCGCCGCCGACTTTCAGCTCCAGGCGCACGGCAAACGGCGTGTTTGTTTCATCGGATAAATAGTGGTAATCGGTCCGGTCGATGTCGCCGATAAACCTCTGGGGCCAGTGGCATTGTTCGCAGGTCTCCCGCGCCGGGCGCATATTACCTAGCGGTGTCTGGATCGGACGGGGAAAGCGATCCAGCGCCACGTCGAACAGCTGGTGAACGCCATTGAGTTTGGACCGCACATACCAGTCCGCGCCGGGACCGACATGACATTCGACGCAGGCCACCCGGGCGTGGGGCGACTGCAGATAAGTGGTGTACTCCGGCTTCATGGGGACGTGGCAGGTCGCGCCGCAAAATTGGATCGAGTCGGTGTATTCATAGGTTTGATAACTGCCGATGGCGGAGCACAGGAGAAACACCATCGCTCCGGCGATGAAAGCGACCAGCAATTTCCGGTCGCGCGGGAGGGTCAGATTGACCACCAGCGACCAGGCCCCCGGTTTTTCCCGGCGTTGCATCCACAGCCCGGCAAGGATCAACCCCAGCCCAAGGAAGAAGAAGATGGGCGCCAGAACGTAGACCAGAATCCCCATATACGGATTGCTGCGGGGAAGGAACAATTCCGTGGCAAAGAGGAACAGGCAGGAAAATACACTGCCGGCCGCAATCACAACCCCGCCCAGGCTGAGCCAGTTCTTAAACAGGCCCCTGGGTTGGCGTGGCTTTGAATTTTCTTTTTCTGACATAACGGACTAGGTGAAGCGTGGCGACACTTCAACTTCGAACCCCGGCACGCCTGATTGGCCGTGGCGGCCGGGTTTGATTTTACGGCTGATGGGCCGGAACTGAAAGGGCACCTTAGGGCGCCGATTTAAAAGACCGGACGTGTGTCACCAGGGCCGTGATGTCGTCGTCGCCGAGTTTCGCGGCGAACGCCTTCATTTTGGTCTGACCATTGTCAGTGACACCTTCCTTGATGGCCTTGGCGGCCTGATCGTCAGTGAAGGACGCCTGAACTTTGGCATCGGTCAGGTCCTTGATTCCCAGCCTGCGCCCCATCATCGTCTGGCCTTTGCCGTCCTTTCCGTGGCAGGCGGCGCAGTTCAGGTTCCAATTGGCAGTGACATCGCCGGCCGCGGCGGACCCGCACAACGCACCTCCCAACAGGAAGGCAATGGCGGTTGTTTTTAAGAATGGTTTTGCTTTCATTTTCATAATGTCTTTACTAAGAAGCTGCATGCTGCTTTGCCAATTCCCGTATGGCCATGGCCGCCCCCCTGGGCCGCCAGCCGTTCATCGTTGCTCCATCCAGCTTCATCACACTTGCAATCTAAGGAGGAACCCGAAACGCGCCACCCTTCGATTGCTCTTTACTACACAAAAATTGGTTGAAGACTTACAATAAATGTTATTTTGTAACATAATTCAATCACTTAAATTAATTATAACAGCGGGCAGGGCGGCCGGGGTTGCCGGTTGCCGATTCGTATGAAAAACCATTCAGGCAATCCATGAAAACGGCTCACCGGACCCCGGTTGGAAGGGTTTTGCTGGAGGCGGCGCTCGTGGCCGTCTTTGGCGCTGCTTTCGCGTTTGCCGCCAATCGGATTTCGCCCCGGGGTCTGGCGCTCGCCCGGGACTATTTTCCCACTGGAACCAACGAGGTGGTGCCGACGGCCGCCATCATCATCCCCGTGGGTGAACCGCCGGGCGTAAATCCCGCGGCGCGGTCTTTCGTGCAACTTCCCGCTACGCCGACGCAGGGAAGGGGATGGCAATTGATCGACGATCGCCAGGCGGTACAGCTCCTGCACGACTCGCATTTGAGGCCGGGCGCCATTGTGTTCATTGATGCCCGGGACGAGGAACATTACCTCGGGGGCCACGTTCCGGGGGCTTATGAATTTGATCCTTATTATCCGGAAAAATATTTTCCCGCCGTCCTGCCGGTTTGCCGGGCGGCGGAACAAATCGTGGTTTATTGCAACGGCGGCGATTGCGATGACAGCCAGAAGGCGGCCCTTTTGCTTCGGGACATGGGGCTTACCAACCAGAAAATATTCGTTTATGGGGGTGGCATCACCGAATGGACCACCAACCACCAGCCGGTGGAAACCGGCGCGCGCAACAGCGGCAACGTGAACATCACCATTCAATGACCAACCATCAACCATCCTGGAAGCGTGCCGGAGTGAACCTGTTCACCGTGCTGGCCCGCTGGTCGTTGGGCGCGGCTTTTCTTTGCCTGGGGTTGACCAAGGCACTGCACCCGGTCGATTTTCTAAAACTGTTGCGACAGTACGACCTGACCCAGCATGCCATGCTTTTGAACGCTCTGGCCGGGGCGTTGCCCTGGTTTGAAATGTTTTGTGGACTGCTGCTGCTGGCCGGCATCGCTGTCCGCGGGACGGCGTTGACTCTGGTGTTGCTGCTGGTGCCGTTCACCCTTTTGGTGTGGCATCGTGCCCTGCTCCTGCAAACGGCTCAAAACCTTCCCTTTTGTGCGGTCAGCTTTGATTGTGGCTGCGGCGCCGGCAAGGCATTCGTCTGCCGCAAACTGTCGGAAAACCTTGTTCTGTTGGGGTTGTCCGTCTGGCTGCTTTGGGGGCGCGGCCGCCAGTTCAGCCTGCGTTTCAGTCTGATAAAACCGCCGGCGCCCTAGCCCCGCCATCAACTCACGGCCATGCCCAGGAGGAATTCGATATTGCTCTTGGTCTTCTTGAGCTTGCCCAGCAGCAATTCCATCGCCTCGACGGGCGGCACGCCGGTGAGCGCGCGCCGCAACAGAACAATCCGGCTCAGTTCGTCTGGGTGATATAGCAATTCCTCCTTGCGGGTGCCGGAACGCTCGACGTTGATGGAGGGGAAAATACGGCGGTCCACCAGGGCGCGGTCCAAATGCACCTCCATGTTGCCGGTGCCCTTGAACTCTTCAAAAATGACTTCATCCATGCGGCTGCCGGTGTCCACCAGCGCGGTGGCCATGATGGTCAGCGACCCGCCCTCCTCGATGTTGCGCGCTGCGCCAAAAAACCGTTTCGGTTTGTGCAAGGCGTTGGCGTCCACGCCGCCGGAAAGGATTTTGCCCGAGTGCGGCTGGATGGTGTTGTAGGCGCGGGCGAGGCGCGTGATGGAGTCGAGCAGAATCACCACGTCGCGCTTGTGTTCGATCATGCGGCGGGCCTTTTCGATGACCATTTCAGCCACTTGCACGTGGCGTTCCGGCGGCTCGTCGAATGTGGAGCTGATGACCTCCGCGCCTTTGCAGGTGCGTTCCATGTCCGTGACCTCCTCGGGCCGCTCGTCGATGAGCAGGATGAACAGGTAGGTCTCCGGATTGTTCTTGAGAATCGCATTGGCGATCTTCTGCATCAGCACGGTCTTGCCCGTCCGCGGCGGCGCGACGATGAGGCCGCGGGTGCCTTTGCCGATGGGGCAGACTAGGTCGAGCACCCGCGTGCTCAATTCGTCGTCGGCAGTTTCCAGGATGAACCGCCGATTCGGAAACAACGGCGTGAGATTGTCGAAATGCGTCTTCTCCTTCGCCTTGTCCGGGTCTTCCCCGTCCACGGCCTCGACCTTGAGCAGCGCGAAAAATTTCTCCTTTTCCTTGGGCGGGCGGATCTGGCCGGCGATGAGGTTGCCGGTCTGCAGGTCGAACCGGCGGATTTGCGACGGCGAAACGTAAATGTCTTCCGGGCATGGCAGGTAATTAAAACTCTGCGAGCGGAGGAAGCCAAAACCCTCCGGCAGGATTTCCAGCACGCCCTCGGAAAACAACACGCCCGCGCGCTCGGCGTTTTTCTGGAGGATGTGGAAGATGACCTCGTGCTTGCGCATGGTGCCGAAATTTTCCACGCCCAGTTCCCTGGCCATCTGGTTCAACTCGCTCATCTGCATCGCCTGCAGTTTGGCGATGTTCAACGACGTGGCGATTTTGTCGCGCTGCGGTCCGCGGCGATCCTCCACCTTCGTTTCATCCGTGGTGGGTTCGACCGGGGTGGACGGCGGCTGCAATTCCGGCGCCGGCGGCGGTTCAATGAAGGCGGTTTCCGGGGCGCCGCCGCCGTTCAACTCCGGCGATTCGACGGCGGGCGATGCCTCCGCTTTTGCCTTGGGCTTTTTGGTTGAGACTCTTGGCATAATGCAAAATTAAACTGGTGAATTGACCCGCGTTTCGATTGCCGGCGTTCCCTGGCGTGCTGTGGAAACCGTCACGCGTTGGACGGCCTGCGTCCGGAAAAGTTCAAAATGGATTTCTCAATCGGGCGTTCGAGGCTATTCAGCCTTCATACGGCAAGGGAAATTATACAGTCAACTCAGGGGCAGTCTGGCGCATTTTGGCCGCTCTGTCAAATCCGTTTTTCGGGTGCGATTTCCGCGCCGGCGGATGACTGCGGCTCCCAAGAAGGCGCCGGCAGGTCCGGAAAGCTTCCTGAGATTCGTAACGCCACCCCATCAATACGGCAGCGGATATTTCGCCGTCAATTCGTGCACGCGCTGCCGGACCTTGGCCGCCGCCTCGGCGTTTTTGATGTCCATCAACACCTCGGAAATCATGTCCGCAATGGCCGCCATTTCCGGTTCCTTCATGCCGCGCGTGGTCACCGCCGGCGTGCCCAGCCGGATGCCGCTGGCCTGGAACGGCGAGCGCGTCTCAAATGGAATCGTATTCTTGTTGACGGTGATGGCCGCCTCGTCGAGCGCAATCTGGCAGTCCTTGCCGGTCAGGTTCTTCGCGCCCACGTCCACGAGCATCAAATGATTGTCCGTGCCGCCGCTGACCAGCCGGTAGCCGTTGTGCTTCATCCCCTCGGCCAGCGCTTTCGCGTTTTTGACGATTTGTTCCTGATACGCCTTGAAGGGCGGTTGCAGGGCTTCGTGGAAACAGACGGCCTTGCCGGCGATGACGTGCTCCAGCGGCCCGCCCTGGATGCCGGGGAAAACTGTGGAATCAATTTCCTTGGCAAATTTTTCGCGGCATAGAATCAAACCGCCGCGCGGCCCGCGCAGCGTCTTGTGCGTCGTGGTGGTCACGAAGTCCGCGTGCGGCATCGGGCTGGGATGCAACCCCGCCGCGACGAGGCCGGCAATGTGCGCGATGTCCGCCAGCAGGTAGGCGCCGGTTTCGCGGGCGATTTCACCCATGCGCGCAAAATCAATGATCCGCGGGTAGGCACTCGCGCCGACGGTGATCATCTTCGGCTGGTGTTCGCGGGCCATGGCCGCGAGTTGATCGTAATCAATCCGCTCGTCGTCCCGGCGGACGCCATAATGGACAATCTCAAAAAATTTGCCGGAGAAATTGGCCTTGTTGCCGTGGGTCAAATGCCCGCCGTGACTCAAATCCATCGTGAGCATCTTGTTGCCGGGTTTGAGCATGGCGAAATAGACGGCCATGTTGGCCTGGCTGCCGGAATGCGGCTGGACGTTGACGTGCTCCGCGCCGAACAGCTTCTTCGCGCGGTCAATCGCCAGCTGTTCAATCGTGTCAATGTACTCGCAGCCGCCGTACCAGCGTTTTTTCGGCAGGCCTTCGGCGTATTTGTTCGTGAGCACCGAGCCCTGGGCTTCCAGGACCGCCGGGCTGACAAAATTCTCGCTGGCGATCAACTCGATGTTTTCCTGCTGGCGCAGGCGCTCGTGCTCGATGGCCCCGGCCACGATGGCATCCACGGCGCGCAGACGCAATTGCGGCGGGACCGGATTTGACTCGAGCTTGTGCACGCGCCGTTCGTGGCGGCCGCCCTCGAATTTCGCGTTGAGAAAGGCATCTAGGATTTTCCGCCCCGTTTCCGGAGTGGTGTTTTTGCCGCTGAGACAAAGCACGTTCACATCATTGTGCTGGCGGACCAGGGCGGCGGTCGATTCATCAGCCACCAGCGCGGCGCGGATGCCGGGGACCTTGTTCGCGGCGATGGTCATGCCGACGCCACTCGTGCAGATCAGCAGGCCGAATTCCGCCTGGCCCGCAGCCACGGCCATCGCGACCGGCTGGGCGAAATCGGGATAATCATCATCCGGCTCCTTCGCCTTCGCGCCGAAGTCGGCGATGCTCAGGCCGCGCGACTGCAAATATTGCTTCAGCGCCTCCTTTAACAGGTAACCGCCGTGATCCGCACCCAGGGCGAAATCGGCGGTCGCCGCGGGTTTCGGGTCATGCGCCGCCGACAAAATTTTGTGTTCTTCCATAAATTTTAGCAATGAGGCGACACCCTGCTCGATTTGATGGCGGCAGTTCTCATACACTTCATAGGAACCGCCAATGGGGTCGGCAATGTGTTTTTCAAAAGGTTCCAGCGTCTCGTCGAATTCACGCAGCAAAAACGTCTTGTCCGCCGCCTGGGGGTACAGGAGCACAATCGTGTCCACATGACTGTGCGTCATGCCAAAAATATAGTCCGCCTGCTGCACCAGTTCCGCCGTCAACGCCCGGCTGCGGTGCGAGGAAATATCCACGCCCAATTCGCGCATGGCCTGGACCGAATGCGGGGTGGGCGGCTGGTCGTTCATCGCGCCCAATCCCGCCGACAGCGCGCGAAAGGCCCCGCGCCCGCTCGCGGCCCGGCGAAACAGCGCTTCGGCCATCGGGCTGCGGCAAACGTTTCCGGTGCAGACAAACAGGACGGTTTTCATCAGCGCGGTGGCCCAAAGTGAGTCGTGAACACGAAATCGTCAACGCCGAAATCAAAGCCTGGATTCGTGCACGATGGCGAGTCCCTTGATCAAATCCACGGCCCGCGCCAGAACCGGGTCTTGAATCACCGGTTTGGGCTCCAATTTGCCGTGGGCCGGCACGATGGCCCCCTCGTCGTCGCCGTCCTTTAATTTTTCCTGCACCAAATCCGCCTCGCTCGTGTGATCCACAAACGGCAGAAAATCATTGGTGGCGACCGCAGGGGGGGCGTCGTTGGATGCCAGCGCCGCATAGGGGTTTTTCAGGTAGGCACGTTCATCGTCCGCGCTGACCGTTACCGCGATGTCCGGCGACACGCGCGAAATCGCCACGCCGTTGCCCAGTTTTACCGGATTCGTCGCGATCCGCAGTCGTTCGCCGTTCTTCAGCGGAAAATCCCGGGTCGTCATGGCCAGGCCCGCCGTTGGATTTCCGATGATCAATCCCGCATCCGCCTCACGCAAGGCCGCCGCCAGGGCCTCGGCCGCGCCGCCGGTTTCGCCATTGACCAGCACCACCAATGGACCGGGAATCAGTTCTTTGGCCGGCTGCGGCGCCTCGACTTCCTGGCCCCACTCCAGCAGGGTGGTTTTTTTTGTCGTAAACAGATCCGCCACCGCGATCGCCGCCGCGTAATCATTGCCGTCGGCAAAACGCAGGTCCAGAGCCACCCCGGCAAGCGGGTTGGTGGTCGCCAGTGCGTGATACACCGCGTTCATTTTGTCCGCCAAACCACTTCCGACCTCCCCCACGCGCAAATACGCCACGTTGCTTTCCAGGACCGCCGATTGGACCGGCTCGGCGGGGCCGGGTGAAAGGGTAGTCCCCGTCGTGTCGCCGACCAGGGTGGCCCGGCCGTGCAATTGGTGCAACAGACCTTCCACCGCCGCGGAATTCAATTCGGCATCCGTCACGCCCGGAAGATTGGCCCGCAGCAATTCATAGACCTGTTTGAAATCCGGGGCGGTGTCGGTCGCCTCCGCGTGCAACGATCCCCCCGCAGCCAGCAGACCGGCGAGCGGCAGAACGAAGAGATTTAAAAGACATCGTATCATGACCGCTAAAAATGGTTCACAAACGGCGGGAAGTAAAGCGACAATGAAATCAGGACAGCGCCTTTGCCGCAATATCATGGCGGAAATGCGCGCCGTCGAAATGGATTTGTTTCACGGCGGCGTAGGCGGCGGTTTGCGCGGCTTTCAAGTCCTTGCCCAGTGCCGTCACCCCCAGCACCCGGCCGCCATTCGTCACGACTTGGTCGTCCTTCAACGCCGTGCCGGCGTGGAAAACCTTCGTGTTTGGCAGTTTCGCCGCCTCGGCCAGGCCAAGGATGGGCTTGCCTTTCGGATAATTGCCGGGATAACCGCCGCTGGCCATCACCACACAAACGGATGCCATCGGGTTCCACTGCAATTCCATTTTGCCGAGCGTCCCGTTGACACTGGCATCGAGCAGTTCGACCAGGTCGTTTTTCAATCGTGTCAGATAGACCTGCGTTTCCGGGTCGCCAAAACGCGCGTTGAATTCCAGAACCTTCGGACCGGTTTTCGTCAGCATGATGCCGGGATAGATGATCCCGTGAAAATCAATTCCTTCAGCGGCGCAACCGAGCAGCCACGGACTCAGGATTTGATCGCCAGCCTTTTTGAGTTCGGCATCGCTCAGAAACGGTGTTGGCGAGTAGGTTCCCATGCCGCCGGTGTTCAAGCCGGTGTCACCATCGTGAGCCCGTTTGTGATCCTGCGAGGTGGGGAACAGTTTCGCCGTCTTGCCGTCGCACAACGCGTGCAGCGAGATCTCCATGCCTTCGAGAAATTCCTGAATGACGACGGGTTTGCCCTGATTGTCGAACCCGCCACCCAAGATTCGCAAATCAGCGGGTCCCCGGGACAACATGTCATCAATGGCCTGTTCGGCCTCCCACAGGTTGGCGGGGATGAACACGCCCTTGCCCAGGGCCAGGCCATCGGCTTTCACCACACAACGTCCATTGAGTTCGGCCGCGAATCTCTTGGCGGCGGTCGGATCGGTGAAGGTTCCGGCTCTCGCGGTCGGAATGCCATGGCGTTTCATGAATGCCTGGGAAAAGGACTTCGACCATTCAAATTCCGCCGCCGCTTGATTCGGTCCCCAGATTCGCAAACCTCCATCTCCGAATTTGCGGTCTTTGTCTTCAAAAAAATCAACGATGCCGTCGGCCAATGGATTATCGGGTCCGACAACGGTTAGATCAACTTTGTGCTGCCTGGCAAAGGCACGCAAGATGGCCTGTTGGTCGGCTTTGATTTCCGGCACGCATTCCACCGGCTTGCCGTTCGACGCGAGCAGCTCCTGCGCAATTCCGGCATTGCCCGGGGCGCACCACAGTTGCGTGACGTGCGGCGACCGCGCCAGTTTCCACACCAGCGCGTGTTCGCGTCCGCCCGAACCGATGACCAGAAGTTTCATGAAATGCGTCCGAAGATTACGTGGCCCGCGGTGACGAAGCAATCCGAAGCCGGCCGGCGCGAATCAAAACACCGTCTGAGAAGTCCGCTTAACCATTTTACAAGCTCTGGTTATACCTTTTCTTGGCCGGTTGACAGCCAGTTCGGTTCAGGCAATCTCGGGCGGTATGGATGTCTTAACTCTGGCGCGCATCCAGTTCGGGGCCACGGTCGCGTTTCATTATCTCTATCCGCCTTTGAGCATCGGCCTGGGTGTGATGCTGGTCTGCATGGAAGGGTTGTGGCTTAAAACCAAAAATCCCGTCTATCACCAGATGGCGCGGTTTTGGACGCGGGTGTTTGCGCTCACCTTCGCCATCGGCGTGGCGACCGGCATCGTGATGGAATTCGAGTTCGGCACGAATTGGGCGACCTATTCGCGCTTTGTGGGCGACGTGTTTGGCAGCGCGCTGGCGGCGGAAGGCATCTTCGCTTTTTTTCTCGAATCCGGTTTTCTCGCCGTGCTGCTGTTCGGCTGGGACAAGGTGAGCCGCAAGGTGCATTTCTTTTCCACGTGCATGGTTTGCCTGGGCGCGCATTTCAGTGCGGTGTGGATTGTGGTCGCCAATTCGTGGATGCAAACGCCGGCGGGTTACAAGATCGTAATGCACAACGGCATCCAACGCGCGGAAATCACGGACTTCTGGCAGTTGGTGTTCAACCCCTCCTTCATGGAACGGCTCTCCCACGTCTTGTGCGGCGCGTGGCAGGCGGGTGCTTTCCTCGTCGTGAGCGTCAGCGCGTGGTACCTGCTGAAAAAACGGCATCAGGATTTCGCCCGCGCCTCGTTGCGGGTCGGCTTGACCGTCGCGCTGACCGCCTCGCTCGTGCAGGTGGTCACCGGCCATGTGAGCGCCCGCGGCGTGGCCAAAAATCAACCGGCCAAGCTCGCCGCGTTTGAGGGACTTTACAACACCACCTCGAACGCACCCTTGGTGCTCGCGGGCTACGTGGATGAAAAAGATCAGAAAGTGGAGGGCCTGGAATGGCCGGGCATGCTGAGCTTTCTCGTCGGCTTTAACACCCAAACCACGGTGATTGGTCTGAATGATTTTGCGCCGCAGGACCGTCCCCCGGTCACGGCGTCATTCCTGTTCTTTCATGGCATGGTGGGCATCGGGTTTGCCATGATTGTAGTTGCCGCGCTGGGCTTTCTCTATTTCCGCCACGGCTCGTTGCACGAGCGGCGCTGGCTGCTGTGGATCCTCGTTTTCTCCGTGCTAGGCCCGCAAATGGCCAATCAACTGGGCTGGTTCGCCGCCGAAGTGGGCCGCCAGCCGTGGATTGTCTACGGCCTGATGCGCACGCCGGAAGGGCTGTCGGCCGTCGTGAAGGCCAATGTCATTCTCACCTCGCTGATTTTGTTCACGTTGATTTATTTCCTGTTGTTCGCGGTCTTCATTTACCTGCTCAACGATAAAATCCAGCACGGCCCGGATGAACAGGATTTGGTCCCGTCCGGCAAACTCGCGCTGCCAACCGAACTGACCCACCACCCCAGGACATGAATCTCGATCTCAACACTGTCTGGTTCATTCTCGTCGGTGTGTTGTTCACCGGCTACGCGATGCTCGATGGCTTCGACCTCGGCATCGGAGCGCTGCACCTGTTCACGAAGGACGACACCGAGCGCCGCACCCTGATCAATGCCATCGGCCCGGTCTGGGACGGCAACGAAGTCTGGCTCGTCACCGGCGGCGGAGCGTTGTTCGCCGCGTTCCCAAACGTTTACGCGACGATTTTTTCCGGGTTTTATCTCGCGTTCGTTTTGCTGCTGGTGTCGCTGATTTTTCGCGCCGTCGCGATTGAATTTCGCAGCAAACAACCCATGCATTGGTGGCGGCAGACATGGGACATCGGGTTTTCCGCCGGCAGTCTGGTGTCGGGCCTGCTCATGGGCGTGGCTCTCGGTAACATCGCCTGGGGCGTGCCGGTCGGTGCCGATGGCGAATTCGCCGGGACGTTCCTCGGTTTGCTGACGCCGTATCCGCTGCTGGTCGGCGTCACCACCGTGGCGTTGTTCATGATGCACGGCGCGATTTACGGTGTCATGAAAACCGAGGGCGCGCTTCACGACAAACTGCGCATCTGGGCCATGCGCTGCATCATTTTCTTCGTGATTTGCGCCGTGACGCTGACGATGGCCACGCTGCTGTACGTGCCGCGCATGGCCGCGCGCCTGCATGACCACCCGTGGCTCTTCAGCATCGCCCTGGCAAACATGCTGGCCATCGCCAATATCCCGCGCGAATTTCACCATCGCCGCGACTGGCTCGCGTTCCTGTCGTCGTGCGCGGCGATGGCCACGCTGATGATGCTGTTCGGCCTGAACCTGTATCCGAACCTGATTTACAGCCTGCCCGATCCGGCCAACAGCCTGACGATTTACAACGCGTCGTCGTCGCCAAAAACCCTCGGCATCATGCTCATCATCGCGGGCATTGGCGTGCCGGTGGTGATTGCCTACACCGTCTGCATCTACTGGATTTTCCGGGGAAAAGTGAAACTGGACCGGATGAGCTACTGACCATTTACGATTTACGGGTTTCCCGAAAGTCTCGCGTGTAGCGTAAATCGTAAATCGCAAATTGTAAATTATACCACCCTGGCCTTGCCTGAACCCTTGACCACTTCGCCAATCAACCACGCCCGGTGTTTCTGCCCGTCCTCCGTAGCGGCACCGCGGAGTGTGGACGCGTTGATGAATTTCAGAATGGCATCCGCCTGGTCCGCCGATACGACGGAAACCATGCCAATGCCCATATTGAACACCTGGTAAAGCTCGGCTTCCGGCACGCCGCTTTCAGATTCGATCAATTTGAAAATTGGCAGCATGTCCCATGAACCTTTGTGGATAGCCACATCGCAGGTCTTCGGCAGCACGCGCGGAATATTGTCCACAAACCCGCCGCCGGTGATGTGGGCAAAGGCCTTGATTGGAAGTTGAGCGTTGAATGTTGAATGTTGAATGTTAAATTTCTTCAACAATTTCTGAACGAGCGGACCGTAGCTGACGTGGACCTTTAACAGTTCGTCGCAAATCGTATTTTCCAGTTCGGGGACATAACTCATCGGTTTTAACTGCATCCGTTCGAAGAAAATCATCCGCGCGAGCGAATAACCATTCGTGTGCAGGCCGCTGGAGGCGATACCGATGACCGCGTCGCCGCGTTTCACCGTTTTCTGGCCGTTGAGCATTTTGGATTTTTCCACGACGCCCACAATCGTGCCGCTCACGTCGTACTCGCCGGGCTGGTAAAACCCCGGCATCTGGGCCGTTTCGCCGCCGATGAGTGCGCAACGGTTTTCGGCGCACGCGCGGGCGAAACCCTTGATGATTTCAGTGAACACGTGCGGCTCCAGCTTGCCGGTGCCGAGGTAATCGAGGAAAAACAGCGGCTCCGCGCCCAGCACGGCAATGTCGTTGACACAATGGTTCACGAGGTCGGCGCCGATGGTGTCGTGCTTGTCCATCGCGAAGGCGATTTTGAGCTTGGTGCCGACGCCATCCACGGACGATACCAGCACCGGCTCGTGGTATTTTTTCAGGTCGAGAGCGAACAAACCGCCGAAGCCGCCGACCTTGCCGAGCACCTCGCGGCGATGTGTGGACGCGAGCAACTGCGGCAACGTGGCCTTGACCTTGTTGCCCAGATCAATATCCACACCGGCCGCAGCGTAAGCCTTCTGTTTCATCGGCGAAGATTAAATCCGCAAAACGAGGTGCGGGCGAGAAAATTTCGCACGCAGGAGACCAGGGAATTTATTTCACAAACGGAAGTTCCACAATTTTCACGGAACTCTCGCCACCCGCAGTCCGCAACGCCAGTTCGTTTCCAATTTGATTTGCTTCGCGGCGAATGTAACCGAGCACGATAATCGCATCGAGTGCTGGTGATTTTACGGCGCTGGTGATGTAGCCGATTTCCTTGCCGTCGCGGAACAGTTTGTCACCACGTTGCGGTAATGGCAGCCCCGCGCTGGCGGGGTTGGCGAGGCGCAGACCACGCAGTTCGCGCGTGACGTGGCCGACGGTGTGGATGCGGTTGATGACTTCCTGTCCGATATAACAACCCTTGTGGTAACTTACGGCGTCCCGCAATGCGGGACCGCATTCGAGCGGGATGTTCGTCTCGTCCACGTCCAGGCCGAAGCGCGGGATACCGGCCTCGATGCGCGCGGTTTCAAACGCCTGCCAGCCGCAGGCGCGTCCGCCGATTTGTTTGGCCGCCGCAATAAGCTTGTCCGCCACCGCGCCGAGCGAGGAAGTGGGAGTGAACAGGTCAAAGCCGATAATACCGGGAGCGCCGGCATCCTGCCGGCGAGTCGCAATGCTTCCATCTCCTGAACCCGCCGGCAGGATGCCGGCGCTCCCAGCCAAACGCGCGTGGTTTGCCAGATAAATTTCACCCAGCGTGGCATCGGAAATTTTTGCAATGGTGGGGCCGACCTGCTGGTCGGCCTGGACGCGCGGCAGCGCGTCCCTACCGATCAATCCCGTCGCAAGGACCACCTCTTCCGCTTCAGGCCCTTGTACGCTCACCAAGCCGTAATGCGGCGCGACGTCCACGATTTGTACGTCGTCGGCGACGACGAACTTTTCCAGTCGTTGCGAAATTTTCTCCGTCAAACCCGGCTCGAAATCCAGAAGCAGTTCATCCGCGAGGCAGAAAATGTTCAGGTCGCTTCCCATTTTGCCCTTATTGGTCGTGATGGCGGCATAGCAACCCTCGCCGACGCGCAGTTTTTTCACGTCGTTCGTCACCTGGCCGTGCAGAAAGCGGACGCGGTCGGCGCCGGTCAGGCAAATCCGGCTGCGGCCGCTCAAATCCAGTACGCCCGCGCTCTGGCGCAGCGCGGCGTGCTCAGCGAGCCAGTCGCCGTAATCGTTTACGATTTCCGTGCCATTCAGTTCGGCGAATCGTGCGCCCAGGTTGTGGTGAAATTCGTGTAACATCAATGGATTCATGCGCGACAAAATAATGTCACCGATTTCATCCGGCGCAAAATGGAATCGCATTGCGTTGGGGGGCGCTTCGCCGCAAATTAGGCGCATGAATCTGGACGCACTTTATTCGGAATTGACGCTGAAAATCCCGCGAGGCGGGACCAAGCTGGCACTGGTGGTGCTCGACGGCCTCGGCGACCTGGCCACGAAGGAACAAAATTACCTGACGCCGCTGGAAGCCGCCGCCACGCCGAACCTCGACAAGCTGTGCAAAGATTCCGCGCAGGGCCGCATGATTCCCGCCGCGCCCGGCATCACGCCCGGCAGCGGGCCGGGGCATCTCGGGCTGTTCGGTTATGATCCGCTGGAATTTCAGGTGGGCCGCGGCGTGATTGAAGCGCTGGGGCTCGGTTTGGAATTGAAACACGGTGACGTGGCCGCGCGCGCCAATTTCTGCACGCTCGACAAAAAGGGCATTGTCACCGACCGCCGCGCCGGCCGCATTCCGACGGAGACCTGCGAGAAACTGTGCGCGCTGCTCGCCGCCAAAGTCAAAAGAATCGGCGACACGGAAGTCGTCATCAAGGCCGGCAAGGAACATCGTTTCGTCGTCATCTTTCGCGGCAGCGGTTTGGAAGGCCCGCTCACGGACGCCGACCCGAACCGCGAGGGTTTTCCCATTCCGACAGTTCATCCCCGGGACGAGAACAGCGCCGGCCAGAAAAAGATGGCCGGGCTTATCGCCGATTTTTACAAGGTGGCGTTGCCGATCCTGGCCAATGAAAAACCGGCCAATGGTTTTCTGATGCGCGGCATCGCGCATCAACCGCACATTCCGCTGTTTGAGGAGCGTTACAAATTGAAAGCCGCTGCGCTGGCGGTTTATCCGATGTACAAGGGCCTGGCGCAACTCGTCGGTATGAAAAAGATTGAAGGGCCGGCGACCATCGCGGAACAATTCGAGCGTTACCTCAAGGAATACGACCACTTTGACTTCTTCTTCATCCATTATAAATACACGGACAAGGCGGGCGAGGATGGCAATTTCGGCGCCAAGAAGAAGGCCATTGAGGATTTTGACGCCGCGCTGCCGATTTTGCTGAAGAAAAAGCCGGACGTACTCGCCATCACCGGCGATCACTCCACGCCGGTGGCGCTCAAGGGCCATTCGTGGCATCCGCAGCCGATATTGCTGTACTCGGCGTTCAGCGGCTCGGACAAGCTCGAGCGCTTTACCGAAACCGGCGCGAACCTCGGCTCACTTGGTGTGTTTGAGGCGAAGTATCTGATGCGGCTCATGCAGGCCAACGCGAAGATGTTCGACAAGTTTGGTGCGTAAGTTTTTCGTCCTCGTCGTCGTCCTCGCGCTCGTAATCGAATTTTTTCGAGGACGAGGAGGATTTAATTTAAATGAATCTGCCAAACAAGCTGACGGTCGGACGGTTTGCACTGACAGTGGTTTTTCTTTGGGCCTTGTTCGTCCCGGCCCCCTTTCATTACAGCCTGGCGCTGTTTTTTTTCTGTCTGGCGGGCGTCTCGGATTTTCTTGACGGCCGGATCGCGCGGCAGCGCGGTCTGATCACCAACTTTGGCGTCCTGATGGACCCGCTGGCGGACAAAGTCATGACCTGCTCGGCGTTCATAGCCTTCGTCGAGAGCACGCATCAAGCTTCCAATCCGCCGGTGACGGTCGAGGCGTGGATGGTCATTATCATTGTCGCGCGCGAACTGGCCATTACCGGATTGCGGCTGCTGGCGGCGTCGAAGCATGTGGTCCTGGCGGCGGAACGTTACGGCAAACACAAGACCGTTTCACAAATTGTGGCCATCATTGCGTTGCTCATTGTGGACGCCTGCAGGGAATGGCCGCCAGGGCTGCAACATCTGCTCCAGGGCTGGGTGCCGGGATTTGCCGAAATCGCATTGTGGGTGACGGTGGTGCTGACCATGACTTCCGGCGCTCTCTATCTGTGGCGCAACCGGGCGCTTTACATGAACGACGTGTGACGCCAATGCAGAATGAAGAAGAAAGAATGCAGAAAGGGAATCTGAACCGAATTGGGGCTCGGCTTCGGTCGGCTTTCCGCATTTCAGCGGTGCGTCGTCAGCGGCAAGGTCTCGCCCGCGTCGGCGGATTGATAAACCGCGGGTTTCAAACCGGCCAGTGGGTTGCTGCGCGAATGATGCCGCCAGGCGGAACCCACGAGCAGGAGGACCAGCAATAAAACCAGCGCGACGCCGCCAATCACCCCGACCCGCCAGTCGAGTTTGGACAGCCAGAACATCGCATGGTCGACCAGCGTGTTGGATTCTTCCATCAGCGGTGGCGGTTCCTTGAATTTTTCCGTCTGCTTGAGTTCGGCATCCAGCGCGGACATGATCTGCGCCGCGTTCAGTTTGAGTTGCGTGGCGTAGATGCGGACAAACCCGCGGATGTACACCGGGGCGGAGAACACCTCGTAATGACCTTCTTCCAGTGCGCGGATATGATCGGTGCGGATTTTGGTGGAATCCGCAATCTGCTGCACCGTGAGCTTCAAGGCTTCACGGGCGGCATGAAGTTGTTCACCAACCTGAGACATGGTCATATTTGTCAGCATTTCCACGCAATTTAGCAACCTAAATAGCAAAAAACAGGCCAATTCCCGCTGGTGGTGGCTGAACGCGAACAACTGCCCGTGTTGCAGGCCAGGGCCGGAGAACCGGCGGCTTGGAACACCCTCTTTCGGCGCTACCAATTGCCTTTGTATGTCTACGTTTTTGAATTGGTGCACGACGAGCAGGCCAGCCTTGACCTGGTGCAGGAGACATTCATTGCCGCCGTCAAACACATCGTCAGTCTGCGTGACGATGAGAAATTTGGAAGCTGGCTGTTCGGCATTGCGCACCAGAAGTGCATCCAGCGCTGGCGAAAACAGAATCGCGAGGAGGTTTCGCTTGATGAAATTTCCGAATCGCCGGACGAGTCTGAAGGCGGCCCGGACGACCTGCTCATTCGGCGGGAACAGGAGGCTGAGTTCATGCAAGTACTAAATCAATTGCCGTTGCCGCAACGCGCCGTGTTGCTGCTTCACTTCGTTGAGAATTTTTCGATTGAAGAAATCGCGCGCATTACGAACACGCCGCCAGGCACGGTAAAATCGCGATTGTTCTACGCCAAGCGCGCACTTCGGAAATTGATTTTGGAAAATGAAGACAAATAAGGCAGAGACGCAACGGCAGGGCGGGCAGCCTGCTCGCGATGCATCGCAGTTTATCGGAGTCCCCGGCCCGCCCGCTCGTCCGCACATCCATGACAGCGCGCATGGAGTGACGCGCCCTACCAAGGTGGCAATATGAAAACGTCGCGTGACATCTTGTTTAAACAGCACCAAGCCATCACGCCAAAACTCGACGCGATTCGGGAAACGGCGGTTGGCATGATCAAAGTGCGGGAGGGACGGCATGTTGCCGTCCCTAAAATCAAGGACGCCGGCATGGCGTCCCTCCCAATCTTTTCCTTGCGCGAAATCTTTATTTCACTGCGCTGGCACCTGGCCGGGATGGGTGCGGCATGGCTGGTGATTGTTCTTTTGAATTTGAACGTCGACCATTCGGTGAGTCTGGCGTCGGCGATCCCAAGTGGGAAAATTCCACCACCGCAAATCATTCTGGCTGCGCTGCGCGAAAACCGCCAGGAACTTCTGGAGATGATTCAACCATCTGAATCGCGCGAGGTACGGTCGCCAAAACTGTTTCCGCGAAGCGAGCAACACAACGAAACTCTGATTGCCTGACGTCATGAACCCAAACGAGAAAAACAAAACAAGCAAAAGCGTCATCCGCAAACCGCTGATCGGGCTGGCCTGGCTGGTGACAATTGTTGCGCTGTTTTATGCTGAAGAAGACTGGCGCGGCGCGCATGAATGGAATCAATATCGCCAGCAACTCGAAGCCAGCGGCGCGCAGCTTGATTATACGGCGTTTATTCCCAAGCCGGTTCCTGATAACCAAAACTTTGCCGCCATCCCACTCGTCGAAACTTGGTTCACGCAAAGAACCAATTTCGCCAAAAAGTGGGCGGACAATTATTCGTTGGCCAGCAGCATGCTTGGCTCTCAGACGAACCCAAGCCCGCCTGCACCCGAGGGTAATTCTTATCAAGGCAGCGAACGTTATTTCCTGGATCTCGTTGCTTGGAAAATGGCCTTTGGCGCGATTCAGGCAGGCCAGACGAATGCATCCAAGCCGTTCGCCTCCGGAAAACTCGATTTGGCCTCGCGCGCGGCGGCGGCCCCGGCGGTTCTGGCCGATTTGGCATCCAGTGAAACCGAGTTGGACCAACTTCATGCCGTCAGCGACCGGCCTTATGCACGGTACCCGGTGGTTTACGATCTGGACAATCCGTGGGGTATCCTGCTGCCGCACCTCGGCAATATCAAAAGGACGGTCCAACGTTTACAACTCCGGGCCTGCTCCGAACTGGCTGCCGGCCGGAATGACGACGCCTTGGGGGACATAAAGCTGATGCTTTATCTGGCCAATTCGGCGAAAGACGAACCGTTTTTGATTTCATATCTGGTTCGCATTGCTTGCGTACAACTTGCGATTCAACCGGTCTGGGAGGGATTGGCCGAACACGCCTGGTCGGACGCTCAGCTTCAAGAACTTCAGGCGCTTTTCCAGCAATACGATTTCTTTCCCCAGATGGAACGGTCTCTCGCCAGCGAACGCGCCGCCGCAATTCTGACCGCCGAGCTTCTCGAACGCGGCAAATACCATCTGAACGATTTGACCGATGACCCAAGCCATACAGGTTCATCACTGGCTAATCTGTTCGGCCGGATGATTCCGCGAGGCTGGTACGATTTGGAACAGTTACATTATTGCCAGCTCTTTCAATCGCAATTAAATGGAGCATTTGATGTTGAAACGAAACAAGTTTTCCCCAGGCAAATCGAATCCAACACCAATGCCTTGGAGCAGGCCTTTGCCGGGCGCAACCCTTTCACCACCATTTGCACCCGTCATCAGCTCCTAGCTGTACTGCTTTTGCCATCATTGCATAAAATACCCATGCGAGCCGCCGCGGCCCAAACCGCCACCGATGAAGCAGCGATCGCCTGCGCGCTCGAACGATTCCGACTGTCCAATAGACAATTCCCGGAAAATCTGGACCTCCTTGTCCCCAAATTCATTTCCCAACTGCCCAATGACGTGATTTCTGGCGAACCGTATAAATATCATCGCACCGGCGATCCGTCTTCGCAAAGCTCCGACGCGGCAAGTGGACAATTCGTGCTGTATTCCATCGGATGGAACGAAACGGACGACGGCGGTGTGCCGGGAAACATGCTGTTCGACGACAAAGAAGGCGACTGGGTCTGGCAGTACCCGGCAAAATGAACGGGGAACATCGAACATTTAACATCGAACACTGAACATTAAATCAGTTGCCGGCATCCGACCACAGTTTGTTCGACGTTCAATGTTCGATGTTTTCTTTAGGCTGCGCCACGTCGATCCAGCTCGGCCAAAGTTTTTTGAACCTTTCCGGCGGCAGTGGGGATTGATAGATAGATGGTCATCGCTGACGACCGCTTTACGCCTGGGGCCGCACCGGAACTTCTCGCTCGTGCCCGCGCAGGAGACGCCCACGGTTTTTGCCGTTTGCTCGAACCGCTGCAAGCGCGCCTTCTGCGCCAGGCCGCCGCATTGACCGGCGACTTGAGCCGGGCGGAAGACATTGTTTCCGAAACCCTGGTCGAAGCGTGGAAAAGCCTGCCGCGTTACAACGGATCCTGCCAGCTCTCGACCTAGCTCTACGCGATTTTGCTGCATCGCTATCAGAAATCCGTGCGCCGGGCGCGTTCGCGTCCGGTTTCCCTGGCCGGCCTGCCGTTTTCCGAAACGCAGAAACTGCACGACCGGCATGAAAACATTGCTTCCGCCGAAACTTCCCCTGCTGAAGCGGCGACCCGGCATGAAACGTTCATCGAGCTGCGCCAGTGTGTCGAAAAATTGCCGCAAAAGCACCAGGAGGTGGTTCTGCTGCGTTTCTTCGAGAACGCCTCCTTGCCGGACATGGCGGCGGTTCTGGATTGTTCCGTCGGCACGGTAAAATCCCGGCTGCATCATGCCCTGGAAAAATTGCGTAAAATGAAAATGAACCTTCCCGCCCCGGAAGAGGACAAACAAATATGAAACGGTTTTGGAACCCCTGCCGGCGCCACCGCCGGAGCCTTTGTCTCCTGGCCGGTCGTGTGCCGACCGAACCGGAAACGAGCGAACTCAGGGTTCATCTGGCGGGGTGCGCGGATTGCCGGAAATACTACGACGAAATGGCGTCACTGATAAAGCCGCTGGCCGATTGGGAAACAAACTTTACGCACGTTGAGCCGACGCCGGAGACGCAAAGCCGCTGGGCAAACGCCATTCAGGCTGCCGCCGATGTCAATCGACGGGATCAACTTGTCCGCGAGTTGGCCTTCGTGGCTACGCTGAGAAATGCCGTTCGACTTTTGTTTCTGGAACTCATCTGGCCGAGCCGTCATGTTTGGTCGGGCCTGGCCGTGGTCTGGGTGGTGATTCTGGCCGCGAATTTTTTCGCGCGCGACCCGGAACGCATTGCCGGGAAATCTCCGCCTCCGGCGCGGGAAATAATTCTGACGCTGCCGCAACAGGAACAATTACTGGCGGAACTGGTGGGTCCGGGCGAACCGCGCGTGGCCGTGCCGCCGAAACCATTTTCACCGCGACCGAGCAGCGAACGACGATTTGAAACTCTGGCGACATGAAATGGTAGGGACGCCGCGCTGCGGCGTCCGGTCGGCGCCGCGCGCCGACCCTACCCCTGAATTATGAATGCAATACCTGGAAACAAACGAGGCTGGCGAATTCTCCGCCGGCTTTTGCTGACCGTGGCCATTCTCGCCACCTTGATCGCCATTTTTTACGCCGAAGAGGATTGGCGCGGAAAGCGTGCCTGGGAAAACTACAAACGCGAGTGGGAGGCCAAAGGCGAGAAATTTGACTGGCAGGCATTTGTTCCGCCGCTGGTGCCGGATGGCCAGAATTTTTTCACGGCGCCTATTTTTACCAACATGCTCAATGGCAAAATTGTGATGAATCCCTGGCACTCTGACGGCAGTCCAAACTTTTGGCCGGAAAATAATGAAGTTGGCTATTTGGGTGGCGAAGGTAGAACAAAGATGACTGATTTGAAAACGTTGCAGGCATCTTATCGCAATCCGACCGATGCAAGTTTGGTAAAAGAGTTTCCCATCGCGCCGCAGCCGCAAACGCCAGCCGCCGATGTCTTGTTTGCCTTAAGTAAATTCGATGCAGCGGTTGAAGAATTGCGTCAGGCCAGCCAGCGGCCTTATGCCAATGTTCCATTAAATTACGAAGATGGATTCAATTCGGTATCGCCATTGCTGCCGGTTTTGGCGGCGCTTAAAAGATGCACTCAGGTGCTGCAGTTGCGTGCCGTCGCTGAATTGGCTGATGGCCAAAGTGCGAAAGCGTTGGATGACGTAAAGCTACTGTTGTATTTGAACAATTCGCTTCGCAACTCACCATTTTTGATTTCACATCTCGTTCGCGTGGCAATTGTTGCCTATGAATTGAATCCGATATGGGAAGGTTTGGCGGAGCATCGATGGTCTGACGAACAACTCGTCGTGCTTGACGCGGAATTATCAAAATTGAATTTTCTGGCGGATTATGAATTCGTCATGCGCGGCGAACGGGCATTTGCGATCGAGTCGTTTGAAAATCAGCGGCGCTCGCGCGAAATCATTTCACGTCAAGAAAACGGCGATTTGGTCACGAACAAGCTTACGTTCATGCCCGGCGCGTATTTTTATCAGAACGAACTCGCTTTTGCACAAATGAGTCAGCAGTGGTTGTTGCCGCTCGTTGATACAAATTCCCGCGTCATTTCACCCGCAGCTTTGCAACGCGCCAATGATGCTGTTCGTGCGGAGATGAAACATTATTCACCTTACAAAGTTCAGGCTTTGATGTTATTTCCAGCTATTAGCAGCACCGTGAGAAAGTCAGCGGCTATCCAGGTGAGCATTGATTTGGCCCGCGTCGCCTGCGCGCTGGAACGTTACCGGCTAGCGAACGGCCAATACCCTGAAGCACTTGACGCGCTCACGCCGCAATTCATCGAACAATTGCCGCACGACATCATCAACGGCCAGCCGTTGCATTATCGCCGCACGGATAGTGGCCAATTTATTCTTTATTCCGTCGGCTGGAACGGGACAGACGACGGCGGACGAGTCGTTCTTACAAAGACCGGTTCGGTTGACCGGGAGAAGGGCGACTGGGTCTGGTCGTATCCGGCGAAGTAGAAATTGTCGGAAACATTCAATCCCGCACAGCGGGACGCAACTTTGAACATTCAATGCTCGTGTCGTTTCGGTGTTACCCTGGGTGTTGGGTGTTGAATGTTGAGCGTTGAATGTTTTCCTGAAAACTCCTTCCGACCACAGCCCCGATGACCGAACCGACGATCGCCCCGGCCGCGAAATCCGAGAACCAATGGATGGTCATGGAGACGCCAATGCCAATATAAAAAGCATAGAGGATCGCCACGAGTCCCAGCCACCGTGGCTTGGGATGGAGCGTGAATACCGTCACGGCCATCGCAAAGGCGATGGTGGTGTGCGACGACGGCCAGCCCCAGAAAACTCCGCCGCGCAGCCAGCCGAAGTGGAAGACATGGCTGATGTCCGCACCGACGCTGCGCGCCGGATGAGCGCGGCCGGTAAATGCTTTGTAGGCAATAACGATCAATGCGCCGAGGAGTTCAGCCTGAGCGACAGCCCAGCCGGTCAGAATGGTTCTGGTATTTTGGGCCAGGAAACCGAAGGCAAGCGGTAACAGTGGCAGGTAGATGGGCAGTAATCCGCCGATGAAAACGGCGGGCCACATCCAGGAACGAAGCGCCGGATTGCGGGTGGAGAGGAAATAATGCCAGTCGAAGCCCGACAGGACGAGCATGACCGTGAACAGGATGGCAACGAGATGTCCGATGAGCCTCCAGCCCGTGAAGCAACCGATGAGGTTGCGCGGCAGCGTCACCAGAAATTGTTTCATGCAGGAAATGGTGAATTAAATTTTGGGAGGGACGGCGTGTCGCCGTCCCAAAATAAAAAATAGGGCTGCCGACACGGCAGCCCTCCCACTTTAAATTAAACCGCCGATTGGCCACCACCGTCCGCGCCGGTGCCGTCCAGATCAATCAGGATGTCCCGTGGCTCGGCGCCTTTGCTGGGGCCGACAATGCCGCGATTTTCTAGTTCGTCCATGATGCGCGCGGCGCGCGTGTAGCCAAGTCGCAGCCGGCGTTGCATCAGCGAGACGCTCGCCTTTTGTTCGCTGCGAATCACCTCGATGCATTGCTGGATGAGCTCCTCGTCCTCGTCAATCCCGCTTTCATTCCCGAAATTGGCAGCAGGCTGGGAAAGCTGCTGGTGAATTTCCAGGTCGTAGTTCGGTTTGCCCTGCTTGGCGATGAACTCAACAATGCTGTTGATTTCCTGGTCCGTGATGAGCGCGCCCTGGGCGCGAATCAGCTTCGCCGAACCGGGCGGCAGGTACAGCATGTCACCCTTGCCCAGCAATTTGTCTGCGCCCATCGCGTCGAGAATCGTGCGTGAGTCCACGCGCGAGGCGCACTGGAACGCAATGCGCGCGGTGATGTTCGCCTTGATGACGCCGGTAATGACGTCCACGCTCGGCCGCTGGGTGGCGACGATGCAATGAATGCCCGCCGCGCGCGCCATTTGCGTGATGCGCGCGATGGCCATTTCCACGTCGGCCGGTGCCACCAGCATCAGGTCCGCCAGCTCGTCAATGATGACGACGATGTAACTCAGCTTTTCGGGAATGACGATTTCGTCGTCGCGCGGCACGACGATTTCCTCGTCCACCTCGACGGCGAACCCTTCCGCGCCCGGCTCAACCTTTTCCTTTTTGGCCTTGAGCGGCAGTTCCAGTTCCTGCTGCGGCAGGGGCTTGTTCTTGGGGCGCGAATTGAAGGTGGCAATGTTGCGGACGCCGACGCGCGCGAAAATCTGGTAGCGCTTTTCCATTTCGTTCACGACCCAGCGTAGCGCGAGAATGACCTTTTTGGGGTCGGTCACCACCGGCACGACGAGGTGGGGCAGGGCGTTGTATTGCTGCAGCTCGACGACCTTGGGGTCAATCATCACGAACCGGAGCTGGTCGGGCGAAAATTTGTAAAGCAGCGACGTGATGATGCAGTTGATGCAGACCGATTTACCGGAGCCGGTGCTGCCGGCAATGAGCACGTGCGGCATTTCAACCAGATCAGCGATGATCGGGTGGCCATAGACGTCCTTGCCCAGCGCGATGGGAATTTTCGCCTTGGAATTGCGCCATTCCTCGGATTCGAACAGGTCGCGCACGATGACCTTGGTCTTGACCGGATTCGGCACCTCGACGCCGACGGAACTTTTGCCGGGCACCGGGGCGAGGATATGAATGCGTTCGGCCTTGAGCGCGGCGGCGATGTTGTTGGAGAGTGCGGTGATTTTTTCCAACTTCACGCCCGGCGCCGGATGCAATTCGTAGCGCGTGATGGTCGGGCCCTTGGTGATGTCGCCGAGCGAAACCTCGATGTCGAATTGCGCGAGCGTCTGCTGCATAAGCCGCGCGTTGGCCATCAATTCCTCCTTTGATTCGGTGGGTTTGAGGGTCGTGTCGGGGTGCTGGAGAAAATCCAGCGGCGGCAACTGGTAATTGCCGATGATGGGCGTCGCGGCGACGGTGAGTGGCTTCGGCCTTTTGGGTTTCGGCCTGGCTTTCGCCGACCCGGAATTGTCCGCAATGTGGACCACCGGTTCGGCAGGCTTTTCCGAATCAACTTTTTCCGGTTCTTCAATTTTGGTTTCGGCGGATTTTTCGGTTTCCGATTTTCTGCCGAGCACCTCCTCCGTTGAGGCCGGAGGCACTTCGCGTGGCGAAGCCACCTCCTCCTCAGCGGCGGGCGCGGGTTTGGGCGCAAACAACGGTGCCGGGGTTTCTTCCGCGTTGGCCGGTTCCCGGGTTAAACCTCCGGGCAACGTGGTTTTGCGGATGCGGATGGACGTGGCGGAGGTGGTTTTGGCCTGCGGCACGCTCAAATCACGGACGGTGGGTTCGGGCACCGGCTGCATATCCGCGCCCAGCCCGGTGCGCGCGACTTCTTCCTGCAACTTTTTGGCCTGCTTTTCCAGTTCGCGCGCCCGGCGTTCCAACGCGCCTTCGTCGGCGGATTTGGGCGCTGGTTCGGTGTCGGTGGTGCTGGTGGGCACCTTTTCCAGAAAACCGCGGATCCAGTCACCGAGGCGGAAATTGGTGAGGAACAGCAGGCTGATGAAGCCGAGGGCCAGATAAACAATAATCGCTCCCACCGTACCCAGCAGGCTGAAACCATATTCATAGTGCGGCGTCTGGCCGAAGGTCGCCAATCCCAAAAAGCCGCCGATACTTGACGCGCCAATGGCTTCGTGGAGCGTCCCGTGCCTTCCCCCATCGTCGATCAGGTAACACAGTCCGGTCAACGCCAAGAGCAATACGGCCGACCATAAAACCGACCACCGTAAACGTTCGCGCAGATGGCTGGGAAAATTCAACAGATACGCCGTGCCAAACATGGCGAGCACCGGCGGCACCAAATAACCAACCACGCCCAAGGGAACGAATACACTCCAAGCCAGATAAGCACCGAACGGGCCAATCCAGTTGTGCACCGTGGTGTTCTTTTCCGGCAAACTGACTAGAAACCCGATATCCCGATGGTCAAACGACCATTGTGCGACCAGCAGCAACAGCGCGGCGCAGAGCAGCGCCACCCCGATGATGTCGCCGAAACCGTGCGCGGAATTCGATGGCGTCTTGCGTGACATGCCCGCAACGTAGCAATTCAGCGGGGCAACTTCAAAGTTGAAATTGCCGTGGACGCGATTTGTGAACGCAACTCTTTGATCCGTTTTTGAGCGTCGGTGAATTGTTGGGGCGTCAATCCCTTCCTCAGCAGATCGCGGCTCTCGGCCGCATCGGCATCTGCCCTGGCTGCCATGCTGAACCAGGCATACGCCTCCACGGTATCCTTCTCCACGCCTTGCCCATTGGCATAGCAGTAGCCCAGATTTAATTGAGCCTCCGGGTGGCCCTGTCCGGCGGCCTGGCGATACCACTTCACCGCCTCCACCGCATCCTTCGCCACGCCCCGGCCATTGTCGTAGCAGTAGCCCAGATTGGATTGAGCCGGGGCATAATTCTGTTCGGCGGCCCGGCGAAACCACTTCACCGATTCCTCCTTGTCCTTCCTTACGCCCTGGCCATTGGCGTAGCAGTAGCCCAGATTAAATTCCGCCGGGGCGAAATTCTGTTCAGCCGCCTTGCGATACCACTTTACCGCCTCGCCATAATCCTTTTTCACGCCCCGGCCATCGTCGTAGCAGTAGCCCAGATTGAATTGGGCCTCGGCATCGCCCTGCTCGGCTTTGGCTTTATATTCCTGAAATTTGCCGGGAACGGCGACGTCTGCCGTTGCGGCGGCGCGGGGCGAAAGCAGGCCGGTGAGGTACTTGAAGACGGCGCCCGGGAATCTTTTCATCAAGTTGAAACCTACGCTTGGGCCATCCAGAACTGCAAGCTGAATCCTGCGGCGGCCCGTCAATTCGCACTTGCCAACGCCCGGCGGGATTGTCACGCTGTTAATCCCACGGTTGCGCGGTTAGCTCAGTGGTAGAGCACTACATTGACACTGTAGGGGTCACAGGTTCGAACCCTGTATCGCGCACCATTCGACCAGTCGAGGAGTTTTCGACGAGTAGTGACCACGGTTTGACGCAAGAACCACGGGCTTTTTTGCAGTCGAGGACAAGGTTCGAGCCAAACACTTTTTGAGCGAGAACCTTTTTCTCCTGTGGAGAACCTCTCACAGCGATTTCACCCGCGTTTCTAGCGGTTATTATCCAATTTTGGAACGGTTCGAGCCAGTCGGCTCGGCCTGCTACGAAGGCGTCCTTTTGTTCCTCCAAAGTCTTCTTTTGGCTCATGAGCTTCGCTTTCTCGGCGGTGTAGTCATTGCGGTCAATGACGCCGTCGAGAAATGAATCAAGAAGCCTTTGGAGGCGAAGGCTTACTCTTTCGATCTCCTCGCGCTTTTGCGCTGCCAGTTGCAGGGCGGATTGGGCGGCTGATTTTTTTTCCCCTTTAATCCGCGAGAGCATTTCGTCAGCCCAATCCGAACGCAATGCGAACGGTTTGAGGAGTGCCGAAATTTCGGCATCGAGGGCTTCTTCGCGGACGTAGGGCTGTTTGCATTGGTGCGCTCTGTTTTTCCTCGTGCAACGGTAGTACGTGTGGCCTTTTTGGACTTCGGCGGTGACGGAATAGCCGCACCCGCCGCAATGGAGCAGGGAGACATACGCTTTCGGTGTCCGTTTCAGTGTCTTGGGATTCCAACGGAAGCGTCTGGTCATGACGGCCTGCACCTGGTCAAACAGCGCCTTGGAGATGATTAGCTCGTGTTTGCCTTCATGCACTTCACCGGCATAACGGAAGTGGCCGTAATAGACCGGATTGCACAGTAAGTAGGAGATATTGACTTTGGGCAAGTGCTTGCCGTTGCCGGTCAATATTCCACGCTTCGCGAAAATGCCGCTCAATGTCTCGTAAGTCTCCTCGCCGGTAGCGTACCGCTCAAAGGCCTCTTTCACAATCGGTGCGCGTTCGGGGTCGATGATGATCCGTTTGATGCGATGGTCGTTTAAATAAGCACGGTGTTTGCGGACTTCTTTGCCGCGTGTCTCCGCATTTTGTACCACCGCCAACGGATTTACCACGATGCGTCCTTGCAATATCATCCAGTGAAGCAGGCCTTTGGCGCACGTAAGATACTCATTTAGGGTTTTGGCTGACTTGGTCTTGTTTTCGATGCGCCATTTGATGAACGAATCGGCACTGACATCTTTGGGCAATTTCCAACGGCATTGACCCATTAGCAACAGCAGACGATTTTCAAATTCGTTGACGTATTGCCTGTTCCGACCTTTGGCGCGCAAATCAGCAACGAAATCCTTGATATGTTTCGTCAAAAATTCTTGAGCTGCATCTCGCATGGCTTTGGCTGGTGTCAGACCATGCAACTCCTTTTCCTTTTCTTGCACCAACTTGCGCAATTTTTCTTGAGCCACTTGCTTGTCGGATACGTGCAACGGAACATTCAAAATCTGCCGCTCGCCATCTATGCGGATTCGTGCGGAATACAGTCGGGACGTTATCCGCTTGCCGTTGCGCCAACGCTTTGGCCGGTAAAGTGTTTGAATCATATTCTTATCCCTTTCCATCGTCAGTGCGGCCATCACGCTCTCGGCGCAATTGCTCCTGATATTTTATCACATCCGATTCAAACAAACGCGCCGGACGCCCAGGTACAGGCTTTGGCAGTTTGCCCCGGTTAATCTCACGCCAGACTTCGCGAACGCTCCGGCCAATGGTTTTCGCGACTTCGCGTAAATTCATCAGCGGGTCTAGTTTGTTAGTGTTATTTACTAGAGGTTCCACCTAAATTTCTTTCCCTTTCGAACCAATTCCATCTCGCCATGACCATTTTTTGTGCTCGTTGTTATAAACCAGCGTACCCCATTTCAGCCGGTTGCGGTGCTTTTCTCCGAGCTTTCCCGGCATCACCGCAGCCAAAATTTGTTCCATTGCTGTGCGCACTTCCGATTGAATAAGAAAACTCATTTCCTCACGGGTTAGCCGTTCGCCGTAAACCACATCTTTTCGGCCATGATCCTCGGGGTCCTGTTCAAGAAGGCCATCAATATCAAAATCACCTTCCTTACGAGCTTCGGTTTCTCCACGCTTGTGCTTGATTTCTTCTGCCCAAGCTTTCAGTTCCGAAACCGGAATCCACACAAATGGAGTGGACTTCGCCTTTCGCACCTTACCAAAAAAAGTTTTCTCGTCCTTGACGACATGAAAGCAAAACACTGTCAAGCGCCCCTCATTCATACGTTTGTAAAAAGCCGCCCGACTGACAGGCACAAACATGATCACCCCGCCGGGAGAAACAAACGAGTCATTGAACACCTCGTCCAATGCAACGGACTGCTGTCCGGCTTCCTCGTAGGTGCCCTCACGCCGATAAATGCGCGTGCCTGGCTGGCGCTTCCCGACCAGGCCCTTCATCGCCGGCGTCACTTTCAAAAATGGAAACTCAGTTGACATTATTCGTACCTTATCGCGTAAAGTGTAAATATTGTCAACTAATATTTTATTCTTTCCCCGGTGCGAAGACTTTCGGGTGGACTCACTTCACGGTCACCAAAAGACTGTGGGCTAACTCATGTGGTCTAACGTCAAAAGCTCAGGCACAGCCACGGCAGCCGGGCCTCAGATGCAATGATGATAATCAAGTTTTGGATCACGGTCAAAACTGAACGGGCAGTGGCTGTTGCCTGCAGCGATTTGATACTCCCTTCAAAGCCCTCTGGGTTTTTTGTTAGCATGTTTGCAGGGCGGGGAGTGCCTCGACGCACTCCCCGCGTTAACAGATAACCGGCGTCCACTGG
>JBEKTH010000014.1:0-70006 GCA_049516255.1 Verrucomicrobiota bacterium
TCACCTGGGCATACCGTTCGGGATAGCCCGCTGTTTTGGCGCGTTCCGCCCACGAATAGCGATAGCTATGCAACGATACGCCTTTGATGCCGAGTCCGGTGCAGCGTTGCTTGAACTCCGTGGCGCGGTCGCCAGCGCGGACTGTCCGCAGATAGGGAAACAGCGGCCCGTTGCCCGGCAGGTCGCGCAGAAGTTCCGCCATTTCTGCATCGAGACGCATAATGGCAACGGTTCCCGTTTTCATGCGCCGGTAGCTGATGACGTTGTTATTCCAGTCAACATCCTCGGCTTGAAGGAATGCCAAGTCGGATTGCGACGCGCCCAAATACCACGCGAGTTTGTAGAACGCCTTGCGTTCGGGATTATTCTCACGGGCGACAATCGCCAGATGTTCGGCCAAAGTGATCGCGCGTTTCTCTTTGTATTCAACGGCGGGCCACTGGCGTTTCGGCACGAGCGGCCACGGCAGCCAGTTCATGTCCACGCAGAAGTTGTGCAGACGCCGTAGATAGACATTGGTGGACACTTTGCCGCATTGCAGGATGTGCAACAAAAGTTCGCCCTGGGTTTCAATGATGACTTTGGACAGCAACGGGGCCAGCGCCTTGTCCTTGACCACGCGCAGCCAGCGTTCTTGGTTCGCTCCCTTCTTGGTGCCGATGAGTGCTTCAATGGCGTTCTGCCAGGTGCGCGTTTTCATGCCGTCGTCCGAGCCTGCCAGATACGCCTTGGCGATTTGCAAATTCAGAATGGGCTGGCGAACTGAGTTGTTCTTGGCCTCGATGATCTGTTGGGCTTCGTCCTCGTTGGTTGTATGCAGGCTGGTCGGTTTGCCGGTGGTTTTGTCCACGGCATAATACATCCCGCCACGGCTGCTCCGGCGAATTAAGCGATAACGTGTTTTCATAATGTTCACGCAATCGCAAGAATAACTGAAGCCGGTTCCGCAGAGTTAGCGAGTAGTCGGCGGGTTAGCGCCGGTTACGCTGGATTCTAACGGAGTTGATAAACTGGTGTCCGTTTTGGTGTCCGTTGCGGACTCCTACGCCACAAAACCCTTGCCGCTCAAGCGGTTTAGGATGGAGGCGGAGGTCGGAATCGAACACATCCCGCCTTCCACAAGCCACTCGAAGTCAACTATCTAAATCATCACCGATGCATTGATACCAAAAACTCTACTTCATTATGTCAAAGATAACTCCAGTCAGTTTTTTTAACTCCGTTTTACTCTCGACCAATGAGATTTGCTGGCACTTCTGCTGGCACTTTTTTGACAAGGTTAGTTTTGACTTTTCATGCTGGCGACAACCGATTGAAGCTTTTCTCGAAGCCGTCCACAAAACTAAGGATTTCGTCAAAAGTGGCGAAATGGACCGGTCCAAAGCCTCGCGTCTTCTATTTTTAGTCTAACTACGCCTTCGGGACGGAATTAATCCCAGAAACCATCTGCTGCGATTGCTGTAGATACGCCCCGCAGGTCTCCCGCACCACGATGCGGGGTGTAAGCATAAGCGTGCGTGGCGGTAAAGTGGGATTTTTGAGGCGCTCACGCAGAGCACTGAAGGCTGTAATGGCAATATCGCGGCACGGTTGCTCCATGGTGGTAAGTGGAATGGTGAGCAGACTGGCGAAGCGCACATCATCGAAGCCCACGAGGCGCAGGTCTTGGGGAACGCGAATGCCGAGGCGGGTCAAGCTTTGCAGGAGCTGGGCTGCAAGGTGGTCGCTCGTGCAGAGAATTGCGTCTAGCTTGTGAGATTGAATAAATGAACGGACGAATTTCAGATCCGTCGGGTCGCCTGAGTTGACAAAAGGTTGGGGTGCATCCAACCCATAGGCCAGCATGGCGATGCGCGCACCTGCGATGCGGGCATCCACGGTCGAAGCGGTGAGCGGCCGCATCACATAAGCCAGTCGGCGGGCCCCCAGTTTGATGAGATGCTCCGCAAGCAAGTAACCACCGGCAAAGTTGTCAACGCCAATAAGGTCGTAGGCACTTCGATTTGGGAAGGCCCCAATATCGCGGTCCAGCAAAACGACCGGGATGCCGACTTGTCGCAGGCGCTCGGTGATCCGGCGGTTCGCAGCTTCACGATCAGCTTGGTGCTCAAATGGGACAAAAAAAACGCCCGCGACGCCTTGTTCGATGAACCGAGAACATAGTGCCTCCGCCTCTTCCACCGTCATTTTTGATTCGGTGATTGGGGAACTGCTGGCCCCCCACCAAAGGCCGTAGTCGTTGACGCGGGCGAGGCTGGCGAGCTCTCCGCAGATGGACTCAAAAATCTCTGTGTGGCGCAGGCTGGGCACGATCATGCCAAGCTGAGGAATGGTTGAATTCGTGTCGTGAGTGCGATTATTCTCCGGGCGGATGTATGTGCCGGAGCCCCTGCGACGATCAATGAGGCCCTGCTCTTGAAGATCCTTTAACGCCCGCCCGACGGTGGGGCGGGAGACTCCAAAGCGTTTTACGAACTGCGCTTCGCTTGGCAGGCGGCCCGACTGGCGATACTTTCCCGCAATTATTTCGGTGGCGAGCTGGCGTGAAATGGTGCGGTGCTTGGATGAACTATTCATTGCAAAAGTTGTTAGTTACATGCTTCTGGCAGACATGACATCTTTATTGGAAGATGTCAATTCTTATGTTGCCTTTCCGCAAAACTGCTTCAAATTCAGTACACACACATGAATTCATCCCTTGGTCGCCACACCGGAGTACCAGTCGATAAAATCATAGCCGGCAAAACGATCGATGCCACCCCGGTGAAAATCAATTCGGCCCTGATTGGCGCCACGCTGGTGGGGGCGCTGGGTGGTCTTCTCTTCGGATTCGATACGGCGGTCATCTCCGGCTGCCAGGCAGATCTGGTAAAACTGTTCACTCTGACCAGCGGCCAGCAAGGTTTCATGACTGCTTCCGCCATGCTGGGCGCTACGGTCGGCTCACTGGCCGCGGCAAAACCGGGCGACCTCTACGGCCGCCGGGATTGTCTTAAGATCGTCGCTGCCTTCTACCTGCTGTGCGCCATCGGGTGCGCTTTTTCCTCTTCCCTCACGATGATTGTCGCCGCCCGTTTTTTAGGCGGAGTTGCGGTGGGGGCAAGTTCGGTGCTCGGGCCAATGTATCTGGCCGAAATCGCGCCCGCGTCCTGGCGCGGCCGCCTGGTCGCGTGCTTTCAGGTCAACATCGTGCTCGGCGTGCTGATCGCTTATGGTTCAAATTTTTTCCTTGGCTCGATGGGACTTGGAGCCATCGAGTGGCGTTGGAAACTCGGCGTTCAGGCCGTGCCGGCTTTCGTTTTTTTGGCCATGCTTTTCTTCATACCCCGCAGTCCGCGCTGGCTCATGATGAAGGGAAAGCGTGAGGAGGCGGCAGTGGTGCTGGGCAAGATTGGCGTGGCGGATGTGCCGAGCCAGATGAGCGCGATCCAGGAATCGTTACGCGAAGAAATATTAGGCAAAGCGGCGCCGCTCTTCGTCAGATCCCTGCGCAAGCCGGTCCTCCTCGCGATTACGATCGCAATGTTCAACCAACTCGGCGGCATCAACGCGCTCTGGTATTACGCCGACCAGATTTTTGCGATGGCCGGTTTCGACAAACATGCGAGTGCCATGCAGTCCGTCATCCTCGGGGCCGTCAACTTGATCTCGACCCTGGTGGGCATGGCCATCATTGACAAAGTCGGTCGCAAACCCTTGCTCATTTGCGGTAGCATCGGCGGCGCCATCAGTCTGGGCTTGGTAGCGTGGATCTTTAACAGCAACGTCCACGCTGACTGGCTGGTCTGGTTGCTCGGGGGCATGGTGATTTGCCATGCGTTCGGACAAGGCGCGGTGATCTGGGTGTTCATCAGCGAAATATTTCCCAACCTCGTCCGCAGCAAAGGCCAGACCTTGGGCAGTTTTACCCATTGGTTCATGGCGATGCTCATCTCGGGAATCTTCCCGATGGTGGCACGAAATCTGGGCCAGCCCGACGCCGGACTGCCGTTTGCCTTCTTTTCGGCGATGATGGTCATTCAAATCGTCGTCGTGTGGAAGTTTTTCCCGGAGACGAAACGGGTGGCGCTGGAGGACATGCAACAACGTCTCAAGCGCTGACATTAGCATTAGTAGATTCACAAAATGAATACCAAGGATAAACAGATCATCACCGCCCGCCTCGTTGAAGGCCATCGGGTGGCTTCCGGTCTCAATGGCAACCTCCGCTTTCCGGGCGGCACGCTGCGGATGCAGTTCCCACACTTTTTGGCCCGAGGGCTTGATCTGAGCGCTTTTCACCTGGGTACATTGAACGTCAGCATCGTTCCGCTCGCTTACCGCGTATTGAAGGCGCGGCATACCTTCACCAACGTAAAATGGCACCCGACGGAACCTACCGAGGACTTTTCCTTTTTCGATGTGCGCGTGTTGTGCCCCGACCATACTCCCGTGGACGGGCTTATCTATTTTCCCCACCCGGACACGAAGCCGGAGCACTTCCAGCAACCGGATGTGCTGGAGCTGCTGCTGCCGTTTGTCGAAGGCTTGCACTACGGCATGGCGTTGCGCCTGGAGGTGCCCGCCGACCAGATGGTCTTTGAGGCTCCCACGCATCAAAATAGTATCGGCCACGCCCCGCGGAAACAAGGGGTTCAGCCCGTTTCATGAATGCTTTCAAGCAGCATACCGTAACCGCCTGCACTGATTTCGTCCTGGTCTGGGTGGTTGTGAATCTTGTCCTCTGGCTGCCGGCGAACGTCACCGCCCAAACTCCCTCCGATCTGTATCGCATTACGGACGGCGTCACCCGCAGCCAGATGAATTTTCACCAAATTATTGTGCCTAAAGGAGGGGAGCAGATTTTGGCCGAATTTAGCGGTCCCGGCAAGGTGACCTACTTCTACATAACGGATGATACCGTGGGAAGATGGTATCCCGGGCTGTTGTTGAAGGTGTTCTGGGATGACGAACCGTATCCGAGCATACAAGTGCCATTGTCAGATTTCTTTGGAGCGATTGGCGGCCGCACGATTGATTATCAGTCCACGCTGATGCAGATCAATCATTCCTGTTTTATGAGCTATTTGCCGATGCCTTGCTCGAAACGGGCCCGCTTTGTGCTGGCCAACGACGGGGATCGTGACTACTCGCAGAAAGTGGCCTACGGCATTGATTTCGAGTCAAGCGCGGCCTATGCCGCCGAGAAAAGCCGGCTGCACTGCGAATGGCGTAGAAGCAATCCGGTCACCAGCATAAAGGGGTGGTGACCGACAAGACCGATGCCCGCGAATTGACCTTGAATCTCGATCGTTATCTTCGGGGCAACCTCCGGGCCCTGAGTGTGGTGCGCGTGCCCACCCCGGCCGAGGAACAACGGCGGGCGCTTTCCCGCCAGCGTGAACAGTTGCGCTGGGAACGGCAGCGGCTGGCGGCCCAGGGCCGCGGCCTGTGTCTGACCCAGGGCATCCGTTTGCGGGGCGAATGGTGGAAGGGCAACTGTTGCGGTCGGGCACGTCGCCCTTACCCAATCATGCTGAAGCGCAGGCGGCCGAATCGCGGGCCGATTTTGTTCACAAGTTGAAAATCTGCCTGAAGGAACTGCGGGAAAGTCTGCGCTGGCTGCGATTGGTGGGACGGGTGACATTGGTCAAACCGGCCAGCAAGGTGGAGAGTCTTGAAGCGGAGACGGAGGAACTGGTCCGCATTTTTTCGGCGAGTGTTCGCACGCCCAACAGCGTCCATCGAGCCGGCGTTTAACGTTGGAGGTTCAGCGTTGAAGGTTCAACGTTTAGTAATTAAAGGGTCTGGTCTCCGCCGTTTGACAACGGCGGCTACGAGGCAGGGTGCCGGCAGGATGCCGGCGCTCCCAGGGTTTGACAACGGCGGCTACGAGGCAAGGTGCCGGCGCTCCGGCAGTGATGTAATTGAACATTCAACATTCAACGTCGAACATCGAAGGTGGCACGTCACCCCGGTCCTCCGCAGAAAATGGTTTATCCCTGACAACCCTCACCTGGCTGCGCCATCCAATGACTCGCTCGCGCCCGCTCACTCGGCCCGTAGCGGGCCTTCGCCTTCGGCAAATTCCTTTCACCGTTTCCCCAAACGGTTCAAGTCCCGCTCCCGCGAGCGAGGAAATAACGCGGAGAGGGAGAATCCGAAGTTATTTCTTCTGCAATCCCGCCTTGGTGGCGGCCTGCAGGGCGTCGAGTTGCGGACGTAATTCCTCCTTGGTGGCCTTGTCCATCCGGTCAATGAACAGGATGCCGTTGAGGTGGTCCACCTCGTGCTGAATGGCGCGCGCCAGCAATCCGCCACAACGGAATTCAATCGGTTTGCCTTTTTCGTTCAACGCTTTTACGTCCACAGAACCGGGCCGGGCAATTTCCCCAAAAATTTCGGGAAAACTCAGGCAGCCTTCACCGGCGATGACGGGGTCGCCGCTAGTTTTGATTTCGGGATTGATCAGAACCAGCGGCATGAAGCTGTTCACGTCGGCGGGCTGGCCGTCGAGTTCGAGCCAGGACGGGCGCTCTTTGGCTTCGCGCACGTCGAGTACGGTCAACTGCAAGGCGCGGCCGATTTGCTGGGCGGCCAGGCCGACGCCGTTGCTGGAGTGCATAGTTTCGAGCATGTCGGCAATCAGCTTTTTGATTTCCGGGGTGAGGCGTTCGATGCGCCCGCCTTTTTGGCGCAGGACGGGATGGCCGTATTTGATGATGTCTAAAATCATCTGAAGGTGGCAAGTGACATGTGACAAGTGAAAGGATCAGGACTTCGCGCGCGCACGGTTCTCAATGGTTTGGATGGTCTTGCTCAAGCCTCCAATAATATGGGTGAGAGCGGCAACACGTTGGGCGATGGTTGCGGAAGGGAGCAGGTGATTGCAACGTTCGTAACGTCCACGGCTTTCTCTTGCTTCACCCCGGGAAATCTTCAAATGCTGCGGCAGTTCCTTGCCGAAACCCCGACCAAAACCTTCCTCCATATTGGCACAGACGGAATCCAAGCTACGGATTTGTTGCTTGCTCAACTCGCGCCCGCGATAGTCGCGGCTTAAAATTTCCGAGTCGTTCCAAAAATCTTCGAAAAGCCGACGGGCAAGCTGATAGATGCCGAACGACTCCAACCTATCCGCATCCGCCCCGCTGATTGTTTTCTTGTCACCTGTCACTTGTCACCTGTCACTTTCTATTTTTGATCACGCCACCCGTCACCCGTCACTCTTGGCCGGCCAGGCACGGAGCATTTTGGCGAGGTCCGGGATGGTGGGGCTTTGGGCGGTGCGGACGTAATGGCCGCTGGTGGTGACGCCGGTCAGGACGGATTGCCCATTATCCAGGCCCAGCAGTTTGCCGAGGCAGAAACCGGAATTGAAATGGTCGCCGGCGCCGGTGGTGATGACGGGTTTGGGAGTGAATGGGCCCTGCACCAGCGAGACGACGCCGTTGCCCGCAGCCAGCGCGTAGCTGACGGGATGAATGACCAGGGTGTTGACCGGCACGCGCCGGTTGATTTCCAGCGCCAGCAAGGAAAGCGCGTCCGGGGATTTGCCGGTGGTCGGCAATCCCAAAACGTCGCCGATTTCGTACGCTTCCTTTTCGTTCAGTCCCAGGACCACGTTGAAGTATTTCTCAAATTCCACAATCGTCTTCAGCGCCTGCCGGATGTCATCCGGTTTGCGTTTTTCCGGATCGGCGAGGTCGAAAAACATGACGCGCCGCTTGCCCTTGATGGCGGGGCAAACTTCCTTGAGTGTCGCCTCCCAGATTTCGCCCATGTGGGTCAGCATGGTCCAATTCACAAATCCAACCAGGTCGGCCCCGGTGAATTGGGCGGTAAATTTGTCGCGGCCGTAACGGGACTGGATGTTCGTCCAGTTCACCTCGTTGAGCGACAGAATCTTGCCGATCATGACCTTGCCGTCGTCGAATTCCAGCGCGTCGGTATGTCCGGGTTCGGCGATGGAATGAACGTCGGCGCGTTTGGCGAAGTCGGCGAAGACCGGGTGCAGGTTGGGCCAGCCGAGATTGCCGAGGTAGGTGACCTTGAGGCCGAAACTGGCGAGGGCGTTGGCCATGATGGGGCCGTTGCCGCCGAGTTTGGTGACGCGGTTGACGATTTCGATGTTGGTGCTTTTGCCCGCCGCGGCCGCCACGCGCTCGGCCAACTGGGAAATGGTTGCGAGCCGCTGAAACGAATCCGCGCTGTCACGTTTGTCCACGACGTGGAGGATTTCATCGACGAAGCCGTCCAGTCCCACAAACGCCGTCATGCGGCCGGCGGCAGCGGCGCCGGCGAGGAGCCGCTGGGCGCACTGTTCCCGTGATTCAGGTGTGTTCATTTGTTTCGAAATTCTGCAGAAACCGGACGCCGCAAGCAATTTTTAATCGGCGGCAACGCCAAGAATTTGCAGAATCCGTTCCAGTTCCGCGTCGCTGAAAAAGGAAATTTCGACCGTGCCTTTGCCTTCGGCGTAGTGGAGCTGGACCTTGGTGGCGAAAACCTCGCGCAACCGGTCTACGAGGTCGGCCAGGTGCGGGTCGCCGGCGGGCGCGGCCACGGTTTCCGGTTTGGGCGCCGCCGGACGCGGACCGCGTCGTTGCAGACGGGCCAGCAGGCCTTCGGTCTGGCGCACGTTCAGGCCTTCCTTGACGACGCGTTCGGCCACCAGTTTTTGGTCCTTTTCGCTGGCCAGACCGAGGATGACCTTGGCGTGGCCGACGGACAGGCGGCCGTCGCGGATGAAATTTTGGATGGGCAACGACAGTTTCAGCAGGCGCAGGGCGTTGGCCACCGCGGCGCGGCTTTTGCCGACCTTGCCGGCGATTTCCTCCTGGGTGAGCTGGAACTGTTCGGCCAGTTGCGCGTAGCCGTGCGCTTCCTCGAGGGCGTTGAGGTTCTCGCGCTGGAGATTTTCGATGAGCGCCAGTTCGAGGACGGCGCGGTCATCGGCCTGGCGGACGATGATGGGGACTTCCGGCAATTGGAGAAGCTGGGCGGCGCGCCAGCGGCGTTCGCCGGCGATCAATTCAAAATAACCGTCGCGCTCGCGGACGATGAGTGGTTGCACGATGCCTTGTTCGCGGATGGAATCGGCCAGTTCACGGAGCGCTTCGGCGGAGAAATCCTTGCGCGGCTGGAGCGGGCAGGGACGGAGGCGGTCCAACGGCACGCGTTGCACCCGTTCGCGCAGGTCAGGCGCGGGTGCGGCCAGCGGGATTGGAGCAGGGGACGGAACAGCGGGTGCCGGGGCAGGCTGGATCAAAACCGGGCTGCCGCCCAACAACGCGCCGAGGCCGCGTCCCAAAGCAGGTTTCGCCATGCGCGCAGAGTGTCGCAGGGCAGGGGAATTGTCAATCTTGGCGGTAGGAGATGACGTGAGGAGTCTTATTCTTGGGAGCGAGTCTCGTTACCTCGACTTCTACGAAATTGTCAATAACCACTCTCATCGGCCGGCGCGGTATGCGGCGATTTCGGCGGCGATGTCATCATCGGTGATGCGCAGTACGGCGGGCAGGGTTTGCGTGTCGCGCGCCAGGCGTTTCCATTAATCAGCTTCGGTTTTGGCGGCGCGGCGGCGGTCAAGATATTCCAAAAAATCCAACGCCTCCGTCTGCAATTTGCCGGGAAGCGTTTTGACCTTTTCGTAAATTAAATCCACCGTGCTCATGGGCTAAAGCTTGGTCCGTTAAAGGAGTCCGGTCAACCATTGGCGTTCATGCTCCAGCTTGTTTCGGGGCACCGGCGAACGCCTGAATTCCAACGAGTCGCGGTGCAAAACAGCTTGACAAAACCATTAGAAAACGAATCACTAGATTAGTAAATTAAATGAAAGCCTTATTCGTTACAGTAGTATTTATTTCCGCCCTGACCTCTGTAATTAATCCCGTGCTTGGGCAAGGTTTGGCCTTCGTGAGCAACACGAATGCCGTAGGGAATGGCCCATCTTCCGTGATTGCGGTAGATATCAAGGGCGACGGTAAATTAGATTTGGTCTGTACGGATTCCAAAGACAACACGCTGACAGTGCTGACCAACGACGGGAGCGGCGGCTTTGTTTCCAATGCCACCTACAGCGTGCCGGGTGTTAATCCGGCCTGCGTCACGGCGGCGGATATCAATGGCAATGGCAAACCGGATTTGGTTGCCGCGCTTTTTAATAACAACAATGGTCCCGGCGAGCTTGTGGTGTTAACCAACGACGGCAGTGGAGGCTTTGTTTCCAATGCTACATACACTGTGGGTTTCGGTCCATCTTGTGTCGTGGCGGTGGATGTCAACGGTGATGGCAAGATCGATTTAGTCACTGCCAATGGAAGTGTTCCACCTGGTGGGCTGACGGTATTGACCAACGATGGCAGTGGCGGCTTCGTTCTCGATGCTACACTTGGGACAGAGAATTTCTTTACTCAATCTCACTGGGTTGCGGCTGCAGATATCAAGGGCGACGGCAAAGTGGATTTAATCAGTGCGAATATTGAGAGTCCTGCCAATACGCTGACAGTATTTACGAATGATGGCAGCGGCGAATTTGGCTCCAACGCCACATATATCGTGGGCCTTTTGCCGCAATGCGTTGTGGCTGCAGATATCAACGGCGACGGCAAGCCAGATTTGATCACTGCTAATACAAGTGGAACGCTGACAGTGCTCACGAACAATGGTAGCGGCTCATTTGTTTCCAACGCCACATATAGTGTAGGAACTGGGGCGTTTTTTGTCACGGCAGCCGACATCAACGGCGATGGCAAACTGGATTTGATCTGTGCGAATTTGATTACCAACACACTGACGGTTCTGACCAACGATGGCAGCGGCGGTTTCGTCTTTTGCACCACGCTTACCGTTGGCGACGGCCCGCGTTCCATCGCGGTTGCAGACCTGAATGGCGACGGCAAACTGGATTTGATCAGCGCAAATTACAATGACAACACGCTGACGGTATTGACGCAAGTAACGCCGCCGCCAGAGTTGACCATTGCGTCCGTCAGCCCAGACGCGGTCGCCGTCTCATGGCCATCATCAACGACCAACTTCGTGCTCCAGACTAATGCAGACTTGACCACCACGAATTGGGGGATTCCCAATTATGCCATTTCCACCACCGGCCAGGTCGAAAGCGTCACCATTAGTCCGTTGCCGTCGGAAAATTTATTCTTCCGGTTGATGTCGCAATAAAGGCGCAGCAGCCGACGTGAGTCGGCTCATTTCCCGAAGAATGGAGCGGACTGACGTCCGGCACGATTGGAATGGGGAGCGCGACCGTCCCGGTCGCTGTTTTCGGCGTCGCGCCGAAAACGCGTCTCCCAAACTGAATAGTTCAACCAATGGTTCGGGCGCGACGCCCGAACCCGCGCGCGAGACGCGCGCGCTCCCCACCAATCGTCCATTCCAAAATGGATTCAGTAAAAGAGTTCCCGTCCGTCCCGCTTTGCGGGACGCAGCAAGTTGCCAACCCGCGCTCTCTCGTGTCACTTGCCACTTGTAACCTGTCACACGGCCTTTACCCTGAATCCGTGAGCAAGAGCAAACGCGTCGCCGAAATGGTCGTCCAATATCACGGGCAGAAGCTGGATCCGCATTATCTCGGCTATTTCGACTGTTTCAATCGCCGTGAGTATTATGAGGCGCATGACGTGTTGGAACATCTCTGGCTTAAGGACAGGTACGGGCCGAACGGCGCTTTTTACAAGGGGCTGATCCAACTGGCCGGGGCGTTCGTGCACCTGCAAAAGAACCGGCTGCGACCCGGCGCCGCGCTGTTCAAGCTCGCCCTCGCCAACCTCGAAAAATACCCGCGCGTTCATGAAAGCCTGAATCTGGCAACCACTGGTGAATTGGCCCGGAAATGGCTGGAAGAACTGGAGCAGGGCCGCTTTGGCGTCAATCCGTTGACCGACCAAAATGCGCCGTCGCTGAGATTGGAAAAGGAAGCGCATGAGAAGTAAGAATTTTAGGGGTGCTTTTGCGACCGCCGGCAACTGGCCGGCGAGAGTCGTGGTTTGTGCCGCAACGGGCCGGCAAGATGCCGGCGCTCCCGGGAATAAGCGTTGAGGAAACGAAAGTGAATGGTACTGGCAAAAAGCGGGTGGTGCTCGCGGGCGGCAGCGGCTTTCTGGGCCGGGCGCTCGCCTCGCAATTGCTTTTGAAAAATTACGAGGTGGTGGTGCTGACCCGGTCACCGCGCGCGCGCGCCGATGGCGTTGCGGAAGTGGCATGGAACGGCAAATCGCTCGGCGACTGGGTGCAGTGCGTGGAGGGCGCACAGGCCATTGTCAATCTGACCGGCCGCAGCGTGAATTGCCGGCACACGCCGGAGAACCTCCGCGAGATCAACGAATCGCGCATCAATTCCGTGAACGCCGTGGCTGCGGCGATTCACAACGTGACGCAGCCGCCGCGGGTGTGGGTGCAGGCCGGGTCGCTCGCGTTCTACGGCGATTTGGAAGATCAATGGTGCGAGGAAAGCACTCCGTCGGGCCAGGGGACGGCGGTGGCAACCTGCCGGCTTTGGGAAAATGCGTTCAAGATTGTTCCCCTGTCCTACACCCGGCGGGCGTTGCTGCGAATCGGCCTGGTGCTGGCCCGCGATGCCGGCGCACTTTCCGTTCTGGGGAAACTAACCCGAAGGTTTCTGGGCGGGGCGGCGGGCAACGGCCGGCAATATATGAGCTGGGTTCATCTGGCGGACATGAATCAAATGTTGATGAACGCCATCGAACGGGACGAAATGATCGGTGTGTTCAATGCCACGAGTCCCAACCCGGTTACGAACGCGGAATTCATGCGCGAATTGCGCCGGGCGCTGCATCGGCCGTGGTGTCCAGCCGCGCCGGCCTGGGCGGTGCGGCTCGGCTCGCGCCTGATGGAAACCGAATCGTCGCTGGCACTGACCGGTCGGCGCTGCCGGCCCGCGCGGTTCCTCCGGCTCGGCTTGAAGTTCCAATTTCCCGAATTGCGCGGCGCGCTGGAGAACATTTACGGGTAAGGGAGGGGAACATCGAACATTCAACATCGAACGTGCTTTGTAGAAACCATCGTCCGACACTGCAACGGTCGTTTCCCTCGCCCCGCAGCGAAGCACGGGGAGAGGATGTCGCGCAGCGACCGGGGAGGGGATTTCAACGCCACCTCGCCCCGGCCCTCTCCCCCAACTGCGTTGGCGGAGAAGGAGTTCAAATGGGGCGTCCTCCTCTGTTTCGATGTTTTCTACAAAGTACGTTCAACATTCAACATTCAACTTCGAAGTTCAGCGTTCAATGTTGGACGTTCCAGAGTGGTTCCAGAGTGGTTTAGGAAAAACTGCAGCCATTTCAAGGGTAGGGCGTTGCTGCCGCAACGCCGGCGGCGCAGCCCGTCCTCCGTAGTCCCGCAATGCGGGACGGAGGGTGGACAGCGCCGCCCTACCAAGGATTGGGTATACACGGCCACAGTTTTACTTGAACCGCCATAGGTTTCGATGTTTTGTCGGGAACCGCGCGGGTTGGGAGCAGGGATGAATCCGTAAGTGGTAAAACACCCTGAGACTCGTTACGTCGGCCCCTACCCGTGGAGTCAGGCCAGTGATTCGGCGAGGACCTCGGCCATGTGCCGCAGCCGGACGGTCGCCAGATGTTGAATTTGCAGGCGGCAACTGGCGCCGGAGGCCACGACGGTGGTGCCGAACGGCTGGTTCCTGACTTTTTGAATGAGCGGTTCCGCGACCTTCAGCGACAGTTCGTATTTTGATTCGAGCATCCCGAACGCGCCGGCCATGCCGCAGCAGCCCGTGTCCAGCAGCGTCACCGTTTTTTCCTGCAGCCGCTCGGCCAACTGGCGCATGAGGTTGGTATTGGTCAGCGCCTTGGCATGGCAATGCGGATGAATGATTAATCGCCCGGCCCGATTGTTGAATTTGAGTCCGTCGGGTTCCCAGCTCAGGAAATTTTCGATGAAATCCTCAAACAGGAAGCAGCGCCGCGCGACGTCTTCCACGTCGGGCAGTTTCAACTCCCGGTAATCCTCCACGAACATTGAGAAGCAGGAAGGTTCGAGAAAAATAATGGGTGCGCCATCGGTATCGGCATTCAGCAACGCGAGATTGTGCCCGCCGAGCCGTGCGGCTTCGTCGAGGTTGCCCTGGCTGAAGGCGGGCCGTCCGCAACATTCGCGCTGGGCCACGGTGGTGACGTCGAAACCCGCGGCTTCGAGCACGGTCATCGCCGCCATGCCCACGTGCGGTTCGTAGTAGCGCGTAAAGGTGTCGTCCCAAAGAACGACCCGGCCGCGGGTCGCGGGCGCCGCCGGCTGATGTTTTGAGAACCAATGATCGAATCGTATGTTTGCAAACCGCGGCATCGGCCGCTTCGTGGTGATGCCCAGGAGCCGGTTCCGGATCAGCCGCGCCGGAAAGAATTCCTGGAGCGCATTGGCCAGCCGCGGCAGCTTGCAACCCCAGCGGCCCAACTGGTCCACCGAACTGAACAGCCGTTCGCGCAGGTTCAAGCCGTCGCGGTGGATGCGCGCGTGGAGCAACTCCGCCTTTAACAGGGCCAGGTTGACATTGGACGGGCATTCCGTGGTGCAGGCTTTGCAGGACAGGCAGTTGCCCAGGGCCGTCTCGAGTTCCCGCGAGTGCAGCGGGTCGCCCTTGATTTCGCGCAATTCCAGGGCCGCGCGGATGGCGTTGGCGCGGCCGCGGGTGGACATGATTTCCTCGCCGGTGGCGATGAACGTGGGGCACATCGTCGGCGTCTGTTTCAAGCAGCCGCCGCAACCGTTGCACTGTTCCAGGTTGGCGGTGAACGAGTTGTCCTTCGCGGCAAACGCCAGCCGCGGCTCAAAGGGCAGGTTCAACGCATAACCGGCGCCCAGGCGCAGATGCCGGTCAATCTGGTAACGGCCGTCGGAAATGATTTTGCCCGGGTTGAACAAATTATTCGGGTCAAAGGACTGCTTGATTTCGCGCATGAGCTGGTACAGCTCGTCGCCGACCTGGTCCTTCAGGTATTCGGTGCGGGCGATGCCGACGCCATGTTCGCCCGCCAATGTGCCCTTGAATTGCCTGATCAGCGCCGCCACTTCGTCGGCGATCTGGCGGTATTTCTTCAGATCGTCCGCGCTGTGCAAATCGAGCACCGGCCGCAAATGCAGCAAACCCGCCGCCGCGTGGCCGTAGTAGGAAGCCTGCACGCCGGCCCGGGCCATCAACCGCTGCAGGCCGTTGAAGTACGCCGGCAAATCCCGCGGCCGCACCGCCGTGTCTTCCACAAAACAGGCGGGTTTGGCGGCGCCTTTGCACCCGGTCAGCAACGCCAGCCCCGCCTTGCGCATCGCCCACACCAGCCCGGCTTCGGCCGGCGTCCGCAAAATCAAGTGGCGCAGACCCAGTTTGCGTTTCTGCAGATACGCGAGCCGGTCCTGGACGTCCGTGAAAAATTCGACCATCAAAATGGCCTCACAGGGTTTGGTATCGAGTTCGAGCAGATCGCGCGCGGCCTGGAACTCGCGCTGGCCGCGGGTTTGCTCGAACAGGAGGCTGTCCATGTGTTCAATCGCCGCCGGCATCAAATCGAGCAGTTCCGTCGTGGCCTGCATCGCCTCGGTCACGGACCCGAAAAACAGCAGGCCGACGCCACGCTCGGCCGGGAGGGGGACAATTCTTAATTCGGCGGAGAGAATCGCTGCGAGCGTGCCCTCGCTGCCGGAGAGAATCGGGAGCAGATTGCCGGGTTCGTTGGCCGCGCGCGCCAGCGCGTAGCCGGGCCAGCGTTTCAACAGGCCTGGGGAAAAGCGTTCGGCGATTTGCAGCGCGTTGAGCGCCAGCAGGTCTTCAACCAGGTTTTTTTGGCGTGGCAGGCTGTCCTGGCCGGGCCCGACCCGGGATATTTCTCCGTCGGGCAGCACGATGTTCAACTCATTGACATGCATGCCGGTCGTGCCATAAAACGGCGCGTACGCCCCCGACGAATCGCTGGCAATCATGCCGCCCAGCGTCGCCCGCGAGCTGGTGGCCACGTCCGGACCGAAGCAAAATCCCTGCGGCCGCAGGAAATCGTTCAACTGATCCAGCACCACGCCGGCGCCGACGTGGACGGTTCGGCGTTCGGGGTCAAAATTGGTGATGAGCCGGTTGTGCCGGGCGAAATCAATGACCAGGCCGTCGCCGATCGCACCGCCGGCAAGTCCCGTGCCGGCGCCCCGGGGAATGACCGACACGCCCGCCAGCGCCGCCGCCTGGATGATGGAACCGGCCTGGGCCGCGCCCTTGGGAAAGGCCACCGCCAGTGGCACAATCTGGTAGGGCGAGGCGTCGGTGGCATAGAGCTGCCGCGTGAGATTGTCGAAGGCGACCTCGCAATTTGCCGCGTTCAACGTGGCCATTTGCTGGGCGGGCATCATAGTACGGCCCACAACCTATCGGCGCGACCGCCCGTTGACAATTTCATTAACTCAGCGCTACCGGCCAACCGGCGATTGTTTGGAGGGTTCGAAACCGTCGAGCTGCGGATGAAATTGGACCGGGTCCATCCGCCGGTTGTGGGTTGGCGGTCATGCGCGGCGGCACAATTGTTTGAATGAGGAAGCGGAAAAAATGGACGGGGGAGTTCAAATGACGGCCACGCCGGGCGCCATTATCCCAACCGCCAGACGATGCGCGCCTTGTTCAAATCGTATTGCGACATTTCCATTTTCACACGGTCGCCGATGGTGAGGCGGACAAAGCGCTTCCGCATCTTGCCGGAAATGGTTGCCAGCACCTGATGCTTGTTGTCCAGTTCAACGCGGAACATCGTCCCGGCCAGAACCGAGGTGATGCGTCCTTCAACTTCTATGTGTTCTTCCATGAAAAACGGATTAAAGGCTGGAATGACACGGGGCGACGCTCAATTCGAACGTCGCCCCGGCCGGACAATCTATCTGTGATTAATAACGTTCCCGATGGCCACCACCGCCGCCACCACCACGAAATTCACGGCGCGGGCCGCGGTCGCCGCGCGGGCGTTCCTCTTTCGGGCGCGCAATGTTCACGGTGAGGGTTCGGTCGGCCAGCGTCGCGCCATTCATGGCGGCGATCGCCTTCTGTGCTTCCTCGGGTGTGGACATGGTGACAAAGGCAAAGCCGCGGGAGCGGCCGCTCATCCGGTCCATCATCAGGTTGGCTTCGACGACCGTGCCGTGGGCGGCGAACGCCTCTTGCAGGTCATTTTCTGTCGTGTTGAAGGAAAGATTTCCTACAAACAATTTCGTACTCATTTGATGATTTACTGTTCAATTATCTGCTTTTCTCGGACTGTTCCCGACTGCCGGGTTTCAAATCATCACTGAACCAGGTTCACTTGAAGATTTACCATGACCGTAAAGAGACAAGTTATGTTAACTACAGACAGGGAAATCATAACCAATTCCGGGCCTGTTGCAAGCTAAATGTGGAACGTTGGAAATGGGGACTTCCAATCGGAATCCATTTAAAATCAAGCACTTTTGCGTCCGGGAGAACAGGCCCGGGGAACGAGTTTGCCGGGTCGTTTCGGGGAGAGGCAGGACTTTTCCGCCGGAAAAGTCCGCCGTAAAAATGCCGCACTAATGAAGCGACGGCGACAGAAACAAAAAAATTGCCAGCAGCACGGCGGAACAAACAACCAGCCCCAGCAATATCATGGTAATGATATTTTCGACCTGATTTCTGTCTCTCGGTACCATAATCGGTTCTTGCCACGTTCCTAGCACAAGTTCCCGGCGCATAAAGGATAAAAGGGAAAGATTTATTAACAACTTATTCGCCGCGCCCGGATTACGCCAAATGCCGGGCCTGGCGTTTGGGCAGGGCGGTTTTGGTTTTGGGGAGCGGAATCACGGTTTCGTCCGCCGTCAGAAAATTCTTCAGGAAACCCGGTTGGTCGTGGCGACCGGCGCGCCGGTAATCGTGCCAGAGTGCTCTGGCGGTCTGGCGGGCGTCGAGCCGGAGTTCGCCGGTGAGAAATTCAAAGAGCCATTCCATCAGTCGCACCAGCGCAATGCCGTCCGTGCGACCGGTGCGGGCATAAAGCCATTCGCTGAAACGGAGGAAGGCGTGGAAGGGGGAACGGTTTGTGATTTCATCTGCAATTGGCGACTGCGAAACCACGCACCGCCTCTCCCCGCCCATGTCCTCCGTTGGCAACGGAGGAGAGGGTGGCCGGAGTCCCGGAGAGGAGGCGTTCCAGATCAATGGGGTGGTCTCAATGAAGTTCCCGCTGTTGCCGACCAAATCCCAGTAGCGCGCAAAACGCCGCAATTGTTGCATCGTGGCAAAATCCAGCAGCTTGTTTTGGAGGATTTCGTAGGGCGGATGCGGGTGGTAAAGCATCTGCCAATCGGCGTCGTGCCGGATGATCGGGGTGCCGCGCAGTCGTTTCAAGATGCCCACCTGGATTTCCTGCGGCCCCAGCGCGACCAGGCGGTCGAAGCCGGCGGCAAAGCTGTCCAGCGTTTCACCGGGCAGCCCGACAATCAAATCGGCATGGATGTGAACGCCGGTTTTGCGGCGCAGGAAATTAAAATTGTCGGCGAGCTTTTCGTGATTCTGCCGGCGGCTGATTCGTTGGCTGACAGCTTCGTTGAAGGTCTGGATGCCGACCTCGAATTGCAGCGCGCCGGGCGGGAAGCGGGCAATGATTTCGCGCAACGATTCGGGCAGCCGGTCGGGAATCATTTCAAAGTGGAAGAAATGGCCCGGCTGATAATGCGCGAGGAAAAATTCGAGGATAGTCCGGCTGACCTGGACGTTGAGATTGAACGTGCGGTCAACAAACTTGAATTGCTTTACACCGCGGTCGAGCAGGCGCTGCAATTGTTCGAGCAGGGCGGGCAGGGGAACCTGCCGGACGGGAATGTCCAGTGATGACAGGCAGAACTCGCACGTGAACGGACAGCCGCGTGAGGCCTCGACGTAAATGACGCGGTGCGCGATGTCGTCGTCGGTGTAAAGGTCGTACGGCAGGGTGAGCTGCGAGAATTCCGGCAGCTCGGCGGGAATGATTTTGGGAAGTCGCACCGCCTCCCCCGTCCTTCGGACACCCTCTCCCCCGTGGCCAACGGGGGAGAGGGACGGGGCGAGGGGGCACCGAGCTTCCGTTTGTTCTTCGGTGCCTTTTGAATTAGTTTGGCCCAACAACACCCGGCACACCTCCGCGAATTTCAGGTCCGCTTCACCGGTGATGACATGGTCGGCCAGTTGGACAATGGCCTGGTTTTCGGTTTCGTAGCTGACTTCCGGTCCGCCGAGGATGATTTTGATGGCCGGTCGGATGCGCCTGAGGGTGGCGATGACTTCGGCGGTGGGCTCGACGTTCCAGATGTAAATGCCGAAGCCGATGACTTTGGGGTTTTGCGCGAGCAACTTCTCCGCGACGTCGAGCGGGCGCTGGTTGATGTCGAACTCGGCGAGGCAGGCGCGTTCGCGCAATTCGCCGAGGTTGGCCAGCAGATAACGCAGGCCGAACGCGGCGTGGATGTACTTCGCGTTGAGTGTGGTTAAAACGATGTCCGCCACGTTCAACAGTTTAGCCATGAGCAACGGTAACGTCGAGCCTCCGGCTTTATCCAATCAGGGTGCGGTGAAGGTCTGAAAAATGTTGGCGAAGGCCCAGGGCTTGGACGAATTCGGGGCGGCGATGGCGTCGGTGCCGGCGTTTCCTTTGTTGGGGGGGCGGGCGGCGTCATCGTTGATGGACCAGTAGTGCAGCGAGCAGATCCAGGGGGTTTTGTCGGCGAAGGCCTTGAGAATTCTGGCGTCGTCCAGGGTAAAGACCTCATCCTCGGAGCCGTTTCTGCCGAGACAGGGGCAGAGTCCGACCCGGATGGCAGGATCAATCTTTTGGAGTTGGGCGTGGGCGGCGTAGGCGGAATCAACACCCAGCCGGCCTTCGGATTTTCCGCGGTTGATGAACTCCTTTCCAAAAAACATGACCATGAGGTTGGCGGAATGGACTTTGAGGCCTTTTGCTTTGGCATCGGCGAGGAGTGCCTGTGAGGCTTCGGAAATGCCGCGGGGATCAACCGGCAAGGTGTAGGAGACAATCAGTCCGGGGTTTTTCTTTTGCAGGCCGGCCAGGGCGGTGTTGCGGCGTTCGCTGTCCAGTTTGCCCTTGTCGAGATTGTTGCCTTCAATGTCGAAATCGAGCCAGGTGAATTTGTATTGGTCCACGACCTTCTGGTAGGCGGCTTCAAGCTGTGCCGGGTCGTGAATGACATTGGCGAGTTCCTTCCCGGCCTCGCCGCCGAAGGACATGATGACATCGCCGCCGCGCTTGCGGATGGCATCAATCTGGTCATGGTAAAAGTTCTGATCGATGGAAATCCGGCCGTCCCACGACGGTTCCTGGTGGTAAACGGTGTTGGTCCGGTTGCCTTCCTGGCGGGCAATGATGAAGGCGAGCGTGTAATACTTGAGGCCGCACTGATCGTCGCAATCGGTCAGTTTGAAATGATCGCCGGCGCCAACATACATATAGGGCGCAAAAATCCGATCCGGCCAGCCGGCGCGAACGTTGTGGGTGTTGGCCATCAATGACACGGCGAAGGCGGCGAGGCAAATGAACTGATTGCGCATGATGGTTGGCCGCAAAAGGCGCCAGCGAGGGTATCGGCGCTTTTGAGCGCGGTCAATTTTCATTCGACCCGGCGGGTTCCCGTTGCTAGCCTGCACTCGTTATGAAACCCGACGATATTCTGTTGGAGGCGGAAGAGAAGATGATCAAGACCGAACAGGTGGTCATCAACGAATTCGCCGGCGTGCGCACGGGCAAGGCCTCGGCTTCGCTGGTCGAGAACGTTCTGGTCGAAGTCTATGGCTCGCAAATGCGCATCCGGGAATTGGCAGGCATCACCACGCCGGAACCGCGCATGTTGGTGGTCCAACCGTGGGATGTGAACTCGTTGCATCCGATTGAGAAGGCGATTCAGAAGGCGAATCTGGGCCTGAACCCGACGATCCAGGGCAAAATCATCCGGCTGGCGTTCCCGGAATTGAGCCAGGAACGGCGGCAGGAGTTCGTCAAACTCATCAAAAAAATGGCCGAGGACGGGCGCGTGGCCATCCGGCACGTGCGCCGCGATGCGATGGAGCTGTTGAAGAAACACGGGCACGACCGCGGCATCACCGAGGACCAGGCCAAGCAGGCGGAGAAGGATTTGCAGAAGCTAACGGATCAATACAGCGGCAAGATCGACACGCAGGTCGCAAACAAGGAAAAGGAAATCATGACCGTCTGAACCGATTTACGATTGATGATTTACGATTGTTATTTGAAAGCGAGGGCCACGCCGCTTCTTAAATCATCAATCGGAGATCATAAATCATAAATTACGGCGCGGTCGGGCTGTTGGTGGCGGGGACAAAATGGATGATGGTTTCGCCGGGTTTGGCGTAACCGAGTTTTTCGCGGGCCATGCGTTCAATGGCGCCGGGATCGTTCCGCAGTTCGTCAATCTGGGCCTGAAGGTTCCGGGATTTGGCTTCCTCGATCTGCAGCTGGGTTTGCAGACGCAGGATGTCCGAGCGCATCCGCTCGTTTTGCTGGAGGAGCGGCAGATAGTACATGCCAATCAGGGAAGCAAACGCCACGACGAGCAAGGCCACGGCCACTTTCGTCAACATGCTCCAAATGCCGAGGTTTACGTTCACCGGGCGAGTAAAGCACGAGCGTCACGCCCGCGGAAGCAGATTTATTTGGCGAATTTTTTCCACGACTTGAGCCTGCCGTCGGGGCTGAACGTCAGCCGCAGAAAGTAAGCCGGCACATAGGTCTCGGTGTAACTGGGTGTGGCGGGGCCGAAATAATCGCCGGGCGGCAGAAAATATGGTTCCGGCGCAACGATGACCTGGCTGGATTGCGTGAGCCATTCATCCACGACGGTGCCATCGGACAGCTTCGCGGATTTATCCGGCGGCCCCAGGTCCAGGATGGCGTGGTCGTGGGTGTACTGGCCGACCCGCGCCTGCCAGTCAATTTTTTCCGTGACACACCCGGCGAACAGGAGCGTCGCCAGCAGAGTCAAAACCGCCCGGTTCATGTCATTAAAATTGCATTGTCGTCGGTCAAAAGCAACCAAAGGGGTGTGGTTCGGGATACATCCTGGGAGCGCCGGCATCTTGCCGGCGTGTGGCGGGCTGAATCAAGAACTCGCCGGCAAGATGCCGGCGCTCCCGGGAATGGCGCCGATTTCAAATCACGGCTCGGGGCGGCAAAAAATCTGAAACGGAACTGACGCCGGTTTCGTCTGGATTTGGGAACAAATTGCAGGTCGGTGGTGAGACTATTGCCAAATCGTTGGTAAACAGATATTACTTCGCATCGTGGAAATGACTTTGGAGAGGAATTTGCTGAATGCGCTCGTGGACTTGGATGCCGCGGTCAAGGCCATGCCGTCGGCCAATCCCAAGCTGGATTTGCTCAAGCTGTTTGCGCGGATTGACGAGCTGGCGAAGGAATTGCCGCGCGACTCGGACCCGGTCCTGCTGCATTATCTGCACAAGAAAAGTTATCAGAAGGCCCGGCTCTTTTTGCAGGGCCGCGAGGCCGAGAATGCGGCCGGGAATTGCCACCACGTAAATTAGTCGAGGGTCGAAGGGCGGAGGGTGCGTATTCCGGCTTCTCACTTCGGCTTTCTCCGTTCACACTTCGGTCATGTTCGACGACACCATAGCCGCCATTGCCACGCCGCTCGGCGAAGGTGGACTGGCCGTGGTCCGGATTTCCGGTCCGCAGGCGCTCGCCGTCGCCGACAAGAGTTTTCGGCCCATTGGGAAAAATTCAACGAAACCATCCGCGGCGGCATCGCACACGATTTTATACGGCCGGATGGTTCGCCGGGGGAAAACCATTGACGAAGTACTGCTGGCGGTCCTGCGCGCGCCGCGCACTTACACGCGCGAGGACACCGTGGAAATCACCTGCCACGGCGGCATTTTGCCGGCGAAGCTGGTGCTCGATACGTTGCTGGAAAACGGCGCGCGGCCGGCTGAACCCGGTGAATTCACACGGTGCGCGTTTCTCAACGGGCGGCTGGACCTGGCGCAGGCCGAGGCGGTGGCGGATTTGATTCATGCGCGCACGGAACTGGCGCTGGCCGCCGCCAACGAACAGCTCGCCGGCAAATTGTCGCAGCGCATCAATGAATTGCGCGATGAGCTGGTCAAGACGCTGGCGCACGTCGAGGCGCACATTGATTTTCCCGACGACGACATTGCGCCCGACACCAGGGACCAACTGTTGAAACGGCTGGAAGCCGGCGTGAAGTTCATGGATGAACTGTTGCGTACGGCAAACGAGGGACAGATTTTGCGCCGCGGCATTCGCGCGGCGATTGTGGGCCGGCCGAACGTGGGCAAATCCAGCCTGCTCAACCAATTGCTCGGGCATGATCGCGCCATCGTCTCGCCGATTCCCGGCACGACCCGCGACACGATTGAAGAGACGGCGAACATCCGCGGACTGCCGGTGGTGTTCGTGGACACGGCGGGGCTGCGCGACGCGCGCGACGAGCTTGAACAGGAAGGCATCCGCCGCAGCCATGAAACGCTGGCCCGGGCCGAGTTGATTCTGCACGTGCTGGACGCCAGCGAACCGCTGGCGGAGGTGGATGAAAAATTTCTCAGCGAGTTTGCCGGCAAGAAAAGGATCCTGGTGCGGAACAAAACGGATTTGCCGCAACGGCTGGATCTCAAAGGATTTTTTGACAAACCCCCCGCCCGGTCCGGCAGGATGGGAAGGGGGAATAATTCCGCACCCATTTCGGTTGACGTCAGTTGCCTGAGTGGGCAGGGGATGGAAGCGTTGAGGGACGCGATCAAGGAGCTGGTCTGGTCGGGCGAAATCAGGGTCGAAATGTTGCAGGTGATGATCAATTCGCGGCATCAGGACGCGCTGAATCGCGCACGCGCGGCGACGCAACGGACGATCGACGCGCTGCGCGGCGGGGCGACCCTGGAACTGGTCGCACTGGATTTGCGAATCGCGGTCAATGCCGTCGGCGAAATCGTCGGCAAAACGGCGACTGAAGATCTGCTTGACTCCATTTTCAGCCAGTTTTGCATTGGCAAGTAGAGGCCGCAAATTCCGCGTGACCCGTTGTGGTTGTAAGCTTTGGACAGCCATAATGATGATGGGTTATCGGACCGGAGCTGGTTGGAACCCGCACCCCTTGTTTTTGTACAACTTTGCGACAATAAATGTCTTGACTTTTGACTCGGTTGAGCCCATAACGTTATCAGATCAAAGTGCCAAAAACCCAAAAAACGCCATGCAGATTCTGAATCAGTTTCTCGCGAGCTTGAGGCGGTGGTCTCATCATACTGCCATTGCGATTTTGCTTTCTGTTTCGCTTGTTCAAAGCCAGGCGACGATTTACACGGTCAGTTCCGGTGCTTACACAGCAGGCTACGACACTTCGCAAAACGGGTTTACGACGTGGTCGGGGAGCGGCGGGAATCAGCTGGCTTTGCAATCGCTATACTACAGTGTCAATGGCGGACCGGTAAGCCTGTTAACCGGCGCGATTGTTAACACGGGTTCTTCCGGTTTCACTTCAAAATACATCACAGCGACGTTTTCAATTCCAAATGGAGACATCGCGGACACATTGACCATCAACGGCAACACGTTGAATGAATCCATTCAGTTCGACAACTTAGGCGCCAGTGGGCTGAATGTAAGTATATTTCAATATTCGGACTTTGTCCTTGGGGGTCCTTCCGCGGCGGGAAGCCAGACTGTCAATCTTACACCGGCTTCGGGTGGGGGGTTTGCCACGGCTAACCAGACGGGAGGAGGATTGGCGCTTACTTGGAACGGTGATGTTCCATCCGGCACTACGCTGGTACAGGCCAATTCCAGTGGGACTCCATTTGGCGCTTTCATTGGGTTGGGTAGCAACCTTGACAATACTACTTTGGCTGCCATCAATACTTATGCGGTTTTTGGTTATGAATTTTCGGCGAGTGTGTTGTCGGGCAACCTTTTGACAATCAGTGAAAATGCGGCTTATCCGTCTCCATCCGGTAACCCGGTACCCGAACCTTCGTCCGTGGCTTTGATTTCGTCGGGAATGTTTATCCTGGCCTTAATCTTCCGGCGACGCAGAAATTAATAATGCTTGATTTCCGCAATGGATTACGTTAAAAAAAACGCCTAACAAACCGATCAGAGGATTTATGAATCGCCATTATCAAGTTGTTTTCAATGTGAAACGTTTGGTGTTGCCATGCGTGGCCTTGGTTGGGGCGGGAATGCTGTTTGTGCCCGGCCGCGCCGCGGCACAGGTTTATACCATGAGCAATGGTGGGTCCACGGCAACGGTGAATGTTGGCAACAGTGGCGTGCTGGGGATGAACAGTTGGACTGTGGGAGGCGTTAGCGGGAGCCAATTGAACCAGCAATGGTTTTGGTATTCGGTCAACGGCGCTGTTCAACAGCCCATTAACGCCATCAGTACGGCCCAGGTTTCCAACTTCAGCAATCCATTAAACCCGATTGACAACCTGGGGGTGGCATATCAGAATTCGCAACTGACGGTGCAGGTTCAATATATTCTATCGGGTAACGGCGCCAATTCTGGCAGCGCTGACATGATGGAGAACTTGTCCATCGTGAATAATTCCGCAAGTTCGATCACCCTGAGCTTCTATCAGTATTCCAATTTCAATTTGTTTCAGAACAATGGGAATAGCGTCAGTCTTTCAGGCGGTCCTGGTGGGTATAGCGGCGCCTTGCAAACGGCCGGTGGGCCTGGCGGGAATGGCATAGCGGAGGTCATTGATGCGCCCTTGGCAAATTATGGCGAAGCCGCGGTGTACGGACAGACCTTGAGTGAGTTGAACTCGGCCAGCTATTATACGCTTAATGACAATGCATCGGCGGGTCCGGGCGATGTGACGTGGGCCTTCCAATGGAACACAACAATCGATCCAGGCGCCACGTTCAACATAACCAAGGACAAAGGCTTGTCTATTCAGCTTGTTCCTGAACCGTCAACCGTGGCGCTGATCGCGCTGGGGATGGGCGCGCTGGGATTGTCACTCCGTCGCAAGTTGTCCTGAGAAAGAATTCCGTCACTTAATTTAACAGTGTGGCAGATAAAGGGCCGGTCAATGACCGGCTTTTTTTTCTGTACTGGCGCGCATGAAAGCTTTATTGTGGGAGGGCTTTACCACCTGAGCATCTTGTTTGCCTGATGGGCCAAGTATATGCACAGCAGTCGTCGTTTCGGAATGCTGGGAGCGGTTTTGTTGACCTGTACCTTGGCTTGCAAACTACAGGCTGGCGGCAGTGGTCTGAACACGGTGGTCATTGTCAACCAGACCAGTTCCAACTCCTGCGAACTGGGCAATTACTTCTGCGAAAGGCGCCAGGTGCCGCCCCAAAACGTTTTGTACATCAACTGGCCGGGTGGCAATACCCTGTGGACCAGCAATGATTTTCAAACGAATCTGGTTACTCTCTTGCTGAACATGCTGGCAGCCCGCCAGTTGACCAACCAGATTGATTATGTCGTCCTTTCAATGGACATTCCGTTTCAGACCAGCTTTGGTTCCACCGTCAACGGCACCACCTCGGCCTTGTTTTATGGCTCAAGATTGGGCAATGGCAGCGATAGTTTTGGGGTGACAAACAGTTATGCCGGGAGCGAGGCAGTCTTTCGTCAAACGACCCCGGTTGGGGCACCCGGGTATTCCTTTCTGACCACCATGATCACCGGCGGTTCGTTGACCCAGGCGGAACAATTGGTGGACCAGGGCGTTGCCAGTGACGGAACCAGCCCCCAACCACCGGTGATCCTGGCGAAAAGTTCAGATCCGCTTCGCAACATCCGTTATCCTTTTTTTGATAATGCCATTTTCAATGCAAACATCCTCGGAAACTCCTCGATTTTGCGCACCAACACCGATTCCGTCTGGTGGCCGGGTCCGTGCCTGGGTTATGAAACAGGTCTGGCGCAATTCAGCGTTCCACCAGGCACTTTTATTCCGGGCGCCATTGCCGATAGCATGACGTCTTACGGCGGCATCATCTTCGGGACCAACAGCCAGACGAACCTGCTCGCATTTATCAATGCCGGAGCGGCAGGCAGTTATGGCACCGTGGCGGAACCCAACAACGATACGCAGAAGTTTCCCAATCCGATGGTTTACTTTTACCAGGCCCGCGGTTTCAGTCTGGCTGAAAGCTACTACCAAAGTATCAACGCCCCGTATCTTGGCCTCATTGTCGCCGAGCCGTTGGCAGCGCCTTTTGCCGCGGCCGGTTACGGACAATGGGATACCAACCTTGCTCCCAACTCCGTGTTGAGCGGCACCTCCACGCTTTCCGTAGAATTCACAGCCCACGATGGGAAGCATCCCCTGCAACAAGTCGATTTGTTTGTGGACGGCCAATATTTCAGCACGCTGACCAATCTGGCTCCGAACCCCGGCAACCTGCTGACCGTCACCCTGAATGGTTATCCCATTACTTACACGGTCCCGACCAACTCGTCCTTGGGCACCGTGGCGTCGGGATTGGCCGGCCTGATTAACGCCGCCACCAACGCCACTCAAGTGAAAGCGTTGGTTCATGGTGATCGCATCGAACTACAATCCATTGCCACCAATCTCATGAGTGTCCCGTTCTATGTTGCCGATGGCACCCCGACGAACACTCCCGGCCTTTCGTATGAAGTAAACTACCTGCCCGATTCCTTTCCGCCGCAAATGATGCCGATGAGTCCCGGTGAGAGCGGGGCCTTCACGATGCAGGTGGGGATTCCCAGCACCTTGCCCTACGTCATTCTGGCCTCAACCAATATGGTGAATTGGCAGGCCATCTTCACAAATAATACGGCACCCGGGTTGTTGGACTTTGTTGATTATGACTCCACAAATTATCCCGCGCGATTTTACCGCATGTCGTGGCCGACGCCGGACCAGCCTCCGCAATTGTCCGCACCAGGCTTTGCCGGGCCCGGGGCGTTTCAGATGCACGTCGCCGGCATGCCCGGTGAGCCATGGGCTGTTCAATCATCGACTGATCTCGTTAACTGGACGTCTGTGTTCACCAACCAATCCGGCGGGGCGATGAATTTTACCGACACGGGGGCCACAAATTCGGCCGGCCAATTTTATCGGGCCTGGTTGGTGCCACCGGGCTCGCCTGGATTCACGGTGCTGGACTTGGCAACCAACCTCACCCTGGTTCAGGTTGACAGTCCCACGCGGCCTTACACGGTTGGGGTGTCCACCAACTCCGGTCAATGGACGACCTTGGTGACCAATTTCGCGCTTGGCCAGATTCAAACCACCGCCGCTAGTGCCATCGGAGGCGGCAACGGACTTTCAACTGGTCTGAGCGCCAGCCAGCCCACACTTCTGGCCTCGGAAGCTTTTGGGGTTCAGGGATACTCGGAGCTGAGCAATTCGATTCCGGCCAATTCCTGGATGCAGTTTACGGTGATCAAGACCAACGGACAGGCGGTGGTCGTGGCCGTTACCAATCAGTCGGCCAGCGATTCCGTTACGCTTGCCGCTCAACTGTACAATGCGATTAACGCGAATGCTGCCTTGCAAGGCAGTGACGGTGTTGTGGCCGGGGATTACGAGGTGAACCAATACGGCACGTTCTATTACACCAGCTTCAATCTGTATGCTCGGACTCCCGGCTACCAGGCGGCGGCAATACAAGTCAACCCCACCGTGTCGTCGATTCAGGTGCCCTCATTCACGGCGCTGGGCAGCACCCTTACGCAGAACCTGTCCAATCTCGAACCTCGGAACCATCTCTACGTCACGGCCGGCGCCGGCAGCCTGGCCCTGACCTTCCCCCTGAACACCACCACCCTGGCTGATGGGTATCATGACCTGACGGCCGTCGCCTACGAGGGCACTGACGCGCGCGTTCAAACCCAGGTGACCTTGCCGGTACAAATCCAAAACACGTCCTTGAGCGCAACGATGACGTTGCTCGATTTAACCAATCAGGCGCCGGACCTGGGCACGTACCACATTCAGGTTACCGCCAACACCAACGACGTAAGTCTGATCACCTTGTTCAGCACCGGCGGGGCGCTGAACACGGCTACCAATGTGTCCACGGCGGTTTTTCAGGTGAATGGGACCAATTTGTGGGCCGGACTGCATCCTTTCTATGCCACGGTCGTGACCACTAGCGGACTTCAGTATCGTACGCAAACACAGTGGGTCCAGCTCACACCATAGTCGGGGGGGCGCCCGCCTTTGAAGTCCGACCGGCGCCGGAAGATTTGCGCGACTCGATTTTAAGCCGGTTTTGCGTTGGGCAATGAAGTTCCAGGCTGGTGTAATCGGACCGGGACGTTTATTTTTGGGGCAGTGCTGGCGCCGTACGGCCTTCAAGATTGTCATTCTGATTATGAACAAACAAGATATCGCGGAGATACTGAGAAAAGAAGTCGGGGAACTGGAGGTTTCAATCAAGAAAGTCCAGGCCCGCTGTGAACGGTTCAAGCGTTTCGTGCTCGCCCTGGAGGAGGAGATCTCGCCGTCCCCGCCGTCCCAAAAAACCATTTTTGACACCAAATTCGGAAAGGTAATTGACAAGGTCTTTGGTGAAGAACCCAAGCGGCCCAAACGCTGACACGGTGTTGAAAGCGGGAACGGAAAATTTGCGGGAACCCAGCTTCAGCCAGTTTTACACAGGAAAAAGTCGCGCGAAGGACGCGAAGAAAACAAACTAAGCTTTGTAGCCTATCCTTGTATTAGGCATCGTCGAACTCATTGCTTCCCATAAATCTCGTTGGAAAGAACCAAATCTTTGGCGGCAAAAGTTACAATGTCGGTAAGAAGGAGATTTGTGTCTCCGTCACGCAAATGGCCGCGATAATAAAGCCCTACCAATTCGGCAAAACTGAACCTTGCATCTTGTGTATTGTTGGTGTCCAAGTCTTTGAAACCTGCTAACGCTATCTCAGCGGTGCCTGTTTCCCATGGCTTTGCAGCCTTGTAATATTCAGCCCTCTGCTTATCAAAGGCGACCATTTGTGCTTCAATCGTTGGCAGGTTCTTCAGCGCCTCTCGCTGGTAGTCGGAAATTGCGTGTGATCGCCCAAAATACCAGCCGATTCCAATGCCTGCTAGGATACAAACTATAAATGCGACGGTAGGTTTCATGTGCTCACGATGCCTAACAGTGATTAGGCGACGCTGTTTTCAGCCTGTCTAATTTTGCGGCTTGATGCTATTCAGAACGTAAATCGTTGTCCAGCTAAAGTATTCGCGGCAGTGTTCTGATTTGACCGAAGCGCGGATTGTCCTCAATCCGCAGCGCGCGGACAACCAGCGGTGCGTCTGACTCAAGCCAGCACTGTGAGGTCTGGCGCAGCCGCTGCGAGTTGGAACAACTCGCGCTCCGAAAATTCATCCACGAATTTCACCACGCCTCCACCGGACCCTTGGGCACGGGAATCTGTTGGTGTTGAGCAGCGGCGGGTTCGTCGCGCATGAAGGAGGCGACCATTGGCGGCGGCCGGAAGCGCGGTAGCAATTCACCGTTCGCATCAAGGAATGGTTGCCGCCAGCGGATGTAGTTTTCCAGCACGTCGCGGAATTCGGAGCGCGTGGAGATTTGCACGGCGCGTTTGTTGAATTCGTGGCCCGGGCCGAATCGTTTGGCATACCACGGCGCGACCTTGCGGAACATCCGGCAGCCCAGTGGTTCGCCAAACACTTCGATCATCAGGTCCAGATGCCGGCACATTACGCGCACGCGCTCGGCGAAAGTGGGTTCGGATGGCAATTCGCCGTTGTTCGAGGTGGGGCGCGTCACTCCGTGCGCGCCGGTGTCCGTATTTGGATGAGCGGCGGGCTGCGGAGAACCCGCCCTACCCAGATATGCCAGCGTGTGCTGGAAAATCCACGGGTTGTAAAACGCACCGCGGCCGATGCTCACACCGGCACAGCCGGTTTCGTCAAACATTTTTCGTGCGGCCTGCGGCGTGATGATGTCGCCGTTGCCGATGACCGGAATATGTCTGACGGCCTGCGCGACGGCGCGGATGCCGGCGAGGTTCACCGTGCCGCTGAACCCCTGTTCGCGCGTCCGGCCGTGAACAAAAATCGCGGCGACCCCGGCGTCTTCGAGCGCGCGCGCCAGCTCCGGCGCGGTGAGGTTCTGATCGTCCCAGCCGAGGCGCATTTTGGCCGTGACGGGAATTTTCACGGCGTTGACCATGCCGCGGACGAGCGCGGCGGTTTTGGCCAGTTCGGTCATCATGGCCGAGCCGCCACCGACCTGGCAGACCTTGCGGACGGGACAGCCCATGTTGATGTCCACCGACGCGATGTCACGTGCTTCAAGCATTTGCGCGGCGTCGCGCATTTCCCCGGGCACGGACCCGAAAAGCTGGACGGCCAGGGGCGAATCGGCGGGGTGGGTTTCGATGAGTTTGAACGCCCGGGGATTTTTTTCGAGGAGCGAGCGGGCGTTGACCAAATCGGTGGTGCAGAGGCCGACGCCGCCAATTTCGCGCACGACCAGGCGGAAGGGCAGGTTGGTGTAACCTGCCAGCGGCGAAAGAAACAGATTGGACGGCAACGTCAGCGACCCGATGCGCATGGCGAGAGGATAGCACAGGTGATTCCGCATTGCAGAGAAAAGCGAATTCGCGCATTGCGGAAGCCGGAGGGTCATGTTAGCTTGCCATGCCAAAGTACGAAAATATGTTCGGCGAAGACCAAAACAACAAAGAGAACGACCGCGGCCAAAAGAAGCCGCCGGGCGGTTTCAAACTGCCACCGACGACGTGGGTGGCGTGGATTGCCATCATCGGCAGCATCGTGGCGTTGATGCTGTTGCGCGACCGTATGTCGACGCAGGTTGGCAACCTGTCGCAATATGAATTTTTCCAGAAGTTCCAGTCCAATCTGATTTCGCAGGCGACGGTCAGTTTCAACCCGCAGACGGCGCCGCTGACGGAAATCACCGGTTCCTATTATGCGACCGACAAGGACGGCAAACGGGTGGAAGTGCCGTTTGTGGTCAAGAACGCGTATTTGACCCAGACCAAGCAGGATCAGTTGTTCTCCTCGGACAAATCGGACCGAATTGACGCGAGCCAGCCGAACACCATGTTGATGAGCGTCGTCTGGAGCATTGCGCCATTTTTGCTGATTGGCATTCTGTTTTGGTTCTTTTTCATCCGGCAGATCAAAATTGCCGGCAAGGGCGCGCTGAGTTTTGGCAAAAGCAAGGCCCGGATGCTGGCGAAGGACCGCAACAAAACGACGTTCAAGGACGTGGCCGGGGTGGAAGAGGCCATCGAGGAGGTCTCCGAACTGGTGGAATTTTTGAAGGACCCGAAAAAGTTCCAGCGGCTCGGCGGGCGCATTCCCAAGGGCGTTCTGATGGTGGGCGCGCCGGGGACGGGCAAGACCCTGCTGGCCAAGGCGATTGCCGGCGAGGCGGACGCGGCTTTTTTCAGCATCAGCGGTTCGGACTTTGTGGAAATGTTTGTCGGTGTCGGCGCCAGCCGCGTGCGCGACATGTTTGAACAGGCGCGCCGCAACACGCCGTGTCTGGTTTTTATTGATGAAATTGACGCCGTCGGACGCAGTCGCGGGCATGGTCTCGGCGGCGGCAACGACGAACGCGAACAAACGCTCAACGCCTTGCTCGTCGAGATGGACGGTTTCGATACCCAGGAAGGCATCATCATCATCGCCGCAACCAACCGGCCGGACGTGCTCGACCCGGCCTTGTTGCGTCCGGGCCGGTTCGACCGGCAGGTGGTGGTCAATCTGCCCGACGTGCGCGGGCGCGAGGCGATTTTGAAGGTGCACGCCAAGAACGTGAAACTCGCGCCCGAGGCGGATTTATCCATCATCGCGCGCGGCACGCCGGGTTACTCGGGCGCGGAGCTGGCCAATCTATTGAACGAAGCCGCCTTGCTCGCCGCGCGGACGAACAAAAAATCCGTTGGCATGGAAGAGCTGGAAGAGGCGCGCGACAAGGTTCGTTGGGGCCGTGAACGCCGCAGCCTGGCCATGACCGCCGAGGAGAAGAAATTCACGGCCTGGCATGAGGCGGGCCATGCGCTGGTGAACGTGGTGCTGGAACACACCCATCCCTTGCACAAGGTCACGATCATTCCCCGCGGACAGTCGCTGGGTTCGACGATGCAGTTGCCCGAAAAGGACATCTTAAACCGCCGCCGCAAGGAGATGTTTGACGATCTCGCCGTGACCATGGCCGGGCGCATTGCCGAGGAAGTGGTTTCGGGCGACATTTCGACGGGCGCGGCCATGGACATCCAGCAGGCCACCAATCTGGCGCGCGCGATGGTTTGCCAGTACGGCATGAGCGACAAGGTCGGCATGGTGCAATACGGCAGTGACGACGAGTATGTCTTCCTGGGTCGGGAAATGGCGCGCACGAAGGTTTACAGCGAAACCACGGCGAGCGAGATTGACGAGGAAATCAAGCGCCTCATTGATGAGGGTTACAAACGGGCTCAGGACATCATTCTGACCCACCGTGACAAGCTGGAATTAATCGCTAATGCCCTGCTGGAGCATGAAACGCTCGATCGGACACAGGTTGAGGACATCGTCAAAACCGGGAAGTTCACGCCACCGCCGCCAAAACCTCAAAATGGAACGCTGATGGGTGCGCCGGCCGGCACGCCCCTGCCGGAAACACCGCCCAAGCCCGCACCGCCCAAATTGCCGGGGTTGGGAACACCCGCGCCTGCGGCGGTTTGAGCCATTCAATCAATCACCAGGAGGTTCCAGCACCACGCGGAACCCGTAATCGTTTTTGGTTTTTTCGGGGGCCGAGTACTCACGAAATTCGACGCGGGCGTTGATGTCAATGTACGTGTCCCAGGCCCCGCCCCGTAAAACCCGATAGGGTTTGTCCTGCGGATCGAGGCACCATTCCATGACATTGCCACGCATGTCGTAGAGACCGTAACGGTTCGCCCCCAGACTGCCGACGGACTCGGTGGAGGAATGGCGTTGTCCGTTCAAGCTCATCACGGCATCGCTCGAGGAAGCATCGTCCACGAGTTTTTCCCATTGCGTCTGGGTCGGCAGGGTGTAGACGAAACCTCTCGGCAGTTGGTCTGCCTTACGTTCGGTGTCAGTCAATTTTTTACAGAAGGCCATGGCGTCGTTCCAGGTCGCCGAATCCACCGGATGATCCGAACCTGCGAAAGCGCTGGGATTGCTGCCCATCACTCGTTGATAGGCGTCCTGCGTCACTTCATACATCCCGACCCACTCGGTCGAGGAGATTTTCACCAGCACCACGCCGACGGTGTTGGTGATTTGATCGTTTGCGGCCATCAAATCCTTGAGGGTGGGCGCCGCGTTGGTGTCGCTGTCTGAAGTGGTGGTGTCCTGCGCTCGGCTGGGAACCGGCCGGAAAGCCAGCAGGGCCAGGACTAAAAGTGTCAAAATTCTCCGGTCTATTTTCATAAGGCAAACAAGGCTTGTGGTTGACAATCAACAGGCAACACAGCAAGCCACATGCCGTTACGGAGCGTTTTGGAGGTTCTTCAGGTCTTCCGCCAAAAAACGGGTCACGTCCTTGAAACGCATAACGTTATCGGGATTCATCGCCATGAGCGACTGATGCGCTTCGAGACAGGTGCGGCTGATTTGTTCGCGGGTCGGGTTCAAGGAATCCGGCGTCTGGGTCTGAACGTCCCCGGGCAGTTGCAAGGTTCCCTTCGTGATTGTAAATAGATGCAACGCCCCCAGATTTTCGAGCAGGTCCACCAGGCGCGGACTGGGATTCAACAATTCAATGCCGTGCTGGTCCGTGGTGGCTGCCTGGTTCAACTTCAGGCCAAAGCCGGCCAGGAGGCCCAGGAAGGTGCTGTCCATGAGCACGCATTCCGACAGGTCAATGATGAAACGGTCGTACCCCTTGGCAGCCAGCCCGGTCAGCAGGCTCTTGAAATCGGGGCCATAGGTGAAATTGGCCCGGCCCACAATTTTCACGCACACAAAATTCTTGCATGCCAGCACCAACATTTTTGCCGAAGGCGTGGTCATTTTTCGAAAAAATCCTTTTAACGGTCACGCCAACGCCGCGGTCGGCGTGACGATCTGCACCAGGGTTTGTTGCAGGACGAGCGTTTCATCGAGGCCGCTGGAAACCAGCCGCTGGTTGCAGCGCAACAACAAATCCATGGCCCGCACCAGTTCCGCCTCGGAATAGTGTTTCACCTGCGGCAGCGCCTTGTAAAGCACGTACGGGTTCAAGGCCAGCGGATTGAACCGCCGGTCGCCGGGCAACTGGTCCGCCGGCACCCGCTGGAGTTGAGCCTTGAACCGATTGTAATCCATCTCGGGCTTGATCCAGCCTTCGCGCAGCATCTCCTTCAACAACAACATCGCACGCACCTTGGCGATCAACCCGTACAGCAGGCCGATTTCCGATTTTTTGGAATCGAACTTCACCTCCCACAACTCCTCGTCCAGCCGCCGCAACAAGCGGGGCAAATCACGGTCTCCCAGGGCGTCCCCCAGCGCAAACGCCCGTGCCGTCTTGTTCCGGGCGCACACCGCATTGACGTCGCCGGCTTCAATTTGCCTCCGATCGCCGGCAAACAGGCAGAGTTTTTCGATTTCATTGTCAAGCTGGCGCGGGTTGGGCCCGATGCGGCTGACCAGTTCGGCCACCGCTTCGTCGGAAATTTCCTTTTTTCGGTCACGCACGGCGGTTCGCGCCGTGACCTCCGCGCGGTCCGCCCAGTCGCGGTCGTCTGCCGACCAGCCCGCGAGGCTTTCGACCGAGCCGATTTTATCGAGTGTCTTGAAGAAGGTTTTGCGTTTGTCCACCCTGCCCGCGCTGATCAAAAGCCGGATGCCGCGATTGCTCGACCACGCAAAGGCCTTCAATTCCCCGGCCAGATCAGACAGTGACTCGGTGACCATCTGGGCGGACGCCACCCGTTCCTCGCCCAGAAAATTGCAGTCCCGCAGCCAGATGACCTTGCCTGTGCCAAAAAAAGGCAGGGTTTGGAGGGCTTCGCGCAGCCGGGCGATGGCGGCCATGGCTTCACCGCTGTTGGCCACGGCGGCTTCGATGATTTCATGGTCCATGCCCCCGATTTCCCCGCACCACTGCTGGTAGAGTTGTTTGGCGCGTCGTTTTACGGCGAACTCGTCGTCACCGCAAATGAGGGCCGGCGATGAAGTCTGGACGGCGGCCATTTTACTCCGCCTCGCTGCCGGTTTCGTTGATTCGATTCAACACTTCGCTCATGTCCTCGACCTGCTCAAAGAGGGAGGCGGCCACAAAGATCGGTTTTTTCTGGGCGGCGGCGAGGGCCAGGCAGTCGCTGGGGCGCGCGTCGAGCTCCACGATTTTCCGGGCCAGCTCGTTTTGCTGCTGCAGAATCAACCGGGCAAAGTAGGTCGAATTTTTCAAGTCCGTGATGACCACGCGTTCCACCGTGATGCCAAAACCTTGAAACATCCGGTTGATGAGGTCATGGGTGAGAGGGCGTTCTTTCGGGGTCTGCCGCAGGAACATGCCGATGACCGCCCCCATTTGCGGCTCGACGTTGATGACAAAAACCTTCTGGTCGTTGCCGACAAAAAGCGCACAACCGCTGTTGGCCGGGATGATTCCGCGAATCTGAACTGCCACAACGTCCTGCTTCATGCCTTCAATTTAGGCCGAATCGCGCGAAAAACAAGTCCGGCTTTGAGTCAACCCGGCGGTGGCAGTTCCACGGGTTTTGTCAGGAAACGGTTCTTGATGAACGTCCGGTAACAGGCGTCCTTCCGCGGAGCCTTCAGCAGGCCTTCAACACGGAAACCCGGCACGTTGTCGAAGTCCAGCGCGGGCGCATGCCGGAATCGAATGTAAAGCTGCCGGCTTTTGGGCACGTAACCGATGGCCTCGAACAAATCGGCGTCCACCCGCACCATTTTTAAGGGTTGCATAAAGGTCGCCATGACTTTCCTTTTGCTGAGCCCGGCCATTTTTAGCGTTTTTACCCGTGCCGTACACCACACGCGCAAGGCGCCGGCGAACCGGTCGCAACCGCCGGTGGCTCATAATTCAACCACGGCCCCAGCCACCGCTCAACTTCCTGCAAAGTCAGGCCTTTGCGCAGGTGATAATCCAGTACCTGTTCGCGGCCGAGTTTGCCGACCGCGAAGTATTTGGATTCGGGGTGTGCGAAATACAGCCCGCTCACCGAACTGCCCGGCCACATGGCAAAGCTTTCCGTCAACTGGATGCCGGTGTGCTTTTCCACATCGAGCAGTTTCCAGAGAATTCCCTTTTCCGTGTGGTCGGGACAGGCCGGATAACCCGCCGCCGGCCGGATGCCGCGGTATTTTTCCGCAACCAGATCATCGGTGGAAAGATTTTCATTCCGGCCGTAGCCCCATTCCCCGCGGACGCGCCGGTGCAGGAACTCCGCGAACGCCTCGGCCAGCCGGTCCGCCAGCGCCTCCGCCAGGATGGCGTTGTAGTCATCATGGTCCGCCTTGTACTTCTCGACCAGCTCCTTCAATCCATGCCCGCTGGTGACGGCAAAGGCGCCCAAATGATCATTCGATGTTGAATGTTGAATGTTGAACGTTGAATGTTTCGGCGCGATAAAATCCGCCAGACACCAGTTGGGCGTGCCGTCCGTTTTTTCAATCTGCTGGCGCAGAAAATGGAACGTCGTCAGGACCTTCGTGCGCGATTCATCCGGGTAAAGTTCCACGTCGTCGCCAACGCGATTGGCCGGGAACAAGCCGTAAACGCCGCGCGGCTGGAGTAATTTTCCGGAGACGATTTTTTCCAGCAATTCCTGCGCGTCAGCAAAGAGTTTGCGCGCTTCCTCGCCGTGCTTTTCATGTTGCAGGATTTTCGGGTAAACCCCGCGCAACTCCCAGGTGTGGAAGAACGGGGTCCAGTCGATCAGCGGGACCAGCTCCGAGAGGGTGACGCGGGCGGAATGCTGGGTGTTGAGGGTGGTGGTTTCCGATGACAAGGCGCGAATCCCGACAAATTCCGGCTTTGGCAAATCGTCGAAACTCAATTTTGGGGCACGGGCGCGGGCTTCCCCGAGGGTGACCAATTTTGCGCTTTGCCCGGCATGTTGGGCGCGGACGCGGTCGTAGTCCTCGCGAATCTGTTGAACGAATCCGGGCTTCTGTCCGGCGCTGATTAGGCTGCCGACCACCGGCACGGCGCGCGAGGCGTCGAGGACATGGACCACCGGCTCACGGTAACCGGGTGCAATTTTCACCGCCGTGTGTGCCTTGCTTGTGGTCGCGCCGCCAATCAGCAGCGGCAGCTTCAATCCCTGCCGGTCCAGCTCACGCGCCACGTGCGCCATTTCATCCAGCGACGGCGTGATGAGCCCGCTCAGGCCGATGATGTCAACGTGCTGTTCGAGTGCCGTGGCGATGATTTTTTCGCACGGCGCCATCACCCCGAGGTCGATGACCTCGTAGTTGTTGCAGGCGAGCACGACGCCGACAATATTCTTGCCGATGTCATGCACGTCGCCCTTCACGGTGGCCATGAGGATTTTTCCGGCATTTTTATGCACGCCGCCGGTGGCCCGCTTTTCCGCTTCCATGAATGGTTGCAGATAAGCCACGGCTTTCTTCATCACGCGCGCGGATTTGACGACCTGCGGCAAAAACATCTTGCCGGAACCAAACAGATCGCCGACCACGCTCATGCCGGCCATGAGCGGGCCTTCGATGACCAGCAGCGGTTTGCCGTATTTCTGGCGCGCTTCCTCGATGTCCAGGTCAATGAACTCTGCGATGCCCTTGACCAGGGCGTGGCTGAGCCGTTCCTCGACCGTGCCCTGGCGCCATTCATCGGCGACGACCTCGGCCTTGCCCTTTTGCTTCACGGACTCGGCAAATTTGATGAGCCGTTCGGTGGCGTCCGGGCGGCGGTTCAGCAGCACGTCTTCGACGAGCTCCAGCAAATCCTTCGGCACCTCGTCGTAAACGGCGAGCTGGCCGGCATTGACGATGCCCATGTCGAGTCCGGCGCGGATGGCGTGGTACAGGAACGCCGAGTGCATCGCCTCGCGCACAGCGTTGTTGCCGCGGAACGAAAACGAGACGTTGCTGATGCCGCCGCTGACCTTGGCCCGCGGCAGGTGGTCCTTGATCCATCTCGTCGCCCGGATGAAATCCACGGCGTAATTCGCATGTTCCTCCATGCCGGTGCCGACGGTCAGCACGTTCGGATCAAAAATGATGTCCTGCGGCGGAAAGCCGGCCTTTTGTGTCAGCAAATCGTAGGCGCGCTGGCAGACGGCAATGCGCCGCTCGAACGAGTCGGCCTGGCCGCGCTCGTCGAACGCCATCACCACCACGGCCGCGCCGTGGTGGCGGACCAGCCGGGCCTGATGCAGAAATTTTTCCTCGCCTTCCTTGAGCGAAATGGAGTTCACGATGCCCTTGCCTTGCAGGCATTTCAACCCGGCCTCAATGACCTCCCATTTCGAGGAGTCCACCATCACCGGCACCTTGCAAATGTCCGGCTCGGAGGCGATGAGGTTGAGAAAGCGAGTCATCGCCGCGACACCGTCGATCATTCCCTCGTCCATGCAGACGTCAATCACCTGCGCGCCGTTCTCGACCTGCTGGCGCGCCACGGCCAGCGCCGCCTCGAAGTCGCCGGCCTTGATGAGCTGGGCGAATTTGGGCGAACCGGCCACATTGGTGCGCTCGCCGATGTTCAGGAAATTGGAATCGGGCCGGACGGTGAGCGCATCCAGTCCGCTCAAACGCAGATACGGTTCGATCTTCGGCGGCACCCGCGGCGGCAGGTTTTTTACCGCGGCGGCAATGGCCTGGATATGGTCGGGCGTGGTGCCGCAGCAGCCGCCCACGATGTTCAGCCAGCCGTTCTGCGCCCATTCGCGAAGCTGCGGCGCGAGCGTTTCCGGTGTTTCCGGAAAACCGGTCGGCAGCAGCGGATTCGGCAAACCGGCGTTGGGATACGCGCTGACGTAAATGGGCGCGAGGCCGGAAAGCTCCTCGATGAGCGGACGCAATTCCTTCGGGCCGAGCGCGCAGTTCATGCCCACGGAGAGCAGGGGAACATTCGAGATGGAATTCCAGAAGGCCTCGACCGTCTGGCCGGTCACACCGCGATTGCTGCCGGCCTGGATGAACGTGACCGACGCGAGAATGGGAACGCGCACTTGGCAGGGCGCGTCACTCCGTGCGCGCCGCTCGGCGGGCAGGGGACTGCCCGCCCTACCTTCAATTGTTTGAATTCCCCGCTCTTCCAGGATTTTCTGAATGGCGAAAAACGCCGCCTTCGCGTTCAGCGTGTCGAAGATGGTTTCCACCAGCAGCAAATCCACGCCGCCGTCGAGCAGGCCGCGGACCTGTTCACCATAGGCCGTGACCAGGTCATCGAACGTCGTTCCCCGCGCGCCGGAATTGTTCACGTCGGTGGAGATGGACGAGGTTTTGGTCGTCGGCCCGATGGCGCCGGCGACGAAGCCGACCCGGCCGGGTTGGGTCTGTTCAATTTGGTCCACCGCGCGCCGCGCGCATTCCGCGCCGGCCTTCGACAATTCATAAGCCAGCGATTCCAGCCCGTAATCCGCCAGCGAGATGGATTGCGAGTTGAAGGTGTTCGTTTCGACAATGTCCGCGCCGGCCTCGAGATACTGGCGATGGATGTCCTCGACGATGTGCGGCTGCGTCAGGTTGAGCAGGTCATTAAGGCCCTTTAGGTCCTTCCCGCGCCAATCCGTGAACCGCGCGCCGCGAAAGGCCGCCTCATCCAGCCGGTGCTGCTGGATCATCGTGCCCGTCGCGCCGTCCAGGATGACGATGCGTTCGCGCAACAGACGCTCAAGATGTTCAATTCGGTCCGGCATTGGTTGGCTGCAGATTAACCCGCCAGAAACTAACGGAAAGCGCCCTGTTGTGCAAATTAAAAATCAACGTATCATGATGCGTTGATATTTATATTATTGACCTGATCGGTCGCCGGTGCCGGCTGGGCCGATTTGCGGCCTGGCGGTCAATCCTTAAAGTGAATGATGACGTATTGGACGATGAAGAGGATTCCATCGCAGATGGCGATGATGGCAAAGATGGTCTTGAGCACCAGCGGATTGGACCGACGACTGAGGAAGGGCGCCAGGCGCGCGCCAAAAACACAACCCAGACCCGTGAAGGCGGCGATGTGCCAGGGTATCCCGCCCAGGAAAAATTGGTGGAGCAGGGTCAAGTAAATGGAATTAATGGACAGCAACACCACTCCCAGGCCGATGCAGGAGGCGACGTTGACTCCATAGACCAGCATCAACAGCGCGGCGACCAGTTCGCCTTCGCCGATGGCAATCCAGCCGGTAATGAGTCCGCCAATCAGGGAAATGGCGAACAGCGGGAAAGCGGCGTTGGGCGGAATCGTCAGGCGCACGGCGGATTTCGCGGCCCGGCGGGAGAGGACAATGGTCAGAATGCCAAGCAAAATCGAGACCGGACCGAACAGCAATTTGACCAGCAACGCGCTGGGATGAATCACCAGGGAACTGATGGTACTGCCAATCAGCAGTCCGGGCACGGTGAGTTTCAATGCGCGCAGCGGGACGACCCGCTTCTGAATCCATCCGATGGCGCCGCTGGTCATGCCGAAGGACTGGCTGGTGAGGGCGATTTTCAGGGCGGTGACGGGCGGGAGGTGGAACACAAACATGACGACCGGAATGAAAACAATGCCGCCTCCCACGGCCGAGATGTTGCCCAGAATGGCTCCGCCAAATCCAACGAAGATGAAGACCCAGTTCTTTTCGAAGAGGGCAACCGGATCATGGGCCAGGTTGCAATAGCCGACCAGCCAGGCGAACACAAACACCGCCAGCCAGGGGGACCAATATCGAAAATGGCGTTCGCCGTCCACGACCGGTCGATCTTCCGCTCGCAATTGTCCCCGGTATAGTTCCTCGCCAATGGTTTCCATAATGAGCCCTTCAATTTCGGCTAATTCAGATTGAACGAGGGTTACCGCCAAATCAAGAAGCGAGTTATTCACATCCCGGCAGGTTTGACGCCACCGGCCAGCCGGAGTCAAACGTTGACATGGCGAATGCCTTTGCTAGATTCCGCGCTCGATTTGGGGTTTTTCCGGTTCCAACGCGCAAGCATTTAAAATTGATTTTATGGCCAAAGCATCCAAGTACGTTTATTTATTTGGCAACAAGAAGGCTGATGGCAACGGCGGAATGAAACCGTTGCTGGGCGGCAAGGGCGCCAACCTGGCCGAGATGAGCCGGATCGGACTGCCGGTGCCGCCGGGCTTCACCATCACCACCGAGGTCTGCACCTACTTTTACCAGAATAAAAAGTCCTATCCCAAAATTCTGGACGGCCAGGTCCGGGCCGGTGTGGCGTTCATCGAGAAGATCATGGGCACGAAGTTTGGTGACAAGACGGCCATGCCGCTGCTCGTTTCCGTCCGTTCAGGCGCCCGCGATTCCATGCCGGGCATGATGGACACGATTTTGAACCTGGGTTTGAACGATGAGACGGTCCTCGCGCTGGTCAAGGCCACCAAGAACGAGCGGTTTGCCTGGGACTGTTACCGCCGGTTCATCCAAATGTACGGCGACGTGGTGATGGGCGTCCAGAAACGGCCCAACGAAGACCACGAACCGTTTGAGGTGGTCATTCATAAACTCAAGCACGACCGGCACCATGCCGACATCGAAGACACCAAAATGACGGTGGCCGATTTGAAAGAACTGGTGAAACGTTTCAAGGCACTGATCAAGGAGCGGACCAACAGCGAATTTCCGCAGGATCCGTGGAAGCAGTTATGGGGTTCCGTCGGCGCCGTGTTTGGCTCGTGGATGAACGACCGGGCGATTGTCTATCGTCGCAAATACGGCATCCCCGCCGAGTGGGGCACGGCAGTCAATGTCCAGGCAATGGTCTATGGCAACACCGGCGACCAGTCGGGCTCCGGCGTGGCCTTCACCCGCGACCCGGCGACCGGCGAGAAGGTTTTCTACGGCGAATTTCTCATCAACGCCCAAGGCGAGGACGTGGTGGCCGGGGTGCGCACACCCGAACCGGTGGCGCAACTCAAGGGTCATCTACCCAAGGCGTTTGCCGAACTGGAACAGGTCCGCAAGACGCTCGAATCCCATTTCAAGGATGTGCAGGATTTCGAGTTCACGATTCAGGAAGGTAAACTGTTCATGCTCCAGACCCGCAACGGCAAACGCACCGGCCTGGCGGCTGTCCGTTTTGCCATCGAGATGGAGAAGGAAAAGTTGATTGATTGGAAGACGGCCATTCGTCGTGTGCCGGCCGATCAATTGGACCAGGTATTGGCGCCGGTGTTTGACCGAAAGGCGGTCAAGGCGGCCAAGTGCATCGCCAAAGGATTGCCCGCCGGTCCGGGCGCGGCCTCGGGCAAGATGTATCTGAACGCCGACCGGGCGGACGCTGCCGCGGCGAAAAGCGAAAGGGTTTTGCTGGTCCGCAACGAAACTTCGCCGGAAGACCTGCGTGGCATGATTGCGGCCGAGGGCATCCTGACTGCAAAAGGCGGCGTGAGCTCGCACGCGGCGCTCGTGGCCCGGCAGATGGGCAAGGTCTGCGTCTGCGGCGCGGCGGCGTTGCAGATTGATTATCAGGCCCGGACGATGACCGTGGACGGGACGACCTACCAGGAAGGCGATTACCTCTCCATCAGCGGCACGGCGGGTGAAGTATATCCGGGCGAGATCAAAACCGCGGCCTCGGAAATTGTGCAGGTGCTGGTCGAAAAGTCGCTGGCGGCAAAGGAAAGCGCAACCTACCAGATGTTTGCCAAATTGATGGGCTGGTGCTCCAAGGTTACGAAGCTGCAAGTGCGCACCAACGCCGACACGCCCGAACAAACGGCCAATGCGCTGGCGTTCGGCGCCACGGGCATTGGCCTGTGCCGCACCGAACACATGTTCTTTGAGGGCAATCGCATTGACGCCATGCGCGAGATGATTCTGGCCGACAACCTGAAGGACCGAAAGGAGGCCCTGGCCAAAATTCTGCCCTACCAGAAAGAGGATTTCGTCGGCATCTTCAAGGAACTCAAAGGTCTTCCGGCCACCATCCGTTTTCTCGACCCGCCGTTGCACGAATTTCTACCGCATGACCATGCGGCCCAGAACGACCTGGCCGAGAAAATGGGCGTGCCCGTTGAGAAGATTCAGCAGCGCGTCAAGGAACTGCACGAGTTCAATCCGATGCTCGGTTTCCGCGGCTGCCGGCTCGGCATCGTTTATCCGGAAATTTCCGAGATGCAATCACGGGCGGTGTTCGAGGCCGCGGCGGAAGTCCAGAAAGCCGGCACCAAGGTAAAACCCGAAGTCATGATTCCGCTCGTCGGCTTCAAGAAGGAACTGGATTTGCAGGTGGAAGTCGTCCATCGCGTCGCACAAGAGGTGATGAAGGAAAAGGGTGTGAAACTGGATTACCTGGTGGGCACGATGATTGAAGTGCCGCGCGGCGCGTTGACCGCCGACGAAATCGCGCACACCGCGCAGTTCTTCAGTTTCGGGACCAATGACCTGACGCAAACCTGCTTGGGCATGAGCCGCGACGATTCCGGCAGCTTCCTGCCGCCGTACACGGAACTGGAAATCATCAAAAAGAATCCCTTTGCCTCCATTGACCAGACCGGCGTGGGCCAGTTGATGCGGATGGCGGCGGAAAAGGGCCGCAGTGTGCGCAAGGATTTAAAGCTGGGAATTTGTGGCGAACACGGTGGCGACCCGGACAGCGTGAAATTCTGTCATCGTCTCGGCTTGACCTATGTGTCTTGCAGTCCCTTCCGGGTGCCGGTCGCCCGACTCGCCGCCGCCCAGGCCGCCCTCGAGGAAGAAGCCGCAAAAAAAGCGAAGAAAAAATAATTGCGTGGCCGCGCTTGTGAAAGCGCAGCCATATTGTCCTCTTTAACCAAACGCGGCTGCCGGTGGCACAAAAAACTGCCGGTAAAGTGTTTTTTCTTTACACCCGTGCGGGTCACGAGGTTCAATCGCCCATCATGAAACTTCCCCGCCAATCCTCCCTGGCGATCCTGATTCTGTGTGCCGCACAATCATTGCTCAATGCCCAGACACCCACCGTGCCGGATTGGGCGTTGCCGGGCTCCGCCACGCACAAGCAGGTGCCGCCGCCAAAGGATTTTCACCGGCCCACAGTAACTTTCAACACGCCCATCGGCCTGTTTGAAGGCCAGTCTGATATCGGCGCCCCGTTGTTGCCAGGCAGCGCCAGTTACGACCCCGGCACAGAGCAATATACCCTCAACTCCGCCAGCTATAACATCTGGTACACGCGCGACGAGTTCCGGTATCTCTGGCAGAGGATGTCCGGCGATATTTCCCTCGCCGCCGATGTCACCTTTCCGGACCCGAAAGGCTACAACGATCGCAAGGCCGTCCTCGTCATTCGCCAGGACCTGGACGATGATTCCAGGGAGATCATGACCGCGTGGCATGGGCGCGGGTTGATTCACCTGGCATTGCGGCCGAAGAAGGGCGCCGACCTTGCGGAGGTCTTTCATCTCCAGGAGCTGCCCCGGCACGCAGGTGAAGCGCCCATCCGCATCGGCATCGAAAAGCACGGTGACACCTTTGCGCTCTATCTGAGCCGGAACGGCGAACCCATGCACCAGGTTGGCAAGACCGCCGAGTTGCACTTCAAAAAACATTTCTACGTCGGCATCGGCTTTTGCTCGCACGTGCCGGACCGGTCCGACACGGCCGTGCTGTCCGATGTCGTGCTTGAAAACTCCGCCGGCCAGGTCCACTAGCTTTTTGACCGCGAAATACACCAAATACGCGAAAAGAAGTCGGTGGTTAAACTTTCGCGTGTTCAGCGTGATTCGCGGTTAAATATCCGCGAATCTCCGTTTTAAGCGGCGGGTACTTTTACAACCAGCTCGCCTCGTTCATTGATTAATGTTGCCAGCACCGGCAGGTCGCGTTTAGCCGGGCCGCCGGTGACGCGACCGTCGGGATCAAAGGTTGAGCCGTGGCACGGGCAGGAAAAGGAATGGTTCGACTCGGCATCCAACCGGCAGCGCCGATGCGTGCAAACGGAAGACAAGGCAAAGAGTCTGTTACCCCGGCGAATAATAAAGAATCCCAGAGCCCAGAAGCGGTCATAGACACCGTCGGCGGCGTAGTCGCCGGCCGGTCCGGCATTGATCAGCCGGGCTTCGCGTGTGGGGGAAACCACACCGGGCTTCGTCGAACTGCAACCGGCGACCAAGCCCGCGCTGAGGAGTAGAAATTGCCGCCGATTCAAATACATGTCGCAGGTTGTTGAAAATGTTCAGTATTCAAACACCAGACTGACCACCACGCCGTGATGTACTTCGGTGCGGGCATTGTTGTCCAGCGGGAACACGTAGCCAGCGCCGAGGCGCGGCTGCACGCCGCCGATGGTTTTGAGGTTCAGGCGGACAGCCGCGTTGCCCAGCAGGCTGTTCTGACCGGATTCGCCCTTGTTCAACCCGGTTTCCCCCGCCAGTTCGAACACGGGAACAAACTGCAGCACGCCCGGCAGGGGCAGTTCTCGATGCTGGACCGTCCAGCCGAAATCGAATCCGTATTCAAATGTCTGCCGGCCACCATCGTCGCCGGGACCAAACAGCGTTGAATAACCGAAGATGGATTGCGCGGTGAAATGCCGGCCGATCCGGGTGTCATTGAAAAACTTCGGAACCAACTCGGTGTTTTTGCTGACGGCAGATTCGGTCGGAATGCCCAGTTCCACACCCGAGCCGAAGGTGGTGTCCCAAAGTCCCCCTGGGGAGACAAATTGGTAGAGCGGATAACGCGCACCCAAATCAATGTTACCGATGCCCTGGGAAACATTGCCGTTCTCCACGTCGCGTTCGTATGGAACTTCAATCTCCAGGGTCAGGAGGCCAAAGCCCTTTTCCACTTCCGCGGTGACGAGGTCACTTTTGGCGCCATCCGCCTGGGTGTGCAGCCAGTCCAGGCGGGCTTCATTCTCTTCCGCGTCCGAGTCGTCCACCAGAAACGGTTCCGGGAAAACGTCCTGCCCGTACGAACTGCGATGGTCGAGCAGATTGAAAAGGCCGTAGCCCGTATCCGGAGGCTGTGCGGACGTGGTCGGCTCGTCCGCCATCAAGGCCGGCAGGCCGACGAACGCTCCCAAAATCAGGGCCGTTAGCTTCATTTGCAATTTCATGGCACGAGAATAAAGGACGCGCAGAATTTCCACTCCCGTTCGCTTGCGATTTTTTGACGGTGAGTTGCGGTTGTTTATTATGTCAGACGCACCCCAATTTTATCCTTTTCCCCGCCTTGCCTGGAACGCCTCATCCGGCCACCTTCTCCCCATCCAATGTGGAGAAGGGGATTGTCTCCATTCGGTGTGTATTTTAGATACGCCCCATTTTGCCCTGATAACGACAAGATATTTGCTCGCGGCTCCAAAGATGGCACATTGGGGTCGTGCCTAAACCGGTCAAACAACGGGCGGAAGCCGCCGATCCGGCGGAATTCGCCATGGCCCCGGCGTTCACCGAACGTCCGGCGTGGAATGCGATCGGCGAAGGCTGGAGGCATTTGCACGGCAGTGTGCGCGGGGCGGGCGTGAGTTTCGAGTGGCACGACTTCAAAACGCACACGGTCTTTGACTGGGGCAAAAGCTTTCATCCCGGCAGTGTTGAGGTCTGCCTGAATCTTGCCGGCAACGGCAACGTCGCCTTCAACGGCCAGGAAGTTGCGTTCACGCCGTTGACCGTCGGCTTTTACCGGCGTGGCGAACAACCGCTGCGCGCGTCCCGGCAGGCGGAGCAGCGGCACCAGTTTTTGACGGTCGAGATGTCGTTCGATTTCTTGCGGCGGCACCTCGGCGATTTCACGCCGTCATTGCACCCGCTGGTGCGCGAAGTCATCGCCGGCCAATCCGAAGAGTCCGCCGTGATGACGCCGACGCGGTTGACGAGCCGGCAACAGCAATTGCTCGCCAGCCTGCGCGCGGCGCCCGTGCTCGCGGCGGCGCAAAAGCTTTGGTATCAGACCAAGGCGCTGGAACTGGCGGCAGAGTTGTTTTTTAGCGCGCCGGGCGAGCGGGAATTGTTCTGCCAGCGGCAGCAACGGCTTTCCGCCGAACGCGTCGAGAAGGTGGTGGCGCTGCTCGGCGAAAATCTGGAGACCCCGCCGAACCTGGAGGAAATCGGACGCGCCGTGGGCTGCAGCCCGTTTCATTTGAGCCGGACGTTTTCCTCGGCGACGGGCATGACCATCCCGCAATATATCCGCCAGTTGCGCATGGAACGCGCGGCGGAACTGCTGCGCTCGGGCAAATTCAACGTCACCGAGGCCGCGCTGGAGGTGGGTTATTCCAGCCTGAGCCATTTCAGCCAGGCGTTTCATGAAACCTTCGGCTGTTGCCCGGGACTTTATCCGCTGCGCACGCCGACACAAAAGACCACGCTGAAATAGAGGAAATCCTTGGCGACCGTGGCAGCGGCCCGGCAGAACGTCGCAAATTCCGGAAAATTGAAGAGTGCGGCTTTCTGCCGAAAGCCGCTACGACGCTCGTCCGTCGTTCACTTATTTATCCGGGAATCTGGCGTAGGTGGCCTTCCGGGGATCGTGTTCGGGACGCTGGCAAATGAATGTTTGCACCCATTCGGTCAGGCGGCAACCCAGGCGGCGGCAGGCCTCGCGATCACCGTCATTGCGCGGGCGGCCCGCGCAGATTGCCCCGTAATGCAGGGTCTGGCCCGGCGCCACGTAGTCCGGGATGCCAAAGACCAGAAGGCCGTAGTTCATGAGCACGATTTGAAGCGCCAGGCACGTCAATTCACCGCCGCCGGCCTGGCCGCCGGAAGAGGTGAAGGCGCAGCCCATTTTGCCTTCCGTCTTCGGCCAGAGTGGCTGGACCGTGACGTCCCACCATTGCTTCATTTCCCAGGCGATGGTGCCCATGTGCGTGGGCGAACCAGCCGCCACGCCGTCGCACCAGACCAGATCGTCAGCGGTTGCCTCGCTGACGCTCTTGAGACGGACTTCGGTGTCGGGGACGCCGGCGGCGCCTTCCGCGACGAGGTCCGCCATCATTTTCGTGTGGCCGCCCTGGCTGAAGTACAGAACCAGTATTCGCGCCGGGCGTGATGGGTTGGTTTCCATGCAGCGATGATGCCTGTTCGCCGAAGAAAGCGTCAATGGAGCATTCCTCTATTTCGAGTCGAGCCAGGAACGTTTTTTGTCTGTAACCGCGCCGGTGCAACCCATTGGGTTTACCTTGGTTGGAAAACGTGAAATTTTTCACAAACTTTCTTGCGGAAGAGGCGGTCAATCGCTAAACATCTTGCCCAATGTTTGCGGAGAGAAGGACAAAATTTGATTAACTGACGGGTCGTTTTCTGCGATGCCAGCGATTTTTCCGAAGTGGACAAACCAGTTGCCTTTTTTGATCGCCGCCGGCCTTGTGCTGGTGGGGGGCGCCGTCACGGCCGGGGTCACTTATTATTTCACGCCCAAATATTCGCGGGTGGGTTATGAGCCGATCCAGCCGGTGCCATTTTCGCACGCGGTCCACGCCGGCCAGTTGGGCATGGACTGCCGCTACTGCCATACCACCGTGGAAAAATCCTGGTTTTCCAACATCCCGTCCGCGTCCACGTGCATGAATTGCCATAATCAGGTGCTCAAGGACGATCCCCGGCTGGCCCTGGTCCGTGAGAGTGCCACCAATGGCGTGCCCATTCCCTGGGTGCAAGTTCACCGGGTGCCGGACTACGTCTATTTCAACCATTCCGTACACGTGCGCCGCGGCATCAGTTGCGTGGAATGCCACGGACGCATTGACCAGATGGACGAGGTGCATCACGACCAATCGCTGACCATGGCGTTTTGTTTGAACTGTCACCGCGACCCGGCGGCATTCATCCGGCCCGAAAACAAGGTCACGGATCTGGGCTGGCAATGGAACACGAACGCGGATATCGCCGCGGACATGCAGGCGACCGACGGCGTGAAATTTGTCCACGACTGGAGCGTCCAATCACTGCAAAACTGTTCCGCCTGCCACCGATGAACCATTTACGATTTATGATTTGCGATTTACGATTCGTGCTCGCAAGTGAGCATCGGGCGGGAGCTTTTTTCAATCATCAATCATCAATCGTAAATCATAAATCGGTCGCAAGAATTTTGTCCGTTGTTTCCGAATGAACCCGAACCCACCCACTCCAGCCAAAATGTCCGCGACGGGCCGCCGTTATTGGCGGAGCCTGGATGATTTGTCCGACACGCCGGAGTTCAAGGACTGGTTGCACCGCGAATTTCCCCAAGGCGCAAGCGAGTTCAGCGACCCGGTGTCCCGACGCCATTTCGTCAAAATCATGTCCGCGTCGTTTGCGCTGGCGGGTCTGGGATTGGCGGCGGCCGGTTGCCGGCGGCCGGAGGAGGAACTCGTGCCGTTTTCAAAGGCGCCGGACGACCTCTATGACTACGGCATGCCGCAATTTTTTGCGACGGCCATGCCCACGCGTACCGGCGCCGTTCCGCTGGTCGTCAAATCCTACGACGGCCGGCCCATTAAAATCGAAGGCAACACGCTGTACCCCGGAGGCAACGGGGGGACGGACCGTTACGCCCAGGCTTCGATTTTAAATCTTTACGATCCCGACCGCGCGCAACGCTTCACCCAGGGTGGCAAAACGGTTTCGCGGGAGGACGCGTTGAAAGCCCTCGATGAATTGTCCCAAAAATTTGCGGCCAACCAGGGTCAGGGGCTGGCGTTTCTGGCCGAAAGCAGCGCCTCGCCGTCCCGCGTGCGGCTGCAAAAAATCATCGCGCAAAAGTTTCAGAAATCGCAGTGGTTCAACTACGACGCGATCGATTCCGGCATCCACCAGCGCGCGGCGACACGGGCATTGGGCCAACCGGTACGGCCAATCTTCCATTTCGACAAGGCAAAGGTCATTCTGTCGCTCGACTGCGATTTTCTGGGTGGTGAAGACGACGCGTATAGTTACATCGCTGGTTTTGCCAAAGGACGTAATCCGGAGGACGGCGGAATGAACCGGCTTTACGCGGTGGAATCGCTGTTCACGCTGACCGGTGCGAGCGCGGATCATCGGCTGCGCATGGCGGCGGGTCTGGTGGGGCAGATTGCCTGGAACATTGCCAATGAAATTTATTGGCGTCCTGGAGGTCCAGTTGCCGCGAGCCGCCTTCCAGATATTCCGGTTGCAGGCATTGATCCAAAGTGGATTTTAGAATGTGCCAAAGATTTAGCTGCCGCGGGAAAAAATGCTTTGGTCGTTGCCGGCCAGCGTCAGCCGATTGAAGTTCATTTACTCGCGCACGCGATCAATTCCGCCTTGGGCGCCATCGGCAACACCGTCGAGTTGATTCCGGCTGGCGACTTCACGGGTTACAATGCCGACGGGCGCGTTTACCGGCCGACCGACAATACCGTTGCCAATGCCGCGGGCGGAACGTTCAGGGAATTGGCGCTCGCGCTCAATGCCGGAACCATCAAGACGCTGGCGATTCTTGGCGGCAACCCCGCCTATAATTTGAATTGGTCGCAAAAGCCTGAAACCGTTGTGCGGCTGGGTTACTACGAAGACGAAACCTTCGAGAAATCCGACTGGCATTTTCCGGCGGCGCATTATCTCGAATCATGGGGTGATGCCAAAGGTGACGCAAAAAACCTTTTGCGCGAAACCACGCAGCGGGACGTCATGTTCGTTCCGATTCAACCGTTGATTCAGCCGTTGTTCGGCGGGCTGACGGAATTGGAATTTTTGGCGCGCCTCGCCGGTGAGTCGGAAACGAATCCTTACGACATTGTCCGCAAAACCTTTGTTGATATAGGCTGGGAAATCACTCCGGTACAGGTGGAGGAATCGTGGAAGAAGTGCCTGTTCAACGGGTTTCTGGCTTATTCGGAGGTCAGTCCCGTTAATCCGCCACTTCATAATCGAGTTCTTCCTTTGCCGGCCGCCTCCGTCCCGTCGGCGGCCAATCTGGAAGTCATTTTCTTCCGCGACGCAAAAATGGACGACGGCCGTGACGCGAACAACGGCTGGATGCAGGAACTGCCCGATCCCGTCACCAAGATCACCTGGGACAACGCCGTGCTCATCAGCCGCAAAACGGCGCGCGAACTCGGCGTGCAGAACGGTGACCTGGTGGAAATCACTTTGAACGGGCACCAGGTGACGGGTCCCATCTGGACGCAGCCGGGCATGGCGGATTATTCGCTTGGCCTGGCGCTCGGTTATGGTCGCGAATGCGCCGGTCGGGTCGGCAGCGGGGTCGGGTTCAACGCGTACAAAATATTTACCGGAAAATACATCGAGACCGGGGCGACCCTGCGCAAGACGGGTGGAACGCATTCGATTGTCTGCACGCAGGATCACTGGTCCATGGAAGGCCGGCCGGCCGTGCGCGAGGCGAACCTGGACGAATTTTCCAGGAACCCGGTTTTTGCGAAGGAGATGCAGGAAAAGGAGCCGCCGGTGGTGGCACCGTTGTATCCGAACCCGCTCGACGAAGCCAAAAAAACCGCCTTGCAGCAATGGGGCTTGGTGGTGGATTTGACGGCCTGTGTGGGTTGTTCCACATGCGTGGTCGCCTGCCAGAGCGAAAACAACATACCGATTGTCGGCAGGGACCAGGTGCGGCGCGGGCGCGAAATGCACTGGATGCGGATTGACCGTTATTACACCGCCGATCCGGCGAAAAAGACGGCGACCGATTCTTTCCTCAAGGACAATGAGCAGCAATTCGAGCAATGGATTGACGACGTGCAGGCGGTGAACCAGCCGATGCTCTGCCAGATGTGCGAAGCCGCCCCGTGCGAAAACGTCTGCCCGGTCAATGCCACGACGCATGATCAGGAAGGCTTGAACGTGATGGTATACAACCGTTGCGTCGGCACGCGGTATTGCTCGAACAATTGCCCTTACAAGGTCCGCCGCTTCAATTTTTTCGATTACAACAAGCGTCCGCTGGCCGATCTCAAGGGGCCGCTGTATCCGACGCCGCTATTGCACAAGACAGACGGCAAATGGGATCTGCTGAGCTGGTGGAAAAACCCGGACACCAGCGGCATGCGCGAGGAGGACGAATGGGACTTGCTCAAGCTGGCCAAAAACCCGGACGTGACGGTGCGGAGCCGCGGGGTGATGGAGAAATGCACTTATTGCATCCAGCGCATCCAGCACGCGGAAATCGCACAAAAGGTCAAGGCCGGTCCTTCCGGCGACGTCCGGTTGTGGGAAGCCGAAGGCACGATTCCCCGGACGGCCTGTCAGCAGGCGTGCCCGGCGCAGGCGATCACTTTTGGAGATATCAGCGACCCGGACAGCACGGTCTCCAAATGGAAAGGCTACGGCCGCAATTATGCCGTGCTGGGCGATTTGCTTACGAAGCCGCGCACGACCTACCTGGCGCGCATCCGGAATCCCAACCCCGCGATGCCGGATTATCATGCGCCCTATAGCTCCAAGGAATACGAAAATAATGGCGGCGAGCTCCATGCCATTGAGAAAGGAAACGGTTAATGGCTGACTCCGCGACCCCATTGAAATTGCTTGTGCCGCCGGCGGAATTGCGGCGCGGGTTGCAGGTGCCCGCCCATCGCAGTCTCGGCTGGATTACGGATCATCTCACGGCCATGCCCGAAGGCAAAACGCCGCTGTGGTGGTGGGTCCTGTTCATCCCGGCGGCGTTCTGCGCGGCCGTGGTGTTGCCGACCATGTTGATTTACCTGATTTCCACCGGCGTCGGCGTTTGGGGCAACAATGTGCCCGTGGCATGGGGCTGGGACATCATCAATTTCGTGTGGTGGGTCGGTGTCGCCCACGCGGGCACGCTGATTTCGGCGATGCTCTTTCTGACGCGGCAACACTGGCGCACGGCCATCGGGCGCGCGGCGGAGGCCATGACCGTTTTCGCCGTCATGTGCGCCGGGCTTTACCCGGCCATCCACATCGGGCGCGTCTGGTTTGCCTGGTATTTGTTCCCGATCCCGCTCACCACCGGCATGTGGCCGCAATTCCGGTCACCGCTCATGTGGGACGTGTTCGCCGTCAACACCTATCTGATCGTTTCCTCGCTGTTCTGGTACATGGGCCTGATTCCCGACCTCGCCCTGCTGCGCGACCGGGCCCAAACCCGGGTGCGGAAATTCATTTACGGCCTGTTTGCGCTCGGCTGGATCGGCTCGGTGCGGCAATGGCACAATTATGAAAAGGCGTACCTGGTTTTGTCCGGGCTGGCGACGCTGCTCGTGTTCACCGTCAGTTCCATCGTCGGCATGGACTTCGCCACGGCACAACTCGCCGGCTGGCATGAGACCATTTTCCCGTTCTACTTTGTGGCGGGCGCGGTCTTTTGCGGCTTCGGCATGGTGCTGGTGCTGCTGATTCCCCTGCGCAAATGGTGTCATCTGGAGGAAATCATCACCATGCGGCACATCGACCGGATCTGCAAAATGACGCTGATGATGAGCTGCATCATGGGTTATATCTACCTGATGGAATACTTCATCGCGTGGTATTCCGGCAGCCCTTATGACTCCTGGGTGTTTGGCCACCGGTTGTTCGGGCGCTATTACTGGTTCGGCGGCTGGATCATGCTGCTGGTCAACGGCCTCCTCCCGCAGTTGTTCTGGCTCAAAAAGGTGCGCCAAAATCTGGTGCTCATCTTCGTCATCGCCATCCTGATCAACATCGGCATGTGGTTTGAACGCTTCACCATCATCGTCGGCTCGTTGTACCAGGATTTCCTGCCGTCCAACTGGCATCCATTCTACCCGACCTGGGTGGATGCCTGCACCTATCTCGGCACGCTGGGTGTGTTCTTCACCATGTATCTGTTGTTCGTGCGCTTTCTGCCGATGATTGCCGTTTCGGAAGTGAAGGCCATCACGCCGCATGCCGACCCGCATCATCCGCTCGGCGGCGCGAAAGGAGCGAAACCATGAACCCGGTGGCCTATGGCCTCATTGCCGAGTTCGATTCGCCGGCCGCGGTGTTGCGCGCGGCGGAAAAGGTCCGGGATGCCGGCTTCCGCCGCTGGGACGTCTTTTCGCCGTTCCCGGTCCATGGGCTGGACAAGGTGATGGGTTTCAAAAATTCGCTCGTTGGCTGGTTCGCGCTCGTGTTTGGCGGCGGCGCGTTCATCGGGTCCATGCTGATGATCTGGTTTATGAACGACTTCGACTACCCGATTATTGTCGGGGGCAAGCCGATGTTCAGTGCGCCGCAGGCGCTGGTGCCGTCCTATATCCTGCTGGTGCTGGCGTCGGCCGTCGGGGCCTTCGTCGGCATGGTGGCGCTCAACCGGTTTCCGCGCCTCCATCATCCACTGTTCAAGAATAACCGCTTTGCCATGGCCTCGCGCGACAAATTCTTTCTCGTGATTGAAGCGTCTGACCCGAAGTTTTCCGAAACCGAAACCCGCGCGCTGCTGGAGTCAGCCGGCAGCACGCACCTCGAACTGGCCTTGGAATAATGCGCTACTTCCTGCTCATCTTCCTGACGATCGTGGCCGTGGTGTTCGGCATCGCCGGCCTGCGCGGACATCTCTCGCGCAAACCGCCCATCGAAATCATCCCGGACATGAACCGCCAGTTCAAATTGCGTCCCGAGGCGGCGGACAACTTTTTTGCCAACGATCATACATCCCAGTTGCCACCGCCGGGCACCATTCCGCGCAGCCGGCCCCTGCAGACCGTCACCGGCCCGGTTTATCCCTTCGAAGACGCGCCGGCCAACACGGGCTTTGTCACCGGCACGACGAATTTTGTGGAGACCAATCCGCTGCCGGTGACGCCGGCCCTGCTGCAGCAAGGCCGCGAACAGTTCGAAATTTATTGCACGCCGTGTCATGGCGCACTCGGTGACGGCAACGGCATCACCAAAAAACTTGGCGTCATGCCCTCCGTGGCCAATTTGCACGACCCGCGCATCGTGGACATGGCCGATGGCGAGATTTTCAACACCATCACGCACGGGAAAAATTTGATGGGCGCGTACGGGCCGACGGTGCCGGTCCGGGATCGCTGGGCCATCATTGCCTATCTGCGGGCCTTGCAATTGAGCTGGCTTGGTTCGACCAATGATTTGCCGCCAGACCTGCAGGCCGCACTGAAATAGTGACCATGAAATCATCCAACGAACCAAACTTGCCGCCGCTGGATTTATCCCGGTGGCGGAAACTGCCCGGGATTTTCATGGTCGTCGGCGCGGGGTTATCGGTCATCGGTCTGGCCATCCGTCCGGCGGAATTTGGCTATGCGTGGCTGGTGGCGTTCATGTTTTACCTGAGCATCGCGCTGGGCGGTCTGTTCCTGGTGATGATTCATCATCTGACCGATGCCGGCTGGTCGGTGGCCACGCGGCGGTTCTGTGAACACATCGGCGCGCTGCTGTTTCCGTGGCTGGCAATCCTGTTTGTGCCGGTCCTTTTGCTGGCGCCGAAAATTTATACCTGGATGACGCTGAACCCGCAGAATGACCGCGCCTTGAGCGCCAAATGGCCGCTGTTCACCTGGCCGGGCTTTTGCGTCGCGTCATTGCTCCTGTTCGGCGTCTGGTGGCTGCTATCCTCGCGGCTGCGTTATTGGTCGTTTCAGCAGGATGACACTGGCGATTCCGCCTGCACCCACCGCATGCGGTTCCATTCGGGGTGGGGGATACTCGCCTTCGCGGCGACCTTGACGTTCGCCTCCGTCCTCTGGATGAAATCACTGCAATACCAATGGGCCTCGACGATTTATGGCATGTACTTTTTCGGCAGTTGCGCGTTCGTCGGCGTCGCCACGGTCTATTTGATCACGATGATTTTGCAACGGCAGGGCGTGTTGACCAGCGTGCTGCGCGACAACCAGTTTTATTACCTGGGCACGCTGCTGTTCGCCTTCACGCTGTTTTATTCCTACGTCGGCTTCGCGCAATACTTTGTCATCTGGAACGGCAACATCCCCGACGAAACCTTCTGGTACCTCATCCGTGAGAACCGTTCGTGGTGGGCGCTGGACATGCTCCTCATCTTCGGCCATTTCCTGCTGCCGTTCCTGGTGCTGCTGCCGATCTGCGTCAAATCCAATTTCAAAGTCATGTTCTGGGTTTGCGTCTGGTCGTGGGTGATGAATTTTGCGGACCTGGCCTTCAACATCCTGCCGGTGCTGCATCCGCACGGCTATCCGTTCAAGTGGCTCTGGCTGCAATTCGGTTGCCTCGCCTTCATGGGCGGTCTGTTAAGCCGCGTTTTCCTGAAGAATTTCAACGCGCACGCGCCGTTCCCGAAAAAGGACCCGCGCCTGCTCGAAGCCATGGGCATCAAATACGAAACGCCGGAGGACATCGCCGCCACCGCCACCAGCCCGGGAGGTCACCCATGAATTCAATCAATTCGGAAATCACCGGCGAACGTCCCGTCTGGCATGTCGGCCTCGGCTTTCTCGTCGCGAGCCTGCTTTTTGCCGCCTTCGTTTTGTGGTTGAAATGCGCCAACCCGGCCCCGGCGGTTGATGCCGACCGCGCCGCCGAGCGTGCCAAGGATTTGGCTGAAATTCGGGCCGCCGAAGCCCAGGCCCTGGACAATCCCGGCTGGATTGACCAGTCCCGCGGTGTGGTGCGCCTGCCGATCGACGTCGCCCTGCAAATGGCCGCCCAGGCCTGGCAGAATCCCGCCCAGGCGCGCGCGGATCTGATTGCCCGTGAAGCGAAGGCGACCGCGCCGGCGCCCGTGGCTCCGGCAAAGCCGAACCTGTTTGAATAAATCGTGAACGAAACTTCACAAACGAATTCATCGGCGGCGGAAATTGACCGTTCCTGCTGCATCCCGCTGCTCGCGCTGTTTGGCGGCGCGGCGCTCTGGCTCGTCGTCGGTGCGGTGCTTGCCCTCCTCGCTTCAATCAAATTTCATGCGCCGGATTTTCTCGCGAATTGCGCCTGCCTGACCTACGGCCGCCTGCAACCGGCGGCGGACGACGCGCTGCTGTACGGGTTTTGCCTTCCCGCCGGGCTTGGCGTCGCGCTGTGGCTCTTGGCGCGCCTCGGTGGGACGCCGTTGCGGGGAGTCATTGTTCCCATCGTGGCCGCCAATCTCTGGCATCTCGGTGTCACCGTCGGCCTGGTCGCCATCCTGATCGGCGACAGCACCGGTTTTACCTGGCTGGAATTCCCGCGTGGCGGTTCGGTGCCGATTTTCTTCGCCTACCTGCTGTTGGCGCTGTGGAGCATCATGATTTTTGCCGGCCGCCGTGAACGCACGCTGTATCCCTCGCAATGGTTTTTGGTCGCTGCGCTCTTCTGGTTCCCCTGGATTTATTCGTCAGCCAATTTGTTCCTGCTCACGAGTCCGGTGCGCGGCGTGGCGCAGGCCGTCATCGGCTGGTGGTTCGCCAATAATTTGCTGCTGGTGTGGACGGGCCTCGTGGGTTTGGGCGTGGCGTTTTATTTCCTGCCAAAAATTACAGCCCGCCCGCTGCAAAGCCATTATCTGGTGCTGTTCGCATTCTGGATGTTCATTCTCTTCGCCACCTGGTGCGGCATCCCGCCGGGTGCGCCCGTGCCGGCTTGGATGCCCACCTTGAGCGCCGTGGCCGCGGCGTGGCTGCTGGTGCCGTTGTTCGTTATTTTCCTGGTCGTCTGGCGGACCGTGTGCGGTTCGGTAAAATCCAATTGGAACAACACCTCGTTCTGTTTCATCGGTTCGGGCATTGACGCCTTCCTGCTGTCGGGACTGATGTTGATGGCGATGGCTTGCCCGGAAATCAACCGTTTTACGAATTTTACCTGGTTTGGCCCGGCGGAAACGCAACTTCGGCTCTACGGCTTCTTCGCCATGACGATGTTTGGCGCGGTTTATTATATCCTGCCGCGCGCGGTCGGCCTCGAATTTCCGTTTCCGAAACTGGCCCGCGCGCATTTCTGGCTTTCGCTGGCCGGCATTGTCTTGCTGGTCGTGCCGCTGGCCATCGGTGGCATCGTGCAGGGCTGGAAGCTGCAACACCCGGACACCGTCGCGTTTGCGGACACGACCAAGGTAATGCTGCCGTTCCTGCGTGTGAGCACGCTGGGCTTGTTGGCCATGCTGCTGGGCAACCTGCTGTTCTTTGCCAATATCATGGGCCTGACGCTTCGCTGGAAAATCGCGCTGATCAAACAATTTCTCGCCTTTGTAAAATCGCCACTGGAAGCGGCGTCCGCCTCCGCTTCGCTGCGGCGCGACAAGGAGGTGCGCGCATGAAAAACGGTTTTCTGGTCTTCCTCGCCTCGTTCGTTGTGCTCGGCGGTTCGTGGTGCGGTTTTGTGCTCGCGCCGGTTTTGCAACTGGGCGGCCAGCAACAGACCACCATCCTCAATTCGTCTGACGTGTATCCGGTCGGCCGGCCCGGCGAGGCCAATCAGGGGTTGCAGGTTTATCGCGCCAACGGCTGCGCCGCCTGCCATACCGAACAGATCCAGCAGGAAGGTGTCGCCTGTGACGTGGTGTTGACCAGCGTTGGAAAAAACCCGCTGGCGGTGACCAACGCGATTTCCGGCCTCAAGCTGACCGGCCTTGACAGTGTGGCCGCCAGCGCGGCCGTTGACAGTATCAACGCCGCCGGCGGCAAGGCGGAGATTCACATTAATGCCACCGGCCCGGACATTACGCGCGGTTGGGGGCTGCGACACAGTGTCGCCGAGGACTTTCTTTACGATGACCCGGTGCAACTGGGCAGCGTACGGATCGGACCGGACCTGGCGGACGTGGGTACGCGCCGGCCGGACGCCAACTGGCAGTTGCTTCACCTCTACGCGCCGCAAAGCGTGGTGAACGGTTCGGCGATGCCGCCGTTCCGTTATCTGTTCCGGGTCCAAAATATTGGCGGCGAACCTTCGCCGGACGCCTTGAATTTGCCGAAGGGATTTGCGCCGCCGGCCGGTTATGAAGTGGTGCCGACGGCGAAGGCGCGGGAGCTGGCGGCGTACTTGTTGAGCCTGCAGGCGGATGTTCCATTGCACGACGCGCCTTTCACCCAGCCGCCGGCCGTTTCCAAACCATGAGTGACGAAATGAAATCCAGCTCGCCTCAGACGTCCGGCACCGAACCGTCCGTTTCGCATTCGACGGTGCCGATCTGGATCATCGTCCTGACACTGGTGTTGTTGTTCCTGGGCATGGTTTATTTTGATCATCATAGCGGTTGGTTTGATGCCCAGGTTTACGGTCCTTACGCGTCCACCGAGGAATTGGAATTGTACCAGCCGAAATCCGGCGAGGCCGCCCTCCTGGCGCGGGGCAAGGCGCATTACGATCAGGTTTGCGGCCTGTGTCACGGAGTTGACGGTCTTGGCAAACCCGGTCAGGCGCCGCCGCTGGCCGGTTCCGAATGGGTGAACACCAAGGGTTTCGAACGCCTCACGCATATTCCTTTGGCGGGCGTCAGTGGCCAGCTTTCCGTCAAGGGCCAGATGTGGAGCCTGTCCATGCCGGCGATGGGCGCGGCGATGTCTGATGACGATCTGGCTGGCGTGCTGTCTTACATCCGCAATTCCTGGGGCAATAAGGGCGGGCCGGTGACGGCGGATGAGGTCAAGGCCGCCCGGGCTGCCCTGGGTGCGCATCCGCTGCCGATGAGCGGCGATCAAATGTCGAAGATGCCGGAATAAAACTCCGCGTGCGCCGGCCTCTTGCCGACGATTTCTTCAATCCACGGTTGAATGCGCCGGCAAGATGCCAGCGCTCCCAGTGATGACATGGCGGCCCGGCTTACTTGCTATTGAGTAGTTTGGCCTTTTGGGCCTGATAATCCTGGTCCGAGATGGCTCCGGCATCCTTGGCCTTCTGCAGGTCAATCAATTGCTGGCCGAGGGTGGGGGACTGTAGATTGCTGGTGGCGCCGCCACCGAGATGCAATTCCAGGCATCCGATCAGAAGTGTCATGGCCAACAGACCGGCCAACAGGGGAATGAACGGTTTTTTCATGGGAATGATATTTGTATGTCGCATGTTTGGTTTGCTGCGTCCAACACGACCCAACGAATTCAATCAAAATTAGGGGTGGCTCTGTATTGCAAGTCAAGTTTTAACGTGGCTAATTTAGACTTCCTCCTCGTCCCATCCGAACTCCTGCGCCTGATTTAAGCGTGTAGGACTTTCCTGAAGCACAAAATCGATCCGGCAGCCAGTTATTCGTTTAATCCCCACCGGATCTGTCCATGCGCGTCACGGAGCAAAGCTTCCAGAACCGGGCCGACTTCGTTCGCCTGCATCCGAATCTGCTCCCTCATCTTTTCCGATTCTTCCACCACCAACCCGATGTCAGCCTCCGCTGTTTCCAGTTGCCCGCGCCCGTCCGCACCCGTTGTGCTGTTCAATGGTTGCGTGGCCGCGTTCATATAAAGGAACCAAGGCCCGATAGGTCCAAATGTCAAGTGACCGGCCACCTGATTGTGACCTAGGCAGACCGCCTAGTGAGGGAACTTCGCGGTCGCACGGAACCGATGTTTTTATCCACTTGTATTCCTCAGAACAAGCAGGGAACGTGGTGCGCCATGTCCGTGAACGACCAGACCGCCGGTCCCAATCCACCTCGTTCAACATCGGGACGGCTGAGGCTGATTGGCCTCATGGTGCTGTTGCTGGGACTCGCCGGCGCGGGCCTGGTTTATTGGATCGGAACCCATTCCGGGGAACCCACCGAGGATGAGTTGTTGACGGGAAACGCCCGGGCGGAATCGCATCAGATGGGAGTCCTTTACGGTAAAATGGGCATTTTGGTTTTACAATGGTCTGACGATCTGAAACAACCAGGCACGCAGGCCATCCTCATCGCCGGGGTTTCCATCCTGATTGCCGCCGGCTGCTTTTACTTCGCCCGGCTGTTGCATGACAATAAACCGCACTGACAAAAGGGAAAGCCTGCGAAACGGCCTTGCGCAAGCGGTCCGTCTCGCATAAGACGCCGCGATGTCAGAACCATTTCAACCGGCCGACGCCCGACGATTTGAAGCCGCGCTCCGCCGTTTTGACGATGAAAACGCGCGCGACCCGAACCGGGAAACCGCCGACGGTGTGGCCCAGCCGCGCGAGTTGCTGTACGCCCGGCGATTGAATGACCGGGTGTTGCGGCTTTGCCCCGATGCCTCCGAGCCATTGCGGCTGGCAGCGCGGTGCCAGCACCTGTGCCGTTGGGAAATCGCCCGCAGTTCATATCCGATGACCCGAACGGGTTATCTGCAGTGGCGCGCCACCTTGAAGAAATTTCACGCACAGAAGGCCGGTGACATTTTGCGCGAACTCGGCTACCCGGAAGATGTGGTTCGCCGTGTCCAGGATTTGAATCTCAAGAAATATTTTCCCGACGACCCGGAAACGCGGGTGTTGGAGGACGCGCTGTGCCTGGTGTTTCTGGAATATCAGTTGGCTGACCTGGCCGCCAAGACCGCGGGGGACAAGACGATCAATGCCCTGCAAAAGTCCTGGCAGAAAATGACGCCGGCCGCCCGGGCCGAGGCGTTGAAATTGAATTACGGCCCGCACGAAAAAGCCTTGCTGGAACGTGCGCTCAAAGCCTGACGCGGTTTTTCGCCGGGCGGATTGGCTTTGCCGGAGATTTGACTTTTGTGCCCTGCGATTCACCGGTAGTCTCGCCCCGTCTTTTGATTCCCAGTGAACACGCCGCCATCGCCTGACGCGCCGCGCGAAAGCCAGGTCCCGCTTTGCGTGGATTTGGACGGCACGCTCATTAAAACCGATCTGCTCTGGGAATCGCTCGCGCAGCTCCTCCGGCGGAATCCATTCCAGCTTTTTCCCGTCCTCGTCTGGTGGATGCGTGGCCGGGCGTTCCTCAAACAACAGCTTGCCCGGCGGGTTTCGATCGACCCGGCGACCCTGCCATACAAGGAGTCGCTCATGGCGTTTCTGCGCGAACAAAAGAGCGCAGGACGAAAACTGGTGCTCGCCACGGCCTCCGACCGCGATCTGGCCCTGCCGGTGGCCAGTTACGTCGGCCTTTTCGACGAGGTGCTGGCGAGTGATGGGCGGACCAATCTCCGGGGACAAAACAAACTCAAGGTGCTCGTTGAAAAGTTCGGCGAACGCGGTTTTGATTACGCGGGCAATTCGCGCACCGACCTCGCCGTCTGGCGCGGCGCGCGCCTGGCGATTGTGGTCAATGCCGGCCCTGCGCTGGTGAAGCAGGCCGCCGAATGCGCCCGACCCGGTCCGGCGTTCACCATGGATTATTCGCCATTCGGCACGCCGAAGCGGTTTCTCAATGAGCTGTTGCTGCGCAGTGGTTATCTGGCCGCCATCGGCGCGGGTTTGTTGCTGACGGCGGCGTTCCCCAAAATCGGAATCGCCGGATTTGCCTGGATTGCACCGGGGTTGTTGCTCGCCATTGCCCAGGGCAAGAGCCGCGGTGACGCCTTTCGCATCGGTTATATCGCGGGCCTGGCCCATTTTCTCTCGTCCCTTTACTGGCTGTTGCTGATTCCGGCGGCGGGGTTTCCGATTCTGGGCTGGGTCGCCCTGGGCGTTTTCCTGGCGTTGTATCCCGCGGTCTGGGTCTGGCTCATGGCGGGAAAAATCGGCGAGGGCGATTGGGCGCGCCGGACCCGCTGGGCGTTCGCGGGCGCCGCCGCCTGGGTGGCGCTGGAAATGGTGCGCGCCCGGTTGTTCGGCGGTTTCCCCTGGGATTTGCTCGGCGTCTCCCAATACCGGATGGTCCCGCTGATTCAAATCGCGTCCGTGACCGGCGTGTATGGCGTTTCCTTTCTGGTCGTGTGGTTTTCCCTGTCGCTGTTCTCCGCCGCGCGCGCGATCTTCGGCAACCCGAATCGTCGCTTCGTCTGGCAGGCGGAAATGATCCTGCCACTGCTGACCGTCATGGGCCTGTTTATTTTCGGGTTCGTGCGGTCAGGGCAGGGGAATCCACCGGGAACCACCCTGCGCGTGCTGCTGGTCCAACCAGGCATTCCCCAAACGCTGATCTGGAATCCGGCCCGGGATGAGCAACGATTTCAGCAATTGCTGCAAATGACGGAAAAGGCACTCGCTGAAAACATCAATCAAGCACCGGCGGTGCCAGTGGTGCAAATTCTTGGCGCTTCGAATCCAGGAGAAATTCGAAGCAACCAACCCCTCTCCGGTCCTGTGGACAGGGCGAGGGGCACGTCCGGGACAGATTTGTTGATCTGGCCAGAGTCTGCCGTGCCGAAGATGTTGCGTTACGACGAAGCCACCTATCGCGCCGTCACGGAACTGGCGCAATCGAATCAGGTCTGGCTGATTACGAGCAGCGACGACGCCGAGCCGGCGCGCAACGGTTCGGCCAATCCGGATGACGCGGACTATTTCAACAGCGCCTTTCTGGTCTCGCCGGCCGGCCGGCTGGCGGACGTGTATCACAAGCGCAAGCTGGTGATTTTCGGCGAATACATTCCGCTCGTTCAATGGCTGCCGTTCATCAAATATCTCACGCCCATCACCGGCAGTTTCACGCCCGGCGACCAGCCGGTGACCTTCGAACTCAGCGATCTGCACGTCAATGCCGCACCGCTCATATGTTTTGAGGACACGTTTCCGGGAACCGCGCGTCAATCGGCGAAGGATGATGTGGATTTTCTGGTGAACCTGACGAACGACGGCTGGTTCGGCGACAGTGCGGCGCAATGGCAGCACCTGGCCACCGCCGTTTTTCGCGCCGTGGAAAACAATCTCCCGCTCATCCGCTGCGCGAACAATGGTGTGACCTGCTGGATTGATGCCAGCGGCCGCGTGCGGGACATTTTCAAGGACCACACCGGCAGCGTTTACGGTGTGGGCACCATGACGGTGGACGTTCCGGTGACCCAGGCCGGCGCCGGGCGCACGCCAACGTTTTACCATCGCCATGGCGACTGGTTCGGCTGGGGGTGTGTGTTGGTGGCGGCCCTGGTTTCGGTCCGGTCAAAAAAAACCGCTTGAAATCCTTGCAGAAGCGGTGGATATAGGGTTAATCCAATATTCTTATGAAATCGAGCGTTCCAATCAGCGCGCTGTTGCATCACAAAGGTACGGCGCTATGGTCCATCACGCCGGAGTTGACGGTCTTCGAGGCCATCAAGCTCATGGCGGACAAAAACATCGGCGCCCTGCTGGTCCTGTCGGGCGGCAAACTGGTGGGCGTGTTCACCGAGCGTGATTACACGCGCAAGATCGCGTTGCAGGGCAAAACCTCCAAGGCCACCAAGGTCAGCGAAATCCTCTCCAGCCAGATTGTTTCCGTCACCCCCCATCATACGGTCGAGGAATGCATGAAGCTCATGACGGAAAACCGCGTGCGGCATCTGCCTGTCCTGGAAAACGAGAAGGTCACCGGCATCGTGTCCATCGGCGACCTGGTGAACTGGACGATTTCAGCCCAGGACGCGGCCATCGCGCAAATGGAGCAGTACATCGCCGGCGGCGTGACGGTGTAAGCTTACGGCTTGGCGGGCGGCGAATTGGTGTCCGCAGTCGTTGCGGTGCGCATGTCGGAGATGACCGTGGTGGTCTTGATGCGTTTGGCCGTAAAATCTTCCGAGCCGAAATCGCCGACCTGCCGGCGGAACTGGATTTCGTCGCCATTGACCTTGCCGGTGTATTCAATGCGGATGTCGTTGTCGTCGAATTTGAGTGGCTCGACAAAGGAGATGCCGTTGGTGGTGACCGAGCCTTCGGTGATGGCCACGTCGTTCGTTCCGTTGTCGCGGATGCCGAAAGCCTTGCCGGTCAGGTTGGTTCCGTCCACCGCGAATGTGTAAATGTAGCTCTGGTGTCCGACCGGGCTGTCGAACTCGCCGTGCCATTTGCCGGCGACGCTGTCTTGCGCGCGCGCCGCGCCGGCAAACGTCAGGGCGCACGTTGCGGTGATGAGTGCATTGAGAAAAGTTTTCATGATCATTTCCGTGGTGATGGTTTGGACAATCCACAGGAAGCCAGAAGCGGGCCGGGGAGGGAAGGAAATATAATAACAACTTTTGTGGACGATTCTTTCGGCTTTCCTTGGCTTTAATCCTGCTTTTATCAGCCGAAACCGGTTGAGGTAACAGTTGAAAAACCGGCTTTAGCGGAACGAGTGCATGATGGACAATCGCCATGACCCATTGATCCCCTTCCGGAAAATCCTCCCGGTGGCCGTTCTGATCTGGCTCGCGACGGCGCCCGGGTTGGCCGGACCGGCGGCTCCGTCATTGTCCCGGACCAATCACGTTGCGATGGCGCCTTCCAATCCGCTGCCGTCGCCGATCGTCACCGCCGATGGCCAAACCTACAACGCGGTAAAACTACTGCGGGTGCTGCCGGATGGATTGCTGGTCCAATACCTGCCGGATGCCGGCGGCATGGGTTTGGCCCGGCTCAAATTCGCGAAGCTTTCAAAATCGCTCCAGACCCGGTTTGGCTACGACCCGGCAAAAGCGTCGATGTTTGAGCAGGGCGAAATAATTGTGATGACGGAACTGTCGCGGCGGATGCGTGAAGACGAAAACATAAGGACCGCAGTTTTGGAGAACAATGATGTCTCCCCGGTCAGCGTCGAGGCCGGCACCCCGATCGTCAGCTACGCCTATTACGACCGGGCCGGACCCAAACCCGCGGAAATCGCCGAGGACATGGACGGGGACACGGAATATGCCTTTGGTTGCAACCCCGCCTTCGCCTTTCACGTCACGCGCCTTGGCCTGGGTGAACCCTTCAGTTTCCACATCGGGACCGTGACCATGTATCTTGGTCTGAAGATCACCATCGTCATGCCCCGGGGCGATTACGAGAAGTTGAAGGATCACGAGGAGGGCCACCGGAAAATTGTCGAGTACTTTTATTCCCTGGGCCCGACCGTGGCGCGGCAGGCGGGCGGACTCATGGCCGGCATGGATGAGACTTCATCGGCCACGGACTATGACGCGGCCAAGGCAGAAGTCTTCACCAAAGCGACCGACGAGGTGGAAACCGAATACATGAAATACATCCGGGACCTCTGCGGACAGGCCAACGATTATTACGACGAACTGACCGACCATGGCCGAAATGACGTTGACTCCACCCAGGCCGCCCAGGAGGCCATCCGCCGTTATGCGCCGCAATTGCCGGATTAAAATCAATCGGGCCGGTGTTGTAGCGGCGCTCTGTGAACGCCGGAAAACGGCGACGGTCATAGACCGCCGCTACAGGACGATTGCATTGGCGTGGTCGAAAGCACCGCTCCGCAGAAATTGAATCGTTTGCCGGATCGCTTCACGGTTTTTCATGATGAATGGATGCGCTGTGTGAATGACGATCTGATCGCTCATGCCCGCTAGTTTGGTTCGTTCAATGGAAACCTTGCCGTCGTCAGCACCGGGAATCAGCAGGCTGTTGATCCAGTTGATGGAGCGGTCGCCGGCAATGACGCCGACCGGATAATTGACCGGGCCGAGTTGGTTGGGGGTGGAATGGGTGCCGGTGCCCAGTTCATCTCCCGCCGGGCCGTTGAGCCATTTGAAAACAAACGTCCAGCCAAGCTTGTCCACGACCTCGCTGCCCTGGTTCGGCGGCGCGAGCATGACCACACGCCCGAGCTCCGGCAGGGAATGACGCGCGAGGTAACTGCGAACCAGAATCCCACCGAGCGAATGCGTGACAAAATCAATCTTCGTTGCGCCGTTGCGCTGGCAATCGGCGACGGCCTTGCCAATCGCGTCATCAGCGAGCTTTTGGATGGATGCCGTGCGCGAGGGATAACTCACATTTTGGACCCGGTAGCCCGCGTCGGTGAGCGCGTGCTCCATCTTGGCCATCGAATGGCTGGTGCGGCACAGCCCGTGCAGCAAAATCACCGTTTCCGGCGCGCTGAACGCCGGTGAAGAAATCGCAACCATAGCCATGAAAGTTAAAATTCTCAAAAACATTCAGACTGTAAAACCTATTTTGGTCGAAGCGGACACAAGTGCGAGTGGAATTTTACCCCAACGGGGTAAAATCACTCAGCCCAGGATTGGCGCGAAACGACTATCCTGGGCTGATCGATTGAATCCCGTTGGAATTTAATTGCAACGATAAGGTTTATGTCCGTAAATCCTTCCACGATTATTGAAGGCTTGAAAATATTTCGGGTTGAGTTGGATGGCTTCGGTGTAATCGCTTATCGCCTTATCCCAATTTTGTTTTTCTTGATAGGCAACTCCACGATTGTAAAAGACTCCGGCATTTTTAGGATCAAGTTCAATGGCTTTGCTCCAATCAATCATTGCTTCATCAAGTTCGCCTTTTCGTTGATAGGCATTTCCCCGATTGGCGTATGCTGCGGCGATGTTGGGATTAAGCTCAATAGCTTTGTTCCAATCAGCAATTGCTCCGTCCAAATCGTTCTTGCCAACATTCGCAATTCCCCGGAAAACAAAAGCATCTACATTTTTGGGGTCTAATCGCAGAATTTCGCTCCAGCACGAAAAGGCTTTTTCATAGTCTTCTTTGCGTAAAGCCTCGTTACCATGATTAGATAACTTTTGAATGTCCATATATCCTGTGAGTCAATTTTACATTGAAGTCACAACTTCAAGTCGTCATCCGTCACCGCGCCGAGCGAGGCGCTGGTGACGTGGGCTGCATGCTGGGCCAGCACGCCGCGGGTGCAACGGGGCGCGGGCTTTTTCCACGCCTGCTTGCGCTTCTTCAATTCAAAATGGCGCGGCGAGACCATAAAGCCGTTGGAAAAGTTGGCGCTTCAATTCATCCGGGGGAAGCCCTGCCGGGAGCGAGGACAGCACAATCGCGCGGGCGGCGTCGAACATCCGCGCGCCCATGACAAAACGCTCCGACCCGGAGCGGGCCATCAGCTTTTGCCGGACGAGTTCGGCAATCTCTGGCGAGGTGTCATTCATTTAGAAACTTCCTGCCACAGGTTAGCAACGCCAAGCTCGCGCGTCCATCGCTCAGTGTAGTCCCGGTCGCAGCCGGTCGAGACGAGATTTTTCACATCACGGAGCTGAAGTTCGGAATGGGAATCCTTCGCCCAAAATAGTTTGGATAGGATGAGGTCTTCTTTGCTTACGATCCATGTCTCGAAGTTTTCAATTTTTATGCGCTGGCGGCGGTTGAATTCCGCCAGGCGATACTCGTTCTGCTTGCGCACGATGCAGTCCACCTTGATGACACTCTCGTTGTGGATGAGGTTGAACAACGATTGGTGCGCGATGGAGCTGTCCACGGCTTCGCGCGAGACGTAGTAGTCCGGACTGAACAATTGAACCACGCGTGCCGCATCCGCCGACCGCAAGGCAACCACCACGTCAATGTCGCGGGTCATGCGCGGCTGGGCGTAATAATTCATCGCCATCGAACCGGTGAGCATGTAGCCGATGCCCGCTGAATCGAGTTTGGCAGAAACGTCGCGGACGATGTCCAGTTCGTTTTGCATTTATGAACTTTACAACTTCAAATCCATATCCGTCACCGCGCCGAGCGAAGCGCTGGTCACGTGAGCAGCGTACTTTGCAAGCACGCCGCGGGTGTAACGGGGTGCCGGCTTTTTCCACGCCTTACGGCGGGCTGCCATTTCTTTTGCGGGAATGTCCAGATTGATTTGCCGTGTCCCGGCGTCGATGGTGATGGAATCGCCGTTCTTCACGAGCGCGAGCGTTCCACCCACGTAAGCTTCCGGTGTGATGTGGCCGACCACGAAACCGTGACTGCCGCCGGAGAACCGGCCATCGGTGATGAGCGCCACACCCTTGCCCAATCCCTTGCCCATGATGGCGGACGTGGGCGACAGCATCTCCCTCATACCGGGACCGCCGCGTGGTCCTTCGTAACGAATCACCACCACGTCGCCTTTTACAATCGAACCGTCGAGAATCTTTTCCAGCGCGGCTTCCTCAGAATTAAACACGCGCGCCTGGCCGGTGAAGCGCAAACCTTCCTTGCTGGTCAGTTTTGCCACCGCGCCTTCGGAGGCCAAATTGCCGCGCAGAATTACGATGTGACTGTCCTTTTTGATCGGTTTATCAAACGGCTGGATGATGGTCTGGCTGGCCGGATACGGTTTCACG
>JBEKTH010000015.1:0-69837 GCA_049516255.1 Verrucomicrobiota bacterium
GGCAAGGAATCGCAGGAGTTTGAGAAGGAACTCGCGGCCCACACCGGCACCGCCCAATGCGTTCTGGGTTCGTCCTGGACGATGATTGTTTATCTCCTGCACCAGTTGCAAGGCGTCGGGCCCGGCGACGAAATCATCGTGCCCAGCCACACGGCGTTTCCCACCATGGAACCGCTCATCCACCTCGGCGCGCGCCCGGTGTTCGTGGACATTGACGACACCTATTGCCTGGACCTCGACCAGGTCGAAGCCGCCATCACACCGCGCACAGTCGGCGTCATCCCGGTTTATATTTACGGGCATCCCGTGGATGTGGACCGCCTGCTGGGCATGGCCACCAAACATCATCTCTGGGTCATCGAAGATTGCGCACAGGCGCAGGGCGCGAAATACAAGGGCAAGACCGTCGGCAGCATGGGCCACTTCGGCGCGTTCAGTTTCTTCCCGTCGAAAAACCTTACCGTGCTCGGTGACGGCGGCTGCATCACCACCAACAACGCGCAAATGGCCGACCGCCTGCGGATGCTCCGCAACCACGGTCGCCAGGGCAAGTACGACCACGAATTTCCCGGTTACAACGTGCGATTCAACGAGATCAATGCCGCCATCGGCCGCGTGATGTTGAAGCACCTCGACGGTTTCAACGAAAACCGGCGCAAGATCGCCGCGCGTTACACCGAACGGCTCAAAGGCATTGTGCAGCCGCCGCCGGTGCGCGAATGGGCCACGCCGGTGTACCACATGTACGTTGTCCGGTGCGAAAAACGCGATGACCTGCAAAAATTCCTGAAGGAAAAGGGCATTGACACCGGCATCCATTATCCGAAGCCGAATCATCTGCAACCGGCGGTCACCGGGCTGTTCCCCTTTGTTCCGAAACTCCCGCGCACGGAACAAGCGGTGAATGAAATCCTGTCGCTGCCGATCCACGGGGAAATGACGATGGACGCGGCGGACCAGGTTTGCGACGCGATCGCGGGGTTTTACGGCAAAAAATAATGGGCGACGCACCCGAACTGAGCCTGGTGATTCCCTGCTACAATGAGCAGGACAATTTGCGCGCGCTCATCAAGGCGATCCGCGAAGCCGTGGACCCGCTCCGACTGCCCTACGAAGTCGTCATCACCGACGATTGCAGCCGGGACCGGTCGTGGGAAATCCTCAAGGAACTGGCGGCCGCCGACCCGCGCGTCCGCGGGCTGCGATTCGCGTTCAATTGCGGCGAGAGCGCGGCGAGCTGGGCCGGACTCAAGGCGGCGCGCGGCAAATATCTGGTCACGCTCGACGCCGATCTCCAGAACGACCCGAAGGACCTGCCGAAATTCCTGGAGGCATTGAAGCAATTCGATTGTGTCTGCGGCACGCGCGTGAAGGCGCGCGGCGCAGGCGATAATTTCATTCGCGTGGCGTCGTCACGCATCGCCAACTGGGTGCGAAACAAGCTGTCCGGCGAGCAGATTGCCGACGCCGGCTGCACCTATCGCGCGTTCAAGCGCGAGTGCATCGAGAACCTGAAATTTTTCAAGGGGATGCACCGGTTTCTGCCGACCTTGTTCAAGATTGAGGGCCACAGCGTCACGGAAATCGAGGTGACGAACAATCCGCGATTCGCCGGCCGGAGCCATTACGGCGTGTGGAATCGGCTGTTCGCATCGTTTTACGATTTGCTCGCCGTGCGCTGGATGAAGAAGCGGATGTTCCGATACCGGATCGCAGATAAAATTAATTGAGCAGCGGTTGAAAAAACCATCGCCTCGGTTCAATTTAATCGGGTCATGCAACGATTTTTAATCATTGCCACGAACTGCGCGTTGTTGGCGTTGTTGCTCATCGGCCTGCCAGCGGCAACCCACGCGCAATGGGGTGACTGGCAGATTGCCTCGGTTTCCACCGGTCGCCGGCTGCTGTTTGGGGGACTGGCCATCGGGACGGCCGGAAATATTCTGGCCGGTCTGGCTTTCGTCAAAGGACGCAAAGGAAAGATTCTTTGTTGGGAATGGATGGCAATTTTCGCCGGATTACTACTGGTTGGTTGGGGGTTTACCCACGGCTATTTCAATTTCAACTGGTTAAAAAACTTGCTGCTTTGGTTTCAAAACCATTTCTGACCAGTCAAAGGGAGAATTCCGGGGCGCATTTTCTCTTGTCCGCTTTCTCAGGGACGGTCTGTTCCGCGCTGGAGTTAAATTAGAATTGCTGTTATGGCTGCTATCAGCCATAAGAGTTCAATGCTCGCGAAGGTTTGTTCCGCCGCTCTCACCGGCATTGAAGCCTATGGGCCCGCGCGAATTGAAGCAATGCTGTGAACTGGACGAGGTGACCCGGGAACTGCTCAAGCACGCGATGGCCGACTTGAATTTGAGCGCCCGCGCCTACGACCGGATTTTGAAGGTGGCGCGAACGATCGCGGACCTCGCCGGGGCGGAAAAAATCCTCGGCGACCACATTTCCGAGGCGATTCAATATCGCTCGCTTGACCGGCAATTGTGGACGTGAAAGTCAAAATTTCTGAATCCAAAATGGCCGGTCGGCGCATCTCATAGGTGAACAATCCAAACTGAACCACAATTATGAACAGCATATCAACCAAACTCCTGGCCCTAATCTCCGCATTGGTCGTCTATGGCGCGCTCCTATTCCTGCTTTTTGCGGCGTTGCCGCTCTCATCGCGGGCGCAAACCAATGCCGTGGAAAACGGCGCGAGTAATGACGTCGCCACGACGAACGAAGTAATGGCGACGACCAACGTCCCGGTTTCCGGCGTGCTGGCAACAAATAAAAAGAGTTCGTCCGATGAATCCACTCCTGTCCGCATTGATGGCACCGGCGTTCACATCGGCGGTGAAAATCCTGTGGACATCGGAATGCCGGATATTTCCAAGTCAAGCCTGCCGGCCGTGCTGGCGCTGCTGGTACCTTTTGCTCCCTTTGTAATGGTTACAGCGATTATCTTCTTTGCCCTTTATTTCAAACACCACCGGAATAAACTGGCGCACGAGACGCTACGCACGATGATTGAGAAGGGCGTGCCCATAACTCCTGAATTGATCGCCAACTTGAACGTCCGGGCGAAAAAACACGAAGAAGCCGGAAACCCTCAAACGCGCTACCTGCTGCCGGGTTTGATTCTGGTAGGGGCTGGAGTGGGCGTGATGACCCTCCGCGAACGACCTGGTTTGATTGTCCTGCTCATTGGCGTGGCGTTCCTAGTGGTTTGGTTTGTGGAAAGAAAAAACAAAAACGACGCGCAACCGCCCAAATCGTAACCCGTGTCTTTCACCGACGCCGATCTCATCGCCCGCGTCCTAGCGCTGGAAGACCAAAATGCCTTCGGCGAACTGGTACGGCGCTACCAATCGCCCGTGCGCGGGTTTCTGACTCGCCTGACGCGCGGCGACTCGCATCTGGCGGACGACTTGGCGCAGGAGACATTTTTGAAAGCATGGAAAAAACTGCATACTTTTCGCGGAGACGCCAAATTGTCAACGTGGCTCTTTGGCGTAGCGTTCAACGAATTTCGCGGTGCAGCGCGCCGACGAAAAGAGCTGACTCTGGACGATGCCGAAAATTTGCCGGAAGAACCGGCGACGGCTATCAACCCGGAATTGCACCTGGATTTGACCGAAGCGTTAAAACGGTTAAATTCAAACGAGCGGACGGCCGTGGTGTTATGCTGCCAGAACGATTTGTCACACGAGGAAGCCGCACAAGTTTTGGACTGTCCGCTCGGGACGGTGAAGACCAATGTGTTGCGTGGAAAGGAAAAATTGAGAAAATGGCTGGCAATTGCCTACGAAAATTATGAATCCGCTTAAAATCAACGATCCGCTGGATACGCTGCTGCGCGAACAGAATCAATATATCGAAGACAATGGTTTCACGGCGCGTGTGGTTTCAGCCCTGCCGCTCCGCCGCGCGCGATTTTGGACGCACCAGACTTTTTTGCTGGCCGTGACGGTGGGAGGCGCGGTGTTGGCGGTTAGGTGGCTGCCGTGGGAGAATTTGCCAGCGTTCAACTGGTCTGCGCTGCTTTCACTCAACTCCCATCTGCTGGTGCCGTGGGCGGTGATCGTTTCGGTTGTCGGCGCCTTGGTTTGGGCCGCCGTGTCCGCGGTTCAGGAGGAGGATTGAAAATTCATTCTTCCGTTTTTGCCGGCGCGGAAATTTCGGGTCGCGCCGGAAGACGATTAACCAGCGCGAGCAGGGTCACGGTCGACGCGGCCCGACGTTCAGCTTCTTCAATGCGGGCGAACTCGCCGTAAACCTCCGTGCGCGCCGGTCCATCGTGCGGAGGCAGTTCCTGCCCGAAGCCCGTCCGCATGGCGTGCAGCACATGGTGGGCGTTGATGGCCTCCAACGGGCGGGCGGGCGTGTAAGCGGGTTCGGCTCCGGCGACCTCGGTGACCAATCGAGCGGTGAGGAGCGTTTGCAGGATCTGTTGCGCCAGCCGGGTGGGTACGCCGAGCTCAAGGGAAATCGCCTGCAACGTGGCCGGAGGCCGGCCGCCCTGGAAGCATTGCCCGATATACGTCATCAATCTCAAAGCAATGAATTCGCGTCCGCGCTGGTTCACGTTTTCGACGAGCTTGTCCTGCAAATAGGTCCGGCGGTTTTGGAAGGCGTAGGCGACCTGCGCGCCAAAGAGCAGAATCAGCCAGGAAAAATACAGGCCCACCATGAACACGGGGATGAGACCGAGGCTGCCGTAGATTTTGCTGTTGGTGACCACCCGGGAGACGTAGAGGAAACCAAAAATATTGTTCAGGTGCCAAAGCGAGCCGCCCACAATGCCACCGACCAGCGCCGCGCCGAAATGCACCCTGGTATTCGGCACCAGCAGATACGCCAGGGCAAACGCCAGCCACAGGACGACGAGCGGCAGCAGGTCAAAAACGAAGCCGCCGATGAGCGGCATGTGGCTGATAAGATTTTTGGCGGCCTGCAGATGCGGTCCGCCCGCCAGTCCCAGGGCAGCGATGAGAAGCAGCGGACCCAGCGTAATCGTGGTCCAGTAAAGCACGGTGCGCCAAAGCCAGTTGCGGCCGCGCGTCACGCCCCAGATGTCGTTGAAGGTCGCTTCGATGCCGACCAGCATCCGGATGGCGATAAAGACCAACAACACCATCCCCGTGACGCCGAGGGCGCCACTGCGCGTGTTTTGCACAAAATCGTGAATGTAGGCCGCCGCCTCTTTTTGAGCCGTCATGATGCGGGTGCTGTTGTCGGCCGCCGGTGTCCCGCTCTGCGGGATTTCGTTTGCCGGGCCGGCGGCGGAGTTGGTGGGCATTCCGGCGGTTCCAGAATGGGTCTGAGCGAGGGCGACGGACATGGCGGGGCTGAGGCTCAGCGAGACGGCGGGGCCGTTGGTGTCAAGTCTTGCGGGTGGCATGACGTTGGCAACGAGCTTGTCGATCGCCTCATAAATTTTCTGCTCGCCCTCACTTTTGAGCAGGCTGCTGGTGACGCTGATGGCCACCGCCAGCAAGGGAATCAGCGCCAGCAATGTGGTATAAGACAATGCCGCCGCGCGCACCGGGCACCGGTTGCGCGCAAAACTTTTACCCACGAGCACCCAGAAGTGCGCGAACCGTTCGAGCCGGTTGAGTTCGCTTTCCGCGTGAAACCATTCCCCCGCCGCATTGATGCGGAGACTGGACAAAATTTTGACCAGACGTGAGAACGGGCTTTTTGCCATGACCGTTCGCACGCTAGCGGGAGCCGCGTGGCAAGTCAACCGGCACACAAATCCGCTTTATTGGCGGCGGAAAATCGGCAAACTGGCGAGGGGCGTCCGTAGCTCAATTGGATAGAGCTTCTGACTTCGGATCAGAAGGTTGCAGGTTCAAGTCCTGCCGGACGCGCCACATATCTACAAACACTTGTCGAGCAAGGCAATCCCTCAGTTTGACTTTGCAAGGATACTCCTTAACTTTGATTTGGCTGACGTTTGTCTCTTGGCCCAGCGATATGACGTAACTTGTGAACTCTTGTGTTTCTAACCAAAAGCTGGGCTATGTGTTCTTAAATTTGCTATCGACACTGGCATTTGTATGGAGCGCACAAGCGCAGCCGGATCGGGTGACCTTGCGCGGACAGATACCCTCCGTGGTGGTTGGGCTGCCCCCATCAGGCCGTTTGCCGGCAACCAACCATCTTTTTCTTACCCTCGGTTTGCCGCTGCGGAACCAAGCTGCGCTGGGCGAATTGCTCCGCCAGCTTTATGATCCGCATAGCACCAACTTCCATAAATTTCTCACGCCGCCGGAATTTGCGGCGCGGTTTGGACCGACGGAGCCGGATTATCAGGTCGTTATCGGATTTGCGGAGGCAAATGGCCTCGTCGTGGTGGCTAAACATCCGAACCGTGTGGTGTTGGACGTGGAAGGCAGTGTGTCGAATGTCGAGCGGGCATTTCAAGTCACGTTGTTCACCTACTGCAATCCAGCAGAAGCACGCCACTTTTTCGCGCCGGCCACTGACCCGTCGGTGCCGACGAATATAACCATCCGAACAATTGAGGGATTGAGTGATTACAACCTGCCGCACCCGTTAGTACACAGGGTTCACACCTCGAAAATCAAGCCCTTGAGCTTTAACGGTTCTGGCCCGGATGGTGAATATGCCGGTGCCGATTTCCGCAACGCCTACGTCCCCGGCACAACGCTCAATGGAGCGGGACAATCTGTTGGGTTATTGGAGTTTTCCGCTTATTATAAAGCAGACATCACGAATTACGAGCGCATCATCAGCCTTAACCGTTTCGTTCCTCTGACCAATGTGGTGGTTGGACGTCATGCCCCCAGCACGGCCAACAACGATGAGGTGGCTTTGGATATCGAACAGGCCATTGCGATGGCGCCAGGATTGTCGAGCGTGATAGTTTATGAGACAAGCTCCAGTGCCAGTTCCATTCTCAGCCGTATGGCCGACGATGATCTGGCCAAACAAATGAGTTGCTCGTGGACTTGGACCGGAGGGCCAAGTACGAACATTGACGGAATCTTGCAACAGATGGCCGCGCAGGGGCAGTCATTTTTCCAGGCCTCCGGCGACAACGATGCCTATACCGGCAGCCAAGTGCTTGACAACTCCAGCCAGACCAACTCGCCCGTGGATAGCACAAATCTCATCTCTGTTGGCGGAACGACACTGACAATGAACGGCTCTGGCGCGTCGTGGTCTTCCGAAACGGTCTGGAATAACAATCTCGACGGATATCCCAACGTTGGTTCCGGCGGCGGCATCAGCACTTATTATGCAATTCCTTACTGGCAAACCAATGTGAGCATGGCGGCCAACTCGGGGTCGACCACTTTCCGCAACATCCCGGACGTGGCGCTGACGGCGGACGATGTTTTTGCCTGTTACGACAATGGCGTTACCAATGGCGCAGACTATTTCACGGGGACCAGTTGCGCAGCGCCATTGTGGGCGGGCTTTTGCGCGCTGGTCAACCAGCAATCCATCGCGGTGAGCGGAACGACCGTTGGATTTCTAAACCCTGCCCTTTACACCATCGCCAACAGCACCAATTACAATGCCTGTTTTCATGACATCACCACGGGCAATAACATTGGCACCGGAACGCCAGGACTGTTCTACGCGGTCACCGGCTATGACCTATGCACAGGTCTGGGCACACCGAATGGGACGAACCTGATCAATGTCCTTGCGCCCCTGCCCGACACAACCCCGCTCATCACCGGTATTGCGGTGGGGAATAACAGTGTAGTATTGAACCTTGGTGGAGCGCCCGACTATACTTATATTTTGGAAGCAACGGCAAACCTCTCCTCACTCGGCAGTTGGCAACCCATCGCCACGAACACGCTCGGCACAAACGGAGTCTGGAAGTTCACCGACACGCAGGCCACAAACTTCACACAACGATTCTACCGACTCCAAGTCGTGCAGTGATTTGAAAAGCCAACCACACACGAAGTACAACTGTCCATTCAATTTTGCCCTTGGATTTGTCTAAGTCTTTCTAACCAAGGATCAGAAGGTTGCAGGTTCAAGTCCTGCCGGACGCGCCAGTTGTGCCCTGGCTGCGGAGAACAGCCGGCCGTCTTAGAACCTTAAGGTCAGGTCGACTTGATAGATGTCAAAGTCGTTGATGGGGTTTATTTGAGGAATATCCTGGCCGGTGCCGCCGGTGCCTAACAGTTTGTTGATGCGGCTGGCGTGGCCGTAACGGAAGGCGGCGACGAGGTTATCGGTCAAACTGTAGGCGGCCGCCACGTAAATGCCCTCCAGGTTTTCGTTGCCCTCAAAAAAGTCAGTGTCCAACAGGTTGGGATCCAATGAGTATTGTTCAACATGCTGCCAGTAGGTCTTGACCTCCCAGGCGTGCTTCCGTGAAGTTGAGCCACTGACCAGTCCCAAATCGCCATGGGTGCCGAGGTCAACCCCGAATTGATAGGCCTTCACATCCTGTGTTTGGGGGGCAAAGCCGCTAATCGTGGCTCCCGGTGCCGGCACGCTGGCCAGATAGGCCGTATAGCCCGTTGCCGCCGCCTCCGCGCGCTGGTTGCCATACAGATTATAGGCATAGTCGCCGAACACGCGCGCGTCCCACTGGCTGATCTTGAAGTTGAATTCAAAAGGAATCTCCAGCACCAAAAGATTGTTGAGGCCGACTTGATTGTTGGGATAGTTCAGGCTGCCGGAGCCCGGCAGTCCGTTGCCGGTCCCAAATCCGCTGTAACCATAAATTTGGTAGGCAATGCCCGTGCCGGAGCCGGGACCGGCATACTGTCCCTCGCCAATGTAAGTATCCCCATAATAGGGGGAAGTCGTGCTCCCGGAAGTGCTGGTACTCTGTTTCAGCCCATAATAACTATAGATCGTGGCGCCAATCTTTGCAGACACGTTGGTGGTGATGTGATAGGTCAGGCCGCCCTGCTCGGCGAACAGGAAGATGTTATTGTTGTCTGCAATTCCGTTGACATCCAGGAACCCGGAAGTGGAAACGGGATTCATATCCTGATAAAGAAACTGGCCGAAATTGGCAAAGAAATCCGCATTGCCCACACTGAGCTTGAATTGCTCCGCCGCGCCTTCCGGATTGATGCTTCCGCTCCAGAGCAGCGGCGTGGTGTAGAGCGGATTAGGCATTTTTCCCAGCGTGATATCCACCCAATCCCAAGGCCGCCAGCCGATATAAATCTGGCCGACGGCGAGGCCCGCCGTGGATTTGCCGAAGGGTCCCTGGTACGCCGGATTGCTGCTCGATGGTGCCGAGGCGGTGCCCAAGGTGACGAACGAGGAGCGTGGATTCGAGGAGGTTTCAATTCGGAAACCATAATAGACGTTGTCAACAAGATCTCCCCGCAAGCCCACTCTCACCGCATACCGGTATCGCTGTAATTCGATTTTATCCCCCTCGGGGTCCTGCGCCTCCCGGTCCTCATAGCGCAAACGGATGTCTCCAAAAAACTGCACGCTTTTAATGCCCTGGCTGATCTTCCACCTGGACAGCGGCGCCGGCGGCATTTGCGATTGATTGGCGCGGAGCGCTTCCGCTTCCGCTTCGACCTGTTCCGCCTCTTTCTGTGTGACAAAGCCTTTTTTAATGAACAAGTCCAGTAATGGGTCGGACGTGTTGGTGTTGGATAAATCCGCGCCCCAGCCCAAGGTCGCCACACTCATGACCCCCATCATGATAATCCTTGCCAGCCAGCTTGCCCGGCGCCTTGCTTTGATTACTCGCATGAGGCGGAAATGCTGCCGGTTTAATGCGTCAAATTTGTGGCGCGACGGTTACAACGCGGTTACAAACCGCCGCGTTTTCGCCGCCAATTTACAGCCGTCCGGCAAAAAGCGGCCGCAAAGGTAACGGGGCTTTGATTCAATTTGAACGCGCTGCCTTCTTGAAAATTCCCGCAACGGGATTTGCGGCACGATCACCAGCCGAAATTTTTTGAAACGGTGTTTTTATGCCCGAACCTGAGTGACGATTTTGCAACGACGCGTCAGAATCGGGTGGATCATACGGCAATATGTTTGCAACACATTCACAATCAATATACTACGATTTAAATCCACAGGTCAAAAACAGGCACTTCATGTCCTTGAACATGAAGTTTTGCTTTTGGATTGCTGCTAAGGTATCGGCACTAAACCACAAGAAGTGGGGAAGTAAGGAAGATTGCTCAATTACAAACAACACAAACGAAAACAAAAATGAAAAAACAACTTTACAAAGCAGCCCTGCTGGCTGCGTTAGGATTGGCGGGCGCCACGGCGGCTCAAGCCCAAAGTTTGGGAGCCGGCCAGTTGGGGCTTGGATTCAATGATGCGGCGGGACCGGCTTCGGCCCAAAATGACTATGTCATTGACCTGGGGAGTTTCGCTTTGTTCACCACCACCTCCACTGTCAACGTCGGCATTAACCCCAGCCTGTTCAATACGGCGTTCAGCACCGATCCGAACGCTTTGAACAACGTGGCCGTGGGTGCGGTTGAAGGTGTGGGCGGTGTAGGTGGTCAAATCATGCTGACGTATGCCACAATGCCAACGGCGAATAATCCAGTAGCAGTGGCCAATGCCATTTCAGAGAATGGCGCGGTAAATATCGGTGAATATTCATCTACGGCCGGCACCCCCATAGCTCCTTTCAGTGCGCAGGTTGCCATGTCTCCCACCACTTTTGGTGCGAATAGCGTGGGAGCCAATGTGGCCGACCCGCTGTCATTGCTTAGCGGCGGCACGGCTTCCTTGACGTTATGGGAAGCCACCATCAGTGGTACCTCAAGAAGCGAAACCATTAGTCCTTGGTCTGAATTGGGAACGCTGAGTATCAATGCGAATGGCGGCATTGACACGGTCAGCTTCGTCGGAGTCAACGCCGTTCCGGAACCGACCACTTATGGCCTGTTAGGTGGCGCCGGTCTGCTGCTTCTCGGTCTGCGCCGTCCATTCCGCAAAAAGAACGCCTGATTCACTGTTCCTCCTGACTGAAAAATTAAATACCAACAAATACAACCAAAACATAACAATATGAAATTGAATAAATTCACCTCCGCCCTGATCGGGCTGGGAATCGTTTCCCTGGCTGGCGCGGCTCATGCGGCTACGACCATCTATGTCACCGGCTCGACGGCGGCCCGCGCCAACTTTTTTACTGCTGCCACCACGGCGGGAGAGATCTTTACCGGCGGCGGCACAATTGATTCCCCTGCACCCAACAACACCAGCAGCGCCAATACCATCGTTTACGAAGGTAACATCGCCGGCGTGGGGGATGTTATTTTGAATTGTTCCTTCACTGGTTCCGAAGCCGGCATTGCGTCGGTGGCTGGCAAACCCCTCAACCAAACGCTGTTCCAAGCCCAGGACCCGAACGCCGCCCCCACCGGAACTTCCTATGGACTTCCAGGTGTGCCGCCTTCGTACCTGACCCCGGCCAGCGGCTATACCACAACCGCACTCCTGTCTGCGATTCCGGGTGCGCCGGCGAACCCTGATTTCGCCATGGCGGACACTTCCCAGAAAGTTTCACAGACCCCGGCTCCGTTGTTAACCGATTACGGCATCGTCGGCATTGTTCCTTTCACCGCAATGAAAGGCTATGAATCGGCTCCCGATGCAACTTATGGTCGCGTGAGCAACATTCCCCAAACATCACTCGCCGAGGCTGAAGTTGCGGGCGAAATTTTAAATGCCTATTACCTCACAGGCAATCCGGCTGATTCGGTTGATGGTATTGGCATCATTGGCCGTAATTTGGGTTCCGGCACCAAAGTCAACTTTATGCTCAACGGCGCCATATTGCCCGTCAATCAAACGGTTTCACAGGTTGCACTAAACTCTGGATACCCGGCGGGTAGTCCGGGCGTCCTTACGTTCAATAGCCCAGCCGTTTATGGGCCCCCCGGTGCGGTCACCGACTCCCCCGTCGGCAACGACGGTTTCGATAGTGGCAGCGGTGTGCAGAAATGCATGAATGTTGATGGGTCTGGCAAGGGTATTGTGTATATTGGTTATATGGGTCTTAGCGATGCCAGACATGCCTTCCTCGATGACAATACCGGTGCTGGCGGAACGGGCTCGGCCGCGAACTCGGGTACTGCGGTTTACTTGTCGTATAATGGCGTGTATGAAAGCGACAGTGCGGTCGAAACCGGTGCCTATCCATGGTGGGGTCAGGAACACCTGCTGGGTTCGGCCAGCCAAGGTGCGCCCGCGACCACCGTTGGCGATGCTATTATCGCTGGGCTTAATACCCAGTTGGCTGGTGTCGCTAATCCCGGGGGCGATGTGCGCACTGTAGCTCAAAACGCCATCGTCCCGGTTCCTTCGATGCAGGCTTATCGGACCCTTGATTATGGTATTCCGGTCCAGGGCTCCTGGCCGACGCCGTATCAGTTTACCCATTAATCGGATTGAAGCACAGGGTTTGAATCACAGACCGGCGCGGACGTTATGTCGGCGCCGGTTTTTTTCGGTTTCAATCTGGAATAATTTCAAGAAGGATGCCAATATCAAGACCCCTGCCCAGGTTTGGGCAAAGCAGCTGGTCATGAAGACGATACTGAAGATTTCCATTCTTTTGAATGCGGTCCTGCTTGGGGGACTGATATTCATTTGGACAAATCCGCGAAAGGTAGGAGCCGCGTTGCCGTCGGCCATGACGAAGGCTGAACCGCAGTCGCTGGCCTTGGTCCAATCCGGGCTGCCGGTCATGCGAACCGAGGCGGAACCCGAGCCATTCCGCTGGGGCCAGCTCTTGTCAAAGAACGATGATTATCGGGATTTTGTGGCAAACCTGCGGGCGGGCGGCTGCCCGGAACCGACGGTGGAAGACATCGTGCGGGGTGACGCGGAACGGGCCTTTTATGCAAAGCGCGCCGAATTGAACGTGGACGGGACCGAATCAGGCCCTTGGTCGGCGCAGGCGCAGATCCAACTGGTAGCCTATCTGCTGGGCCAGTCAGCGACGCAGGAGGTGGCTGCGGATACCGCGCCGCTTTCCCCAACAGCACGCCGTCGCCAGCCAACCCCGGTGCAGACGGTTTCGATGCCGATCGTCATGCAGAACATTGATCTGGCGGCGTTGGGCCTGACCAACGACCAGAAGCAGATGATCGCCGAGGTTCGTCGGAATTTTTTGGAACAGGTCGGCGGCACGAATCAGAATCCAAACGATCCGGCCTTCCTGGCACGCTGGCAGCAGGCCCAGATTGAGGCGGACACCCGGCTACAAGCCACCCTGGGATATCAGGTCTATATGCAATGCCAGATCGCGGGATATCAAATGGCGTTGGAAAATCAAGAGAGGCCGGCGCGGAATTAATAGTCCTCTCCTCCTTGAGCATTAGCGTGACCGGATTTTGGGAAAGCCGCCCAAAGTCTCAGGGCTGGTTGCTGGCCGGCCGGGGGTGAAAATCCAAAACCGACTGTTCCGCGTCAGCCAGTTGCTTCGGAGTCAGCAATGGCTTGGCTTGGAAATTGGCTAAACCAGCGGCGCCAATGACGTTTCCCCGGCCAGCGCTCAACTTGAACCATTTGTACGCCTGCACCATGTCATTGGTAACTCCCCGGCCGTCGAAATAGAGCTGGCCCAGATTGGCCTGTCCCGAGGCGTTGCCCCGATCGGCGGCCCGCTGATACCATTTGGCTGCCTCCTTGAAATCTCTCTTCACGCCCAGTCCATTCTCATGGGCCACCCCCAGGTTGTTCATGGCCGCAGCAGAATCTTGGGCCGCCGCCCGCTGCAGCCATTTGATGGCTTCCGCATAGTTCAAATAATTGGTGCCGTACCGGGTTCCCGGGAGGAGATACAATTGGCCGAGGGCGTCCTGGGCATCCATTTGATTCTGTCCGGCGGCCTTTTCCCACCATAGGATGGCTTCATTCAAATCGCTGGTCACCCCGCGCCCGGTCGCATAAAACTCACCCATGGCGTATTGCGCCAGTGGATTTCCCTGATCGGCGGCCTTCCGATACCACTGGACCGCGGTCGCCACGTCTCGGGGCACGCCCAAGCCGCGGCCATAGAAAGAACCAAGCACCACCTCGGCATCGGCATAACCCTGCTCCGCCGCCTGTCGGATATATTCGGCGGCCTTGGTGTAGTCCGGCCGGGACACGCCATTCGCCTTCGCGTAGTAGCGCCCCAGCTCGTACTGGGCCCTGGCATCCCCCTTGTCCGCTGCCGCCTGGGCGGCTTGAAAATTAAAATTGGTGTCCTGCGCCTGCAGGCACAGGGTCAATCCTGTAACCGAAACCAAGGATGCGATTCGCCGGAAGAACTCTGTGAAAACAGTATCTTGCTGTGATTTCATGTCAAAAATTAATTGAGCGCTGCGTCCGCCAGCAAGTTACAAGATGGTGACACTGTTTTATAAACGGCCGTCCTCACCCCGGCTTTCTCCTCAGCGCGGAGCGGGAGAAGGCTGGAGCGGTTTCATCTTTATGTAGCGCGGACATTTTTGTTGGTTTGTAGAAACCATCGTCCAACTTCATAAATTCATTTCCCTCGCCCCGTAGCGAAGCGCGGGGAGAGGGTAAGGGCGAGGGGCTGCTTAGCTAAACTCCACCTCTCCCCGGCCCTCTCCCCCAACTTCGTTGGCGGAGAGGGAGATTAAATCGGATGCCGTCTCGTATTTCGATGATTTCTACAAACCAACATTTTTGTCTGCGGGTCTGCGGGACTTTCTTGTCCCGTGTTTTCCCGCATGAGGCGACAGGAAAGTCGCCACAACCCGCAGGCCGGAAAGCCTGCGCTACGCTACAAGAGAGAGAACCGTTCGCGGTTCCCTGAACCGAAGGCGGCCCAAGGCTTTTCCAACTGCGAAAATGGAGATCGTGGTTACAATTGCGTGACACATCGTTGGATTGCCAGATCGGAAGTTTGAATAAATGTAACCGACTTTAAAAAAGCTAGTTACAAAAAATAACACATGTCCGAATAGTTGATGTCATTGTCCATCTCAAGGTAGTGAGGCGGGCGCGTCTCCGTTAAACTGCCAGTTCAATATGAGACAATTTTGTTCAATTATTCGTCGTTTGGGTTTGAAGCTGGCGCTGCTGGTCCTGCTCGTGTTGCCTGAACTGGCCAGTGCCCAGTTTTTCAGTTTTAATCCTTACGGCGATGTGCTGGCCGGCTTTCGAAAAACCGGGGCCAATGCCGGAAATTACGAGTTGGTGGTGAATCTGGGAAGCGTCTCCAATTTACTAAGCTTGACTGCGAGTAGCACGATTAACATCACCAATTTTTCTCCCAGTCAACTCTCGGACGCGTTCTCGAATTATAACAACCTGCAATGGTCGGCCTTTACGGGTGTTCCGGCTGGAGGAGGAAGAAATCCACCCCCTTGGGTGACGCCCTTGGGCTCGTTTCCCGCCAATACGATTTGGTACACGCTTCCCGGAACCAACGTGAGCACGCAAACCCAGCCGCCGTCGAGAGCCACTTCCGCGTCACAAGTTAATCAAGAAAGTTTGATGAGTGCCGTTGGCAACGGGGCGGTGAGCATCGCCGGTTTTATTGGCGTCACCAATGCGGACAACAACACCGTTCTGGTCCGGGAGCCGGTAAGCTATTCCAGCGACATTCTCACTGCCTTTATTGGTGACAAAAATTTCCCCACCAACGGCGATTTTGGCGCGGGCGGCGCTCCGTTGCCTCAATCGGTGGAGAACTGGACACCAGCGAGTTTTACCTCCGCCCAGCGGTCCGACTTTTATCAGGTTTGCCCGCTCGCCCAAACGGATCCCATCACCGGTTTGACGAACGGGTCGGCATACTTTGTGGGTTACTTTATACTTAATCCCAATGGAACCATGACCTTTACCCGGGCGTCGGCCACGCCGCCGCCGCCGGTGGCCGGTTTTTCAGGAGCGCCGACCGCCGGGTTTGCGCCGCTCCCGGTGATTTTTACGGATGCTTCCACCGGCAGCATTACCAACTGGTTGTGGAGTTTTGGCGACGGCCAGTCGGTTACCAATACGAGCAGTGCCAGTGTGAACCACACCTATACGGCGGCGGGCAGTTACACGGTTACCCTGACGGTGACCGGACCGGGAGGCTCCAATGCCAGCACCCAGACCGGTTACGTCGTGGCCTCGCCAACACCAACGATTGGCAATGTGACCCGGTCCAGCGGGAATTTGGTGTTTAGTGGCACGAATTGTCCCGCCGGGGTGCAATACCGGATTTTGACCTCAACCAATGTGACCTTGCCGGTGGCAAGCTGGCAGCCGGTGGCGACGAACAACTTTTTGAGTAACGGTACTTTCTCCTATACCAATTCAACGGCAAATCCGGCCGCTTTCTTCCGGCTGGTCTCTCCTTGATGAGGTTTGCGCGATTTACCGGCTGGCTGCTTAATCGGCAGCCAGCCGTTTCATTTTCCCGGCCATTTTTGCGGGGCATTGGCCTGTCCGGTGGGAGTCATCACGTCGGCGACTGCCAAGGCACTGCCGATATGAAGTTGGGACCTGTGTGACAAACCCGACTTGTTGCAGTAGCGGTTCGGCAGAGAGTGCCGCCAACCAGTGGAAAACTATTTGGTCGGCTTGCTGTCTTAAACGACTGGACCTGTTTGGCGTGATTTCAAATTGACGGTCGGTTTGGGCATTCTCCCGGTTGGAAGTGAACGCTCCTACGTTTGGCAGGGGTACAGTTTTTAGTGAGGACCAGGCTTTTCATTAGCCGGAGCGCCGGTCTCCGACCCGGCGCAAAGCTTTCCAGGGTTGAATCGAGCCGGGTCGGAGACCGGCGCTCCGATTTTACCCTGCTATAGCGACGGTGGTGCCAGGCTGTGTCTACCATCGGTGGCGTCTCTTCGGGGGCGAAGGAGGTGTTTCTGCCTCCACTTCGAGTTCAACCTCTCAACTTGTCCGGGGCAGAATGACCGTGACACGGCCGACACTGCGAGCCAGCCCCGCAGTCTTCTTTTTCTTTTGGTCATCATTTTCGGTGCTATCGCTGGCGACCTGTTGCGTGGCCTGACTATTGGCCTGCTGGGCGGCGGATTGGCTGGCGCTGGTGGCGCCGGCCGAGCTGCCGAGGGTTGATTGGGCAGCGCCGCCGTTGACAGAAACGTTCTGGCCGAGCACGGACGCGGTCACGCCATTACCGCCGGAAACGTTGGCGCCGCCGACGCCGATGATGGTGCCCGAGACGGTGCCGCCTCCGGTAACACTGGCCGAGCCGGCGGAAAGGAGTGTGCCGCTGAAACTCTGCGCGGCGTTAACCGTGCTGTTCTGGCGGGAAACCACCTGCCCGGAGATATTACCGTTGGCCGTCAAGTTGACCGTGCCGCCAATGATGCCAGAACTTCCCAGATCAATGTTGCCGACATAACCCGGTGAATAACCGGGCTGGCCCGGAGTCCCCGACGCGGGCGTGCCGGCGATCAAGGTGACCGTGGGGCCGGCGGTTATGCTGCCATCAAGCGCCTCCTGCAGGATGCCGCCCTGGCTGGCGATAATGTTACCTTGGGGAGTCACCACAGTGATGTTTCCGGGTAGCTGGGCGGGGTTCGGCGGCCATTTTTGCCCAGTCCCCGGCGGCGGAGGCACCAGGGTGTTGGCGATGATGCCGCTACCATAAGCAGACTCGGCATAATTCCCGGGCAGGCCGGTGACGGGATCCACATAAGAGACATACACACCGTTGACGGTACTGCCACCACTCCCGACGTTGACTGTCCCCTGCAATGATTCAACGAAAATATCGCCTCCGTTGTAAGTCCCAACTCGGGAACCGTCTATGTTAACGTTGCCCATAGCGATGACGCTGACCTTTCCGCCGCCGGAAGTATAAACGCCCAGACCCTCCTGCCTCGGGTAGTTGAACAGCTCCTGCGAACCAAGATCCATTGAGCCGCTGGTGCTGGTCACGTTGACATCCCCGCCGCCGAGCGCTGCGATGGTGGAGGTCAGCATGTCCAGTGACGATATGATCGGATTGTCAGGGCCAACCGGCTGGCTGGGATCAGCCGGCTGGTCGGGATCGGTCACCGTGACATTCACCGTCGCTCCGGAGGGAGTAAGGGAGGCCAGATTGCCATACCGGCCGAACCCTCCCTGCGGGTCAGATACGCCACAGGAGAGAATGCCGTAACAGTCGCCCAGCGAGATCGAGCCGGCTTGGATATCGAACTGGCCGGGACCGCCAATTCGATAACCGAGCTGACCCGCGAGGGGTGACGGCGCGTCCTGACTGTCCTGAAAAAGCGTTTGAACCACTGAGGGGTCGACCCAGGCAACCGTATCCGTCTCAAGCTGGCCGTAAGTTCTGCCGGGAGTATGATCTCCAGGATTGGTGTCAACCACTGCCTGACCGTTGACCAGGTGCAACACGGTGATCGGTTGTGCCAACGCCGAGAGAGTGGGTTGCTGCATCGGGCCGGCGAAGCCCAGTCGCCCGGTGGTTGGGTCATACACAAAGCCCGGATTAACACCGAGCGGCTGGCCGCTGGGGCTAATGGAAACTGAAAACAAGCCGGCAGTACGAATGGCGTAGTCCAGCCATTGGGCGGGAGTAAGGTTTGCGGGCAAGGTCAGGTTGGCGATGGCGGTCGGATTAACAGCCAGATTGAAGATATCATTCCATGAATTGCCCATGCCGACCGGCAGGTTCGCGGCGGGCAGACTGGGAATGGCGATGCCATAGGCAAACGAATACGAAGAGGCGTTGAAAATCTGGCCGGCCACGGAAATGGAGGTGACATCGCCGGCCTGCAGGTTCTGCCCGGAAAAACCGCAATTCACCATGCTGCCACCCACCGTGATTTCCGTCTCCTTGGTGGTGATGAGATTGAGGTTCTCCATGTTGCCCGAAATACTGATGCTCACGGGATTGGGATTGTTCAGTTCATCCGGCAAAACGGAGCCATTATCGGAGTCGAGGAAACTCAGACTGTTGACCCATCGGGTCAGGGAGCTGTCCGACATGAGCAATTCAGGGATTAAGCCGGGCGTATTGGGTGCGGACGCCAGACTACCGCCACCGGTGGTAGTGATGTCCAGGTTTTGATACGTCGAAGGAAACAAGGTCACGTTGTCTTGGAGGGTCACGCCACCAGAGCCGGCGGTGATGTCCAATATCGGCGGATAAATGACCGGAACGGGAGACGCCGCCAGCCGGGGAACGTTCAGATCGGTCAAATACACGCCGATGCCGGCCGTCAAATCAACCGAATCCTGCGAACCATAAGTAAAGAAATTATAAAAAGTCACCGGCTTTCCTCTTTGGGACGTGGTGGTGGTGTTAAAAAGTGCATTCGGGTTCCGTACCTCCGTCAAATAAATGTTTCCATTCGGCGCATTCACGGTCCAATTGCCGTCAATCAGACTTAGGGCGAAGGAGTTGCCGCCGCTCGGAACCCCCACGTCGTTGCCGGCGGTGATCGTTCCAAATCCATTGGCCAGCACATAATGCCCATAGACGTTGCCCCCGGCGGTAATCGTCACATTCCCCGGTTGCGTGCCAAAAGCGCCGGTGCCCGCATCGGCGCCAACGGTTGACCCGCTGGGATTATAGCTAATGACGTCTCCGCCGGCGTTGATGGTGACATTCCCTCCGGCCGAAGTGCTGATGCCGCCGACACCGAGAACCGGGTCAATGTAATAGTAGGGTGCGGCATTTAGGTAAAGAAACCCCGATGGATTTGACCCGGTGTTGACATCCCCGAACTGTGTCGTCACGTCAATGCTGCCGCCACCCGCGGTGGTGATACTGCCGGAGCCGGGGTTGACAATGCCGGGCGGGCCGGCCGTGCCCGACCAGCCCACCTGTACTTCATTGGCGGCCCAAAGATTGATGTCCCCGCTTTGGGTCTGGAGGGAGGCGGTGCCCCAGAGATAAATACCGTTGCCAGCCGTCAAATCAATTCCATTGCCGGCCGTCAAGCCCGGATCCTCCAAGGTTTGTGCCGATCCGATATTGATATTGTCGAGCGCGTGCAGGTCAATTTGCGAGTAGTTGGCAAGATCGCTCAAATTGAGCGTCGGGCTGTAGAAAGGAGTGGGAGAAGTGTCGGTCGCGGCAGACGAAAGGGTGATGTCGTAGGGATTGATTAAAAGCGCAAAATAGCTGCCGATGCTCGATTGCAGGCTACCAGTGGTGACTCCATTGCCAAAAATCTCAACGATGCCGTTCTGGCCGCCGGCAGTTCCCGAAACGGAAATGGTGGAGCCGGACGTGTCGGCGAACGTATTGGCCGATTTCAAAACGACAAATCCGCCGGCGCTGGGAGTGGTCGCAGTCGAATCGCCACTGGCGGAAATGGTGGAGCTGGCTCCCAAATTCAGACTATCGCTCGCCACCAGTTCGATGACGCCATTGACATTCTGGGCGGAATTGGCCTGGACCAATCCGTTCTGGTTGACCATATGGGCCTGGGCGGCAATGCTGCCGCCATCGGCGATCAAGTTACCTTCGTTGTCCACCGAACCTTGCGGCAGGGTGACTTGCGCGCTTAATCCGCGCCCATCGGGTGACGTGGAAACCAGGACTGTTTGACCGGCGTACAGGCCGATTTTGCCGCCGGGCGCTGAAATGGTGCCGTTGTTCTCAATGTCACTGGCAATCAGAAAGGCCGAGCCGCCGCCGGCAATGTTGATCTGGCCGTAGTTGACAATTTTGGCGGTGGGGGGCGGCGCGCTAAAGGACCAGGGGCCGCCGCTGGAAAGATTGAGCGCCGGTGTGGAAGCGGTGGTCATGACCAGACCATGGGCGCTGATGGCGGCCGAGCCGCCAATGTAAAAGCCATTCGCATTTTGCAACACCACATAACCATTAGCGTTGAGGTTTCCGAGGATTTGCGACGGGTTTACATCGTTGATTTGATTCCAAGCTATTGAGGAAGCGGAAGGCTGGATGAAGGTCGTGGTCTCGCCCGCGCCGATATTGAAACTTTGCCAGTTGATGACGGCGTTGGCGGAAGTCTGGTTGATGGTGAATTGCGAACCGGAAGTGCTGAAGGTGGCCGCGCCTTGAGCCACGGTGCCCCCGGTCGGGTTGGCGTGGAGGCGGAGAACATCACCGCCCCAAACCAACAGGAGGATGCTCAGTCCGGCAAGCCCGCGTCGACAGCGAGTAAGAACATGTTTCATGGCAACTCGTCCTTCATCCGCCAATATAGTGCGGGCGCGGTCGGAATAAATTTGTTTTTTGTGACATTCAGGTGACGAATCAGAATTGCGCTGTGAGCGCGAAATTAAAGAACGGTTGATAGGCCGACGTGGTGCCGGCGCTTAAAAGCGGCCAGGAGAAAAGGAATTCCGCCTGCCAGTGGGAGCCGACTGAGGCGGTCATGCCAAAGCCCGTGCCCCAAAGTGGGGTACTCGCCGGACTGCCCTGGGGATCCAGCAAAAAAACGCGGGCATAATCCATGTAGGCCGAGCCGCGAACGGTCAGCGGCTCTCCGTCATGGAGGGCGCCGACGATATGCGGCGGAGTTTGCTCCTCCAACGAGAGATGCCAGCCGGCGTCCCCGAAAACCTCGCCTTCGTGATAACCCCGGACGCTGTTCACACCGCCTGCACCAAATTGTTCGCCGCTGATCAAAGGCTCGCTGGCCCATTGGCCGTCCGCGCGAACTGATGTTGACCAATCATGGATGACAACTTCCCGCGAGAAGCTGGGATTAATGACGATCCAATATCCGGAGGATTCCTGGGAACCCGTGATTTGTTGAACGGATTTGACGCCGGTATAAAAGGTGGTGTTGGTGCTGCTGCCGATCGTGGTGTGGCTGTCGAACCAGAGGTTGGCGCTTAAACCCAGCCCGAAGGTGTAAGTACCGAGGGGATCCTTCCAACTGGCGTCATAATGGAGCGACAACGGCAAATATTCGATACGACTCACCGTGGCTGGCACGGCCGAGGGGACCAAGCTGGTGATCGGCGGAAGAATGGGATTGCCATTCGCATCAAAATTTGTCTGGGTGATGGTGAAGATGTTTGTCTTGAAATTCCCGACATCATAAGTCTTGAAATCCACACCGCCGGAAAAGCCCGACTGAAAATTCTCCGAAGCCGGCAAGGGAAGGTTTAGATGGCCGCCGATGTCTTCGTTTACGGACGGTGATTCCTCAACATCCTGCTCGCCGATGGAAGGGTTTTGCCCGTTCATCGTGACTTGCCTGGTAAGGAGGGTCGTCAACCCGGGGTCAATGGTCGCGCGGCTGCCAAAGAAAGTCAGTTCCGGCTGGCCGGTGGGCGGCGGCAGATTGAATTTTCGCGTGGCTTCACTGTAACCAAAGTTGCCGGGATTGTTCGCCACCAGGTTTTCGATGGGTTCCGGGCTGCCGAGCGCCAGGCGGTAAAAGGCGCTGTAGTTGGCAACCGATGGCTCATCATAAAAGTGCCACTGGTTTCCCTGTTTGTAGGTCTCGGGCGAGAGACCGTATTGCACTCCCAGTGAATGATCCCGCTGCCAGAGATTGTCAACAATCGCGGAGCCATTCAAGCGCAACTCCGGGGTGCCGGGCGAAGCTTGATTGTTTAATTCGAGTTTGGCGTGAACTGGGAGGCGGTCCTTGACGTTGAGGGTGAGTTCGCTGGTGCCCGGTTCGGGGCCGGGGCCGATGACCGGGTAGATTTGCCGGTCCTGATTGGCGTTGGCGCGGTTCAGTTCGGCATTGAAGATCGGGCCGTTGAGCACCGTGTTGGTGTGCAGGCTGGGCAACGAGCGCATCACGTTGTTGGAACTGAAGTAGTGGTTGCCGGCCACTTTGATGTCCGCCAACCGGCCCTCCAGAACCTGTAACTTCACGGTCGCATTGGTGAGTTTCTGCTGCGGCACATTGACGGCCACCGTCACATAACCGCGCTCATGGTACGCCCTGCCCAGTTCGGTCACCACCGTCTCAATTCCGTCAAAGCCGACGTTGGTGCCGAAAGCGCCGTCAATGTTGGTGATCGCCTGGCCGAGCGCCGGCGGCGGAAGGATGGTGTTGCCGTCAACCAGATACTTCTGTACCTCGAACCGGGGCCCGGTGTTCGTGGAAACCACGTGCACCCGGGTGTCTTTGGCCTCGCTTTCCAGTTCGGACATCTTCGAGTGCATGGCGGCCATCGCTTCGGCCATCTCATTATAATCGGCTCGCGTTGCCACCACGTTGGTTGCTGGCGGAATCGCATTTGTGACACCAGCGGCAATGGCAGGGGTGGCGGCGGTCGGCGGTCGGGAGACGATTTCCATGCCGTTGCTGAAAGCGAGGTAACGCTCGCCCGCCACCACGATCTGGGGAATCGCTGTTTGGGCAACGTTGAACGTGACGCTGCCGTCGGTGATTTCCTCCGGCACGAAGGCAATGCTCACCGCCGGGTAGCCTTGGTCGTGGTATTGCGATTGCAAGGCCGAGGCGGCTTTCACTATTTCGTCCAGACTGATGTTCCTGCCGGTATAGGGGGAGAGCAGGGAGGACAGGGTGTTTGTCGGCAGCAACGGGCTGCCTTCAACGACATAGGCCCGGACTTCAAAATGGGGAGCGGCACTGTTGGTCAGCAAGGCAGCTGGAGAAATGGAGGAAGAAACAGGTTCGGCTGCCAGCACACCTGGCGTCCCGCAACAAATAAACCACAACAGCAAGAGGGCCCGGCTGCGCCCGAGCGTCATGAAAAGCGGGGAACGTCGGTCGGTCATACGCACTCGCTCAATGCCCCGGGCGGCAACGTCAGGACCGAAGCAGTTTTCATTCTCGGCTGATCATTATCGGGCAGCCCGGACCCGGACGCCGATGGGCACGGCCGGTTCTTCCCTGATGAACTTGGGGCGGAGTTGAGGACGGACAAAATGATCAAATTCATTGCTGGTAATAACACATCGGCACGGGGCTCTCCCGCAATTGGTGTCGTTGGCGACACCGGCACCATTGTCATCCACCCCAAAGACGAAAAATCCACGGCATCGACAACCGCGGCCGGTTCGGTGGCGAGTGCCTGAAGATTCACGTCCGGGAAAGCTGGGCCACTTGTATTACGGGCCTTTGTCGGAATTGTGACAATCCGGAAACAAACGGACGCGGGGACTGAAAAACGTTGAAATATCCGAAGCGGATGGCCGTGCGTTGAGACCGGCTTTTTTCCTGCCTTCGCGGATATTATAACCCGCCCGGCGGCGGAAAAATCGGATGATGGGTTGGGAAACAAGTTTCAGGCATTTTTCACAACCGACACGGTTTCGTAACACCCATCTCCTAACGTGACGGCGCGCCAGTCCATAATACAATACATAACACCCGGGAGGGTGAGAACGAGAGCCCGGCAATCCGGAAAGATGGTGCGTGGGGTTGCACCCTGGGGAAGACGCGCATTTCAGGCCATGGAATGGATCAGAAGCCGCCATCGCCCGGACCGGAAAGTGAAATTGGAAAAAAGAATGAAAAAAACGGAGCGCATTTACGAACCTCATCTGGCCGTTCGGGAATTTTCCGTGCCTCCCGGTGGCGAATGGTCACCCCGATCACCTGGTTGGTCGCTGATTCAAATCGGTCGCGGAACCGGTTATTTCCTGCAGCCGCAATCGAGCCTGGAACTTGAAACGGGAACGGCGCTTTTGGTGGCCGGCCCGACGCAGGGGAGCATTCGTGCCAGCCAGCTGGGGGGGATGTTCCTGTATTCGTTCGGTGTCACCCCGGCGCGCCTCACCGGCTTGATCACCATGGGGGAACAGGATTTTCTCGAACAGGCGGCGTTCCGGAAGGAATTTTCCCCGCGCATCCTTTCGCCACGCGACCCCGTGGCGATGAAAATGGGGGAACTCTGCGCCGGCGGGAACTCCAGCGAGTTGTTGTTTCGGCTGAATCTGCTGCAACTGTTTGTCGGGGTTTTTGGCAATGAATTGCAACAGGCCACTTCCAATTGGGAGTCCGCCGATGCCCGGCAGCGATTGCAGGTATTACTGGAGCGGACCCCGTCGGCGGAATTGCTGGAAATGAGTTTCGACGAACTGGCGCGAAGAACCCACTGCACTTCACGGCACCTGAGCCGGCTTTTTCGCGAACTGGTGGGCATGTCCTTTCGTGACAAGCGCGCCGAACTTCGGCTGACGCGCGCCCGTGACCTGCTCGCCACGAGCCGGTCCAAAGTGGTGGAAGTGGCCCTGGAGAGCGGTTACAAATCCTTGAGTTTGTTCAATCTGATGTTCACCCGCCATTTTGGAACCAGCCCCGGCCGGTGGCGACAGAAATATCGGGACAACGGCGGCGGCAAAGACAGCCGGAATAAAAGGGTGCAGCCGTTTGCGATTTAGAGCGTCCGCCCGGTCAAGAATGATCCGCAGTCCCCGCCAGCCGCCGGCCTGGCGGAGGCAATTTGCGTTGAATCCCGTTCAATGGATTGTTTCAAAATCGTCGCAATTCCGACACATGGCGGTCACACCCCGGCTCTAGTTTTTAAGCCGATGATTGTTGAACGACACCTCATCTTGCAGGAGTTGACGTTGCCGTCCTCCACCGAATGGCTTCCCGGCTGCAGCGGGTGGGTGATGGCGCGCGTGGCGGCGGGCACGGGCTATTGGTTGCAACAGGGGGTCGAACCCCGGCAGCTGACGGCCGGTGACGGTTTGATCGCCACCCGCAATGTCAGCGGCGTCATTCGTGCCAGCCAGCTCGGTCCACTGAAGCTGCAATTTTTCACCGTCCAACTGCAATACCTCAACGGCGTGCTCACCGTGGCGGAATGGCAGCGACTGGAGGTCGCCCCGGACAATCCGGCCCCGTCCGTTTCCATTTTTACCGCCGGAGAACCCATCGGACAAAAATTCATGAGGCTGGCCGATCAAACCCACAGCCATCGGCTGCCCATGAGGTGCGCGTTGCTGCAACTTTGGGCCAATGCCGTGGCCGGCTTTTTGCCGGCACCGGCTTCTGCCACCGGCAGTGGCCATAAACTCCGCGATCATGTCCGGGAGCTGGTGGGGCAAATGACCGAGGCCGAACTGGCCGAACGTTCCCTGACGGAACTGGCCGGGCAGCTCCATTGCAGCGAACGCCATTTCAGCCGCCTGTTTCGCGAGGAATTCGGCGTGCCTTTCCATGCCCGCCAAATCGAACTGCGCCTCCAGCGCGCGCGTCAGTTGCTTGCGGATTCCAACGCCAAAATCATCAACATCGCCTACGACAGCGGCTGCCGGCATCTCGGCCTGTTCAACGCCATGTTCAAAAAACGCTTCGGTCTGACACCCGTCGAATGGCGCCGGCAATCCGTCCATAAAAATCTTCCGCTTTCCCAGCCAGATCATCTCTCCCGGTTGACGCAGCGTGCGGTGGTCTGGATCGCGTCCCTCGGCCTCTATTTCATTTCTTATGCTTGTGTCCATGCCTCCGCCAAATGAACCAGCAATGGCAGCCGGCGTGTTTGCCACGGTGCCAGTACCCGGTTCCCGGCCGTCCGGAGCCGGATTGTTACCTATTTGTAACCTGCGTCCCAAAGTCATTGATATAAACTGCAAAAGCAGCGTCATGTGTGTGGCCCAATCCAGAGCAGGGTTTCATGAACCGCCACCGGGTTCCGGTGGCGCGATTCTGTCGTTACCGGGCCGGCGTGGCCGCAAGTTTGACCGGAATTTTTACGACCCGAAATCGTCCTTGAACCGAACCTCAACCCCATCTTTATAACCGCCATGTTTGTTCAACCCCTGTTTGCCGCCAATGCCGCGGTGTATGCCATCCAGAACGCCACTCCCGAGGGCAAAGTCACCGTTGTGGTGCTGCTGGTCCTGTCGCTGTTCAGTTGGACGATCATCATCACCAAGTTCCGCCAGTTGCTGATCGCGCGCAAGGCCACAAAAAAATTCTTTGCCGCCTACAGCTCCACGCGTGATCCGCTGGACATCCAGCGCAAGGGCGAGGAATACGACGGTGCGCCCGCCTACCAGCTTTACATTCGGGGCGCGGATGAACTGGCGTATCAGTTGAAAAACAACCCGATGCAGGTCGAAGTCGTTGCCCCCCCCGCTCCGGCGGAGGGCGAGGAACACACCAACACGGATTTTCTGGCCCGGTCCACGGCCGTGAAGGTCAGCATGGCATCGTTCGAAGCGGTAAAAGTGATTCTGGAGGAGGCGGCTGGTGCGGAGGCGATGGCGTTGGAGAAGGGGATGATTGTGCTGTCCACGGCGGTGGCGGGCGGGCCGTTCATCGGATTGTTGGGAACCGTCTGGGGCGTCATGTCCACCTTCGCGGGCATCGCCGAAAGCAAGGCCGCCACGCTCACGGCCATGGCGCCCGGTGTGGCGGCCGCCCTGGTGGCCACGGTCACCGGTCTGCTGGTGGCCATCCCGGCCATGTTTGCCTACAACTTCATGGTCACCACCATCCGCGCCATCACCCAGGAACTGGACGGATTTGCCAGCCGTTATGCCAACCAGATTGAACACGTCTATGTGGATCACCGTCCGCTGGCCGAGGAAATTCGGAACGCCAACGAAGTCCTCGCCGGACGCATCGTCGGCGCGTTAAAGAACAACGAAGCCACCACGTTGGTCGAATCATGAAGAAGTGTTCCAAGTCGGCGCACGCGTCGTTGACGGAGTTGAACATTACGCCGCTGCTGGACCTGGCGTTCGTGTTGTTGGTGATTTTCATCATCACGACCATTCCGCCGGTCAATGACATGGATTTGAAGCTGCCCACCGCGGCCAAGCATCTCAAGGACCCGCCGCGCAAGGCCACTTACATTACCGTTCAGGCCAACGGCACGATGTATTTGAACCAGAAGCAAATTGCCAGTGCCTCCGACATGCTGCAAACCCTCATCGGGCTGCGCGTGAATGACCCGGACCTGAACGTCATCATTCGCGGCGACAGCCAGACCAAATACCGGCAAATCCGCGCCGCGTTGGATGTCTGCCAGCAGGCCAACCTGCCCAAGGTGGACTTGCAAACCGTAGCCGCCGATGGGAAATAACATGCTGCCGCAGACCCAGGCGCGCAAAAAGCGCAACTCGTCGAAGGTGAACCTGCTCATCTCGTTCACCTTCCACGCGTTGATTGTGGTGGTGGGGCTCTATTTCGCCGCGCGCGGAGGATTGCTGGGCAAGCAAATCCAGAAAATCTCGGTGGAGATGATCAAGGAAAAACCGCCCGAGAAGCCCAAGGTGGTCGAAAAGCCGAAGGTCGAGCTTCCCAAGGAGGCGCCCAAGCTGGCGGCCGCGCCCAAAGTCGAGGCGCCCAAGGAAGCGCCGCCGCCGGAGGCGGGTCCGCCCACGGTGGCGCCGCCGGCGGCCGAACTGCCGTCGTTTGTGTTTGAGGGTGGCAAGACGGTGGAAAGCAGCTCCGATCCGGTGCAATTGTACAAAGGATTGCTCGAATATGCGTTTCGTTCCAAGTGGGACCGGCCTGAGAATTTGCACGATGACGATTATGTGGCGGAGATCAGGGTGACGGTGGATCGGAGCGGGCAGATCAGCGGTGTGGAGTGGCTCAAAGGGTCGGGCAATCCGCTGTGGGACAATTCGGTGCACCGGGCGATTGCGGCCATGACGAAAATGGACAGTGCGCCGCCCACCAATTTCCCGCCCAGTGTGGTCATCCGCTTTGATGTGCAGCAGGAAACCGAACCGGTACTGCAATGAAAAAGACGTCCCACAGCCATCACAGTTCGTTGAGCGAATTGAACATCACGCCGCTGCTGGACCTGGTGTTTGTGCTGCTGGTCATTTTCATCATCACCACGCCGCAGATGATGAACAATCTGGAGATGACACTGCCGTCGGGCAAGCCGCCGCCCAAAAGCAACCAGCCCAAACCCAAAAACAACATGATTGTGGTCGACGCCAAGGGGCAAACGTTCCTCAACGACGAATTTGTCACCATCCCCCAGCTCCGCGACAAGCTTCAGCAATTGCAGACGGACAATCCGGACTTGAGCGTGGTGGTCAAGGGCGCCGACGCGGTGGATTATCAGAACATGATCTACGTGCTGGACGTGCTCCGCCAACTGGACATCACCAAGGTCGGCCTCGCCACCGAGGGAGTGGCCTCGCAGTAAACGGGTCAGGTGGTGAATCGGTTTGCTGGTTCGCAGCCCCATCATTCCCCACCGTTGTTGCCGCTCCGGCGCTCCCAGCGGCGCGGCGCGCGTTCCGGCGGTGAGGTGTCGATTTTCGCGTAGTAGGTGTCTTCGCCAAAACGCGCATCGGCTTCCAGCTGCAATTTCAGCGACGGTGTGACGCTGAACCGCTCGTTGGTATCCATAAACACAATCTCGCCGCCGGGCCGCATGAAACACAACAGCAACGGACATTTGCCCGGAAACGCGGCAACGAGTTCGCGCACAGCATCCAAGTGTTCCGGTTTCAGATGCGCCGTGTGCAGGCGCAGGTGGACCTGCTTCGTGAATTTCCTCGGCGCATCCTCCAGCGGCATGATTTCCTGCGGGAAAATTTTCGGGCGCTCGTCACCGGTGTTGACCTCGCCCACAACCAGAATCGCCAGGTTCGGTTTCAACAACTCGCGGTATTTCTCGTAATTCTCGTTCATGCAGAGCACCTGCACGGAACCTTCGAGGTCTTCGAGCGTGACCATCGAATACGGCTTGCCGCTCTTCTTCGATACACCGTTCTGCACCGCCGCAATCAACCCGCCAATCCGCGTCAGGCTGCGATTCGGCAACTCCGCCAGCTTGGCGGTGTTGGCCAGCGCGTATTTTTCCAGGATCGGGGCGAACGGTGTCAGCGGATGGCCGGTGACGTAGAAGCCCAGCAATTCCTTCTCGTGGGCCAGCAATTCGTGCTGCGGCCACTCGGGTAGATTGCTGATGGCCTCCGGCATCGGCGGCGCCTTTTCCTCCAGGGCCCCAAACAGTGAACTTTGGCCTTTCTGTTTGTCGGAAAGGATGCTCGCGGCGCGCGAAAGCGTGCGCTCGATTTGCGCGAACAGCGTCGCGCGCGTCTGGCCGAAGGAGTCGCACGCGCCGGATTTGATAAGCGCCTCCAGAATTTTCCGGTTCACCGTGCGGCCATCCACGCGCCCGCACAAATCCGAAAGCGAGGTGAATTTTCCACCTTCATCCCGCGCCTTCAGGATCGTTTCCACCGCCACTTCACCGACGCCCTTGATGGCCGCCAGGCCAAATCGGATGGCCTTGCCTTCGCGCGCCGGCGCAAAATACACCTGGCTTTCATTCACGTCCGGGCCGAGCACTTCGATGCCAAAATTCCGCGCTTCATTGATGTACTGGCTCAACTTGGCGGTGTCCGCCATGTCGTTGGTCATCATCGCGCAGAAAAATTCGACCGGATAGTTCGCCTTCAAATAGGCGGTCTGGTAGGCGACGATGGCGTAGGCGGCCGCGTGCGATTTATTGAAGCCGTAACCGGCAAATTTTTCCAGCAAATCGAAAATCTCGTTCGCCTGCGTTTCCGGAATCCGGTTTGTTTCCTTGCAGCCCTTGACGAAAACGGCGCGTTGCTTGGCCATTTCCTCCGGCTTCTTTTTTCCCATGGCGCGCCGCAACAGATCCGCGCCGCCCAGCGTGTAACCCGCCAGCACCTGCGCGGCCTGCATCACCTGCTCCTGGTAAATCAAAATGCCATAGGTCTCACGGGCAATCGGTTCGAGCAGCGGATGCTCGTATTCAATCTTCACCTCGCCATGCCGGCGTTTGATGAATTCTGGAATCAGCTCCATCGGCCCGGGCCGGTAAAGCGCCACGAGCGCGGTGATGTGTTCAACGGAACTGATTTGAAATTTGCGGCACAAATCGCGCATCCCGCCGGATTCCAACTGAAATACCCCGAGCGTTTCCGCGCGGTTGAGCAGGTCGTAGGTTTTCTGGTCGTCAAGTGGCAGATGGTCGATGTCAATTTCAACGCCATGCGTGCGTTTGACCGTTTCACAGGTGTTGCGGATGACGGTGAGGGTCTTCAACCCGAGAAAATCCATCTTTAACAGGCCGAGATCGCCGACCGGATTCATCGCGTACTGCGTGACCAGTGTGCCGCTGTCGTCCTGTTTGAGCGGGAGCAGGTTCACCAGCGGCTGGTCGCCAATGACGACGCCGGCGGCATGGACGGAGGCGTTGCGCGTGATGTCTTCAAGGATGAGCGCGGTGTCAATCAATTCACGCGTGACGTCCTCGGTTTGGTAGGCCTCCTTGAATTCCGGCGATTGTTTGAGCGCCTTTTCCAGCGTCATCTTCAGGTCGAATGGAATCATTTTGGCGAGCCGGTCGCATTCGCCATAGCTCAACCCCATCACACGGCCCACGTCGCGCACCACGGATTTGGCGCCCATGGTGCCGAAGGTGATGATTTGCGCGACCGCGTCGCGGCCGTATTTTTCGCGGACGTATTCAATGACATCCGCGCGCCGGTCATCGGCAAAATCGATGTCAATGTCGGGCGGATTGACGCGTTCGGGATTCAGAAACCGTTCGAACAGCAGGCCATAACGAATGGGATCCACGTTGGCAATCTCAAGCAGATAAGTGACCAGCGAACCGGCAGCCGAACCGCGCGCCACGCAGGCGATGCCGTGTTCGCGACCGTAGCGGATAAAATCCGCGACGATGAGGAAATAACTGATGAACCCGGTCTTTTCGATGACCTTGATCTCGAGTTTCAGCCGCTCCATGACGACTTTGATGGCGGCCGCGACGGCGGGATCGTTTATCGTAGGACAGGCATCTTGCCTGTCTCCATTTTTGTTTTCGGAAGTTTGAGACAGGCGCGACGCCTGTCCTACGGGGTAAGTCGGCAGCCGCGTCGGATCATCAATGCCTTCGACAACGAATTCCTTCCCCTCGGCTTTGGCGTGAATCGTGTAGCGCCGGAACAAACCTTCCGCCAGGAGTTTGCGCAGGTAACCTTCGCGCGTGAAATGTTCCGGTGGGTGGAACACCGGATAATGCAGTTTGCCAAACTCGATCTCGACGTTGCATTTCTCAGCCACCTCGAGCGTGTTTTTTACCGCCTCGGGCGTTTCCGCAAAGCGCGCCTTCATTTCCTCGGCGGTTCGCAGGTAAAACTGCTCCGGCTCATAGCGCATCCGTTTGGTGTCGGCGAGCTGCGTTTGCGTGCCGATGCAAATCAGGCAATCGTGCGCATGCGAATGGCTTTTTTCAACGTAATGAACGTCGTTTGTCGCCACGAGCTTGAGTCCGAATTCCTTTGCCCATTGAATTAAATGGCGGTTGACCCTGGCCTGTTCGGCGATGCCGTGGTTCTGGAGTTCGAGGTAATAATTCTCCGGGCCAAGTGTCTGTTTGAACCAGTCCACCGCCTCGCGCGCCTTGTCCGGCTGGTCCTTGAGAATCCAATCCGGCACCTCGCTGGCGAGACAGCCCGAGAACGCAATCAACCCGTCCTTGTGCGCGGCCAGCAGTTCCTTGTCGATGCGCGGTTTATAATAATAACCGCTCAGATGCGCCTCGGTGGTGAGTTTGATCAGATTTTTGTAGCCGGCGACGTCCTTGGCCAGCAACAGCAGATGATGATATACGTCGCGTCCGCCGCTGCCGGTTTTCTTTTCCAGCCGGCTGCCGGGCGCCACATAAACCTCGCAGCCGATGATGGGTTTGATGCCCCGGTCCCGCGCCTCTTTGTAAAAATCAATGACGCCATGCATTGCGCCGTGGTCGGTGATGGCCAGCGCGGGGAATTTCAGTTCACGGGCCTTGTCCACCAGCCGGTCCAGCCGGCAGGCGCCATCGAGCAGGGAATACTCGGTGTGCAGATGCAGATGAACAAAGTCCGCGTGCGACATGGAGGCAGTTTAACTTCCTACCGCGAAGACACCAAGACGCAAAGATTTGAAAAATCAACGAAGAGGATGGGCCCCCCTTAACGTAGCCACGTGGCAAAAACGTTTCACAACGCCGGCGATGCGTCCTGATCTGCTGGCCGTTGGCGACCTTTTGCCAATGGCGGAAATCAAAATAAAAACGCAGCGTCGGCCACCCAAACCGTGACACGGACAGACTTTGTGGAATTACTATGGACTGCCTCCTTTTCGAGTATTGCTTTTCAGAGCAAGGAATCGTTTTTCAACAAGGTTCCAGCTTAACCACGCAAATAAAAGTGTTACTGGTACAGCGAGAATAAAAATAGCCAAGGGATGTCTCAACGTTGCGTTCATGGCCAGCATCTGTTGAACGGGGAATGCGTAAAGATAAGTGCCATATGAAAGATCCGTCTTTTCAGCCCAACTTGAAAGTATCAGCTTGGGTTCGTATGCAAGCCACAAAATGCAGTAACCACCCGCAATTGGAAAAACAACTGAAAACCAAGGCCTGAATTGACTGGTGACCAACAAAAACACCAGGCAACCGCAGGCAATAAGTTTGGAAAAAGGTATCTTATCTTGCCAAAGCCAGATGGTTACACCCGTGAGAAAGCATATCAAACACTCGTCAAACTGACTGATGCCATGGAACAAACCCAAAACGTAAACCGCATAACCGAGCAAAGCGGCCAAAAAAATCAGGAACCGCCGTTTAAATAATCCAAACAACCCAATAACCAAGACAATTGAATAACAGAAGAATTCCACCGAAATTGTCCATAACGATGCGTTGGCCATGATGGGAAATGGATTCCCAGCAAAAATACCTCGATAGTAAATACTGTCGGTGGTCAACAACAGCAAGTCTCGCAGCAGTAACAACAACCAATTAACTGGATGCACAACTGCCGCCCTGAATTCAGGGCAGAACGCCCAAATCAAAGCCGCTGAAAATCCCATGGCAACAATGAACCCCGGGTAAATTCTCAATACCCGCTTCATAAAATAATCCTGCATGGACCTGGAGCGCAGCCAACTGGCAGTGACGAGAAGGCCGCTGATTAAAAAAAACAGATCCACAGCCACACCTCCGGACGATTCCTGCCGGTGAGTCCAGGTGGAAAGCGGCTCTTCTCGTGTATCTCCTCCGGGTCCTAGCGCCACTGGAAACGAATGAGAGAAAATGACCATCAAAGCCAGAAACAGCCGTATGATATTTAGATTATTGTTTTTACGGCTGGCGATTTGGCTCCCGAGACTTGTCACAGTTTCAAGATAATTCCAATTAAGAGTAAAAGGTATTCCCAGTTTATTAAACAATAAAGCAAAGGAGTCTTTAAACTCGACACACCATAGCACGACAGAGAATCCGCCCGGCCATTTTTAAAATTCCCATCACCTCGGCGGGGGCCGGCCGGTGATGGCGAGCCCGGGAAATTTCAGTTCACGGGCCTTGTCCACCAGCCGGTCCAGCCGGCAGGCGCCATCGAGCAGGAAATACTCGGTGTGCAGATGAAGATGGACAAAGTCCGCGTGCGACATGGAAACAGTTTAACTTCCCACCGTGAAGACACCAAGAAACAAAGTTTTTGAAATCATCCTCTGCCAACGCGAAAGCAACGGGTTTGACGTTGTGTTGGCGCGAGGAATTGACTACTTTCCGTGACGGAGGGCCGAATCCGGAACCGTGAGAAAAAAAGTTCAACCGAACCGTGAAAAAAAGGTTTTGCCGCCGGCGGGTGGCAACAACCCGTTTCACGTTTTGCCGCCGGGCGACGCCATTCCCCGGGAATGCAACGCCTTCATCGAATGCCCGATGCGGAGCAAGATCAAATACGAACTGGACAAGATTTCAGGCTTCCTGCAAATCAGCCGCGTCCTGCACAGCGCGGTGCATTATCCGAGCAATTATGGGTTCATACCACAAACCTACTGCGAAGACCACGATCCGCTGGACATCCTGGTATTGTCCCAGGAGCCGGTGACGCCCGGGTGCGTGATGAAGGCGCGCCCCATCGGCATGTTGCGCATGATTGATCAGGGCTTGGAGGATATCAAAATCATCGCCGCGCATACCAATGATCCGTTCTTCGAAAATTACACTGACATTGCCCAGTTGCCGCCCCACGTGCTGCGCGAGATTCACCACTTTTTTGAGATTTACAAGGAACTGGAAAAGGCCGACCTGCCGCAGGTGGGGAATTTTCAGGACCGCTACGCTGCGTATCGCGCCATCCGCACCGCGCTGGCCCAATACCAGCAACATCGCCGTCAACTGCTCAAGGGCGAATTTCCGGATACGTGAGGAAAGCGCGCGTGTGACCGGAGCCCGTTCGCACCGGGCAGCGCTTGCAGGACATGGACTGGATGTTTCCCCGACGGTTTAATCTCTGCCGTGCCGATGGCTTTACTCCTGGTCCGTGACGGTGTCGTGGAACTTGAGGATGTCGCCCTTTTCATCCTTCAACTCGGCTTCCTTGAACTTGATGGCGGTGCGCGGATGCTGGTTCAACATGCCGGTGAGCAGATACGGCAGGTCGTAACCCCATAACAATTTGGCGCGCATCGATTCGATGTGGTTTTGCACGCAGTCGAGCACGGGGCGGAGCTTGTATTTGGGATTGTGAAGAAAGCTGATGAGCAGTTCCATCGGGCAATTGCCCGCGCCCCGGCCCAAGCCGGCCATGGTGGCGTCGAGAAAGTTGGCGCCGAGGATGATCCCTTCAATGGTGTTGGCGAAGGCCAGCTGCATGTTGTTGTGCATGTGCACGCCCACTTCCTTGCCCGACGCCTTGCAGTAATGCTGGTATTTTTTCACCAGGTATTGCACCCGCTCGCTGTACAGTGCGCCGAAACTGTCCACGACATAAATCGCCTGCGCCTCGGACGTGGCCAGCATTTCCAATCCCTCGTCCAGCTCGCGCTCCGGCACGGCGGAAACGGCCATGAGATTCACCGTCGTCTCGTAACCCTTGTCGTGCGCGTCCTTGACCATGTCCAGCGCGGTGGGAATCTGGCTGATGTAAGTGGCCACGCGGATCATGTCCAGCACGCTGTCCTTTTTCGGCAGGATGTCCTCGTGATAATCGCAACGTTCGGCGTCGGCCATCACCGTCAGCTTGAGATCGGTCGGGTTGTCGCCGACGATGCGGCGGAGGTCGTCCTCGACACAATATTTCCAGCAGCCATGTTCGCCCTGCTTGATGCCTTTGCGCGACGCCTTGTAACCCAGCTCCATGTAATCCACCCCGGCGGCCACACAGGTGTCGTAAACCATCTTTACGATTTTGTCGTTGAAATGATGGTTGTTCATCAGCCCGCCATCGCGAATGGTGCAATCGAGGACCTTGATCTCCGGCCGGTACGAAAGCCAGCGGCTGGTGGCTGTGTCTTTGGGTTTGGTTGTTTTCATGGTTGCCAATCATCGGCGACATGCCGGGTCTTGAGTCTGCCCTGAAATCAGCGGGAATGGACAGTAGAAACTGGCCGTATTTTGACACACTTTTTGCCCTGCGCAGGAGCAAAAAACGTCCGCCTATTTACGGAAGAAATCCTGGATGACCTCGGCCACGTGCTGGATCTGCGCGTCGGTCAGTTCCGGATAGATTGGCAGGCTGAGACATTCGCGCGCGGCCTTTTCAGCGACGGGAAAATCCCCGGCCCGGTGGCCAAGACCGGCGTAACACTTTTGCAAATGTAACGGCACCGGATAATGCAACGCGCACCCGACGCCGTTGGCTTCGAGGTGTTTTTTGAGTTCGTCCCGGCGCGGATGGCGCACGACGTAAAGGTGATAGGCGCTTTCAGCGTAACCGGCCTCGCGCGGCAGTTGCAGCGGCGTGCCGGCCAGCAGTTCATGATAACGATGCGCCACCCGACGCCGTTCCGCCGTCCATTTGGCCAGATGCTTCAGTTTCACGCCCAGCACCGCGCCTTGAATGCCTTCCATGCGATAATTGTATCCGACTTCATCGTGATAATAGCGCACGGTCGAGCCGTGCTCGCGCAAGGAACGGGCGCGCTGGTCAAAGGCGGCGTTGTTCGTCACCAGCGCGCCGCCTTCGCCGCAGGCGCCGAGGTTTTTACCGGGATAAAAACTGAAACAGGACAGGTCGCCGAACGTGCCGACGATTTTGCCTTTGTATTTCGCGCCGTGCGCCTGGGCCGTGTCTTCGACCAGCGGCAATTTGTGCTTTTTGCAAATCGCCAGGACCGGGTCGAGGTCAAACGGATGACCGTAAAGATGCACCGGCATGACCACCTTGGTTCGCGGCGTGATGACGCGCTCGATGAGTTTCGCGTCAAGGTTGAACGTGGCGTCGTCGACGTCGACATAGACCGGCTTGGCGCCGACATAGGAAATCGCCCAGCTGGTGGCGACAAAAGTGAACGGCGTGGTAATGACTTCATCGCCGGGGCGGACGCCGAGCAGCAGCATGGCCACGTGCAACGCCGACGTGCCGCTGTTGAATCCGGAACAATGTTCAGCGCCGACATAATGGGCAAAGTCCTTTTCAAATTGCGCCACATCCGGGCCCAGGCAGAAGGAACAGTTATCGAGCGTGCGTGCGATGACGGCGTCGAGGTCTTTACGAAGGCCACGGATTTGCGCGGGCAGGTCGAGATACGGAATCGGGTTCATCTGGGGAGTTCAAGGTTCTCAGCAAAACATCATAAATTCGGCGGGCAATATGCCGTCGGCGGTCAAATAAGGCGAGCAGTTTGTCGCGGATGGGAAAAATTTTGTTGTGGAGACACGCTAACGCCCAAGGGAGCCGGCGGGCCTTGTTTATTATACACTTGCCGGGAATGGCGGCGTACAACGCGCCGGCAATGCCCCGGTCTCCAACTGCGCCGCCAGCCGGCGGCGAAAGGCCAGATGCCGCAGGCGCGTCATTTCCACGAGCGGACGCCAGACGAAGTGAACCAACTGGTGCCGGATGAGAAAGCGCCAGAGCCGGTTCGAACGTTTGTAAAGATAACAGCCGGCAAAGTAGGCAGGCAAGGCCGACAGTTCGGCTGGCTTGCGCCGCCAGATGGACGCGTGCGAAAACAGCCGCCGGTAAAGCCAGTCGTAGCCGAGCAACAATTCATCGGGGGTCATCTGCTTCGGCAGGAAGACGACGTGTGCGGTGTCGTATTTTTCCCAATCGCGGTGCAACAATCGGCCTTCGGCCTCCAGTTGCCGGAAGAGCGGCGTTCCCGGATAGGGCGTGAGAATGTGAAATGTGGCGCATTCCATCCGGTTCTGCTCGATCCATTGCACCAGCGTCGTAAACGTGTCCTTCCGGTCACCGTCGAATCCGACCACAAAACTGCCGTTCACCTGAATGCCGTGCTCGTGAAAAAGGCGGACGCGCCGGGCGTAATCCGCTGCGCGCGGAGTGCGTTTGCGCGCGTCCGCGAGATTTTGGTCGGTGAGCGACTCAAATCCGATGAACACGCCGGTGCAACCGGCCAGGGCCATTTCCCGCACCAGCGCCGGTTCGTTCGTGACGTCCAGCGTCACCGCCGCACTCCAGATTTTTTTCGCCGGCCGCAGGGCGCGACAAAGCTCACGCAGATAGTCGGGCCGGGAACCGAGGTTGTTGTCAATGAACACGGCGTAAGGCTGGCTGTCGGCCTCGAATTGCCGGCGGATGTCTTTGGGTTCACGCACACGATAGGGCATCCGCAGGCCGTTGGTGGAGAGATAGCAAAAACCACAACGGTTATGGCAGCCGCGCGTGGCAATGAGGCTGGTTGTCGTCAGAAAACTTCTGCGCGACAGCAAATCCCGCCGGGGCAACGGGTCGAGGGCGTAAGGCCGCTCGTAAGTCGCCTCGTAACGCGGTTTCAGCCTGCCCCGCTCGATATCGCGCAGAATTTCCGGCCACAGCTGAACGCCATCGCCGATGGCCAGCGCATCCGCATGTGGCGCCATTTCATCCGGACACGCTTGCGCGTGCAGTCCCCCCAGAATCACTGTGCTGCCCTGGGCGCGATACCACGCCGCCAGCTCATAGGCGCGCCGGGCGAAAGTCAGATGCACCGTGATGCCCACCACTGCCGGCAAGGGATCTGAAGGCGGCAAACCCTGCAGAAGATTTTCGTCCCAATAACGCACCTGCCAGTGAGCCGGTGTCGCTCCCGCCACCGAGGTCAGGGCGAGCGTCGGCGTGAGCACGTGCTTGCCAAAGCTACCATGCGGGGATTTGGCGTAAAACGGATTGATGAGCAGTGCGGATTCCGGTTTTGGTGGACGGCGTGGGCGCGGCGGCGGCAGAACCGGCGCCCCAGACATTTCCGGCGGCAACCAAAGCGGTTTGCGCGGCCGGTAAAACGGGTCGTCCGGCACGTTTTCAGGCCAGATGGAAAGCCAGTTCATGATTCTCCTTGGTTCGGTTTGTTTGAGCCGCCGGCCGCGCCGCAAAAGTCTTGAACCAAAACTCGACCTCGTTGATCACCGGGTCCGGCGTGGAAGTCCCGGCGGTGATGCCGACTATATCCTCCGCGCGAAACCAGTCTTCACGCAAATCAGCGGCGGTCTGGACGTGATAAACGCGCCGGCAAAAGCGTGAGCCCGTTTTGACCAGTTCGTGCGTGTTGTTGCTGTGGGTGCCGCCGATGACGATGACCACATTGCATCGGCGCGCCAACTCGGCCGCCGCGTTCTGCCGCTGTTTCGTCGGCTGGCAGACCGTGTCAACGAAGCGCACTTCCGATTTTGGAAAACATTCCCGGATCAACCGCACGAGCCGCCGGACCTTGTCAATGGGCTGGGTAGTTTGTGCCATCACCCCGAAGCGCGGACGTTCGCTGAGAACGCCGACGTCCTCTTCCGTAAGCACCACGTCAAATTCGGCGAGGTCTTCCGTCATGCCGCGCACTTCCACGTGGTCGCGTTGGCCGACAATGACGGGATGAAAACCTTCGCGGACAAGTTTTGCCAGACTGCGATGAGCGACATGAACGAGCGGACACGTGGCCTCCAACACGTTCAAACCGCGGCCACGGGTTTCCCTCAGCTTGCGCTCGGAGGCGCCGTGGGCCGTGATCATCACTGTCCGCGTGTTCGCTTCCGCCGGCTGCTGTTCAATGCGAATGCCGCGCGCGCGCAATTCCGTCAGCACGGTTTCGTTGTGAACCAGGTCGCCCAGGATGGTCAGGGGTTCCTGCTTCGCGGTTTCCAACGCCAGCGCAATGGCGTCCTTGACTCCAAAACACATGCCCAGATGAACCGCACGAATTATTTTCATATTAACTTTGTGACACAAAGTAAAAGACCAGGGAGGGTTGGATGTGTTCAAAGAAAGTTCATTTGGGCCGGTTTTGCTGGACGATTCGCTCCAGCAGGTTGATGTATTCAGCAAAGGCTTTACGGCCCGCGGCGGTGAGCGAGCAGGTGGTGAGCGGGCGGCGGTTTTGAAACGATTTGGCCACCGAGACGTAGCCTGTCTCCTGCAAGGCGCGGATGTGGGTGGTAAGGTTGCCGTCGGTCATGGCCAGCGCGCCGCGCAACTCGGTGAACGACAATTCCGGCGAGGCAGCGAGCATGGACATGATCGCCAGCCGGCCCTTCTCGTGAATCACGCGGTCGAGCTGTTGGAACGGTTCCGGGTTCACGCTGCATTCTTTCCTTTCCCGGTCAGATACAGGTAGACGCCGTAAGCCAGATGTAATCCGCCGAAGAAAAAGCCCATCAGCCAATGCGCTTTCAGGTTGAGATCAGAACGGGTGAAGACAGCGCCAAGCAAGAAGGCACACGCGCAGGCAATAAACGACCAGCCCAAAAGTTTCACACCCCGGGGAGCAAAAAAGCCGGCGGCGTGCAATCCGCACCCGTAAAAAAGCACCCAAAGCAGGGCCAGCAACACCGTGAATCCACCCTCCAGATCCGCCGATGTGAACACCACCCCCAGACACATTCCGGCGGTCAAAGGCGGCAGCAATGCCTGGGCGACCCGTCGGGTGGGTGGTGACCAGAAAGGCTCGCGATCCTTGAATGCCTGGCGGCGGGCGATCAGCAGCGCCCCGGCGACGACCACAATGGCGGTTCCCAACCACAGGGTTCCAAACGCCCGCATCGAATTCAAATGAAACAAGAGTCCGACGACGGCGGCAGCCGTTCCCAGCACGCCGGCGAACAACATGATGGGCGCCAGCGCCCGCCGGTACACGGCGGAACGCTCCATCAGCGTGCGGATGGTTTGCAAGTTTTCAGCCGCCCAATTGGTTTCCATGCCAGTCACTTTGCAATACAAAGTCCATTGAGGCAAGTGAAAAATGAAGCCACTGAAACCGCGACCGGGAAGCCGCACTCTTTTGTTTTCTAAGATTTGCGGCGCTCTGCCGAGGCGCCGCTACGGTGAAGTTTTCGGTTTTCAGTTTTCGGTTTTCAGTCCAAACTTTTTTGATGCCGCCGCCGAAGAAAATTTCCGCCCGCCAACGCGTGCTCGCGCAGTGGCGCGGCGTGGATTTGTCGCCGCTGGAAACCGCGAAGGCCGTGCGCGCCCGCGCCGTCGGCGACGTGTTGTCGGGCGTGCTGACCGGTTTGCGCATGGACGACCGCCGTGCCGAGGCCGAGGTCGTCAAGGTCTGGAATTCGCTGATCGACCCGAACATCGTCGCACACGCGCAGCCGGCCGGCTTGCGCAAGGGCACGCTGTTCGTGAACGTGGACAGCAGCGTGTGGCTTTCCGAGATCGTCCGATATCGCCGCCGGGAGATTCTGGACCGTTTGCAACACAGTTTCGGGAAAAATGTGATTCAAAGAATTTCGTTCCGTGTCGGGTGAACCGGTTCACGCCATCCCTTTCATTTGTTTGGGCGTGAGCAGCCACGCGAGCGTGGCACACCGGCCGAAGCGCAACGCAGCCACTTCCAGTTTGGCGAGGCCGCCCTTCTTCAATTCGATGCCCGCGGTGGCGCCACCTGAGATCAACCGCCCGATCAGCTCGCTTAAATAGGGTTCATGGCCGACCAGCAAAACGTTTTCCGGCGCGGGTTTCAGTTCAATCAGTTGTTGAATCAATGCCTTCGGGTCGCCGCCCGGCGTCAGTTCATCTGAAAAAGCGAGGCGTTTTTTTAACCCCAGCGATTGGGCAACGATTTCGGCGGTTTGGCGCGCGCGCAAAAATGGGCTGGAAAGGATCAGGTTGAAACTCAGGTCCAGATTTTGCATGGCGCCGGCAATCTCCCGGAGTTGACGTTTGCCTTTGGGCATGAGGGGCCGTTCGGCATCCGTTTTGAACCCCGGGGTGCCGCGTTCCACCGCAATTCCATGCCGCAAAATATACAGGTTCACAGAGGGAGAATACCCCTCCGGGCACCGGGCGCAATCCCGTCAAATGTAACATTTTTTCACTTGGGTTGGGATGAGGTTGCTTCGTAGTTTTGTTGCCTTATGGAAGCCGTGCGGCGCGCCGTCATTGATGTCGGCACCAACTCGATCAAATTGTTGGTGGCCGAAGTGGCGGGGCGCGAGGTGCGGCCGGTGCACGAAGAGAGCCGGCAGACGCGCCTCGGCCAGGGCTTTTACGAAACCCGGCGGCTCCAGCCCGAGGCCATCGCCCATACCGCCGCCGCGGTCTGGGAGTTCGCCGAAATGGCGCGCGAAAAAGGCGCCGGTTCCATCCGCGTCATCGCCACCAGCGCCGCGCGCGACGCGGTGAATCCCGGCGACCTCACCACGGCCATCCGGCGCGCGGCCGATCTCAAGGTTGAAATCATCTCCGGTGAACAGGAGGCTGAATGGGTGTTTCGGGGCGTGAACACCGATGCGGAACTGGCCAAACAGCCCCTGCTGCTTCTCGATGTCGGCGGCGGGAGCACGGAATTCATCCTGGGCCATGACGAGCACCAGCGCTTCGCTCACAGTTTCCCGCTCGGCACCGTGCGGCTGCTGGAAAAATTTCCGCACAGCGATCCGCCGACGCGCGGCGAATTCGCCGCGTGCCGCGATTGGGTCAAAGGGTTCCTGCAAAAAGAGGTACGCCCCAAACTTGAGCCGGCCCTACACCGCGAGGTGAAACCCGGTTCCGCCACCAGCCGGATCCAGCTGGTGGGGACGGGCGGCACGACCAGCATCCTCGCGCGCATCGAAAAAAAGCTGGACCGTTTTGACCGTGAGCGCATCGAAAGCACGGTTTTAAGCCGGGAACAAGTGACGGCTTACCGGAAACAGCTTTGGGGCCTGCCCCTGGCCAAACGGAAGGAGATCACCGGCCTGCCCAAATTGCGTGCCGACGTGATTCTTACCGGCGTTGTGATTTATGAGGCGGTCATGGAGGAATTTGATTTCAAACAACTCCGCGTCAGCACGCGCGGTTTGCGCTTTGCGGCGGTGATGGAGTAGTCATTTACGATTGATGATTTACGATTTTAAAAGTGCCTCACTGCTCGAAGTAATCGTCAAACATAAAACATAAATGAAGTGCCTGATTATCGGCTGCGGTTACGTCGGTTTGCCACTGGGCGCGGAGCTCGTCCGCTTGGGGCATGAGGTTTCCGGCCTGCGGCGAAATGCCCTGGCGGAAAATGAATTGAATGCCGCCGGGATCCGGCCGCTGGTCGGTGACGTGACCCAACCCGAAGCGCTGGCCCGCTTGCCGCGTGAATTTGATTGGGTCGTCAATTGCGTCGCCTCCCGCGGCGGCGGGGTGGAAGATTACCGCCGGATTTATCTGCAAGGGACGCGCCACTTGATTGAGTGGTTGTCGGTCGCGCCGCCGCGAAAATTCGTTTATACCGGCAGCACGAGCGTTTACGGCCAGACCGACGGCTCGCCGGTCAAGGAGACCAGCCCCACTGAACCTGCGGCAGAAACGGCGAAAGTTCTTCTCGAAACAGAACGGGTTCTGTTGGCGGCGGTGGCCGATCGCAAGGTCCCCGCCGTGATTTTGCGGGTGGCGGGCATTTATGGTCCGCATCGCGGCCAAGCACTCAGGCAATTCCTCAATGACGAAGCGCGCATCGAAGGCGACGGCTTGCGTTTCCTGAACATGATTCACCGCGACGACGTGATCGGCGGCATTCTGGCGGCGTTGAAAGACGGCCGGGCCGGGGAAATTTACAACACCGTGGACGACGAGCCGGTGAGTCAGGTAAACTTTTTCCAATGGCTCGCGGAGGAACTCGGCAAGGATCCACTGCCGGTTGCCCCCGGGAATCCCGAAGCAAACCGCCAGCGCGGCGTCACGAACAAACGGGTCTCCAATCGGAAACTGAAGATGGAACTGGGCTATCAGTTCAAGTATCCCAACTTTCGCATCGGTTACAGTGCGGAAATTCTGCGGCTCGAACGCGCCGGAAGATTGGACATTACTCCTGAACAGCGGTAATAAAGTTTGTTCATTTTTCACTTTGAAAGTACATTGCTTCCACTGATATTTGGTTTACGGATACCATGTTGACTAGGTCAATCTCTCTTTTGCAGAGTGGAATCTATACGGTTCCAGAGGCTTCGCGTCTGCCCTTTAATCATTTCGCCAATTCACACCGCGCTGTCACCTTGTTCGCCGGTGCGGATGCGCCGGGCATCGTCCACGGTGGAGATGAACACCTTGCCGTCGCCAATCTTTCCCGTCTTGGCCGCGTTGATAATGGCTTCGATGGCGGCCTCCACCTGCGCGTCGGGCAGGACGGTCTCAATTTTAAGCTTGGGCAGGAAGTCGATCGTGTATTCACTGCCCCGATAAATTTCCGTGTGTCCCTTCTGCCGGCCAAAACCCTTGACCTCGGTCACGGTCATTCCGCGGATGTCCAGCTCATTGAGCGCCTCCTTGACTTCGTTCAACTTGAACGGTTTGATAATCGCTTCGATTTTTTTCATAAAACAATCCTTATTCGTTGTAGGCGCGTTCGCCATGTTGGGAAAGGTCCAGCCCCGCGCTTTCGTCCTCCTGATCCACGCGCAATCCGATGCTGGCATCCACGAGTTTCAAAATCAGAAATGTGGCGATGGCGGCCAGCGCCACGGTGGCGCCCACGCCGGCCAGTTGATTCCAAAACTGGTGCATGCCGCCGGCGAGGGAAACCACCACGCCGTTTTTTTGGAAAGTCGTGCCGATGAGCGGATTCACCTCTGCGCTCGCGAGGAAGCCCAGCATCAGCATGCCCACGGTGCTGCCGACGCCGTGAACGCCGAATACGTCCAGCGAATCATCGTAGCCAAAGGCCGCTTTGAGTTTCGTGACTGCCAGATAACAAACCACGCCTGCCACCAGCCCGATGCCAAACGCCGCCGGCACACTGACAAATCCCGACGCGGGCGTGATGGTGGCGAGCCCCGCGACCATGCCCGAGGCCGCCCCGAGCACGCTCGGTTTGCCTTTCAGATACCATTCCGCGCAGGTCCAGCTCAAGGCTGCCGCCGCCGCCGAGAAATGCGTGGCGGCAAAAGCGCTGGTGGCCAGGGCGCCCGCGTTCAACGCGCTGCCCGCATTGAAACCGAACCAGCCCACCCATAACAATCCCGCCCCAATCAGCGACAGCACGACGTTATGCGGCATCATCGGTTCGCGCGGAAATCCGCTGCGCTTGCCGATTACCAGCGCAAACACCAGCGCCGAAACCCCCGAGCTGATGTGCACCACGGTGCCGCCGGCAAAATCGAGCACGGGAATTTTCCCGCCGCTGGCCCAGTTAAACAAACCGCCCTGGCCCCACATCATGTGGCACAGCGGCAGATAAACGACGGTGGTCCACAGTACGATGAACAGGAGATAGGCCTTGAACCGGACGCGCTCCGCGACCGCGCCGCTGATGAGTGCCGGGGTGATGATGGCAAACATCATTTGAAACAGCATGAAGGACTCGGCCGGGACCGTGGCCGCGTAAGCCGGGTTCGGCGTACCACCGACGCCTTTGAGAAAAAGGTGGGTCAGGGGATTGCCGAAAAAGGCGTTGCCGCTGCCGAACGCGACGCTGTAGCCAAATACCATCCAAAGGGTGGAAATCACGGCCATCAAAATCAGGCTGTGCATCATGGTGGAGAGGACGTTCTTGGAGCGCACCAGGCCGCCGTAGAAAAGAACCAATCCCGGCGCCGTCATCATCAGGACCAGCGCGGTGCTCGCCAGCAACCAGGCGTTGTCGCCGGAATTGATGGGGGCGACACTGTTGGTGGTGGGCGCCGGTTCCAGTTGTGCGGCGGCAACCGCCGTGTTTCCCAACCCAATGATTAAAACCAACAACCAACAAACTGAAAGCAAGCGACAGCCAATGCGTGCTGAGGTGGTCATGTAAACCAGCCTATCGCCAGTAAAGGCACGCGACCTGTCACATTTTGGCAAAGTGTGGTCAGGTATTGTCACGCCGATGTGATTTTCAGGATATTTCGAGGATTTAATTTCTGATGAGCGCTGCCGGGTGGAATCCCGGGCGTTGTAGCCGTGCAAAAATTCTTCGACGCGATTGCCGTTCACGTTTAGCTTTCCCGCCGATGGCCGCCGAAGCTCAACTCACACCCATGATGGCGCAGTATCGCCGCATCAAAAGCGAACTGCCCCGGGACGCGCTGCTGCTGTTCCGGCTCGGGGATTTTTACGAGATGTTTTTCGAGGACGCCCAGACCGGTGCCCAGATTCTCAACCTGGCCCTCACCGCCCGCCACGGCGTGCCCATGTGCGGCCTGCCGCACCACGCCGCCAACGCCTACATCGGCCGGCTGCTCAAGGCCGGGCGCAAGGTGGCCATTTGCGACCAGCTCGAAGATGCGCGCCCGGGCAAACTCGTCAATCGCGAGGTCACCCAAATCCTTTCGCCCGGCACCCATTTTGACGAGCGGATGCTCGTGGCCGAACGGAATAATTTTCTGGCCGCGGTTTGTCCGTCCGGGAAAATGTTCGGCCTGGCGCTCGTGGACCTGACGACCGGCGATTTTCTGACGACGGAGGTGGAAGGCGATGCCGCGTTGCTCACCGAGCTGGAACGGTTGCGCCCGGCGGAGATCATTTACCCGGGCGAATCGGGTGTCATGCGCGATTTATTGCGCGGCGCATTTCAGATTCTTAATGGCTATGACGACTGGACGTTTGCGCCGGAAACCGCGCTGTACACCGTGCGCGACCATTTCAAGGTCGCGACGCTGGACGGCTTCGGATTGAAAGACCACGGCGCCGCCGTGGGTGCGGCGGGTGCGGTGTTGCACTATCTGACGCAGCATCTGCGCCGTGACGTGAAGCATCTTGGCCGGCTTTCATTCTACCGCCGCAACGATTATCTCACGCTCGACTTTACCACGCTGCGACACCTGGAAATCCTGGAACCGCTCCACCATGACGCGCCGCGCAACGCCTCGCTTTACGGCGCGATCAATCGCACCGTCACGCCGATGGGCGCGCGCCGCTTGCGCCACTGGCTCTCGCAACCGCTGGCCGCCATGGAACCCATCCGCCGCCGGCAGGAGGCCGTGCAGGCGTTCATCGAAAATTCCACCGGTCTGGACAGCTTCCGCACGCAACTAGCCCGGGTGCGAGATTTGGAGCGAACGGTTGGCCGTTTGAGCACCGGCAGCGGCAACGCCCGTGACCTCGTCGCCTTGCGCCTGGCCCTGGAACAGCTTCCGGCGGTAAAAAAAGTTCTTCAAAGTGTAGGACAGGCTTCCAGCCTGTCTCCATCTTCAATTCACGAATTGCCGGAGCTTGATAAAGAGGTGAAGAAAAGTGAGACAGGCTGGAAGCCTGTCCTGCTGTACGAGCTTGAATCCCAACTCGCCGAATCGCCCGGGCTCGGCGATTTGATATCCCGCGCCATTGTGGAGGACCCGCCGCTGGCGCTGAAGGAAGGCGGGATGATCCGCGAGGGTTTCGACCCGGCGCTCGACGAACTGCGCCACGCCACGCGCGGCGGCAAGGATTGGATTGCCAAATTACAGGCGGATGAGATTACCCGCACCGGCATCCCGTCGCTCAAGGTCCGGTTCAATTCCGTCTTCGGCTATTATATCGAAGTCACAAAGGCAAATCTCGACAAGGTTCCGCCGCATTACATCCGGAAGCAGACCATCGCCAATGGCGAGCGTTACATCACGCCGGAACTCAAGGAAATGGAGGGAAAAATCCTCGGCGCCGAGGAGCGCGGCGTGAAGCTGGAATATGAATTGTTCCAGCATGTGCGCGAGGCCGTGCTGGGACAATTGCCGGAGATTCAACAAACCGCCGCGGCCCTGGCGCAGCTCGATGTGCTGGCGGCGTTTGCCGAAACCGCGCGATTGCACAGCTATTGCCGCCCGCAGGTTGCCGACGAAGGGCGGCTGCAGATTCGCGACGGACGCCATCCGGTTTTGGAGCAAAGCCTGCAGGAGGAACGCTTCGTGCCGAATGATACAACACTGGCAAGTAGGACAGGCTTCCAGCCTGTCTCTGATGTAAAATCTCAAACTGGAAGGCCTCAAGGCGGGGTTGTTTCAGATGGAGACAGCCAAGATGCCTGTCCTAACTTTCCCCAAATCGCGCTCATTACCGGGCCGAACATGGCGGGCAAGAGCACTTACATCCGGCAGGTGGCGCTCATCGCGCTGCTGGCGCACACCGGCTCATTTGTGCCGGCGGCGGAAGCGCGGATAGATCTGGTGGACCGCATCTTCACCCGCATTGGCGCCAGCGACGACCTCACGCGCGGACAATCCACCTTTATGGTCGAAATGACCGAGACGGCGAACATCCTGAACAACGCCACGTCGCGCAGCCTCATCGTGCTCGACGAAATCGGGCGCGGCACCAGCACGTTCGACGGTTTGAGTCTGGCTTGGAGCATCGTGGAGCACCTGCACAATCAGGTCGGCGCCAAATCGCTCTTTGCCACGCACTACCACGAATTGACCGAACTGGCGGCGCGGTTGCCGCGACTCAGAAATTTCAACGTGGCCGTGCGCGAGTGGCACGACCAGATTGTTTTTCTAAGAAAGATTGTCGAAGGCGGCACGGACAAGAGCTACGGTATCCAGGTGGCGCGGCTGGCGGGTGTGCCGAAGGAAGTCCTGGAGCGCGCCCGGCAAATTCTGGCAAACCTTGAGGAATCCGAACTCACGCCCGAAGGCAATGTGCGGCAATCCCGTCGCCAGCAGGATCGCGACAAACTCAAGCAGCTTGCCCCGCCGCCGCAGATGGATTTGTTTGGAAAATAAATAATATATGAACATTGGATCCGCCGACCTGACGACGGGCAAGGGTGGGTTGCCGCTGGTGAGAATCCGCACGCCCTGGAGCGCGGCGGAAATTTATCTGTCGGGCGCGCACGTCACGCATTTCCAAAGGCACGGCGAGCCACCGCTGCTGTTTGTCAGCCGCTGGAGTCATTTTGCGGCCGGCCAGGCCATTCGCGGCGGTGTGCCCATCTGTTTTCCGTGGTTCGGCAACCGCGCCGGCGAGCCGTCTCACGGTTTCGCGCGCAGCGCCACGTGGCAACTCCTCAAAACGGTCGTGGCGCCGGAGGGAGGGGTGACGTTGACGTTTGCGTTGCCGCCGGTTCCCGGACGGGACGCCTGGAAACCGCTGCGCACGGAATTCACCGTGACCGTTGCCGGCACGCTGACGATGGAGTTGACCGTCGCGAATGATTCCGGCGGCGGGCCGTTGGAGATTGAAAACTGCCAGCACACTTATTTTCACGTCGGTGACATCGCGCAGGTTTCCATTGCCGGTCTGCGAGGCCTGCCGTTTGATGATTTCGCCGCCGGCGCCACGGGAGCGCGCCGGATGGAGAACGATCCGGTGCTGCGCATCGCGAAGGAGACCAACCGCGTTTATCCCGCACACACCGGCACTGTGGAAATCCACGATGCCAGCCTCAACCGGACAATTCGCATCGGGAAATCCGGCTCCAACTCCACCGTCGTCTGGAACCCGTGGACCACGCAGAAATTGCCGGATGACTTTGACCCGGCGGAACACCAAAACATGGTCTGCGTGGAATCCGGCAATGTGAAGCAGGACAAAATCACACTCGCGCCGGGACAAACCGTGGCGTTGAAGGTGGTTTTGAGCAGCCGTTCGCTTTAACCATGATTTCCGTCATTGAACCTCAACCCGCCGGGGCGGCCATCAACCTGGTAAAACAGGTCGAGGAGATTTTTTCACCAACGGGTTTGTTGTCGCGCGCGAAGAATTTTGAGTTCCGGCCGCAACAGCAGGAAATGGCCGTGGCCGTGGCGCGCGCGTTGCAGGACCGCGGGCATCTGGCCGTCGAGGCCGGCACGGGCGTTGGTAAAAGCCTGGCCTATCTGATCCCGGCGATTCTGTTCGCGGTGGCGGAGAAGAAAAAAGCCGTCGTTTCCACGCACACGATCAATTTGCAGGAGCAGCTTACAGAGAAGGACCTGCCGATGCTCGCGGAAGTGCTCGGCACCCTCGTCGTGCCGGTCCGGTTCAACTTTTCGATGCTCAAGGGCCGCGCGAATTATCTTTGCACCCGCCGGTTGCAAAAAACGATGCAGCAGTCGGGCAACCTGTTCACGTCGTCCGAGGCCGAGGAGTTGCAACGCATTTACGAGTGGTCGAAGGCGACGAAGGACGGCAGCCTCTCGGATTTCGACGTTGAACCGGACCCGAAGGTCTGGGCGCAGGTCTGTTCTGAACGCGGGCTTTGCTCGCCCAAGGTTTGCGGCTTCCCATCGGATTTTGCCAAGGACCACGGCGTCTGCTTTTTTCAGCGCGCCCGGAACAAATTCCTTTCCTCGGACGTGCTGGTGTTGAACCACACGCTGTTTTTCACGCTGCTCGGCGGGGTGGATGAGGAAATGGAAGGCGGCATCCTGTTCAAGAACGACTTCGTGACTTTTGACGAGGCCCACCAGATGGAACCCGTCGCCTCCCGGCACATCGGTTTGAGTGTGTCGAGCGGGCAGGTGCGTTATGCGCTGAACCGGCTGTGGAATCCGCGCACGGAAAAGGGCCTGCTCGCCACGTTGCGCAAGGGCGGCGCGGTGAAACTGGTGGCCGACATCCTGGGCGAGTCGGACAGGTTTTTTAAAAACATCGAGGCCGCTTGCGAGGAAATCCAGAAATCCGCCGGCAAAAACAAATTTGGCGGCGGTGAAAACGGCGGGCACCGACGGGCGTGGACCGAACTGCGCATCCGCCGCGCCGAACTGGTGAAGGACAACGTCACGCTGCCCCTCCAGCGCCTGCGCGAGGCTGTCAGCGAGTTGATCAAATTGAGCGAGGACAAGGACATCGGGCAGGAACTGGTCGAGTGCAACCGCCGCCTGGCGGATTTGCGCGACGAGGTGAAGGCGTTCCTGGAACAAAGCGCCGGCGACCACGTTTACTGGGTGGAACGCAGCGGCAAGGCGCACCAGAACCTCGCGCTCAATGCCGCGCCGGTGGACGTGGCGGACTTTCTGCGCCGCCGGTTGTTTGAGAGTGACACGAGCATCATCATGACCAGCGCCACTTTGGCGACCGTAGGACAGGCGTCGCGCCTGTCTCCATCTAAAAAGACAGAAAAGTCAGAGACAGGCGCGACGCCTGTCCTACGCAAGGACGCCCTTGCCTACTTCATCAAGCGTGTCGGCGCTGAATCCGCCACCCAACTTCAGGTCGGCACACCGTTCGATTACGAGCGGCAGATGAGGATTTTTGTCGCCCAAAAGATGCCCGACCCGCGCGAGGCCGGTTATGCCGACGCGCTTGAACATTGGATCGGGCATTTCGTGAAGCAGACCCACGGCAAGGCGTTCGTATTGTTCACCAGCTACAAACTCATGCAGGAGGTCAGCGAACGCCTGCAGCCGTTTTTTGACCGGCTCGGCGTCGCGTGCCTGGTGCAGGGCACCGGCACGCCGCGTTCGACCATGCTGGAGAAATTCAAGGACGACGTGGACTCGGTGCTGTTCGGCACGGACAGTTTCTGGCAGGGCGTGGACGTGCCGGGTGAGGCGCTGAGCAACGTCATCATCACGCGCCTGCCCTTCGCCGTGCCCGACCATCCGCTCATTGAGGCGCGCCTCGAGGCAATTGAGGCGCGCGGCGGCAATGCCTTTGGCGAATTTTCCCTGCCCGAGGCGATTTTGAAATTCCGCCAGGGCGTCGGCCGGTTGATTCGCACCAAAACCGACACCGGCATCATCGTGGTTTTGGACAATCGCGTGTTGACAAAACAATACGGCCAGGCCTTTCTCGACGCCCTGCCGAAATGTCCGGTGGAAGTTGTTTAAAGCACTATTTGGAAGCAGGTGATAGCAACTGAAACGGACCAGTAATATTTGTATTAATTGGATTTGCGCTAATTGGGTTATTAAATGGATCGTAACGCACTTTTTCTTTGAAATTACCGTTGCTGTCTCCTCCCCGATCAATTTCCGTTAGGACACCGTTCTGAAAAATTTCACGCACGGTAGAAAATTTTGAACCGTTGGGTCTCATGTCGTCCTGCTGAATTATACCATACTTGTATGTGCAGAACTCATCTGGAATGCCGTTAAAATCCGTGTCCACTTGAAGGGTATCCGTCCCGTGATCAGAAAACGTCCAAAACACATCTGCTTTTCCATCGAAATTATTATCATATTCTGAGCGCACCGGCCGGCCATGTTCATAGTAAGTCCACTGATCCCAAATTCCGTCGAGATTTCTGTCTCTCATCAATTCAATGAGATGTCCATCGCGATAAATCCATGCTTCATCGCGTTTGCCGTCACGGATGTAATGATAATATGTTTTTGTTCCGAGATTATTTGCCCATTGGTAAAGTAAACAAAGCATTAACCCAAGGATTACTCCGATAACAAGGCCAGAGACGATTTGACCCAGAGCCAGTTTTTTTAACGGGACGGTTGGGAGTGGAGGAGAAGCGACGGCTTCAGATTCAATCTGGCCCATTTCTGCGGGCGACGCTTGCGTATTCAGCAAAGCGGCAGCTTCCTCGGCATCCGAGGCGCGGACGAGCAACCGCACACCACCCGGCGCCGTCAGATTCGGATACATCCCGCCACAATCATCCGCATCAACCCAGCATCTCATTCCATTAGCTTCCAGATTTGCTGCGGCAAGCTGCGCTGCCTCGCGGCTGGAGAAAATCCGGACGGTCAGCGTTTCCTCTTTGTCATGATTCTCACCGCTGGTGGATTCTGAATCCATCACCTCGCGCCCGAACTCCGTGCCGCATTCACTACAATGCAACGCCTCGTCGGTATTGTCGCGCCCGCAGTATGAACACGTTTTCATGGATACTTGCCGCCGCAAGTTATTTGCATGTTTCTCTGGCGAAATGGCCGGACACGCCACACCCATCTCACACGTTTTTGCAAATTTTCAACTCAACGGCATCGGCGTGACGACATAAAGGAGCGGGCTGTTGATCATGGAGCATCCAGATACAATTCGTCTATAAGTCGTTCCTTGGAAAGGTTTACGCTTGCAAGATTCCGTGTCGAGAAGAAAGCGGCAAAGAGCTTATGCCTGTGTCGTTTTGCGATCGCTGCCATAGAAAGCTTCCGTCCAGCTCTCCGCCCTGCCGAAATGCCCGGTGGAGATTATTTGAATTGTCACGCACTTGAAACCAGAACGTCACTTGTAAAAGCGGGAAACAGGATTAGGATGGCAATGTAGTTCAAGTTTAACCGGCGGGCGTTGGATACAAGTCGTAATTCGCATTTGTATGTTTCTCAACGCCCGCTGTTCTTTTCTCCCCATCCTCGACACCCACGTTCTCGGCCATTAAACTGGCGCGACATGGCGCACACCGAAAAACCTTCTCTGACCCAACGCCCGGTGGAAATTAACTGAGTGGCCATGGATATTCACGACGTGCTGAAAATGGCGGGCGGCATCGGGGTAGTGGTGCTGTTTGTCCCCATGGTGATCGAAGTGGTCAAGAACAGCGGCGACGGGCAAAGCTTTTCCACCTGGATCCTTTGGGCCACACTGGACACCATTTTGACCCTCAGCACCATCCAACGGCACGGAAACTTTCTCCTACCGTTGGGCTTTGCCCTCGGCGGTTCGGTTTTGACCGGGCTGCTGCTGGTCAAGGGGCGTTTTGCCTGGGGCCGCCTGGACAGCGTGATCTTGGTGTTTGTGTTCGGGTGTCTGGCGGGTTGGAAATTGGGCGGCGCGAGAACCGCCATTGTTTCCGCCACGCTGGCCATCTGCCTGGCCGGCATTCCCGGCCTGATGGAATTGTGGAGTCACCCGCAGCGCGCGGTCGGAAACATCTGGGCGGGATACGTGCTGGCCAACGGCCTGGCGTTTCTGGGCGGAACGGCCATGACCGTGGAAGAACGTTTCGCGCCCGCCCTGTTTGCGGCTTTCGGGATGCTGATGTTCATCGCCAGTCGCAAACGGACCATCACCCAATGCCAGACCTGACCGTTGGTCAGCCTTCAACGCGGTACTTCGATGATTTTTCGCGCAACGTCTCGGCTCATGATTTCGGCGCGGCGGTCGGATTCTCCTTGGACTTGAGTTGATCGACACCCTTTTTCAAACATTCCGGGCACATGCCATGAGAGGTCCGCGTGGCGAATTTTGAGTTGAAATAAGCTTCCATCGTAAGCCATTCGCCGTCATGGCACACCTTGCGACACCAGCCGCAAATGCGCAGGAATTCCTCCAGGTAATGCAACCGCTGCAGCAACCGGCGGGTCGCCACATGAACCGATGTCCACACCAGCGATATCACCACCGTCCGGAGCGCTGCCCGGTGCCAGTCGGGAGTGAAGGACTCTCCGAAAAGGAGGTGAGGAATGCGGACCAGTTCCGTCAGCCAGCAAAGCACGATCAGCAAAGAGAAGCCAAAGGCCTCGATCCAGAGGATGCTGTTCTCCTTGTCCGAAATTTGTTTCATGAATGCACATTTGATTATGGCCCAAATTTTGTCCAGAAAAAGTCGCGCGGCCGCGGCTCGACACCCGTGCGGTTGGCCATTAAGCTGCAGCCGCATGACGCGCCCGGAAAAACTATTGGCTGAGCTTGTTGCGCTGCCCAGCGTCAATCCCGCCTTCGTTCCGTCGGGCGGAACTTCGGTGCGGCAAGCCCGCCAACCGCATCCGTTCACCGGGGAACAACGCGTTGCGGATTTTCTCGCCACGGTCGCCGCGCGCGCAGGGCTGGAGGTGGAATTTCAAAAAGTATTGCCCGGCCGTTCCAATCTCCTCGCGTGCCTGCGGCCGCGAGGCAAGATCCGCCGGACCCTTTTACTGGCACCGCATCTCGACACCGTCGGCGCCGATGAATCGCAGTTTATTCCCCGCCGGAAAAATGGCCGGCTCCATGGCCGCGGTGCGTGCGACACCAAAGGCTCCGTGGCCGCGATGCTCGCCGCGCTTTGCGAATTGGCCCGCTCAGAGCAGCGCCCGAAGGAAACGGCCGTGGTCTTTGCCGGGCTGGTGGATGAGGAACACGCGCAAGCCGGCTCGCGCGCCCTGGCGGCAAGCCGGTTCAAGGCGGATCTGGCCATCGTGGGTGAGCCGACGCGATTGCAAGTCGTCACGGCGCACAAGGGCAGCTTGTGGCTGGAACTCGAAACGCGCGGCCGGTCGGCCCATGGCGCAATGCCGCAGCTCGGTAAAAATGCCGTCCACCAAATGGCGCGCATCGTGGAGGTCTTGGAAACGGATTACGCCGCGCGGTTGCGCCGGCGCCGGCATCGGCTGCTCGGGGCCGCGACGGTGAATGTCGGCACCATCTGCGGCGGCGCGCAACCGAACATTGTGCCTGATCGTTGCGCGATTACCGTGGACCGCCGCACGTTGCCCGGCGAAACCGACCTCGGGGTGCAGCGTGAAATCGCCGCCTTCCTCAACGCAAAAAAACTGCACGCGGACATTTCCAGCGTCAAGCTGGCGCCGGCCCGGCCGTTGGAAACAAATTCCGGGCTGCCACTGGTCCGGCAATTCCTGCGGAGCATCGGCCAGACGCGCTCCGTGGGCGTTGATTTCTTCTGCGACGCGGCGGTGTTGTCGGCCGGCGGCATCCCCAGCGTCGTTTTCGGCCCCGGTGACATTGCCCAGGCGCACACGAAGGACGAATGGATTTCACTGGCGTCGCTGGAGCGCGGAAAGAATCTGCTCCTGGGCTTCTTGAAATCGCTTCCCTGAAATGCCCGGCTCCCGTATTTTCCACCGCCCATGCCCGCAGAGACAACCGAACCCGCGCCCGTGGCCGCCCAGGCCAAACATCACATCGCTTTTTTCCGGCAGAGCGGCTGGCTGATGATGGCGAATGTGGGCAGCGGCGTGATGATGTGGGCGGTTCATCTGTTGAACAAAAAAATTCCGCCGGAGCAATACGGCATCTTCGGCGTGTTGCTGGCGGTGGCGATGTTCGTGCCGAACATGCCGTTGCAAATGGTGTTTGCCCAACAAACGGCCCACGCGTTGGCGACGGGCCGTAGGCGCGAACTGGCGGGCATGATCCGGCTGGCGTGGCTGGGGACGTTCGCCCTGTGCCTGTTGCTGGCCATCGGCGCGCTCATCTGGCAAAAGGACATTCTGGCCGGCTGGCAAATCACAAATCCGGTGGATTTATGGATCACACTGTTCGTGGTCTTGTTCTCCTTCTGGCTGCCGATGTTTTGGGGCGTGTTGCAGGGACAGCAGAACTTTCTCTGGTTCGGCTGGTCGAACATCGTCAACGGCGTGGGGCGGCTGGGTGTGGCGTCCTTCCTGGTTCTGGCGCTGGGCGCTTACGCCGGGGGCATGATGTTCGGCGTGTGCCTGGGACTGGCCGCGGGGGTCGGCGTCGCCGTCTGGCAAACGCGGTCGTTGTGGCGGTTGCCCGCGCAGCCGTTCGACTGGCGCAGCCTGCTGAAACAAATCCTTCCGCTGATGCTCGGGTTCGGCGCCGTCCAGTTTTTGTTCACCGCGGACACGATGTTTGTGAAGGCGTATTTTTCCGGCGACGACGCGGCCTTTTACGTGAGTGCGGGGACGTTGTCGCGCGCGCTCATGTGGCTGGTGGTGCCACTGGCCACGGTGATGTTTCCCAAGATCGTTCACAGCGTGGCGCGCTCGGAGAAAAGCAATCTGCTGGGCACGGTGCTGCTGGGCACGGGCCTGCTGGCGGTGGGCGGTGCATTGGGGTTGACGATCCTGGGACCCTGGGTCATCCGGCTGATTTACTCGAAAGACTACGTTTCCGTCGCCGCCTCGGTGCTGCCCTGGTATGCGTGGGCCATGGTGCCGCTGTCTCTGGGCTACGCGCTGATCAATAACCTGCTCGCCCGGTCGCAATTCCGAATTGTGCCGGTGTTGTTGCTGCTCGCCACGGCTTACGGGGTCGCGCTCACTCAATTTCACGGCACGCTGATAACGGTGCTGAAGACGCTCGGGGCGTTCAATCTGCTGCTGCTGGGTGCGTCCGCCTGGTTCACACTCCGAAGTCCAAAGTCCGGAGTCTGAAGCCCGGGCACAAGTCATGGGGCGCCGGACTTCGGACTTTGGACTTGAGATTCCGACAAGGGCCGCGGCGCACTCAGCCTTTTGTAGATCCAGCCTTCCAAGGGACGGAGCGGACGGAGCCATTTGTAAAATGGGGAGTAAATCAACCGGACGCGGACCGCCGAGAGAAACATCGTCAACGAAGTCTGTCCCAACACCACTTTTGACCCGATTTTGTCGGTCCACTCGGTCGGCACTTCGAGGATGTGGAAGCCCGCGCGTTTCAAGGCCACCAGCAGGTTGATGTCGAAGGCCATGTCCGTAATGCGCAGGTAAGGATGGATGGTTTCAACGGCTGCGCGCTTCATCACCTTCGCGCCGCATTGCGTGTCGCGGATGTTCAGCCAGAACAGCAGTTGCACAATCAGATGAAACGCTCGGCTGGCAAACCGCCGTTGCCCGGTCTGTGACTGGTGAATGACCGCGCCGGTCAGCCAGCGCGAGCCGATGACGCAGTCCGCCTCGCCGGTGTGCCGGACCAGTTCAAGAAAAGCAGGCGGCGGGGTCGCCCCGTCGGCGTCCGTATATCCAATCAAATCGCCGTAGGGCGCAAGTTTGAGTCCCTCGATGAGTGCGCCCCCTTTGCCGATGGGTTCGGGAAAATTCAGGTAGCTGACGCTGGAGAATTCCTTCGCGACTTTTTGCACGATGCCGAGCGTGTTGTCCGCGCAACCGTTGAGCACGACAACCATCTGGAATTTGCCGTGATAATGTTCCTGGAAAAAGCGGGCGTAGTCGCGCAACACCGGTTCGATGCGGCGCTCCTCGTTATGGGCCGGGATCAGGAGCAACAAGCTGGGATCAGGCACGCGCACTAGGTAGCAGAGAATTTTAAAATTGCAACGCCCCACACACCTTTCGCTTGCGGCGGCCATCATAAATGTTTATTCAAATCGCATGGATTCTCGCGAGGCGCTAATCGCGCTGAACCTCATCGAACACGTCGGCCCCGTGCGTGCCCGGTTGTTGCTCGAACATTTCGGTGAGGCCCCCAAAATCCTCACCGCTTCAAAATCCGCCCTGCTCCGCGTCCGCAACATCGGCGACGAAACCGCCGAAGCGATTGTCCATTGGGAGCAATCCATTGATCTCGCGGGTGAATCGAAGCGCCTTGCGGAATCCGGTGGCCGCGTTTTGATTCAGAGCGACGAGGAATATCCGGAGTTGCTCCGGCAGATTTACGATCCGCCGATCGTGCTTTACGTCAAGGGCGCGCTGACGGCGAAGGACAAAAATGCGGTGGCCATGGTCGGTTCGCGCATGACCACGCATTATGGCCTCGAAGCCGCGCGCAAGCTGGCCTACCAGCTTGCTTATGTGGGCGTGACGGTCGTGAGCGGCGGCGCGCGGGGCATTGACACGGCGTCGCATCAGGGCGCGCTGGCGGCCCGGGGCCGCACGGTCGTGGTGCTGGGCACGGGCATCAATGTGGTGTTTCCGCCGGAGAACCGGGAATTATTCGAACGGGCGGCGGCCAATGGCGCGGTCGTCACCCAGTTCCCGTTCAATCGCAACGGTGACCGGCAAAGCTTCGCCATCCGCAACCGGATCATTGCCGGCCTGACGCTCGGCACGGTGGTGGTGGAGGCGGATTTGAACAGCGGCGCGCTCATCACGGCGAATTTCGCGACCGAATACGGCCGGCAGGTTTTCGCGGTGCCGGGGCGGGTGGATTCGCCGCGCAGCAAGGGTTGCCACGATCTGATTAAAAAGGGCGCGAAGTTGTGCGAAAGTGCCGAAGACGTCCTGAGCGAGTTCGAATATTTGTTTCCGGGAAGCAATCGCCCGCCGTCACCCGGCGAGACCGGCATTTTGCCCGCGCTGGAGTTGTCCGAGAATGAACAGCGCGTTTACGATTCCCTGAGCCATGAGGAATCGGCCATTGACGAGGTCATCCGGCGGAGTGGCCTGCCGAGTTCGGCGGTTTCGGTGGCGTTGCTGGGCCTGGAAATGAAGCGGGCGGTCAAACAGTTGCCCGGAAAACTGTTTGTGCGAAACACGTAATTTACAAACCAGGACTTGCACAAACGCAGTCAACCGACTAGAACCCGGGGCAGACCAACACAATTATGGCGAACTACAAAATCATCGGCGGCGACCTGAAACAGTACGGGCCGGTCACGGACGAGGAGGTGCGCAAGTGGATTGCCGAGGACCGGTTGAACTCGCAATCACTCGTGCAGGTGTTTGGCGACATCGAGTGGAAGAAATTGTCCGAGTTTCCGGAGTTTGCAGAGGCGCTGGCCGGCAAACCCGAAACCTTGAGTGCGCCGTTGCCATTCGGTTCGCCTGCCACTGGTGCGGACCAGGGACGCGATACCGCCTTGAAGTTGGTTAAAGGTCCAGCCATCGCCCTGATTATCACGGCGGGTTTGGGTGTCGCATATTATGCTCTGAGCGGTCTTTTTACGCTGTTCACTGGCAGTGTGATGTTCCATCAACAGATGCCGCCTAATATCCCGCCGCAAATGCAGGCGTTCATCCAGGGAATGCAAGGGCCATTGGCCGGAGTGGTTAATCTGGTGATTGCGGCGTGGAATGGGTTTGTGTTGTTCGGCGCGGTAAAAATGTTGCGGTTGCAGAACCACGCCGTGTCCATGGTTGCTTCCGTGGCTGCGATGTTGCCATGCCAATGTTGTTGCCTGTTGGGACTTCCCTTCGGCATCTGGGCGTTGGTGGTCTTGAACAAGCCGGAAGTGAAGTCGCAGTTTACGTGATGTTACGCGTTTCTCAGCCTGTTCGACCATTAAGCCGTGCCCGCGTTGCGAGTTGCGCCTTGATTAATCTGGCCGCCACCCCGGGACTGGGTTCGCTGATCGCCCGCCGGTTTTGGGCCGGAATCGGTCAGTTGCTGCTGGCTTTGGCTGGTTTTGTTTTGCTGGTCGGCTGGATGTTTGAGTTTTTCGACCGCGCCTTCAGCCAGCAACTGGGTGAGCCGGTTCCCACAACGCCGATTGGTTGGATGTTAAAGTGGGGACTGGTTCTTTTCGCCGCGGCCTGGGTATGGTCGCTGGTTACAAGCATCAGCCTCTGGCGACAGGCCGGAGCGGATGAAGCCGGCGGCCTCAAACCCGTTCCGCCACGGCTGGCAGATTCAACGAATAAAAATTTAGAAAACAAATAACCAAGGCCCGTTATGTATAAAATCATTGGAGCCGACGGCCTGCCCTATGGCCCCGTCAACGCCGAACAAATCCGGCAGTGGACCGCCGAGAACCGGGTCAACGCGCAAACACTCGTTCAAACCGAAGGCGCCACGGAATGGAAACCGCTGGGGTCAATTCCGGAACTGGCAGCCGGATTGAAAACGGTCCCGCCGCCCATTGCGGCACCCTCCCCCCTCGCCACCCGCGCGTCGAACAAAATCCCCGCGGGCATCTGCGGAATACTGTTGGGCGGCTTCGGCGTTCATAAGTTCATCCTGGGCTACACCGGCGCGGGTCTGGTCATGCTGCTGGTGTCCCTGCTCTCCTGTTTCATTCTGGCGCCGGTCATGCATATCATCGGCCTCATCGAAGGCATCATTTATCTGTGCAGGTCCGACGAGGAATTTGTGCGCGTGTATGTGGACGGACGCAAGGAATGGTTTTAGGCCATGAAAAAACTCAGCGCCGTTCAAATCAAATCCTCGCTCGCTGCCGTGCCGGGATGGACCCGGACCGGTGCCGCAATTTCGCGGACGTACCAGTTCAAGGATTTCCCCGCCGCGGTTCAATTTGTGAACGCCGTCGCCGAAATCGCCGAACGGGCGTGGCATCATCCGGACATTGACATTCGTTGGAACAAGGTCGTGCTCACGCTCACGACCCACGACGTCGGCGGCCTGACGGAAAAGGATTTTGCGCTGGCCGGGAAGTTCGACCGGCTGCCGGCTGCCCAAGGCTAGAATACCACCGGCGTGCCTTCCTCCAACATTCGCATCTGGGGTGTAAGCCCTTCCTTGTCAGCGATTTGCCGGAGCCAGCGCGGCGGTTCGTCCAGGGCCTCAAACGACAATTTGAACGTCCCGTAGTGCATCGGCACCAGCCACCGCGCCCGCAGGTCCCGGAACGCCTTCACCGCCTCGTCCGGACCCATGTGCACGCGTCGGAACGATTCCGGATGATAGGCGCCGATGGGCAGCAACGCGATTTCCGGCGCAAGTTTCTGCCCGATTTGTTTGAAACCATCAAAGTAGGCGCTGTCGCCGGCGTGATAAATCTTCCGCCCCTGATGTTCCAGCACGAATCCGCCATAGCCGCGATGCTGATCGGACAACGTGCGCGCGCCCCAGTGCCGGCTCGGCGTGAACGTGACCTTCCAATCCCGGTGCGAAAAGCTCTCCCACCACACCAGCTCAATGACGCGGGAAAACCCCAGGTCAAAGGCCAGATCGCCGACGCCCCACGGCATGAGGCCGATTTTGGGATGTGGCAGCCGGCGCAGCGTCGGTTTATGAAAGTGATCGAAGTGCGCATGGGTCAGCAGCACCAGATCGATCGGTGGCAGGTCGTTGATTTTGAGACCGGAACGTTTGATCCGTTTGAGCAGAAACAGCCAGTTCGCAAAGTTCGGGTCAATCAGCACGTTCAGGTCCGTGAACTGGATCAGGAACGATGCGTGGCCGATCCAGGTGATGGCCACCTGGCCGCGCGACAATTTGGGGAAAACCGGGCGGCGCTGATGGCCGGTGCGCGGCGTCAGCAGGGCCTTCCAGACCAGTTCCTGAAAAAAGGTGCGCGGATTGAAATGCTTCGATGGCGTCAAATCCTTGAAGGACCGCGGCAACCGCCGCGGTGACAACGGAGGACGCTGCGAAAATGGTTTCGTCATACAACGACCGTATTTTACCCCCGCCGCCCGGTGAATGAAATGGAAAATGCCGCATCAATTTTTTGATTGTTCCGCTAATTTTTTTCAATTCATTCGCTGGTTGCCCGCAGCGTTATCGTGTCAATAAATGAACGCTCACCGGCTGGGGTGCGCGCATTTGTGGCTTGTCAGCGACTCGCTGCGGGCGCACAGTGCCGGCATCCAAGTCGTTCCGCAGTCGAAAGGCAAAAATTATGGAACCGGCAGTTGCTCTCATCGTCTTGGTATTTCTTGGAATCCCCCTTGCTTTGACCGTCTGGTTGATTGTCAGCGCCGTTAGTTCCAAGAGTCGAATCGAAGAGCTCACTCGCCGGCTGGGCGCGGTAGAAACTGAGGTTGTTCGCTTAAGAAGCGGGCGTGAACCGGCGCCGCCGGCCGAATCTGTTGCACCGCCCAAACCGGCGGTCGTTCCACCAGCCGTTCTTCCGCCGAAAGCTCCACCGCCCGAACCCATCATTATTGGGCTGCCGTCTTCCCCACCACAGTTTTCCCCACCGCCGATTCCCGCAACACCAAAACTAGTTTCCCCCGAGAGATTGGCTCCGCTTGCCACCGTACCGGAACCGCAGCACAAGCCCGCGTCAAAAATCGATTGGGAACAGTTCATGGGGGTCAAAGGTTTCGCCTGGCTCGGCGGATTCGCCCTTTTCCTCGGCGTCGCCTTTTTCGTCAAGTACTCGTTCGACAACAATCTCATTCCGCCCGAGCTGCGCGTCGCCATCGGTTTTCTCGCCGGTCTTGGCCTGCTCGTCGGTGGCGTGGCGATGTCGCGGAAAAATTTCCCCGCGCTCTCGCAAACGTTGTGCGCAACCGGTGTGGTCATTCTTTACGCCGTCACTTTCGCCTGCCGTTCGATTTACCATTTTGATTTTTTTGGCCCGTTACCAACCTTTCTGCTGATGGCGCTCATCACGTCAGCGGCCTTCCTGCTGGCGGTCCGGCTGAACGCACTGGTTGTCGCCATCCTCGGGATGTTGGGTGGTTTCCTCACTCCGATTCTGCTTTCGACCGGCCAGGACAATCCGCTGGGTCTGTTCGGTTACATTGCGATTCTCGACGCCGGCGTGATCGCGGTCGCGCTGGTACGCCGCTGGCATTTTCTCGCCGCGCTGGCTGCGCTCGGGACAGCCATCCTGCAAATTGGCTGGGCGGGCAGGTTTTTCGTCAGCGAACAGTATTTCGCCGGTGACAAAATCTTCATAGCGCTCGCCGTGCTGCTGGGGTTCAACACGCTCTGGCTCGTGGCAAACTGGCTGGCGAAAAGTCGCGGCCAAATCAACCAATGGCTGTCCGGCTCGTTGCTCGGCCTGGTCGCGGTTACCCTGGCATTTAGCGCCTGGTTCCTCGATTTCCAGCCACTGGCGCAGCGTCCGTGGCTCTTGTTCGGTTTCGTTTTCCTCATTGACCTGGTCGCCATCGCCGTCGCGTGGTTTGATGAAACAGTTTCCCCCGCCCGATCTGTCTCCGGCTTTGCCGTGTTCGGATTACTCGCCTTCTGGACCACAAAATCCTTGTCGAATGAATCGCTTGACGCCGGTCTGGTGTTTTATTTCATTTTCGCGATTCTTCATTCGGCTTTGCCTGCGTGGCTTCAGCGCCAACGCGGTGCATCAAGTCAAAATTGGGCAAATCACTTCTTCCCGATACTCGCGCTCGCGCTGGTCCTCGTGCCTGTTTTTAAACTGGCCGAAGTTTCGTTCATCGTCTGGCCGTTCATTCTGCTCGTGGATTTGCTGGCCATCGCGCTCGCGGCGCTGACTGCTACGTTGCTGCCGGTGCTCGCGGTGCTGCTGCTGACACTCGTTGCCACCGGCGCGCTCATTTTCAAAATCCCCGCCGACCTTACCGGCCTGCCGACTTCGTTTTTCCTGCTCGGCGCGTTCGTTGTTTTTTTCGTCGTCGCGGGCATCTGGCTCGTCAGGAAATTCAAACCCGACGCTCTGAAGGCTGGGGTTAAATTTGGCGACGACCCTATGGCGCCTGGCGATTTGGCCGCCATTCTGCCCGCGTTTTCAATCGTGCTGCCGTTTCTGCTCCTTATCATGGCCACCCTGCGGCTGCAATTGATCGATCCCTCGCCGGTGTTCGGTTTGGCTTTTTTGCTCGTCGTGCTGCTGTTTGGGGTGACAAAATTGTTTTCCTTCGATTGGATGCCAGCCATTGGACTGGCGTGCGTGACGGCGCTCGAATGCGCCTGGCATTTCAGCCGTTTCGACCCGGCAAACCCGAACCAACCGCTTAATTTCGTGCTGACGTGGTATTTAATTTTCTTTGCCCTGTTCGCGGGGTTCCCGTTTTTATTCCTGCGGCAGTTTGAAAATAAAGTTGTCCCCTGGGCAGCTGCGGCGATGGCCGGTCCGCCACAATTTTTCCTCATTCACCGTTTCGTCGCCGTCGTTTATCCGAATCAATTCATGGGATTGTTGCCCGCTGCGTTCGCCATTCCCGGACTGTTGAGTCTGGTCATCGTGCTTAAGACCGTCTCCGCCGAAAACAAAGCCCGTCTGACTCAACTGGCCTGGTTTGGCGGCGTGGCGCTTTTTTTTATCACGCTCATTTTTCCGATTCAATTCGATCGTCAATGGATCACCATCGGCTGGGCGCTCGAAGGCGCGGCCCTGTTGTGGCTCTTCCATCGCGTGCCGCATCCGGGGCTGCGGCTGGTGGGCGTCGGTCTGCTTGCCGTTGCCTTTACCCGGCTCGCGCTTAATCCCGCTGTGCTCGAATATCATCCGCGTGCCGCGACACCGATTTTCAACTGGTACCTCTACGCCTACGGCATCGTGACCGTGGCACTGTTTGCCGGCGCAAAACTTCTCGCGCCGCCGCGAAATCAAATTTCCAAGATTAATGCCCCGCCCATTCTGGCCGGCCTGGGAACCGTGCTGGCGTTTCTTTTGTTGAACATCGAAATCGCGGACTATTTCAGCCCTCCCGGCTCGACGCTCACGTTCCAGTTCAGCGGCGATTTTGCGCGCGACATGACCTATTCCATCGCCTGGGCATTATTCGCGCTGGGGTTGCTCGTCTATGGCATTCTTAAAAACACTTCCGCCGCGCGCTATTCGGCGATGGGCCTGCTGTGCATCACTTTGCTCAAGCTTTTCTTCCACGACCTCGCGCAGCTCGGCCAGCTTTACCGCATCGGCGCCTTCGTCGGCGTGGCCGTCATCGCGATGCTGGCATCGTTCGCGTATCAGAAATTTTTTGCCGCCGGCGCGAAGAACAGTGAATCGAAAGATGAAACGGCTCAATAAAATTGTGGCGAACGGGATTTTGGGATGCACGCTTTGGGCGGGCCTTTCCGCTGACGGCGCTGACCTGCCGTCGGCTTGGCAGCACGAGCAGACACTCAATGTCTCCACGACCGGGCTTGTAAAAATCAATCTGCCGGCTGAAACGCTCGGCGCCGCGCGCCCGGCGCTCGAGGACTTGCGTCTCTACGACGCCGCGGGCGACGAAATTCCTTATGTGCTTACCCGGCCGGCCCCGTTGCCGAAAGTGATTCAAAAGGTAAAATCGTTCCAGGTTTTGCTCAACGCAAACAACACCGTCATCACGCTGGAAACCGGACTGACACAACCGCTCGACGCAGTCACACTTGGAACTCCGGCCGGCGATTTCATTAAAGCCGTGCGCGTCGAAGGTTCGGCTGATGGCAGGAGTTGGCGGACGCTCGCCCAGGGCCAGCCGATTTTCCGCCAGTCTTATGGGGCAGCCAATTTGAAAATTTCCGTGCCGCCCACCGCGGCAAAATGGCTGCAGCTGACAGTGGACGACCAGCGTTCGGCGCCGGTTCCGTTCACTGGCGCGCTGATCCACGCTGCCACCAGCGAACCGGCTCCGGGGGAGACCATTCCGGTGACCATCACCGAGCGTGACGAAAATCCCGGTGAAACGCGGCTGACGCTGGATCTCGGCGCGGCGAATCTCGACATCGCCAGTTTGCAGATTGGAACCACCGAACCGCTCTTCGCACGACCGGTTTCCATTGCCGTCCCGCAAATTTCCGAGGATGCCATTCGTGAACAGATGATTGGACAGGGCGTGGTTTATCGCGTGGCTGTCGAAGGTCAGCCCGCATCCGAAAATCTTTCGGTGTCGCTGGAAAATCAGGTCCGGTCACGCGAACTGATTTTATTCATCAACAACGGCGACAGCCCGGCGTTGCCTATCCAGGCCGTGCGCGCCGAGCGGCGGCCGGTTTATCTCGTGTTTCTCGCGCGGCAGCCAGGCACCTTCCACTTGCTCACCGGCAATGCCCGGTGTGCCGCGCCGCGCTACGATTTGGCGGCACTGGGCATGAATCTGAAATCCGTGCCGGTCGCGACGATGCCAATCCCACCGCCGTCTGACAATCCGAGTTTTCACGCGCCCGAGGTATTGCCCGGCCTGGAAGTGACTGGCGCGGCGCTCGACACGGCGGAATGGAAATTCCGCAAACCCGTGAACCTTTCCGGTGCCGGCGTGCAGCAGGTTGAGCTCGACCTCGACGTGCTCGCGCATGCGCAGCCCGGTTTCTTTGATTTGCGGGTGATGCGCGGCAGCAACCAGGTTCCTTACCTCATCCAACACACGTCCATCAGCCGTTCGTTGGCGTTGACGGTCACGGCGACGAATGATGCAAAAAATCCAAAGTTGAGCCGGTGGATTATCAAACTGCCGCAATCCAATTTGCCGTTGACGCGTTTGACCTGTGTTTCGTCAACACCGCTGTTTGAACGTTCGTTGTCGCTTTACGAGGAACTGACCGACGACCGCGGAGACAAATACCCGCATCCGCTGGGCGACGCGTCGTGGACGCGGACGCCGGACAGCAAGTCGAAAGAATTTACCCTTTCGTTTGACAGTGTGCCGCAGAGCGACACGTTGTTCCTGGAAACGGAGAATGGCGACAACCCACCGATTGAATTGGAAACATTCACGGCGGTTTATCCCGCGACGCGGGTGTTGTTTAAAGCAAAAGCGGACGACGAACTTTTTCTTTATTACGGCAATCCGCGCGTGTCGCCGCCGCGTTACGATTTGAGCCTCGTCGCGGGCCAATTGCTGGCTGCGGACAAAACCATCGCGTCGCTGGCAGACGAGCAGCAACTCAAGAAACCGTCGTGGCAGGAATACGAAGTGCCTGGAAAGGGCGGTGTGCTGTTTTGGGGAATTCTGGCAGTGGTGGTTGTGGTACTGCTCATCATCATTTCCAGATTACTGCCGAAATCGCCGCCGCCGTCGGCGCAGTAATTTGGAGAGCACGCGATTGGCATGCGTTGGAGTTCAAGCTTTAGCTTGTGGGGAAGACAGGCTAAAGCCTGAACTCCAACAACTCGCGGACGAGCCGTCCGCGCCCCGTTTATCCGCGACTTTCCAGCCCTGCGGGATTAAATTTTCCATGTGAAGAACATGGTGAAACAACTCGATACGTTCCTGCGTCAAATGCCGAAACTCGGCCGGGGCGTTTACCTCGCCAAAACCGCCGTCGTCCTCGGTGATGTGACCCTCGGCGCGCATTCGAGCGTCTGGTACGGCGCGGTGTTGCGTGGCGACATCAACCGCATCGTCGTCGGCCACCACTCCAACATCCAGGACAACGCCGTGCTGCACCTGGCCGACGATTATGCGTGCATCGTCGGCAACTGGGTGACCGTCGGCCACAGTGCGATTGTCCATGCGTGCAAGATCGGTGATGAAGTGCTCGTGGGCATGGGGGCGGTGATTTTGGACGGCGCGGTCGTTGGTAAACAATCCATCATTGGCGCGAAGGCATTGGTGACGCAGGGAATGAAAATCCCTCCCGGTTCGCTCGTCCTCGGTGCCCCGGCAAAAGTGGTGCGCAAACTGACGCCGAAGGAGCGCGCCGGGCTGAAATGGTGGGCGGAAAAGTACGTGGACAACGGGGCGTATTGCCTGAAACACAAAATCAACGTGGGCAGGCCAATGCCGCTTTGAAGACTTTGACAGGAATTTCACGAATTCAAATGCGCTGAAAATCCCAAAGGGATTTTATCATTCAGCCCAGGGTTGGCCGCGTCGGCGGCCTACCCTGGGTAAACGAACCAAACAAATCGAAACCCCAACGGGGTGTTATCAATTGTGCGGCGCATGGAACCAACCCTTTCGGACGCAAACCCGAGGTAGCTCCTTCGTCGCAACCTTGGGCTGATGGATGGAATCCCGTTGGGATTCTCAAAAAGGAGCGCGCCGGATTGAAATGGTGGGCGGAAAAATACGTGGCTAGAATTTCATTTGCGAAAATCGGCGCCATCTGCGGATGACCAATTCTCACCGCCGCAACATCCCCGGCAGGCCGCCGCCCATCTTGGCCATCATTTTCTGAAGTTTGCCCATCTTCTTCATCATCTGCTGCATCTGGCCGAACTTGTTCAGCAGGGTGTTCACTTCCGTCACGCTCACCCCGCTGCCCTTGGCGATGCGGATGCGGCGCTTGGCGTTCAGGATTTGTGGACTGCGCCGTTCCTGCAGTGTCATCGCGCAGATCATCCCTTCCATGCGCTTGAATTCCTTTTCCTGTTTCGACAGGTCCCCCTGTTGTTTCAACATCTCCGCGCCGCCCGGCAGCATGCCGACGACGCTTTCAAGCGAGCCAAGTTTCTTCATCTGGCGCAGTTGCTCGAGAAAATCCTCCAGCGTGAACAGGCCTTTACGCATTTTTTCTTCCATGCGCTTGGCGTCCTCCAAATCCACCGCCTCGGCGGCCTTCTCGACCAAACTGACGACGTCGCCCATGCCGAGGATCCGTGACGCCATGCGTTCGGGATGAAACGGCTCGAACTCGTCCAGCTTTTCACCCGTGCCGGCGAATTTGATGGGCTTGCCGGTGACGGCCTTCATACTCAACGCCGCGCCGCCGCGCGCGTCGCCGTCCAGCTTGGTCAAAATGGACCCGGTGATTTGCAGTGCCTGATCGAAATGTGTGGCGACGTTCACGGCTTCCTGGCCGGTGGCGGCGTCCAGCACAAGCAGGATTTCCTGCGGCTTCACGAGGTCGCGCAACCGGACCAGTTCCTGCACCAGCGGCTCGTCAATTTGCAACCGGCCGGCGGTGTCGAAAATCAGAACATTACGGCTGTTGGCTTTTGCGAAGTCGAGCGCTTCCCGGGCGATTTTCTGAACATCCGTTTCGCCACGCTTCACGAAAACCGGAATTTCAATTTGTTTGCCGAGCGTGTCCAATTGGTCCATGGCTGCCGGGCGATAAACGTCCGCCGCCACGAGCAACGGCTGGCGGCCCTGTTTTTGAAGCAGTCGCGCCAGTTTTCCGCTGGAGGTGGTCTTGCCTGAACCGTGCAGACCCACCATCAGGATACAGGTCGGATTGGCGCTGAGATTCAGCGCCGCGTTCTGCGAACCGAGCAGGTCCACCAGTTCGTCGTGGATGATTTTGATGATTTGCTGGCCGGGCTGGATGCTTTGGACGACCTCCGCGCCGATGGATTTGGCTTTGACGCGCTCGATGAAGTCGCGGGCGACCTTGAAATTCACGTCGGCCTCCAGCAACGCCATGCGGACCTCGCGCAGGGACTCGGCGATGTTGGCCTCGGAAATTTTTCCGAGCCCGCGCAGGTTGCGGAAGGCGTTCTGGAGCTTGCTGCTCAGCGAATCGAACATCACATTAGGCTAACAAGCGCGGGCGAATTGACAAGCGCGCGGCGGCATGGCTTACTGTCCGGCCCACGCACTGGTAGGGCGGCGCTGCTGCGCCGCAAAATGAAGGCCGCGCGGCAGCACGGCCCTATCTTTATGGTCGGTAGGTTACCCAAGTGGCCAACGGGGGCAGACTGTAAATCTGCTGGCTTACGCCTTCGATGGTTCGAATCCATCACCTACCACCAACCTTCGCTCGGAGCGTAGCGGAGGGCGAAGGTTGTCGCGCCGAAACGCAGTGAAGGCGGACAAAAGCGAGGTCACTGACGTAAACGC
>JBEKTH010000016.1:0-69545 GCA_049516255.1 Verrucomicrobiota bacterium
ATTTGACCGTCCCCGGCATCACCGCTGATCACGACGTTTTGCAGCACGCCACCAAGCCAATTCCCGCTCCCGGAAAAAATCACCGTCCCGTTGTGGGCTGAATCCTGGCCAATCTGATAGGTGATGGGACTGGCACTGGTACCTCCCACGGGCTTCCAACCGGAAACTGAATACGTCTGGGAGCTCCCAGTAGGACCCCCGGAAATATAAACCGAGTCCCCGGCGCTCACCCCGGAAATCTGGCTGATGCTCGTCCAGGCATTCGCCCATGAACTGCCGTTATGCGAACCCGTGGCCGTGTTGTCCACATACCAGGTCGCCGCGTTGGCGGAACTCAACACAAGGCAAAACATTGGAATCAGTAATTTGAATTTGGCAGAAACCGTCCGCTTCGAATTGCGTTCAAGAGAGTTGAAAGCATCAAAGAAATTCCGGTCGCCCCGAAACAACCAAGCGCACGAAAAACAGCATTTCATAGTAACCTACTTCTACTTCGCTGCCTTCGAGCAGATTTGTTGCCAATCGAACTTCCAACATTGTGACACTCAAACCTTTGCCAGCAGATGACACATTGGGGACTGTCCTCGCGCCATTCAGAAAAGGACTGGATGCAATTTGGCCATGCGGATGGTCAAAAATGATACAACCCGAGTCAGCCATTGCCGCAGATGGTTCTCATCGTGTTTCTACGATTCCCTCAACTTCCCACTGACGCCTCAAGCGGGGGTGTATCACCGATGTTTTCGGTTGCCCGAATGGAATCGCTCTGGTTCGGCTCCGGGGCGCCCCACATTGGCATGGTGGCAATTACAGCCAGCAACCAAAACCAGAACACATTGATTTGATCGAAGTACGATATTGAAATGAAGGCGGTGCAATGCGCGGCCAGGCACACCCCAAACGCCCAGAACAATATCCGGCCAACAGGCGGGTCATTCTCATCGCGTACAATTCGGCCGACGATCTTGAAGCAAGCCACAATCATGGCGAGAAAGAATCCGAGGCCCACTATTCCCCCTTCGACGCCTTGGGCGATGTAGTGGTTGGTTATGTCCACCATATTGGGGTTGGCCACAAGAACCTCGCCAATGCCGGCGCCGGCCCAATTGGCCGTGTACGATGTGCCAATCAACCACCACTGGCTGAAATGCCGGACAAATTCATCAATCAAATAGGATCGATAATAGCCCCCACCCCCGGTCAACCCGCTGATCTTACCGATCAGGAACCAGACCGGAGCGTTCATTACCATCGCCAGGCCGACAATTAAAACCACAACCCCGCGCCGGAAGAAGCGCATCGTATTCCGCATTGGCCACAAACAAAACCCTGCCAAGGCAGCCAGAAAGGTGAGCAGGGGTCCGCTCGACGCCGAGGTAATGGTGATGATGAGCGACCCGATCATTCCCGCAATCGCAAGCCATTTTCCCCGACCGACCTTTCGCCAGAAGCCAACCAACAATGGAAAAAGCGTGGCGCCGAAAGTACCCGCCAGAATGGGATGGTGGAATGACCCCTGACAGCGAAATTGGTCGCCGCGTTGGGTGGTGAATTCCGGGACTCCGCCAAAAATAAAAAACGGATTACGATGCGTCGCGGTTTCCCAAGTCATACAAACTCCAATGGCAATTCCCAAAAAAGCAAGCACCTGAAGATGGGCTAAAACATCACCCGCCTCCCTCGTCAAAATCCGGACGAGGAAGTAAATACCGGCGGTATCGTAAAGGTGTCCGAATGTTTCCGCACTCGGACCGCGGAGTAGTTCGCAAAGAAATCCAGCGAACATCCACCCAAGAAAGAGTTTGTCCACAGTGACCAGCCTAAAACCATCCGATTCCCCCCGCAAAAGCAGCCGGCTGAGCCCCACCAGTATCAAAATGCGCTGAAAATAGACGTGCAAACCGGCAATGACGATTTGCTGTCCGAGCGGGATGAAGGCTGCGGTTATCAGCAGCGCTCCAACCGCCTTCCGGCGATCGGAACCCACGATTACAAAACACATGGCCAGCAGAAAAGCCAGCGCCAGCGGATTTACGTCGCCTGTGTTTTGTCCCATTTGCTTTCTGAAATGTAATCAAATGTCGGCCGGCTTTTATTCAAGCCACTGGGATTTTTGGAAACAAATTCACCCAACCCCACCGCGGCAAATCCCTGTTTCAACAAGACGACCCTGGGCCTGTTGCATCTTTGAGAAAAACGAAGATCCGATTCTTATTACAAACATCCCGGGATTGTAATTTCATTCCGTTCTTTTCAAACAAGTGCACAACTTGCGATTGGGAAAGGTGATTCTTCCAAGTCTTTTCGTTGCGGAAAGTTATATCCGGATAATCCTCAACCGTGCAATACGAAAGGATGCATTTCTTGGAGGTCAGCGCGATCTGTTTGACGAACCACTCGTAATCCATCACGTATTCCAAGGCCCCTGACACGAATGCCACCGGCATGCCAGTTTCGGGATATTGATGCTTGTTGAAATCCGCCACCGTTGAAACGCCATCACGCGAGACATAATCCACCGGAACATAGGGATTGCCATTCAAGTACTCTCTCAACCACATTTTCCCACAGCCCAGGTCGACAATTCCTTCCTTCGGTTCAATGTACTGTGACATCTGTTTGATTCTTTGCCTCCAGCTCTCGTCAAAATACTCGATATTCTGCCAGCGCCGCCCGATTCCGAGTGTAAACAGACACTTCTTAATGAGCTTCTTCAACCTTTGAACCAATTTAGTCATACCCAGCCTGCAAAAATCGACTTCATTTGTTGCCTGCAGTTCTCAAGCCGTTCAAACGGCGGCCCGGGCCAAATCTGCGGTTGAGGCCGGGGTGACATTTACTTCGGCCTTGGCAAATTGATCTACTGCGTCACGGCAGCGCCTCTTCAGGGCCTCGGCACAGGCAACGTAGTCGTCCGGGTTCGGCTCCGGATTATCCCAGTTTATCGGGATCGATTTCGAAGAACTCTTGTTATGGCGAACGAATTCGTACAACCCGGAAAAACGGGGATCCGTCTCGAGCCCTTGTCGCAACAGAACCACGGGCGTTCCCATTGCCAGACAAGGCAAGGCACAATGCAGCCGGCTGGTGATCACCAGCTTTGCCTCGCTGAGCTTCTGCAGCCTTTCGCGCGCAAGCTGCATGCGAATGTTGTGGCGATAGCGTTCAAACTTTTTCCTGGACGCCGAAAAAAAGGCCCTGTTCGCGTCGATCTTGTTTAAGACCCGGATGACTGAATATGAGGTGTGCCAGGCGCTTTTGGCAGCCCAGCTGGATTCTTGCCTGGGAAAACTATTCGAAAGGGTCAATGCCTTTTTTTTGATGTGCGCCGGCACAAGCGCCGCATAGATCTCTGGTTCAACGTCCAGAGCGTAAATCTGGTCTGTTCGCGTCCGCCCCGTCTTGGGAATGGTCAAGGTAAGACAGCCTGAGAAATAGGCGTCAACACCGATTTTATGGAAGGCATCGGCCGTGGCCACGCTGCGACAACCAATCGGCTCGAAGCGCCTGAAGTAATCAGCATACTCCGCCTTGATGAGATCCACCGGCCGTTGCGCATAGAACGAGACAAAAAGCGGTTGCAGGCTGCGCGGCGGTGGCCAGCACGGTCCGCGCGTAAACCAACCGTTGAATATGACGAACACTTTCGGCCCATTGGCGTACCAATGCAACCGGTCGCGCTCGATCAAAATGTCAGTGCGAGGAAGAAATCCTTCGGCCGCGATGCTTTGGACTTCATCCCCAATATTATTTGAGTAATTATAGGTAAATAAACCGTACGGCATAAAACTCCATTCCACTTTCCATCTCAAGCAACCGTTTGGACACTTCGGCCGCCAATTTGCACATCGTCACGCACAGTGCCTGAGCGATACTCTTTCCGCCGATCCCTTCTCGTCTGGTCCAGGACCTGACTATACACCTCTGCCAGTTTGTAGCCCGCCGCCAGCCAGGTGATTTCCGACGCAGTTCGAAGCGACGCTTCGCGCAACTTCAACAGATAATCACGATTTGTATCCAACAGCGTGATCTGTTCCGAAAGCAGCCTGATATCGCCTGCGTGATGTACCAGGGCATTTTCCATATGCTTGCAAATGGCACCAGACGCATCCGACACGAGCAATACACATCCACTTCCACGCGCTTCTGAAGTCACCAGCGCACTGCCTTCCTCGACACTCGGCAATACAAACACATCGCTGCCGCGCATCAGGTCCGGCAGATCGCTGCGATATCCCAAGACTTTCACGCTGGGATGTGCCAGTTGGGTGGAAAGGCATTCCGCATAGCCGGGAATAAATCCTCCCGCAATCAGGAATGTGCCTTTCTTGTGGGCCGATGATTTCAGCCAGGCGTCCAGGGCATAATGCAACCCTTTTCGCGGCGCACAGCCTCCGGCAAAAAGCAACGTGAGTCCGCCGTTTGATTCGCGCGGCTTGGAATCAGGATAATATACTTTGTCGTCAAATCCATATTGGTGCCGGGCCAGTTTCTCTTCTGCAAATCCACGATCCCTGAATGTTTTGGCGACAAAATCGGAAGGACAGAGCAGCCGATCCGCCAAGTTGTATTCCGCTTCTTCGCGTTTCAGGATGGCAGCATTGAATGCATGTTCGTGGTTCGATGGCATGGAAATGCCCAATCGCTCACATTCCTTTTGAACCGTTTCGTAGGCAAACCGTGTGTGCACGTTGGGCCGCTCCAACACCGTCGGAATACCAAGCCTGGCAGCAATCCGGAGGGTTCGCAACGCGCCCAGTGGCCACGTGTGAATGATGTCAATCTGTCCCGCCAACCTCTTGATTCGTCGGGAGACAACGTAATCGTGCAACGCGCAGGCTCGGATTCTACCAAGCAGCCGATGCGGAATCCGAAATTTTCCCCAAGCAAGGGTTGGCCAAACCTTGACGGACTGCGGAACGGGACGGTGCAGGGCGCCGGGACAAGCGAGCACCTCCACATCGGCCGCTGCCAGACCGTTCACCTGCTGCCAGGCGGTGTAACAAATTCTTTCCGCCCCCAATTTGTGCGGAAAGCTGTAAAGCACACGGACGGCTTTTTTGTGAATGGCCATGGGTGGTTTAAAACCGGACATCGGTATCAACCGGCAATGACCGGTTCGCGGGACACGGATTGTGGTGACACCCGCTCACTCCAGCCGCAGGCAGAGGCAGGGTGATCAATAAACTGCTGATGCCACAATTCCAGGACCAGGAGTGAAAATACTTCCTTGGCAAGGCCGCCTTCGCGTTCGTTGGCGCAGAGCAGGCGATTGATTTCGTTTCTCTCAAAATAGCCCCGGGACAGAGCGCGATCCGAAAGCAGGATGTCCCGGGTCTGATTCTTGAACTCACGTCGCAACCAGGATTCATAGGGCACGGGAAAACCCGCCTTCCGGCGATTGAGAATTTCCGCCGGCAGGATCTTGGCAAAGGCGGCTTTGAGCACGCGCTTGGTCTCGCGCCCACGCACTTTGAAATCAGCCGGCAGGGAGGCGGCGAATTCCAGGATTTTATGATCCAGCAACGGCACCCGGAGTTCCAACGAATTGGCCATCGTCATCTTGTCCGCCTTCACCAGCAGGTCGTCCGGCAACCACGTTTTGCTGTCCACGTACAACATCCGGTTCAGCAAGGATTCATTTTCGACCGGCATGGCCAGTTGAGCAATGAAATCCGTCGGGGACATCGCCGACGTCTGTTCTAAAAATTTCCAGGTGGAAATGACCGACGCTTGTCGATTAAAAAAAGACATTGGCCCCGAAGTCCGGCTGAAGTAGTACGCCGGCAGAGAACGGCCCAAAGCCTGCCCGTAACGTTGGAATCGTGATTCCCCAAAAAATGTGCCTGCCATGCAGGCGGCTGCCCCCACTGGCCTGCACAAGGGGCCTAAAATCGAACCCAGCCGTTCCAACCGCATCATGTTGGGATAATTCGGGTAGCCCGCAAAGGCTTCGTCGCCACCCTCGCCCGACAATAAAACTTTCACGTGGCTGCGCGCCAGTTTGGAGACATAATACAGCGCCACCGCCGGCGGCTCACACACCGGCTCCTCCATGTGCCAGACATATGACGGCAGGAAGTCCCAAAAATCCTGTTCCGTGATGCTGATCTCATGGTGCTCCGTGCCGAACTTCTGTGCGGCCATGCGGGCATAAGGGCGCTCATCCACGACCTGGCCACTGTCGAAACCCACTGTGAAGGTGCTGACTTTCTTGTCGGTTTTTTCCACGGCGAAACTCAACAACGCCGAAGAATCCACGCCACCACTTAACAAGACGCCCACCGGCACATCGGCGATCATATGGTCGCGTACCGTCGAGCCCAGCAACCCGTAAAGTTCTTCAACGACCTCTTCAAATGGTCTTGTCCGCCGTTCGCCGGTGAATTGCAGATCCCAATACTGGCTGATTGAAATCTTTCCGTCCGCGGCCACAAGATAATGACCGGGCAACAGTTTCTTCACGGATTGAAACAGGGTATTTTCACCCGGCACATGGAAGAACGAAAGAAACTGGCGAATAGCCGGGGCGCAAATATCGCGGGGTACTGCGGGATCGGCGATGATGGCCTTCAATTCCGACGCAAAATGAAGCGCATCTTGTGTCCGGCAATAATAGAGCGGTTTGATGCCGACGCGGTCGCGTGCTATAAACAACCGTCGCCGTTTCGCGTCCCAGATGGCAAAGGCGAACATGCCGCGCAATTGTTTCACACAATCCAAGCCATATTCCTCGTACAGATGGATGATAACTTCCGTGTCCGTGCGGGAACGGAAGAGGTGCCCACGCGCCAGCAAATCCCGGCGGAGCGACTGAAAATTGTAAATCTCGCCGTTAAAAACGATCCAGATGGTCTCATCTTCATTGGCCATTGGCTGGCTGCCACCTGCCAGATCAATGATGGACAGCCGGCAGTGGCCCAAACCTGCGTTGCGGTCCAGATGTACTCCGTTGCCGTCCGGCCCTCGATGAAGGAGGGGGGCAAGCATGCGCTGGATGTCATTCCCAGACACCTCCGCCGCCGGATCAAAGACCAGTTTTCCCGCTATGCCGCACATAATATAATCCCGCTATCAGAAGTGCCGCCGGGTTGCCTGAACCATTTGGCCGGCCTCCACTTTTCGATGGGCCACTCCCGCCTGTGAAAAGTTCATGAAACCCGATTCGACGTCCGCACCAGCTATTTGAGGATGTCAATGCCCTTTTGGAATCCGGCAACGCCGGAGTCCGTTGTCAGGGGATGGGCGTCGGTCGTGTTCCGCATCGGTTTGGTGACTATGTAGACAGCTTCCCGGTTGAAGCCGTATCGGACGATCTCTTCCTCTGAAAAATAATCCCCGACACTTGCCGTGCAGACATCAAATCTTTGCCCGGCCAATCTATCTGAAAATCCTTTTTGCGAATAACGCCTGACATGCCCCGTCTCCAATGGCTTTGGACGCCCATATTCCACGGTGTCCCTCAGCGCATGGTCAATGGGCACCTGCAGAATTGCCTGCCCGCCAGGTTTTAGCACGCGGAATATCTCGCAAATGGCCGCCCGGTCATCAGGCACATGCTCCAGCACATGAAAGCAAAGAAAGTAATCACAAGACTCCGCGCCATAACGCATGGCGGTAAGGTCGCCTTTCTCCATACCAAACCGCTCAAGATCAAAACTCACGTAGTTTTTACCGTTTTTACGCCATAGGCAATAGGCCTGGAAACCGCGCACCGGCGCCACCTCAATCACTTTCTTATCGGGAGAGAAAAAATCCGTCGCCACTTCCAAAAGGGCCGCCAACGAACGATAACGGTGGATGCAGTGGCAACGAGGGCATGTGGCATGCAATTCAAAATACCCTGAGCCGGTATTGGGATAAAAATCCCCGCCCCGCCAGCCGCAAATATTGCATTCGACGCCCCGATTGAAACCACCGATATCCATCAATCCGAGGCTCCCAAGCGTCGTGAGGCTTCGCGCCGCGCTGGTCATGCCGTACAGATGCCGGTTCTTCAAACTCCAGAGAAAATATCGCGCCCAGCGATAACCAAGCCGCAAACGGCCCGCTCGGATTGGCGTCCCCGGCATGGAAGGGGGTAAAGTATGATGTCCCTGCTGCATTGCTTGTTTGAGTTGACAAAGAAATTTCAACGGTATTTCAACACCCATCGCTCGCGGCCAGTTGCCCACCGCATGATGGCCGTCCATTTGTTCCAGGACGCCTTGTGGAAACTGTGCTTGTCTTCCCGTGGGTTCAACGAGCGCCGGCCAGTCAAAAGCATAAGGCGTCCCGTGCCAGCCAGGAGCAACCCGCCACGGAAGATGGATGCATAGACAACCCCGCGATACTTTTTGAAGTAACGCCACAATGATTCCACAGCCATAATCGTGGCAAAATTGCTCTTGGCGTTTTGGACGCTCCCATCCCCGTGATGAATAATAACCGCGCCAGGAACATAATAATTGACGCGGCCTTTCCGGGCGGCCTTGTAACAAAGATCCATATCCTCCGCATACATGAAGTAATCCACGCTGAAACAGCCTAGGTCCATGAAAACATCCCGCTTCATCATGATACAGGCTCCGGAAATGGCTTCGACTTCCGCCAGCTCATCCTGTTTTGAATATAAAGGGGCAATGCCCCAAAGAAAGGCCTTGGGAAACCGCCTGCGAATCGCTTCCGCGTCCAGAAGCTGGTTTAGGATGGTCGGGAAGGCCTGAATGCAGCTTGTTTGTAAACTGCCGTCGCCGTTCAGCAACCTAGCTCCGACCGCCCCGGCGTCTTTCAATCCCGTCAGGGCCTCGAGCAGAAGGTTGATTGCCGGATTGACCAATTCAGTGTCGGGATTCAGGAAGAGCAGGCACTCGCCGCGCGCTTGCAGGGCACCCATGTTGTTTGCGCTGGCAAACCCGATATTCTGTTCGCTCTGAATGAACCTCACTTCGGGAAATTCGCTCGTGAGCATTTCTCCACAGCCGTCGTAGGAGGCGCTGTCCACGACAATGATTTCAAACGACAAGCCATGGGAATGGGCGTAAATAGAGCGGAGACACTTCCGGACATAATCCCTGGAGTTCCAATTAACGATGATAATGGACAGTGCAACCTGGTTATTTGCCATAACTCAATTCTTTGATTCGCAAAAGTCAGGACTGCGGTGATTTGGGGCGCCAGAGGCTGCTCCGGAACGTCAACGCCCGCCACTGTTGGTCGCGAAGATATCTGATGGCGGCGGAGTCCTCGACTTGCGGCATCCGCTTCAAATAACCTTTCAGAAAGCCCCACCCCAAAGCGATGGCGTGTATGCCATAGGGCCTGCAACAAAGCCTTTTCACACACTTGCAAAGCATAAACAGGGGGAGATAGCCGGTGATATAATTCGCAAGACCATTTTTCATCCAATCCTTCCACGAACCATAAGCCCCGCCGGTTGGCCGATGGTGAATCAGTTGAATATGAGGGAGCGTCATTGTCTTCCAACCGAGCATATTGGCCTTAACTTGATCGACTGTATCCCAGCCCGGCGCAGTGATGAGGCCTCCAATGGCTTCAAAACACTCACGACGATAGATTTTGGTGGGTCCTCGAACGTGAAACGGCGGTTCTCCGTTGAATTCAGGCATGACTTTGCCGTCAACTACTTTGCAGCAAGTTCCACCAGCAATTCCCAACGTCTTGTCCACTTCAAACTCCCGCAAACATTTCGCAAAGTAGTCAGGTTCAAAAGACAGATCACCATCCAGCTTGACCAAATAGTCCCATTCATCTTTGGCGACGAGCGCGTAGCCATCGTGGAACGCGGCCATCACACCGCCTCCCGCCTGCCGAAATCCCCGGTCGGGGCGATGCACCGTCTGTATCCACAAATGTTCTTTGGATGCAGTGTCAATGATCTGTCCTGTGCTGTCGGCAGAGCCGTCATCGACAATAACCCACTTCCGCGGCTTCAACGTCTGGGAGACGACTGCAGCGATGGTGCCCGGAAGAAATGCCTCCTCGTTCCGCACCGGAGTAATGATTATATAACGAACGGGCTTCACGGCAGTGAGTTTTCGGAGGATGGAAACGGCTTGAAGGGTGGTTTTTCCGATCGGGCATCCGAACGATTATGGACGACCTGCCGAAACTTATGACGGATCGTTTTGGACCAGCTTTGCGGCCAGGCCAGCCAATCGTACGCGCCATTGAGCTTCGCCAAGAACAACGGCTTGTCATCACAAGCGTTCATCGGCAGACGCTTCAAGCTGAATAAATCGTCGCCGGATTGAACCCGGCCAATCATGGTGGTCACACAGTGCCGATAGCCTTGCTGCCGCAACAGTTTTTTGAAGGCACCGGCAAAGCGTTGATCCTGCTGCGGAAAGGCGTACGGATAGGCAAAGCTCGTGACTTTTTCACCCAACTCCAGTTCCAGCCTTTTCTTTGACAAAGTCAGTTGATTTTCGATCTCGCCCCATGAGGTTTCGTAGAGAACAGGATGATTGACCGAATGCGAACCGAACTGAACACCCTGTGCCCGCAATTCACGGACTTCCTCCCAGGTCAGGCACTCCCGGCCTTTAAATGCCTGCCTGCTTTCGCCGATAAAGGCCGTGGGCAGAAACACCGTGGCAGTATGACCGTGGACTTGTAAGGCGGGAAACGCCGAATCGTAGAAATCGCGGAAACCATCGTCAAAGGTGATGACCACCACCTTCCCGCGTCCCTCATCCCCCTGTTGGGCAATACGAATTCCCGTTTCCAGATCCACCGACCGGAAACCTTCATCGTTCAACCATCGCAGGTGTTGTGCGAACACGTCCGGTCGGGTGGTCGTTTTATAATACGGCGAATTATTCGGTTCCGCATCTTCCGAAATGCTGTGATACATCAGTATCGGCAGGGCGCGCCGGCTGGAAACAACATTCATTTCCATCAGCGGACGAAACGCATAAAGCGACATTGTTCGATCCCATCGCATAATGACCATCACCGGGCACGATTCATCCGGCCGTGCTTACGGAGAAACCGTCGAGCCCTTTGACAGACCAGCGCGTTGAAATTCCGTGCCGGCAACGAGGGAATCCACCAGATGCCAATACTTCTGCTTGCGGGTGTCCCAATTGTTTCGCGCCACGTACTCACGGGCATGACGAACCAGACTCTCGCGTTGCCCGTGATTTTTCAGCAAATCGAGCATCGCCGCCGCCAGATCGTCCTCGTCACCCGATTTAAAGAAACGAACCACCGAGTCGTCAAAGTAAAAGCTGTCCACCTTGGTTTTGGAGACAATCACCGGCACACCTTCCGCCATAAATTCCATGATTTTGGTGCTGTACGCCTCGTTGCCAAAGGAATCCGCCCGTTTGGCAACAATTCCCAAATCGGCATTTGCCACAATGTCGGCGACTTCGCGTGCCGGCACGCTTCCCTGCAAAAACACCCGGTCCTGCAAACCCAACTTCTGAACCAGCGCCTGTAACTCCGGCTTCATGCTGCCCCCCCCATAAATGTGAAACTCAACCCCGGGGTTGGGACGGCAGACCTTGTCAAAGGCGCGAATGGCAAGATCAAGGCCCTGATGCCGTTGCAATCCTCCATGGTACAGCATGATAAACCGGCCATCGTTTCGCGTCCGCCGGGACCGGAACAGATTGAGGTCGACGTAATTGATAAAGACCGAACATTTTTCCTTGGAAATGGAACGGGCAATCGCTTTTTCGGACCACAGGTGGTTTGAGATGATGACGTGGTTGGCAAAGCGGGCGGAGAGTTTCTCAATGAGCTTCAGCAGCCTGACATAAACGCTGTTCTCCGGTTTGCGGAACTTGTTCGCGAAGAATTCGGGCAAAATGTCATGGATGTCCAAAATGATCCTGGCGCCGGTCGCTTTGGGGAGCCAGGCGCTGAACACCAGAAAATCCGGCACGTTGTGCACATGAATCAGGTCGTACCTGCGTTTCCAATGCAACCGGCTGAGAACAAACGAGGATTTCACACAAAATTTCAACAGGCGGTGCAGGTATGCAAATTTATTTCTTTCGTTCCGCTCCCTCCGTTGAATGCGATGAACATTGACGCCCTCAAGGGTTTCAAACGGCGGCTGCCTGCCGTCACTCAGGGCGATCACGTCCACTTGATCCCCGCGCTCAACCAGGGCCCGGGCATAGCGCATGACCCGATTGTCACTCTCATAAAAAGAGTACACGAGCATGCAAATCTTCTTGCCGGCTGGAGGCATTGTCCGGTCTGGAGTTGTTGGCGCTTTCATACAACCGGCGGCCGGTTCAAAGATCGTGAAGAAATTCCTGATGCAGACGGGCGGGAACATACGTTTGGGTCTTGTTGAGCACCACGCTCACGTTGGCTTTTGATTCGGCCAGCAGCGCGATCACCCGCCGGACCACGTCCTGGTTGGTTTTCTCCGCCTCGACGACAAGCAGCATCATATCCATGAGTCGGGCGGCACGGAACGTCGTTGTGGTTTCCGCCACCGGCGGCATGTCAAAAATGATATAATCGTAGTCGCTGCTCCTGATTTTTGAAATCAGACCTGCGAAGCGTTTGGGCAACACCTGCGGGAGCTCTTCGCTGCGCATGGACTCCGTCGCAACATACAGGTTTTCCCGGACCAGAGCCTTTTCCTTGGTCTCCGCTGCCAAAGCAGAATCGAGTCCACAATCGGGCTTTCCCTTATGGAAGTGTTGCGCCGCCCCCCCTTCAATATTCATGTCCACCAAAAGCACATTTCCCTCACCCAGCTCAGAAAGGGAAGCCGCCACACCGGTGGCGATGCTGCTGACGCCGGCGCCCCGGCCACAGCTTGTGACTCCGACGAGCTTTGGTTTATGGGGAAGATTTTTTACTTCAAAATAAACCAGCAGACGATCCCGCAAGCCTTCATAAAAGCGGCGCAATGGGTGCCGTCGATTCCCCGAATCCATGCCTGCCTCCGGTGGTAACGAGTCTCTCCCAACAGTCTGACGATCGCCAGCCTTCCCCTCTTTTAGCAGCAGCGGAGTTTTGTTGATTGCAAGCGGACGATGGCCATTCTTGGTGATGTCCGGGATTGAAACAAAAAGCGGCAATCGCAACTTGGTCTCGACATCGGCCGGGCGTTTTATGGATCGGTCCCAAAAAAACTCGATGAAGAATGCCAGCGCCAAGCCGGCCAGAATGCCTCCAACGGCCACGATCGCCACCTTCTTTTTGAGCTGCTTCGACCATCCCTTGACCGGAGGTGACGGGGTTTGGTAGATGCTGATGTTCGCCGCCTTGTCTTCTCCCAATGCTTCGTCGATGCGAGCCTCCTCCAAGTTATTCATGAAATATTTAAGATTGGTGGTTACAACCTCCCTTTTCTGTTCCAGTTCGGAGATGGATGATCTAATTTTATCAAAATTCGTTGCCTCGGCCCAAACCTGGCTGAATTGCGAGTTCAACGTCTGGATTTTCACCTTGAGCGCCGCCACCTGTTCAGATTCGGCTCTCAAGTCAATAGGTGCCTCACCCGGCTGGGCGCTGACCGGACTCGGCAAGGGGATATTAAGCGATGCCAATATCGGATACTTTTCTTCAAGACCTTTCTTGACGATTTCATATTGTTCAATTTGTTGCTGGATCTGCTCAACCAGCACGTTCTCGGTGGTGAATCCCTGCACCGTCAGATAATTCTGCTCCTTTTGCTCCAAAGACATGAGCAGCGCACTGACATTCTTGTACTTTTCAACCTGGTCGAAAGGGGCTGCCCCGGCCAATGGAACGTTGGTGGTGCCCAGCTCTCCTCCGAGCGTTCCCAGCATGGCCTGATGTTCCGCCAATTCAACCTGGGCGCTAAAGATATCCAGACGAATTTGGGAAATCTGGTCGGCATAGGCCTTTTGGGTTTCGTCGGCGGAAACCACTCCATTGGCGTTTTTAAGCTTTCTGAGTTCGTCATCGGTCTGGGTCAGCTGGGTACGAAGCCGCGCCACCTCATTAGTCAGAAATTCACTTGGCACACCCGATCCTTGATGCAACTGTACATGCCTTATCAGATACGCATCAATGATTTCGCCCAGAACGGGTTGGACCAGCGCTGGATCCGGATTTTGATATGTCAGCCGGATGACGCTGCTTTCAGGCAGTGACTCCACGCTCAAACCATTTCTGACCATAAAGGCAGCCCGATCCGCCTGATTTGAATTCGACCCGCCGTTGGCCCCCGTGTTGGGCAATATTTTCTCCGGCGTCATCACTTGAACCACTTGTTTGGCCAGATCCAGGCTGTTCAGAGCGTCGATTTCGTTATTGATAATACTGTTTCTTTGTTGATCCAGTGGCGTGGTATTGGCTTCATCCCCCGGTGGATTTAACGATTTTCCCTCCACTACATATCGAATGGAAATCAAGGCTTCAGACTGATATTGGGGCGGTTTGATGACAAACAGCAGCACAACGGCCCCCAATATGCCCGCCAGAGACAGGGTGAGAATTTTCCACTTCTGCCGGAAAATAACAAAATATATGTCTCCGACCGATATTCCTCCCGACTGCGAATCCTGTCGCTTTTCGTTCATCTCAAAACAAATTGTCCGACATCGGGATTACTTTTCCAATGAAATTGATCGCATGATTCTGGCCGGATTCCCCGCCACGGTGGCACCGGCCGGGACATCTTTGGTAACCACACTGCCCGCGCCGATCATTGCGTTTTCACCAATGGTAATCCCGCAGAGCAGCGTGGCGCCCGAACCAATGGAAGCCCCTCGTTTGACCAACGTCCCAACGCATTCCCAGTCGGCTTCCGTTTGTAACTGGCCATCGCTGTTGGTAGCCCGCGGGAAACGATCGTTGGTGAAAGTAACATTGTGGCCGATGAAAACTCCCTCTTCCAGAGTTACCCCCTCACAAATGAAACTGTGACTGGAGATTTTGCAGCGATTTCCAACCTTAACCCCCTTCTGGATCTCCACAAACGTTCCAATCTTTACGTCATCCCCGATCTCACACCCGTAAAGATTGACAAAATCGTGAAGCCGGACATTTCTGCCCAATTTCACGTTCGGAGCCACCCGCTGGAACAAATGCTGCGAAGCGCTCACCTAGTTAACCTGCCGCCCGCGCGTCCGGAGTTTTACCGGAGATTTTCGACCCGTCCGGCGGGGAAGGTTTTTGGCGGCCTTTTCGTATGTCACTATTGACAGGCGAAGCGAAGATTCGGGGACCGACGAAGCACCGTTGCTTCCGTTTTGTTCAGTCGACAACCTGACGGGCGCACCACCTATTTTCAGGGATTCAGTGGACGCCTCCAAAATCCGGACCAACTCCAAGCCGTCCTCGCCACTGGTCAAAGACCTCGTACCATGTCGGATACAATCCAGGAAATGCTGGCATTCATTTTTCAACGGCTCTTCCTGCTTGATATAGGGAACGTAAACGTCGCCATAGTGATATGCATAATGAAACTCGGCAAAGGTGTCGTAGTGGGGCGGCCGCTCAACGCGGGTGTCGAAAATCCGGATTTTTTCCAGCGGCGAAACGTCGTCGTAAACGATCATTCGCTTGCTGCCCACAATGGTCATCTCCCTGATTTTTCTGGGATCAAGCCAGCTGCTATGAACGATGGCTGATCGCTCCCGGGGAAAACCAAGCCACATGGTGGTCACATCCTCCACGCCGGGAGTAATATGAGCACTACCCTGGCAGTTCACGACCGTGGGACGTTCTCCCATGATGTGCAGAATGATGGAAATGTCATGAGGCGCCAGATCCCAGGCCACGTTGATGTCCTTTTGGAAAAGCCCCAGATTTAACCGTCGCGCGCAAATATAGCGAATCTCTCCGATGTCGCCGCATTGCACAATTTCCTTGATTTTCCTGACCGCCGGCGAATAAAGGAAGGTATGCCCCGTCATTAACACCAGCCCCTTTTTCTGCGCAATCCCGATCAGCTCCTGGCACTGCTCAGACGAGGCAGCCATCGGCTTTTCGATAAAGGTGTGTTTGCCCGACAAGAGGCTGGCCTTGGCCATCGAATAATGTGATTTGACCGCCGTGGCAACGATGACGGCGTCAAGACCGATGCCGTTCAGCATATGCGTGTAATCCGTCTCCCCTTCCACCTCCGGATACAAAGATTTGAGATGTGCCAGGCGTTGTTCGCTGATGTCGCACATGACCTTTAGATTGCAATCGGGGAGCGATCTAAAATTGCGCACCAGATTAGGACCCCAATACCCGCACCCCACCACGCCAACTTTTATTTGTTTTGTCATATTACAGCTTTGGTTTGTTTCCTTCCAGATTCAAATGCGCCTGCCGTTCGGCTCGCACCACTTCCGCGAAGGCAGGTTTGCGGAAGGAATACGGCGACGCCGGATGACTTTTGGAAATAATCATTTCTGAGGGAACTGAACGTGAGAGTTTTTTTCGAGGACGACGCGCCTCCCACACTTGAACCACCAAAGCCGGGATGGTTTGCAATAATATTTTAATATCAAACCACAGGCTCTTTTCGCGCGCATATTTTATATCCAGTTGGACCATCTCAACGAACGTCGTCCGATTCTTGCCGCTGACCTGCCAAAGCCCGGTCAGCCCGGGCACCGAGGCAAACCGCTCTTTCTGCCAGGGAAGATATCTATCGTATTCATACGGTAGACAGGGACGCGGCCCCACGAGACTCATTTCGCCCCGGAGGACATTAATGAGCTGAGGTAACTCATCCAAACCGGACGAGCGGAGCAGCAAGCCGAGCGGAATGATGCGCGGATCACCTTGGGAATCCATCTTGATCATCGGCGCGTTCGAATTCATTAAATGACACAAATGTCCCTCATGGGCGGATGCATCCACACCCACAAACATGGTCCGAAACTTGAAACACATGAATCGCCGCCCCAAGTAACCAATCCGTTCCTGTTTGAACAGGACCGGACCGGCAGAAACGACCCGGATCAATACCGCAACCACCGCCATCAATGGCACCAGTAGCGGCAGGGCCAGTAGAATAACACCGATGTCCAGGATTCGTTTCCAGCGCAAAACCCGGCCGGGGCTCGCCGTGAAAGCCTCCCGCGACAGGTGATTTTCCATGGGAAGGTTCATGAGCGTTGACCGGAGAACTGCGAACCCGCTTGAAGATAATGGTGAATCACAGAGGAAGAGGTAGTAGTGTTTGAATCCTGTTTCAAAATTTCTAAAGTCATTTTAATCATTTCATCCCGCCCCGACACGTTGACTGCAAAGCTCCGCACTTGTTGGCGGAAGACATTTTCCGCCAATTTGAATTCCCCTGCTCCGAACAGCTTGACCGGAGTACCCCTTAATATTTGTTCCGACTTCAACTTGAAACCGCAAAATCTCCCACCCGGGTCGCGGCCAAGGTTGGCACCAAATCCGCCAAGGCATTGCGCTCCAAAACCACCGAGTTCTCATCAATCTCGGCGGGCGTCGGCCGGCCCAAAACATCCAGCAATACCTGAATGCGCCTTCTGGCCGGCATGACACGCAAAACGAAGGCACGCATTCCCGCAAAAGCACCATCAGCCAGCAATACCTCGTCCCCGGGCGAAATTCGATCTTCCACCGTGATTGTTTCTTCCCCGGCAAAGCATTCCTTTAATTCCTCAATTACCGAATCCGCTATCGTCGGTATCCGGCGCGCAAAATGGACGACCGTGCCGATTCCATTTGTGTGCTGAATTTCATTCAGTCTTTGCTCGATGTCGCAACGGATGAAAATGTAACATGGGAACAAAGGCTCACTTACCCGGACGACGCCACGCCGGGTCGCCCGCTCCATGCGCAAACGCGGATGAAAAACTTCCAGGTTGAGATTCTTGCGTAAATTTGCCGCGGCAATATGCTCATGCTTCGGCTTGGTTCGCGCGCAATACCAAGCCAACGACTCTGCCTGAAATGTGGAGTTTAACAGCATCAATCAGGTTTCCTCATGTTGCTGCCTCTTAACGGACTTAGGCGTGAGAAGCACTGTGATCCAGTCAAACGCCACATGACGACGCTCGCCGTCCCGCCCCTGCCCGCCTTCAAACCAGCCCGCAGCACAGGCCCGCCGTTCCAGCAAATGCTGCCGTTTTGAGCTCGATCAATCTTGTACAGCCCCTCCATCTGATAACGTATATTGTTAAAATCTCAACCAACACCAGTTAATCATATTCAGGGGGTTTTATCCACAGCGCTGAGCACTATAATCTTGTAACAAAGTTCGTAATGTTATTGTAGTGCTTTTCACTACATACCACTGCTTCGTTTTGGGCTTGCGTCCAACCGACAAGCGGCGGCGGCTTTATTGGCCCTGGTTTTTTGGCAGCATTTGAAAACGGATGGCGTACTGAAGCAATTCCGAGGAACTTTTCAAGTTTAGCTTCTCCTTGATCCGGGCCCGATAGGTTTCCACCGTGCTCGCATCAATGTGCAGCATCGCGGCAATCTGTCGGGTGTTCAATCCCCCCCCCATTAATTCAAAAACCTGCAATTCCCGATCGGTCAGGAGATCCACCGAAAAATTGGAGGACGGACGTGGACGGGAGGCAATCTGGGACGCAACCCAACTGGCGGCCTTTTCGCTCCAGTAAATCTCGCCGCTCAAAACCTTGCGAATGGCGAGCAATATTTTGGCCGGCGGCTCTTCCTTGGCCACATACCCGCGCGCTCCTGCCCGAATCGCCCGCTCGGCATGTAAAAATTCCTCGTGCATTGAAAACACCAGGCTCAGGACTTTGGGGTAACTGTCATTGAGATTTTTGATCAGCTCCAAACCGTGGGAATCCTTCAGGGTCAGATCAAGAATCACCAGGTGCGGCTTGGTTTCAGCCACCAACTCCAGGGCCTGGCTGCCGTTGTCTGTTTCGCCGCATACGTCCAGATCCGGCTGCTGCTGGATAATTCGCTTCAACGACTCCCGTACCAGGGGATGATCTTCAACCAGGAGAATACGGATATTTTTTTTGGGCCGGGCTGGACTGGAATCTTTCATGTTCCTTCAAGGGAAAACATTCCTTCAATCATACCGTGGTCGTCTTCCATATTTAAACGTAAAGCCGTATCACCGGCATTGGCGTATTTGTCAATGTTCGCCGCCCGGCAACGCCACGCATCGCGCAAAGCTTTTCGGACTTGTCCATGGGCGGATCGTTGACCGTTGAACAATGACCACTCCCGTGACCGCTCTGATTACCCTGCCACGCCTCTCAAAACCGATTATCGGACATCACCGGGTTACGGATATAGAATTCCCCTTCAGGTTACAAGGACAATTTGCCTGGGATGGGACGCGGTTTTCGCGGGCCGGAATTTGGAATTCTCGAAGAGCGCCGGCACATTTGGCTCCCACGTTGGAAGCGGTGCTGTTTATTCTGCCGCCGGGCCGGGCAGAAATTTTACCTTCTGATGATCACGAGTGGAACCTGATGGTCACCGATCTTCGTGAGATCGTTGAACACCATAATGAAAACCCGTTTCATCCTGATACCCGAGCGGGATATGGGTTTTCATGGCGGCGCGTAATTTGGCAAGAATGCCCACGAGCAGCAGGTTCACTGCAATAATTTGCAGCCATGTCTTATTCATGCCGTTTTTTGCAGCATCAGCAGTGCCAGCCAAACTAGAATTTTGCCTCTATAATCGCTGTTTGTGACCCCGCTTGGCCGGTCGGAATTCATACCGTGACGGCCTCCCCCTTTTTCCGGTCTTATCAGAGGCCTTAAAACAATACTGATTATCAGGAAAACAAGGGGGTGAAAAAGAAACGACCCCAAATGACCGGGACGTTGTGACCATCATTGTCTCAAAGAGAGAATAAGTGTCTTAAATGGAAAAGCACAGTTCACTTTTAGGGCACTCCAGTGACTTTAGCCACCATTCGACAAGGGTTTAAGAAGCAAAACGGCGTTGGCAATCATTTTGCTAAATGCAGGTGCGATTGGTTTTTGAAAGAAAGTCGTAAAATGTTTTTTGGGAAAGAAAGTCGTAAAAGTTGTACTTCTACAGGACGAGGTGGGAGGTGGGGAATACTTTTGCTCGCACTGTTTTTTTGTCTGAGCAACGCGCAGGGCGCCGAAAACGTGCGTCTGGAGTGGAATCCCTCGAAGAGTCTGGCGGCCGCCGGTTATTTTCTCTACTACGGCCCTGAAAAAGGAGCTTATACAAATAAGATTGATATGGGGAACAGCACCACGGCCTCGGTTTCAGGTCTACAGGAAGGGCAGACTTACCACTTTGCGGTTACGGCTTACAACACCTCGGGGGTTGAGAGTGCCCTCTCCAGTGACGTTTCGTATATCACGCCGGGCCTGCTCAGGGTGCTCGGGACAATGAATATCGGTTCCATGGGAATGGAATTTCCGGTGGCCCCCGGCCACTGGTATGAAGTTCAAGCTTCGGAGGACATGCAGGTCTGGACAACCATCGGCCAGACCGAACTGGCGACTTCAAACGCCTGGACGCAATTTTCTGATCCACAGGCGGGGCAATTCTCCACGCGGTTTTACCGGCTGGTTCTTCACTGACGGCGACCTCGGAAAATCGGGCTCCAAACCCCGAGATTCGCGCCGGGTAAATTTCAACGGTCAGAACCTCGTCAGCTTCCCGCCCATTTCCAACAGTTTTCGAACGTCGGCCTCGGATTTGGCTTCGGCGTAAATTCGCAAAATCGGTTCCGTGCCGGAACCGCGCAACATGAGCCACGAGGAATCTTCAGCTACGAACTTGACGCCGTCGAACGTCTTCACGGCGGCCAGTGGCGAACGCAGCAATTTTGTCGGCGGGTTCTCCCTCAAAAATTGCATCAACGCGCTGCGTTTCTCCAAGGGAAAGTGGGTGTCAATTCTTACATAACGATGCCGGCCAAACTGCCTTTCCAGCTTCGCCAGAATCCGGTCAATGGATATGCGCTCGCTCGCCAGCAGTTCGAGCAACATCAAACCGGCGGCTATTCCGTCGCGCTCGGGAATGTGTCCTGGAAAACCGATGCCGCCGCTTTCTTCCGCGCCCAGGAGCACGTCGCCCTTGAGCATTTCCGCGCAAATATATTTGAAGCCAACGCCGGTTTCGACCAGTGGCAGGCCGTAAGCGGCACACATCTTGTCCACCATTGAAGTTGTGGTGAGCGCCTTCACCACCCTCCCCCGGCCCTTTCGATTCACAACCAAATGATGCAGCAGGAGGCAAATAATTTGGTGGGTTGTAAGCACCTTGCCCCGGCCGTTCATGCCGCCAATGCGATCAGCATCGCCATCGGTCACCAGACAAATATCATGAGGATGCTGGCGAAGATATTTCTGGCTGCGCGCGTAGTTTTTGTCGATCGGTTCGGGATTGATGCCGCCAAACAGCACGTCGTGTTGTGCGTTCAGAGTGGTGACCTGACAGGTCGTGCCCGCGAGCAATTGTTCAAAGCACCCCGCGCCGACGCCGAACAGGGCATCATGGGCGAAACGTAACTTTGATTTTGCGATCAGCTTGAAATCCACGAGTTTTTTTAGAGCGGCAAAATGCGCCGGGCGGACATCCCGGATGGAAATCTGCCCGGCGCGCAATGCCGCGTCGAATTTTACAGACCGAACCTGGTTGCGGTCTACAAAACTTTCGACGGCCTGGCAGGTCGCCGGGTCGCTGGAGCCACCGTAAAATGATTTGAGCTTGAACCCGTTGAAAATCGGCGGGTTGTGACTGGCGGTAATCATTACGCCGCCAACCGCACGTTGCGCCTTGACGGCAAAGGAGACGGATGGCGTTGGCGTCGGCTCCGGCACCAGCACAACCCGAAAACCGTTTCCGGCAAAAATTTCCGCGGCGGTGCGCGCGAATCTGTCTGAAAAAAACCTGCGGTCGAAGCCGATGACAACTTTCAGGGCGCGTCCAAAAACTTCGGACTCCGGACTTTGGACTTCAGACTTCCAATGGTCCGCCGCAGCCTGCGTCACCCGCGCCACATTGGCGAACGTGAAATCCTCCGCGATGACGGCGCGCCAGCCGTCGGTGCCGAATTTGATGTTCATACCTGGCGGGTCACATTTTTAAATCCGCCAGGGCCGGATCATGGGCCTGGGCGACCTGGCGCAGCTTTTTGACCGCGGCGCGCAGGTTGCCTGCGTGGAACAGGGTTGTCCCGCTCACAAACGTGTCGGCGCCGGCACGGGCACATTCGGCGGCGGTCTGGAAATTGATGCCGCCGTCCACACTGATGCGGTAGGATAATTTTCGTTCACGCCGCCAGGCGTCGGCCTGTTGAATTTTGGGGAGACATTCGTGGATAAATGGCTGGCCGCCGAAGCCGGGGTTGACCGTCATCACCAGCAGCAAATCGATCTGGTCGAGGTACGGCTGCACTTCGGCGATGGCGGTGGGCGGATTGACCGCCAGGCCAACCTTTTTATTGAGCGATTTTATTTTCCAGATGAGTGGTGCGACCTGTTCGCCCAGTTCCACGTGCACGATGATTTCATCCGCACCCGCGGCAGCAAAGGGTTCCAGCAGAATCTCCGGGCGTGAACACATCAGATGAACGTCAAAAAAAAGTTTGCTCAACGACCGAACCGCACGGACCACCTCCGGTCCAAAGGAAATGTTCGGCACAAAATGGCCGTCCATGATGTCGAGATGCAGCCAGTCGGCGCCGGAACGGTTGGCGCGTTCAACTTCCTTGCCGAAACGGGCATGGTCGGCCGCCAGCAACGAAGGTGCAATAATCATGCGCCGAGTTTAAGCAAAGCGGCACTCGAAAGAAAAGTTGGAAGATGGCGCCGTTCAATTGTGTTTGCTGTCAAGACAACGGCGCACGGTCGTCGCCAGCGTTTGCGGATGGTAGGGCTTTTGCAAAAAATTCAATTCCGGTTCCAGTTTGAAATCCCTGCCTACAATGTCAGCGCTGTAACCACTGGTGAAAATGACTTTGAGCTTCGGCTGTTGGGCCCATAATTTCTCAGCCAATTCACGGCCGTTCATGTGGTTGGGCATGACCAGATCCGTCAGTAACAGGGCAATTTCATCCTTTTTGTCCCGCCAGACCTCCATGGCCTCGACGGCGTTGTTTGCCGGCAGAACCTTGTACCCGTATTTGCCAAGCACGCGCGAAACGAGTTCGCAGACCGGCGCCTCATCTTCAACCAGCAAAATGGTTTCATTCCCGCCGCGCACGGTAACTTGGTTGGTGGGCTTTTCCGCCTCACCTTCCCCACTCCCTTTGTACGGAAGATAAATCCGAAACGTCGCACCCTTCTCAATCTGGCTGTCCACTTCAATCCAGCCCTGATGTTGTTTCACAATACCGTAAGCCGTTGCCAGCCCCAGGCCGGTGCCTTTGCCGATTTCCTTGGTGGTGAAAAACGGCTCAAAAATCCGGCGCTGATTTTCCGGTGTGATGCCCATGCCGGTGTCCGCAACACTCAAACAGACAAACCGTCCGGCCCGGGCCTCAGTGCGTCCCCGGCTGAGGGCTTCGGTCACGTCCGCGATGGCAATGCGGATGGCGAGCTGGCCACCTTTGGGCATGGCGTCGCGGGCGTTGACCGCAAGGTTCAACAACACCTGTTCCATCATGCCGGCGTCGGCCTCCACCATCGGTGGCGACTGGCAGTAGTTCAGCTGCAACGACACGTCCTCCCCCAAAATGCGGCCGAGCATGTTCGTCAGGTTGCCTACCACCTTGTTTAGGTCCAACTGTTGGGGCTGAATGAGCTGGCGGCGGCTGAAGGTGAGCAATTGCCGCGTCAACCGGGCCGCGCGTTCGGACGCCTGCACAATTTGGTCAGCCGATTTTCCGGCCGACTCGCTCAGATTGGCTGCCGAGAGCAGGGCGGCGTGTCCCTGAATGACGGTGAGAATGTTGTTGAAATCATGCGCGACACCTCCGGCGAGCTGGCCAATCGCTTCCATCTTTTGTGATTGCCGCAATTGTTCCTCCAGTTGCCGCTGCGTCGTAACGTCGCGAAACAGACTGAGCATCAGCACCGGCTTTTCGCGGAGCTGAATGAACGAGTCAATGATTTCCAGTGTCACGGCCTTCCCGTTCTGCAAAACGTATTGGCGTTCGGGTTTGCGCAGGGCCCTGCGGGCCAGAAACGCCTCGCGATGCTGCTCCACCATTTCTTCCCGGTTCTCGGATGCGGCGTAAATCACTGTAAAAGGCTGGCTTTCCAGCGCCGGTGCGTCCATGCCAACGAGACTGCAAAACGCATCGTTGACGGCAACGATGGCGCCCGCTTCATTGACCAGTTGCAAGCCGGTCACGGAATTCTGCCAGACGGAGCGGAAGAGCGTTTCCGAACTTTGCAAGGCGGCCTCGGATTCATGGCGTTCGGTGATGTCGCGCACATGCAGCAGCAGGGCCGGGCGGCCCCCATATTCGATGCGGCTGGCGCGAACTTCCACCGGGGTCACCCGCCCTTCGGCCGTCAGACTTTCACTCTCGACCTGCGACCATTTGCCACTGGCCATCCTTTCAAAATCCTGGCGGGTCTGTTCCCGGCGCGCCACCGGCACGAGATCGGTGAAAATGTTTTTGCCCGTCAGATGATCCCGGGCCAGGCCGTGCAACAGGCAACTTGCGGGATTCACATCCAGCACGGTGCCGTTCAGGTCCGCGACAAAGATGGCGTCGGGCGAATTTTCGAACAGATCACGGAATCGCTGCTGGCTTTCCCGCAAGGCCCCCTCGGCGTGAACCCGTTCCAGCGCACCGCTGCACTGATCGGCCAGGGTTTGGAGAGTTTCCAAATCCTGCTCGGTATAGGCGCCCGCCAGACGACTTTGGACGAACAGGACACCCAGGACCCGGCTGCCCTTGCGCACGGGCACAAGCATGGCATCGGTGGCATGACCTTTGGGCCCCGGCGTACGCACCAATTCCGCGCCCTTGCCGATGACGCGCCGGATGAGGGTGTTGGCACTTTTGGATTGGGCCGATTCGGGAATCCTTACCCGCTGCGCATCCACCGTGGTGATGTTGAGCAGGGAAAAAACCTCGTCCGTTTCCGCGGAATACAAATCCAGCGCGAAATCATCCCACGCGAACAGCGCATCGGACGCTTCACAAATAATCGTCGCCGCTTCCCCAGCCGTGGTGGCCGAACTCAACCGATGGCTGAGTTTGGAAAACACCTGGTTGCGATGTTCGTTGCGGCGGCGCTCTGTCACGTCCGTGACCATGGTGAGCGCCGCAAAACGATTGCGAAAAACCATCGGACCCCAGACCACTTCCACATCAATGGCAGCACCGTCTTTTCGCCGATGTTTCCAAACCCGCCCGCTTTCGGCATCGCTCAAGTTGACCCCGGTCGCATAGCCGCCCCCCTCAATCAACCGAAGGTCCGACATTTTCATCGCCAGGAATTCTTCCCGTGTGTACCCGTAGTGCTGGATGGCGCTTTCATTGACCTCAAGAAAAGCAAGGGTTTCGAGGTCGAAAACCCACATCGGATTGGGATTGTCCTGAAAGAGCAGGCGATATTGTTTTTCACTTCGGCGCAATTCCTCCTCCGCGCGCCAGCGATCGGTCACATCCCGCCAGTTGGTGACCAGACCGCCGATGTCCGGGTCCGCCAGGCGGTTCTGGCCGATGAGTTCCATCCGCTTCCAGGTCCCATCCTTTGGTTGATAACGAAATTGGACCTTTGCCGTGCGGTCTGGATTTTCGATCGCCTCCTGCAGTGTCCCGCGCACCAACGGCAAATCTTCGGGATGCACGCGCGCGAAGGCGTCCGTCCCGTGCAATTCCTCCGGCCCGAGCCCCAAGACTCGTTCGATTGACGGACTGGCGTAGAGGAACTGTCCTTCCCGGCTCAAAATGCAAAGGATATCCAGCGAGTTTTCCGTGAGCGTGCGAAAATACTTTTCCCGGCGGACCAATTCCGTTTCCACCTGTCGCCGTTTGGCGCGTTCGGTGGCTTCCTGCGCGGCCCGGCGGACCGCCGAAGCCAGCCGTTCCGGGTTGTGTTTGAGCACGTAATCGGTCGCGCCGGCCTTGAGACTTTCAATGGCGGCGTGTTCGCCAATGGTGCCGGACAGGAGAATGAACGGGGCATCGGGATATTCCTTGCGGACAAACGCCAGCGCCTCCAAACCCGTGAACCGGGGCAGCCGGAAATCCGACAGGATGACGTCAAACGTTTCGCTGTCCAGGGCCGCCTCAAATTCCGCGCGGCTGGCCACCAGTTTTAGGTCGGCATCCAAATCGTCCTGTTGAAGCAGGGTCCGGACCAATTCGGCAAAATCCGGGTCGTCTTCGAGATGGAGAATACGCAAGGGTTTGCTCATTTTTCCATTTACCCGGTGATGACAACTTCAATTTGGACAAGCATGGCACGGTTTCCGCAACAATAAACGTGCCAAAATACAATCCGGAGAGAAAGCCGGAGCAAGTGCTTTCCCGTTGACAAAGCGATGCGTTTGGCTAGAGTTTCCCGTTTTCAAGCAAAACGAAAACTCGATTTATGCCGAATACGAAGTCAGCCGAACGACGAATGCGCTCCAGCGAACGCAAACACCAGCACAATCGCAGCGTCAAATCGCACCTGCGACGTCTGGAAAAGGACTTTCGCGGGCTGCTCGCCGCCGGCAAAAAGGATGAAGCCGCCAGGTCTCTGCCCGGCCTCCACTCCGCGTTCGACAAGGCTGTCAAGGCCGGCGCGGTGCCCCGCCCGGCCGTCAACCGGAAGAAATCCCGCCTCGCCGCGGCTTTGAATTAAACAGCTCCGATCGCAGCCAGCCCATTTTCGCCAGCCGGAATTGGAGTCCGACGCCGAGACATTCCCAACCATATTTGAGACTGCGGCGGAAATTGATCGAAGACGCCTCGGCAAAATATTTGGTCGGACAGCTCACTTCGGCAATGGTAAATCCGTGCCAGAGGATTTGCGCAAGCATCTGGTTGTCGAAAACAAAATCGTCGGAATTCTTTGCCAGATTGAGCGTTTCTAGAATTTCGCGCGAAAACGCGCGGTAACCGGTGTGATATTCCGAAAGTTTCGCCCCTAGCAAAATATTTTCCGCCAGCGTGAGAAAACGGTTTGAAACATACTTCCACCAGGGCATGCCGCCCCGGAGCGCATAACCGCCCAGAATACGGCTGCCCAGCACGCAGGGGTGCAACCCATTGGCAATAATGGACGCCATGGCCGGCAGCAGCCTGGGCGTGTACTGATAATCCGGGTGGAGCATGACCACAATGTCCGCCCCCGACGCGAGGGCGAGTTGATAACAGGTTTTCTGATTGCCGCCGTACCCCTTGTTGACTTCATGCTCGTACACGCGCACGCCCTCGAGTGAACGCGCCACCGCCACGGTGTCATCGCGGCTGTGGTCATCAACCAGAATGATTTCATCGACGATGCCCTGCTCGCGCACCTCCAGATAGGTTTGCGGCAGCGTTTTTGCCGCGTTATAAGCCGGCATGACCACGATGATTTTCTTGCCCCGATACATTGCGAAATCTGGCCCTCATGCTGCATGAATGCGTCTCCGGCCAAAAGGATAAAAACCGGATTGAACGAATCGTGGCGTCCTGCGCCCGTCTTCTGGACATGCGCTTTTTGATGGACAAACCGAAACCATTGCCTTCCAATTACGGGATACTTTGTCACCTGCAAAAAACAGCCGCAAAACTTATACAAATAGGACCCGCTTGGTGTCTATAGGGTAAAACGGTGAGCTGTGAACTGGAACTCAATTGGTGTCTGCGGCTTTATGAAAGAAAAGCCGCGGAATTGATTCTTTACGGCCGGGCCCTGGGCTTGAGCCACGGCGAGGCGGAGGATGTGTTGCAGGAAACCTTCCTGGCCCTGATGCAAAAGCCGCAGGTTCCCCTCAAGCCGGAACATTATTGCGTGCGCAGTTTCAGAAATCGGGCGTTGAATTACCGGCGCTCGTTATGGCGGCGGTTGACGCGCGAATTGGAAGCACAACGCTGGTTTGAAAAATCACCGGCGGAAGGCCCGGCCGAGCGCGCTGCCATGCGCTGTCTCGCCGGACTGCCGATGGAACAACGCGAAGCCATTGTCCTGAAAATCTGGCACCGATGCACCTTCGATGAAATCGGCGAGTTGCTGGATATTTCACCGAATACGGCCGCCGGCCGGTACCGTTACGGTTTGCAAAAAATCAAACTCCAACTGGAAGGAGTCGTTAATGAAAGAGATGAACTCACTGGAGGCACAATTACATTCCTTGCAACCGCGCCACCCCTCGGCGGCGCTTAAGCGTCAGCTTTTCGTCACGCCGGCCGGCCTCGCCCCCAAAATGGCGTGGTTTGTCGGCTGGCTGGTGCCGGCCACGGCCTGCGCCCTGCTGACGTTCTCGATCCTCGATTCGGGAAATGCCATTTCCGGCCGTTTGTCCCGCGGCGAACCGATGGCAGCTACGATGCTGAGCAACCAAAGTTTCCGCGTGCCCGCGCCCGATTCACCATGGCAAGGGCAAAACTACCTGTCATCCGTCATTTTTGATTGGACAAACCACAGCGGTTCAACCTCTAGTATCACCTCTTTTCCGCGAAACCGGGTAAACTGATTGCAATTTATAAATGAGCGCCGACAAACGTAAAAACCAGAACGCCAAGCCACCACCGCCCAAGGTTGTCCCCCGCCCGGTCGCGGCTCCGCCACCACAGGTGCCCCCGCTGTTCCGGCCGGTGGACTGGCTGGCGTTCGGCGTCTCCGCCCTCGTCGTTTTCATCGTGTTCTTTCTGACGTTGGCGCCGGACGTGACGCTGGAGGATTCCGGGGAAATGGCCACGGCTTCATTGTACGCCGGCATTCCCCATGCCCCGGGTTATCCCGTCTGGACCCTCTACACCTGGCTGTGGACGCACCTTTCCTTCGGCAGCATCGCGTGGCGCGTTGAACTGGGCAACGCCTTTGCCGGCGCCATCGCCGCGGGGCTGCTGGCCTTTGTGGTCTCGCGCAGCAGCAGCATGATCATTGAAAGCATTGACGCTTTCAAAGGCATCAGCCGCCGCTGGGAAAATGCGGTTTGCTTCGTTTCCGGTTTTGTCGCGGGGGGATTGAGTGACTTTAACAGCTTCATGTGGAGTCAGGCGGTGATTGTCGACAAACACACCCTGAGCATCGCCTCGCTTTTGGGAGTGGTGGTTTTTCTATTGCGCTGGGTCTACGCCCCCCACCAGCACCGGTATCTCTATGCCGCATTTTTCATGTATGGAATTTGCTTCAACAACCATCAATCGCTGCTCCCCATCATCATGGGCATGCAGGTGTTGATGTGGCTGGTGGAACCAAAGCTGGGCCGCGAGTTCTTTTTCGGCAACACGATGATTTTCCTGGTTTGTGAATTTTTCATCAAGCCGGCCGTGCTCGTCAACAATTCAACCGTACTGGTGGTTTATAACGTGATTGGCATCACCTCGGGGCTGCTCTGGATCTGGCTGATCATCAAGACTAAAAAGACCGGCATCGAATTCGTCCGCGACGCGGCGATGCTCGTCCTGTTGGGTTGCCTGGGGCTGCTGTTCCTGGGCTTCACCGATTACCTGCCCAACTTTAACAGCGGCCAGAAACTGTTTTTGGTTCTTATGGCCACAATCGCGGCCGGCGGCGTTTTCACCTATTTCGTTAAAAAAACCAATCACCTGTCCAAGGAGTGGTTCATCGTTCTGGTGTGTGGTCTGGCGTGGATCCTGGGCGCGGCGTTTTATTTTTATGAACCCATTGCCTGCATGACCGACCCGCCGATGCAGTGGGCCTACCCGCGCACCGTCGAAGGCTTTGTTCACGCCATCACCCGCGGCCAGTATTCTCCCATCAATCCCACGGCCGGCGCGGGAACCACCTTTTTGCAAATTGCCGGCAGCTTTTTTGCGACCTACGGCCTGCAACTCTGGCGCTACCTCGAAGGCATTGCCCAGCAATACAACCTGTTCTTTTTGCTGCTCGCCCTGGTGCCGTGCCTGATCTTTCGCCAACTAAAACGGCGCGAACGGGTCTGGATGATCGGCATGCTGGCCGTCTACATCTGCATGGGACCGTTCCTGGTCCTGCTGCTCAACTTCGCCCCCGACCGCCAGTCCATCGGCATCGCCGCGCCATTGTTCGCGCTGGGCCACGTGTTTATCGCCATGTTCGTCGGGTACGGTCTGACGATTGCCTTCTCGTACATGGCAACTCAATACGAAGCGATGCGCCAATGGCTGCTGGTCGGCGGCCTGTGCGCCCTGGATTTCACACTGTTTACGGTGGCGGCCAACTGCCAGACGCTGATTGGAAATTTGGATGACGAATTCGCGTCGCGCTATGGGTACCTGAAAATAGCGTGTTGGATTCTCGCCATTATCACAATCCTGGTTCTCCGAAAAAACGAACTGCAAAACGACCGTTTGTTGTCCTTCGGACTTCCAGGTTTATTTGTGCTGTGTTCGTTCTTGTTGACCCTCGCCACTATTTTGCAGGACCAGTTCAGCCTGAGTGGTTTTTCGAGTTTCAGCCACAACCTCGTTCAAGCTTTTCGTCCAGACCAATATGGCCTGCCGGTTTATGCCGCACTGATGTTGCTCGGCATGGCCCTGATTTTTCTTGGGTCGGTCTGGGTGCTTCGCCAAAAAGCCCCGCTCGGCATCGCACTCATCGCCTTTGCCACGATTCCCGGCTATTCCACATTGACACACTGGTCCCACAGCGAACAACGCAATCATTGGTTCGGCTACTGGTTTGGCCACGACATGTTCACGCCGCCATTCGGCATTTACCCGGAAATGGCCCGCGACGCGATCGAGTTCGGCGGCACCGATCCCGGGCGCTTCGTTCCAACCTACATGATCTTCTGCGAAAGCTTCATGCCGCCGAGTTGCAAGCCACTGGACCCCAATTTCAACCGCCGCGACGTTTATCTGATCACGCAAAATGCACTCGCCGACGGGACCTATTTGCAATACCTCCGCGCCCAATACTTTCGCAGCGCGCAGAAAGACCCGCCGTTCTTTCAGGAATTGCTGCGCGGCCCGCAGGAACGCCGGGAAGATTATGCCACCAACATCCTGGCACGCCTCGCTTATTCCATTCTGGACAAACCCTTGACGAGTCGTGGCGCGAGGATCGAAGCGCAATGGCGCAAGGAAGGCGTCTATCCGCCCAAGGAAATTTACATACCCTCGCCGGACGATTTGCAGAATTCCTTCTCGGAATACACCGAGGACGTGGGACGGCGGGCGCAAATCGGCCAGCTGCAGCCGGGCGAAATCGTAACCCCGGTGACCAATGCGAATGGCCAGGTCAGCGTCCAGGTGGCCGGTGAGGTGGCGGTGATGAAAATCAACGGTTTGTTGTGCAAGGTCATATTCGACCACAACCCCACCAACGAGTTTTACGTGGAGGAAAGTTTTCCGCTGGACTGGATGTACCCCTATGAAACGCCTTTCGGCGTCATCATGAAAATCAACCGGCAGGTGGTGCCGGCCTACTCCCCGGACGTTTTCCAGAAGGACCACGCCTTTTGGAGCCAGTACTCCACACGCCTCATCGGAAACTGGATCACGTATGACACCACCGTCAAACAAATCGCCGACTTCGCGGAAAAGGTTTACCTGCATCGTGACTCGAGCGGCTTCAAAGGCAGCCAGGAATTCATCCGCGACGATCACGCGCAACAGGCATTCTCCAAACTGCGCAGTTCCATCGCCGGTCTTTATGCATGGCGCCTGGGAGCATTGGGCCAGGTGCCCACCCCGCCCGAATATTTGCCCCAAAATGAAACGGAGCGGCAGGAGCTGATCCGGGAGGCGGATTTTGCCTTCAAACAGGCGTTCGCCTTTTGTCCGTACAGTCCCGAAGTGGTTTTCCGTTACATTAATTTTCTGGCCATGTTGGGCCGTTTTGACGATGCCATCATTCTGACGCAAACCTGCCTTGATTTCGACCCCTACAACGGTTCGGTGGCCGGCCTGGTCAAACAGCTGCAGGAAATGAAAAAAACGTCCGCTGGCCGGGCTCAATTTACCACTGAACTGCAGCACATGGAAGACGAGGCGCGCACCAACCCGACCAATTTCCAAAACATTTTCAGTCTCGCCAGCGTTTATTTTCAAATGCGGCAGACCGATCGCGTCAGCGATCTGTTCGACCAGGTGTTGGCCAACCCGCACGTTTCCCCAAACGAAATCGGCGTCATCGCCCAGTTTTACGCGCAAACGGGCAATCTGGCCAAACTCGAAAATGCAGTTGAAAAGCTGGTGGCCTTTGCCCCCGGTGAGCCTGAACCGTGGTATGACCTTGCCGCCGTTAAAATTGTGCTGGGTAAAACCAGTGAATCTCTCCAGGACCTGCAGACATCCTTAAATCTGAGCGCCCAACGCCTTAAACAAAACCCCCAGGCGCGCGACCTGCTGGCCGAAGTACGCAAAGACCATCGCTTTGATTCGATACGCAACCTGCCAGAATTTCAAAAACTGGTCCCACCCGACTGACCGGCGCCGGGCTTCGAATCCAGGGGGTGGACAAAGGGTTAATCGGCGCAATCAATCGCCTGGCACATCCCAGTTGCCGGGTGCCGGCCAATAGGTTACTTTGACAGCTTCATAACAACTTTGTACCGACACGACAGCATGAAGAAGGCAGATTTACACATAAAGAAGCCGGAAACGGTTCCTGCCGGCGAGCCGGCCGGCATGGCCGCACCCCCACCGGAGCCATCGGACGAACCCCAGGCATCCGCGGCCGAAATCACCCCGGCACAGTTGACCGAACTGAAAGCGCGCGCGGCCAAGGCCGACGAGCATTGGGATCGCTTGCTGCGCACCGCCGCCGATTTCGAAAATTTCAAAAAACGCGCCGTGCGCGAACGTCAGGAAGCCGCGCAATCCGCCACCGCGGCGCTGATTAACAAACTGTTGCCCGTGCTCGACCACTTTGAAATGGCGCAAACCGCCGCGCAAAACGCGCAGTCGCCCCCGGGCAGCATGGCCGCATTACACGATGGCATCGCCATGATTCAACAGCAACTCAAAGGGATACTCGCCGAATCCGGCCTCGAAGAGGTGGACGCCAATGGCCGTACTTTTGACCCGGCGTGGCACGAGGCCGTCTCGCAATTCGAAACCGCCGACGCGCCCGAGGGCCAGGTGATCCAGCAAATCCGCAAGGGCTATAAATTGCGCGACCGCTTGTTGCGGCCCGCGACGGTGGTTGTCGCCAAAAAACCCGCCGCCCCTCCCGCCGCCTGAGTCATGGCCAAGCGTGATTATTACGAGGTGCTGGGCGTTGAACGCACCGCCAGCGACGAGGCCATCAAAAAGGCTTACCGCAAGCTGGCGGTCAAATTTCATCCGGATAAGAATCCGGGGGACAAGTCCGCCGAGGAAAAATTCAAGGAAATCGGCGAGGCCTACGAGGCCCTGAGCGACCCGCAACGGCGCGCCGCCTACGATCAATACGGCCATGCCGCGTTTGACTCCCGGGCCCGGGCCGGCCGCGGCGGCGGTTTCCACGATCCGTTCGAGATCTTCCGTGAAGTCTTCAGTGGCAGCAGTATTTTTGAGGAATTCTTCGGCGGCCGGCACGACCCCTCTCAACCGCAGCGCGGAGATGATTTGCGCTATGACCTGGAGATCGCCCTCGAAGAAGCGGCGCTCGGTTGTGATAAAAACATTTCCGTCACGAAATCAGTCCGTTGTGAAACCTGTGAAGGGTCGGGCATGGAACAAGGTTCCAAGGCGCGCACCTGCCAGACCTGCGGCGGGCACGGCGTGGTGCTCCTGTCGCGCGGTTTCATCAGCCTCCGGCAAACCTGTCCGCATTGCAAAGGCTCCGGGCAAATTCTCGAAAAACCGTGCAAAAAGTGTCACGGCGACGGCCGGCACGAAGATCATTCGGAAACCAAATTACGCATCCCGCCCGGGGTGGATACCGGGTCGCGCCTGCGTTCCTCGGGGAATGGCGAAGCCGGTTTCCGCGGCGGTCCGGCGGGTGATCTGTATGTCGTCCTCCACGTCAAACCACACGAATTTTTCCAGCGCGAAGGCGATGATTTGCTCTGCGAAGCGCCGATCAGTTTCGTTCAGGCGGCGCTCGGCGCAGACATTGAAGTTCCGACCCTTGACCAGAAGGTGATGATTAAAATTCCCGCCGGCACGCAACCGGGCGCTGCGTTCCGGGTCAAGGGCAAAGGCGTGAAGAATTTGCAGGGTTATGGCCACGGCGATTTGCACGTGCGCATCCAGGTGGAGGTGCCCTTGCGGCTGAGCCCGGAACAGAAGGCGAAACTGCGGGAATTCGCCGCGTTGAACAATGAAGACGCCAACTCCGCCGACAAAGGGATTTTTGAAAAAGCTAAAAAACTGTTCCGCTGACACTTGAGGCGCGCTGCGCGAAAAGTTTTTTCTTGTCACTCGTCACCCGTCACGTGTCACTTTACTCATGCATCGTTTTTATTTGCCGCCGGAACGCTGTGCGAACGGGGCGCTCCGGATCGAGGGGCGCGAGGCGCATCACGCATTACACGTGCTCCGGGTAAAACGCGGCGACCCGGTGGTTGTGCTTGATGGCATCGGTCATGAATTCCTCTGCGAAGTTGCCGAAGTCTCGCGTGAGGCGGTGACGCTGCGGGTGACTCAAAAAAATTCCCTTCCGCCGCCGTCCGGCCAGATCACCCTGCTGCAGGCGCTGCCAAAGGGAAAAATCATCGAGTCCATCATCCAGAAATCCGTGGAACTGGGCGCCCATCGCATCGTGCCGCTGTTGACCGAGCGCGTGGTGATTCAACTCGACGGGAAGGACGTGGCCAACAAGGGGGAGAAATGGCGGATGGTCGCCATCGAAGCCATCAAACAATGTGGCGCGGCCTGGCTGCCGAACATTGAGGCGCCGACCACGATTGAACAGTTCCTTGCCGGAAAGGAAACATTTGATCTGTCCCTCGTCGGTTCACTGCAAGCGGATCGTCGCCATCCCCGCGTCTGTTTTCAGGAATACCAGGCCCGGCATGGATGCTTGCCACACTCCGTCGCCGTTTGGATTGGCCCGGAAGGCGATTTCACCCCCGGCGAGCTGAAAACGATCCAGGCCGGCGGTGCCCAGCCCATTTCGCTGGGCCGGCTGGTGCTGCGGGTCGAGACCGCGGCGATTTACTCCCTTTCGATGCTTAACTATGAACTGCAGGCGACGGCCGGAATTGAATCAAAACGCGGAAGGCCCGGCCCAGATGTTCCGGATGCGTGAGGGTTTGAAACTGGCGCGTGCGGGAAGCGTTCCAGTCGCCAAAGGATTTGTCCCTGGCCGCTCTTTCCAAAATTTGCGTCAGAAATTGTGCCTGGGTCAAAACCCTTTCCGTTGTCAACCCGGCGGATTCACCGGCGGCCTGGATGGCCGGGAAATTGACGTGCGCCGTGATGTCCTGTTCGCCGGCGTCGGCGAGGAGGTCGCCGACAACCTGCTGGCGAAAATAGGCGCGTAACGTGCCGCGCGGGCGGCTCGGAGAAAACTGTTCGTCGGCGCCAAGACCGTAATCCACGGTCATCAATCGTCCGCTTTTCAAAACCCCTGCGGCCTCGTGCCACCAGTTTTCGGCGGCCGGAGACCTTTCAAAGGTGTAACCGTCGGGAAGAACCGCGAGCAAGTCCTGCGGAATGTGACGGGTGGCGGGTGACAAGTGACGGGATTCAGCCATTCGCGCCCATTTGAATTCCTCACCTTCGAGGGCGACGCCCCATTCAAACCACTCTCCCGCGGTGGCGTCCCAGCCGAAACGATGCACCGGCATGGCATCGAGCAATTCGTTGGAAAAAACCACCCCGTGCAGCGGCGAGTGTTGGGCGGCTGGTGACAAGGTCTTCAGATCGGCAAACCAGCGAACGTGGGACGCGAATTTTTCCAGTTTTTCCTTCTGCCACCCCTGCCGGCGGAGAGACGGCTCAATGATGCAGTATTGGACCCGCTCCAACAGTCCCGGCCTCGACCATTGCAACCAGTTCAAAATGTCTCCGGCCAGGGTTCCGTCGTGCGCGCCGGCCTCGACAATCCTGACCTCCGACTTTCCACCCTCCGTAGCAGAGCCGCTGCGGAGGACGGGCCGGCTGCCGACCTCGGCTTCGAGCCACTCGGCGAATTGGAAGGCGAGCAGTTGTCCGAAGAGTTCACCCACGCTGACGCTCGTAAAGAAGTCGCCGCGCCGGCCGGGATTGTCTTTTTTTGCTTCGTAATATCCATAATCTGGACAATACAGGGCCAGTTCCATAAACCGCGCAAAAGACAAAACGCCATTGGCGATAATTTCACGCCGGATAAGTTCAATCAAGGGTCGCATTTTTAATACTTGGCGCGGCTCTAGCTTATTGTGCGCGCAAGAGAACTGAATATATGGCCAAAATCGATGCGTTTTTCAATTTGATGTTCGAACAGAAGGCGTCCGACCTGCATATGGCCTCCAGCAACCCGCCAATGCTACGCATTAACGGCGAACTTCAGCGCGTGGACTTTCCACCACTCGAAAGCGATGCGCTCAAGACCATGCTCTACGAAATCACGCCGGATTACAAAATCAAACAGTTCGAGGAAACCGGCGACGTGGACTTCGGCTACGAGATTCCGAACGTCTCGCGTTTTCGTGTCAACTTCTTCAACGAGAAAAACGGGATCGGGGCCGTGTTCCGCCAGATTCCCAGCCGCGTCCTCTCCTTTGACGATTTTGAAAAACTCGACGCGCCGCTGCCGTCCGTCCTTAAAAAATTCTGCATGCTGCACCGGGGGCTGGTCCTGGTCACCGGGCCGACCGGTTCCGGCAAATCCACCACGCTGGCGGCGATGGTGGATTACTGCAATACCAATCGCAAGGACCACATCATCACGCTGGAAGACCCGATTGAATTCGTTCACGAAAGCAAGAATTGCCTGGTCAACCATCGCGAAATCGGCCTGCATACCAAATCCTTTGCCTCCGGCCTGCGCGGCGCGCTGCGCGAAGACCCGGACATCATCCTCGTCGGCGAAATGCGCGATTTGGAGACCATCGAACTGGCCATCACCGCCGCCGCGACCGGCCATTTGGTGTTCGGCACCCTGCACACGCAAAGCGCCGCCAAGACCGTGGACCGTGTCATTGACGTCTTTCCAGCCGAGCAGCAAAACAAAATTCGCCAGACGCTTTCCGAGGCATTGAAGGGCGTCGTGGCGCAAACGCTGTTCAAACGCACCGATAAAAAAGGCCGCGTGGCCGCGTTTGAGATTCTGGTTTTCAACACCGCCGTGGCCAATCTGGTGCGCGAAGGCAAGACGCACCAGATCAACGGCATGATCCAGGTGGGCAAGAAGATCGGCAACCAGCCGCTGGACGACCACATCATGGAGCACGTGCGCATGAAACGTATTTCGCCCGAGGAAGCCTACGAAAAGTCCCTGGATAAAAAGAAATTCCGTCCGTTGCTGGCTCATCCTCCGGACGATGAAGAGACCCTGTAATCGTTATGCGCCGCGCCGAGCTGGATCAAGTGCTGACCACCATGCTGGCCTCCCAGCCGGAGGTATCCGACCTGCTGTTCACGGTGGACCGCCCGCCCCAGGTGGAAGCCTACGGCGAGCTCAAACCGGTGACCCTCGACCCGCCGATTGACAGGCTCACACCTTATCAGGTCGAGAACATTGCCCTGAATATCATCGGCGACAACCTCTGGCACATTGAAGACCTGCTGCGGCATGGTTCCTGTGACGCCTCCTATGCCCTGTCGGACCAGGCACGCTTCCGGATCAACATTTTCTCGCAACGCGGAAATTTCTCGATTGTCTGCCGCCAGTTGAACGCGATGATTCCAACGCTGGGACAATTGAAATTACCGGAAATTTTCAAGGAAATCCCCCGGGAAAAAACCGGCCTGGTGCTGGTCACCGGCGCAACCGGTTCCGGCAAATCCACCACGCTCGCCGCCGTGCTCAATGAAATCAACCGTGACAAACCCGTCCACATCGTCACCCTGGAAGACCCGGTTGAATATGTTCACAAGCATATGAAGGCGACGTTTAATCAACGTGAACTGGGCATCGATTTCGACAGTTACGCGAATGGCTTGCGGGCGGCGTTGCGCCAGGCGCCCAAGGTCATTCTGGTGGGTGAAATGCGGGACCAGGAAACCGTCAAAATTGCCTTGAGCGCGGCGGAAACCGGCCATTTGGTTCTCAGCACGCTGCACACCGTCAACGCCGGTGAAACCATCAACCGCATCCTGGGCATGTTCGAACCGGAAGAGCAGGAACAAATTCGCATCCGCATGGCCGATTCGTTGCGCTGGGTGGTCAGCCAGCGGCTTGTGCCCAAAACCGGCGGCGGGCGCTTCGCGCTCATCGAAATGATGGGGGCCAATCTCCGCACGCAGGAGGCCATCCGCCTCGGCGAAAGCGAGGGCAAGACCTTTTACGAAATCATCGAGGCCAGTGCCCCGTTCGGCTGGCGCACCTTCGACCAGGCCTGCCTGGAAGCCTACGAGCACGGGCAGATCACCGAGGAAACCGCCCTGCTCTACTGCACCAAACGCAGCGCGGTGACGCGCGGCATTGACAGCATCAGGAAAACCCGCGGAGACATGGCGTCCACGGCTGGCTCGTTGCGCATGAAATCGTTCGAAAACGCGGCACCGCCGGTGCTTAAACTGAAATAACCTATGGCTGGTTCTTTTGATTTTATCAGTACCGAGGACAAACCGGCGTTGATTGCCTTTTCCACGCCGGAATGGCTCGAAACCGCCAAGGTCGCCCTGGCCGAACTGGGCTATAAAGTCCACACCGCCGCCACGCACAGCGACTTTTTGGTGCGCTTTACGCAGGTGCATTACCAGGTGGTCGTCATCGAGGAATTGTTCGGCGCGAACACCATCGAAGAAAACCTGACCCTGACGGCGCTGCAAAACATGCCCGTCAACCAGCGCCGTCATGCCACCATCGTCCTGCTCGGCAATTCGTTCCAGACGTTCATGCCCATGGAAGCCTTCAAGCACAGCGTGCATGCCGTCATCAACAGCGCCGAAATGTTTCTGCTCAAACAACTCGTCGAAAAGACCGCGGCGGACAATGCGCTCTTCCTCCACAGCTTCCGCGAGGTCCAGAACCGCCTCTACACCTCCGGCAATCGCTTGTGATGCCCGCAGGGGTTTGATATTTTCCTGCAGCCGTTTTTAATGATTCGCCTCGACCAAGCCCTGGTTGAACGCGGCCTTTGCGAAAGCCGCGAACGCGCCCAACGCGCCATCCTCGCCGGACAGGTCCGCGTCAACGCCCAGCGTGCACACAAACCCAGCGACTCCGTCCGGTCAGATGACGCCCTGACGCTGGACGCCGGCGAAAAATACGTCAGCCGGGGCGGGCACAAGCTGGAACACGCCCTGCGCCATTTTCAATTGGACGTGGCCGGACGGGTCGCCCTCGACCTCGGCGCGTCCACCGGCGGTTTCACCGACTGCCTGCTCCAGCACGGCGCCGCCCAAATCTTTGCCGTGGACGTCGGCCAGGGCCAGCTCGCCTGGAAACTCCGCCAGGACCGCCGCGTCGTGGTCATGGAAAAAACCAACGCGCGTCATCTGACCGCCGCTCAATTTCCGCAGCCGTTTGTTCCGGCCGACCTGGCGGTCATTGATTGCTCCTTTATTTCGCTGCAAAAAATTCTGCCGGCCGCCATTGCTTTATTGAAGCCAAACGGCAAAATGATAGCGCTCGTCAAACCCCAGTTTGAAGCCGGCAGGGCCGAGGCTGACAAGGGCCGCGGCGTCATCAGCGATCCGGCGGTGCATGAGCGGGTGCTGAAGGAATTGCGCGAGTTTGCCGGCGTGCTGCCCGGCTTGAGTTGGCATGGCGTGGTTGAATCGCCATTGCTCGGTCCCGCCGGCAACAAGGAATTTTTGGTGCTGATTGAAAAGACACGCTGACAGAATCAAACGCATCGGTCTCGTCGGTAATTCCGGAAAGGCCGCCTGCGCCGACATCGTCCGTAAGGCCGCGCGCCTGATTTCGCGTGCCGGGCGCAAACCGGTCATGAACCCGGACGCGGCCGCGCTGGCGCGGGAAGTGGATTTATTGCTCGTGTTTGGCGGCGACGGCACCATGTTGCGCGCCGCCCGCGATATCGCCGGCTCCGCCACCCCCCTGCTCGGCATCAACATCGGCGGCCTCGGCTTTCTCACCGCCGTGCCATCGGACGAACTGCCCCGCGCGCTGAATCACATTTGGAAAGGCGAATTCAAATACGAATCCCGTGCCCTGATAGAAGCGAGCGGGCGTTGCCACGGCCGGCCGGTCCGTGAAATGGCATTGAACGACATTGTCGTGGGGCGCGGCGCCGTTTCGCGCCTGATCGGGCTCGACGTCAGCGTGGATGGCGAACTCGTCACCCATTACCGCTGCGACGGCCTGATCGTCAGTTCGCCGACCGGTTCCACGGCTTATTCGCTGTCGGCCGGTGGCGCGGTGGTCTTTCCCACGGCGGACGTTTTCGCGCTCACGCCCATCTGCCCGCACGCGCTTTCCAACCGCTCCATCATCCTCCCCTTGACGTCAACCATTCGCGTCAGGGCCACCAACCCCATGCCTGCAACCATGTTGAGCGTGGATGGCCAGGTGGTTGCCGAACTTGACGCCGGCGATGAAGTGACCATCCGCCGCGGCCGCCGGGCCGTCCGTTTGATGCATCTGGCGGGCAGTTCATTTCTGGAAACCCTGCGTCGCAAACTGCAATGGCGCGGCGCTTATGTTTAAATCAAAGGAAGAATTAAGAATGAAGAATGAAGAAACTTTCAGAAGGCTTCGCCGGATCCTTTCCGGTTCCGTCTTCTGCCTGCTGCCTGCCGCCTTCTGATTATGGTACGCTTAAAGGACATTGCCCAATATGCCGGTGTTTCCGTGATGACCGTCTCGAAGGCCTTGCGCAACGAGCCGGACGTTTCCGCCGCCACCAAGGTGCGCATCAAACAATTGGCGCAGCAAATGGGTTACGTGCCCGACTCCACCGCACAGGGCCTGCGCACGCGCACCACCAAGCTGTTCGGCCTGGTCATTCCCTCCATCACCAACCCCATTTATGCGCGCATCGTCTTTGCCCTCGAAGAACGCGCGCACGAACTCGGCTATGACATCCTGCTGGCGCATACGCACAACATCCCGGCGCGCGAGGAAACCTGCATCCGGCGCATGATGTCGCGGCGCGTGGACGGATTTTTTATTTCACCCGTTTATCGCTTTGAAGCCGAGGCGCGGATTTATGTGGAGCTGGCCGCGCGCAAAATCCCGACGATCCTACTCGGACCACCGGCACCGTTTTGCAAGCTGTTCCCCAGCGTGGAGGTCGAGGAACTCGCCGCCAGCGCCGCCGCCACGCAACACCTGTTGAAACTCGGCCACCAACGCATCGCCTATCTCACCGGCCCGCAATCGGCGCCGTGGGCGCATGACCGCTTTGAAGGCTATCGGCACGCGTTGCGCGACGCCAATCTGGACGTGGACGACCGGCTCGTGTTTCAGGCCGGCGGTACAATTGAAGACGGCACCAAGGCCGCGCTGCAAATGCTCAACGAATCCTGCAACGCCACCGCCGTGCAAGCCGTCAACGACCTCGTCGCCATCGGCTGCGCCGAAACGCTACTGTCCCAGGGCCTGCGCATCCCCGAGGACATTTCCCTGGTCGGCTTCGGCAACGTGCTGACAGCACAATATTTTCGCGTGCCCCTGACCACCATCCGCCAGCCCAAATTCCGGCTCGCCATGGCAGCCATGGACATGATGACCAGTCTCCTGCGCAGTCAGCCGGTGGAAACCAAACGTCTGACCGCCGAACTCATTGAACGCAAAAGCACCGCGCCGCCCCAAGCCGCGGCTGCGCCGAAGAATCAGGAATAAACCCGGTCAAACCAGTGGCAACGGCTCGAATTGGCGCCCGAGGATTGGCGCGCTCCTGGTCTTGAGCCAGCCTTCCAGCACGCCGGCATAGACACTGCGAAAGTCCACGTTGTATTTGATGTCGCCCTCGAATAAATCCTGCGGCGCCAGACTGGGATAACGTCCGAGCAACCCCGCCTTGACCTTGTCACCGATGACGAACAACGGCGCCGCGGCGCCGTGATCGGTGCCGCCATTGGCGTTTTCGGTCACGCGCCGGCCGAATTCGCTGAAGGTCATCACCAGCACGCGCTGCAAATTGCCCTGCGCCTTCAAATCACCCACAAAGGCGTTCACGGCGTCACCCAGTTCCTTGAGCAGCCGCTGCTGCGTGCCGGCTTGATTGACATGCGTATCGTAGCCGCCCTGGGAAACGTAATAAATCCGGGTGGGCAGGCCGCCGGCAATCAATTGGGCGACCAGCTTGAGGTCCCCGGCGAGCTTGGTTGTGGGATACGGCGCCTGGTTTTTCACGCGCGCAACAATGGCGCGGATCTGGTCGGAACTCATCTGCGCATCCAGCGCGGTGCGCTCAATGAAATGCAGCACGGAGCCGCCGGGTTGCGGCATGCCGGCGGCGAGCGCGCCGATGCTGCCGCCGGAGTTCACGTCGGGCGCGGCATCCGCGGCATCCGGCATCTCATTCATTTTTTCGTACGATTCCTCCAGCAAATCCGCCTGGCCGGGTTTGAAACGCCCGGGCGACATGAAGCGATAGCTTTGCGGGTTGGCGAGGCTGATGCCGGTGGGGGTTTGGGCATAAAAAGATTGCGGCATCTGGCCGCCAATGTCCACGCCCACGGTCGGATCGCAGCCCGGGCAGGCGTTGTCGAAATACCGCCCGAGCCAGCCATATTTCTCCACCTTGTCCGCGTCGCTGGCGGTCTGCCAGATTTCCGACGAGCGGAAATGTGAGCGGTTCGGATTGGGATAACCGACACCCTGGACCACCGTCAGGTGCCCGGCGTCATAAAGATTTTTGAAACCGGTCAAGGCGTTGTGAAATCCAACATCGCCGTTCAGGCTCAAAACCTGTTGCGCCGTAAGGCCGAGCTTGGGGCGGGCATTGCGGTAATAGTCGTTGGTGTGGGGCACGACGGTGTTGATGCCGTCGTTGCCACCGGCCATTTGCAGCACCACCAGAATGCTCGCGTCCTTGCCGGTGACGATTTGCGTGGCGGCATCGGCCGCCTCGCCGTGCAGGGCGGCAAAGGTGTCGGCGAGAAACGCCGGGACCGTCCAGGTCAGCGCGCTGCCCAGCACGGTGGTGCGCAGAAACTGGCGCCGCGTTTGGAGTGTAATTTCGTTTTTCATAATTTTGGATCGTTCTCGGCCTCCTTCTCGTCCTCGAGAAACATCGAAATTCGATTACGAGAACGGGAACGACGACGAGGACGAATTACTTTCATGTTACTTGATATTCCGGCGTACACATCACGAGGCGGATGGCCGCGCGAATGTCCGCATCGTTCAGCCTGGCCCGCGCCTCGAGAAAATCACTCAAGGCCCTGGCCTGATCGCCCTTGAGCGACGACTGCAACAGCCGGTGTTGCAATGCGGCCACCAGCCGGGACTTGTCCGCACGCTCATCCAACGAAAGGATTTTATCCACATCCACGCCGCCGACATGAACGCGTTGGGATTGCGGTTCCGGTTGGTTACCGGCCATTTCATTCATGGATTGCATGGTCTCCAGGCGCGCCCTGGGCACGTCGGCGCCCTGCACCAGCAGGGCCGCGGTGTTATAACGGTCCAGCAAGGTGGTGGTGGTGATCCAGGAGATGCCGCCGTCCCAACCCTTCACATTGGGCGGCGCGAACAAATCCTGCCCCAACTGACGCAGAATGCCTTCGCATACCTGTGTCGGAGGCAAATCGCATTCCAGCGTCCGCGCGCTCCCGACCAGCCATTGCACCGGGCTTTTGACCTGGTTGCGAACCACGGTGGGATCGTAAAATTCCTCACTGCGGAACATCACCCGCAGCAGGGGCTTGAAATTGTTTCCGTTCTCCCGGAACACGGCGGCCAGCGCGCCAGTCAATTCATCGGACGGCGGTTGTCCCGCAAAATAATTCCACAGTTTGGCCGTGATGAACCGCGCCGACGCCGGTTGCGCAACAATTTGCGCGATGACGTCGTCGCCGTTGAGATTGCCGGTGAGACCCAGAAACGTTTTGACGCCGTTGTCGTGAAACAAGGGCCGATACACATATTCCTGGTTCAGCGGATCCAGCGACCAGCCCGTCAAGGCCCGCGCACCCTCGGTCACGTCGGTCTCGTTATAATTGCCGATGCCCAGCGAAAACAGTTCCATGACCTCGCGGGAGAAATTCTCGTTTGCGTGCGGCCGGCGGCTCTGCGCCTGGTCGAGCCAGATGAGCATGGCCGGATCCTTGCCGGCAAACGTGAGCAGCTCCTGCCAGTTGCCCGTCGCCAGCCGCCGGAACAGTTCATTCTGCCGCCACATGTAATAAGCGTTGCGCACCTTCTCGAAGCTGGTGGCGAAATGCCCATGCCAGAACAGCACCATTTTTTCCTGAAACGGCCGCGGCCCCTTGGCCATGCGATTCAACCACCAGCCGCGCAATTCCATCAGGCGCTGGAATTGAAGCCGCTCCGCCTCCTGATACAACGTGTGGCGTTCTTCCGGGGTCGCCGCCCGGGCCGCCTCGCGCAATTGCCTTGCCCCGTCCGGATCGGGCCTTGCCCAATCCGGGTTGGGCGTCGGGTCGGAGTACTGTTCGTAATCAAGCAGGGCGGAAAGCGCGTCATCGGGGTTGCGGTCGGCCAGGTTTCCAATGACCGCCGGCGGACCGCCGAAACCGGCCCGGTTCAACAAATGTGCCGCTGTGTCATAATCCCAGCGGTCCGCTGGAAGCGCCTTTAGCATACGTTCTGATAGACGTAAGTAGGACTGAAAACGTTTCAGGACGGTTTAATTTTCCCGCCTAAAAAAAGCGTCGTCAGCACCCGGTACACTGTCCCAATCCTCGACAATTCGCTTCTGACCACTTCCACCTCGGTTGCCGTCCATTTGCCCAATGTGCGATTTTTCATCGCTTCCACGGTGTTGGTTAATGCTTTTATTTCGAAATTGTTGAATAGTTTGAATCGCCCCAAAGTCACGTGGCCCGCAAAGTGTTCGCCGCCCGGCTTTGCCACGAAAGATTGAACCGCAACTTCAATTTTCTTCTGCAACCCCGCCAAACGGTTCCCGTCATCGTTGATTCCCACCCAAACGACCCGCGGCGAACGGGCATCGGGGAAAAACCCGATGCCTTGCGCGCGCAAATGCAATGGTGGCGCGCCGGAACAAACCACGCGAAGGGATTCCTGCAGAGCTGCCAGGCGATCGGACGAGACGTCGCCGAGAAACCGGAGGGTAAGGTGAAACTGCTCCGGTTTCGTCCAGCGGACCGTGTCGCGCGACGTAAAACGCTGCAACTCGCGTTGAACGCAAACTATTTCATTCCGCACCGCGTCGGGGACTGAAATCGCCACAAACAGCCGGAATCGTTCGGTCGAGCCTTCGCCTGTCATTTGCTTATTCAACACTTGAAACTTGAAACTTGAAACTTGAAACTTGCCGCATGTCGTTGCCCGCCGATTATCACATGCACACGCCGCTCTGCCGCCATGCGCGCGGCGAACCGGAGGAATATGTCCGGCGCGCGCTGGAACTCGGATTCGAGGAAATCGGTTTTTCGGATCATGCGCCGATGCCGCAGGACGATTTTGATAACTGGCGGATGAATACCGACAAACTGGACGAGTACGTTGCCAAAGTCCGCCGGGTACAAAAGGATTTTCCGCAACTGACCATCCGCCTCGCGCTCGAAGTGGATTATCTGCCCGGCTACGAAGACTGGATTCGCGACCTCGCCGCGCGCCATTCGTGGGATTATTTCATCGGCTCGGTGCATTATGTCTCCGATTCGTGGGCCGTTGATGATCCGCAGAAACTGTCCGAATGGAAACATCGCGACGCCGACGAAGTCTGGGCGGTTTATTTCGAACGGCTGACGAAGGCCGCCGAGACGGGCTTCTTTGAAATCATCGGCCACGCCGATTTGCCAAAGAAATTCGGGCACCGCCCGTCGCGTGACGGCACGCCGCTTTACCGGAAGTTTCTGGACGCCGCGAAGAAGCACCACTGTGCGATTGAACTCAACACCGCCGGTTTGCGGAAGGATTGCCGGGAAATCTATCCCAGCCGCGATATTCTCCAGCTCGCGTACCAAACCGGCGTGCCCATCACATTCGGCTCGGATGCTCATGCGCCGGAGGAAGTGGGAATGAACTTTGCCGAGGCACTCCAACTCGCACGCGACGTCGGCTACAAGGAATGCTGCCGGTTTGCGCTGCGGAAACGGAAATTCGTCTTGTTCTAACACTGGACTTTGGGGCGTAATTTGAAACACTCCCCGCCCGTGAAACAATCAATCGTCACCCTGGACATGGAAGGCGTGTTGACGCCGGAAATCTGGATTGCCGTCGCCGAGAAGACCCAAATTCCGGAGTTGCGCCGCACCACCCGCGATGAGCCGGATTACGACAAGCTGATGCGCGGCCGCCTCGCCCTGCTGGATCGGCATGGCCTGAAATTGTCGGACATCCAAAATGTCATCGGCACGCTGCGCCCGCTGGACGGCGCGAAGGAATTCCTCGACGAACTCCGTCCGCTCGTACAGGTCGTCATTTTGTCGGACACGTTTGAGCAATTCGCCACCCCCCTGCTCCGCCAGCTCGGCTGGCCAACACTGCTTTGTCACCGGCTCATCGTCGAAAACGACCGCATCGTGAATTACCGGTTGCGCGTGCCTGACCAGAAGAAAAAGGCCGTCGCCGCGTTCAAGGCGCTGAACTACCACGTCATCTCCGCGGGCGATTCCTACAACGACACCGCGATGTTGCTCGAAGCGAACGTCGGCTTTCTCATCCACGCGCCGGAAAAGGTGAAACAGGAATTCCCCCAATTCAAAGCCGTCGAATCACACGCGGAATTGTTGAAGCTGATCAAGGCGGCGATGATGTAATCGTCCTCGCCCTCCTTCTCGTTCTCGTCCTCGATTTTTCGATTACGAGCACGAGGACGAGGAGGATTGTAAATTAATCCTCGGCTTTGAACGCCCGCGAAATCAAATCACGCACCGCTTTCCTCGGGTCCTTGCCTTCGTACAGCAGTGCGTGGACCTCGGCAATGATCGGCGTCAGCACCTTCCTCTCATGCGCCAGCCGATGCGCGGAACGCGCGGTGGGATAACCTTCGGCCAGTTTTGGATGCGACGCCTGGATCGCCGCCATCGTTTCACCGCGCCCCAGCCGTTCGCCCAGATCACGGTTGCGGCTTTGTTTTGAAAAACACGTCAACATGAGGTCGCCCAGACCGCTCAGGCCGGAGAAGGTTTCCGCCTGGGCGCCGCACGCCACGCCCAGCCGGCGCATTTCCGACAAGGCACGGGTGACCAGGCCGGCCTTGGTGTTGTCGCCGTAACCGAGACCGTCACTCACCCCCGCCGCAATGGCGATGATATTTTTCAACGCGCCGCCGTATTCCACACCCAGGACGTCTGTGCTCCGGTAGATGCGGAATTCCGGCCGATGAAAGAGTCCCTGCACCGTGCGCGCCGTGCCGTCGCTTTCGCAGGCGCAAACCACCGTGGTCGGGATGCCCAGCGCGACTTCCCGGGCAAAACTCGGTCCGGAAAGCGCCGCCACGCGATTGGCCGGCGTGTGTTCGCGCAAAATCCGGCTCATGGTTTCGCCCGTCTCAAATTCGATGCCCTTGGTCACGCTCACCAGAATTCCGGGATGTCCCTTCAATTTTGCGGCCACCTGGCGGAAAAATTGCGATGGAATCGCCATGACACAGCACTCGGCGCCGCCGATGGCCTTTTGAAAATCCGCCTCAACCTTCCAGTCGGTGGGCAGTTTTACGCCGGGCAAATAACGATCGCTATGCCCCTGCCGGAGTTCCGCCAGCGTTTCGGCGTTGATGTCCCACAGCGCCACGGCATTGCCGTTTTCCTGCAGGACCTTGGCCAGCGCCGTTCCCCACGCGCCGGCGCCGAGGACGGTAATTTTCATGTCGTTTCCTTTTTTTTGAATTGCAACCGGTTTTCGGTCCCGGCGGCGAGGCGCTGAAGGTTGCCCTTGTGTTTGTAAATCGCCATCGCGCCCAGCACCGTCGTGACCGTGCCGAGCAATAAATTGTGAGGCGGAAGCACCCAGACCGCGACCGGCAAAGCCACCGCCGCCGAGATGGAACCGACCGAAACGTATCTGGTCGCCAGCAGCGCCAGGATGAAAGCCACCACGGCAATCAGCAGCGGCCACTGTGCCAGCGCCAGATAAACACCGGCGCTCGTCGCAATCCCCTTGCCGCCCTTGAATCTGAGCCAGCAGGTGTAATTGTGGCCCAGCACGGCAAACAATCCGGCGACCACGTGAACCCGGATCTGGTATTCAACCGGCCAGTTTTGAAAATAAACAAAGAGCCCGGAAAAATGAGGGTCAAGCCAGTTGAAGACCAATGGGGGGAGAAAAGCGCAGGCGACATAACCTTTCACCGCATCCATCAGCAGCACAAAAATTCCCGCCGGTTTGCCCAACACGCGCATCGCGTTCGTCGCGCCGATGTTCCCGCTGCCGACAGTGCGGATGTCAATGCCCCTGGCCCGCGCCACCAGATAGCCGGTTGGAATCGAGCCGAGCAAATACGCCGCAATCGCGACGAGGACGTAACCCAGAATTGGCACGGCGTAATTTAAGGGGTGAAAGTTGAAAGTTGAAAGTTGAAAGTTGCGCTACACGTAGCGCAGGCTGGTAGCCTGCTGTATCGCCGATTGGCAATCGGCACGGAAGCGGGTTGCCAACCCGCGACACACCAGATTGACAATCTGCGCTACGCCAGCCGCAAATTTTCCGTTTCAGTTTCCATCTTTCGCTGGCAGACTCGGTGCGTGGCAACTTCAAACCCAAAAATCCGGGTGGCCGTTCTCGGCGTCGGCTCGCTCGGACAACATCACGCCCGCCTTTACGCCGAACTGGCCAGGGCCGGACAGGTCGAATTCGCCGGCGTTTACGACACCGACGCCGACACCGCGCGCAAAACTGCCGCCAAATACAACACGCGGATTTTCAATTCCCTGGCCGAAGCCGCCGCCGCCAGCGACGCCGTCAACATCGTCACGCCGACCACGACCCATTTCGAACTGGCGAAACAACTGCTCGGTCAGGGCAAGCACGTCCTGGTCGAGAAACCGATGACCGACGACACCGCGCAGGCCGCCGAACTGGTGCAACTCGCCCAGCAAAAAAATTGCGTCCTGCAAGTCGGTCACGTCGAACGGTTCAATCCCGTTTTCAAATATCTGGAATCCGCCGCGCCCGAGCCGCGCTTCATCGAATGCCACCGGCTGTCGCCCTACCCTGCCCGCTCGACCGACATCGGCGTCGTGCTGGACCTGATGATTCACGACCTCGACGTCGTTCTCGCATTCGTGAAATCGCCGGTGACGAGCACGGATGCCGTGGGCATCCCGGTGTTGAGCAAGAGCGAGGACATCGCAAACGCGCGGTTGCATTTCGCCAACGGTTGCGTGGCCAATCTCACCGCCAGCCGGGTCAGCCCGGAACGGATGCGGAAGATTCGCGTGTTCAGCGGCGGCAAGACCACCCCCAGCTACATCTCGCTCGATTACCGCGCCCAGGAGGGGTTCATCTACCGCATCGCCCGCGAAGATGAGCGTGAAACGCCGCTGTTGAAAAAGGTTTTGGCTGCGAAATTGGGCGTGGGCAAGCATTCCAACATTGTCAGCCAGTTCGCCGGAAAGAAAATCGTGCGCGAGCCGGTGCCGATTGCGAAGGACGAACCGCTAAAGCTGGAGCTGCAGCATTTTGTGAACTGCGTCCGTGAAAAACAGACGCCGATGGTCAGCGGTGAATCCGCCAAACGCGCGCTGGACCTGGCCTTTGAAATCACGCGGCAGATTCAAAATCAAAAGGTTTAAGGCAAAGGTGCCAAGGCGCGGAAACGCAAAGAATGGAACCGACAAATCACGGAAAAGCTGCGGAGCAGCGCACGGGAGTAGCCCATAGCGCCAGCTATGGGTCCGGTCATGCGCAAATTTCAAAAGCCCCGGCAGGGGCGAACGGAACATGGCACACACGTACACCCACTTGTTGACGCACATAATTTTTGGCACAAAAGACCGCGCGCCCTTGCTGGACACGGGATTGAAAGGGCGGCTATTCCCTTATTTCGGCGGCATCATCCGCGCGCACGATGGCAAGGCGCTCATCATCAATGGCACGGCGGATCACGTTCATATTCTGGCTTCCATTGCCGCCAAACATTCCTTGTCGGATTTGATGCGTGAATTAAAGGCGGATTCCTCCGGCTGGGTCCACAAAACGTTTCCGGATCGAAAATCGTTTGGATGGCAGACCGGCTACGGCGCGTTCAGTGTGAGCCATTCCAGTCTGGCCGACGTGGAAAAATATATCGCCAATCAGGAGGAACATCACCGACGCGTGTCATTTCAGGAAGAATTTCTTGCGTTTCTCAAAAGACACGAAATCGAATACGACGAGAGATTTTTATGGGAGTGAATGTTCTTTCGCCCCTTGCCGGCGCTTGGATTTGTTATGGGAACCGTATTCCCACGGTTAGCACCGTGGGCTACTATCGTATGCCACTCCGTGGCTGAATTTGCCACAGGATGAAACCGAAATCTTTCATGCTCATTGCCGGTGAGGCGAGCGGGGATTTGCTCGCGGCGGAACTGGTTTCCGCGCTGCTGGCCGCGTCGAAGCGAAGCGAAGACGGGCGCGTCCCGCAATTCTTCGGCGCGGGCGGATCGAAAATGGCCGACGCTGGCGTGGAACTGGCCTTTGACCTGACCCAACACTCGGTCATCGGCATTTCGGACGTGCTGCTGAATTATTTCAAGTTCCGGCAACTGTTCAATCAATTGCTGGCACTGGCCATCGAGCGCCAGCCGGATGCCATCATCGGCGTGGATTATGGTGGATTCAACCTGCGCTTTGGCCACGCCATCAAGGAATACCTCCGGAATAATCCGTTTTCAAAATGGAACCCAAAAATCATCCAGTTCGTCTCGCCGCAGGTCTGGGCGTCGCGTCCGGGCCGCGCCAGGCTCCTGGAGACGGATTACGATTTGCTTCTGAGCATTTTCCCGTTTGAGAAGGCTTGGTATGCGCAACGTGCGCCGAAGTTGCGCGTGGAATTTGTCGGACACCCGATGATTGGGAGATTAGCGAATGACGATTTACGATTCACGCGCCGTGAACCGGAAATCATGTCCATCACCAATCAGCAACCGCAAATCCTTTTGTTGCCCGGCAGCCGGACGAGCGAATTGAAACGGCACCTGCCGCCGATGCTGGACGCGTTGCAATTGATCCAGGCAAAGTTGCCGGGCGCGAGGGCAAAAATGGTATTGCCCAATCCGGCCTTGAAGGAACTCGCGAACAAATTGTCCACGCCTCCACCGACCGTCGAAATTCAGGTCGGTAACCTGCCCCAATCGCTGGCCCAAGCCGATGTCGCCATTGCTTCGACGGGCACGGTGACGATGGAATGCGCGTTCTTTGGTGTGCAGACGGTGACGCTCTACAAAACGTCGTGGAGCACCTACCAGATCGGCCGGTTCATCGTGAACGTGAAATGGCTGACGATGCCGAACATCCTGGCGGATGAGATGATTTTCCCGGAATTCATCCAAAACGACGCCACCCCGGAAAACCTGGCCGGGGCCACGCTGGGACTGCTGCAAAACGAATCGCTGCGGCAAAGCATCAAATCAAAACTCGCAAAGATTGTTTCCTCACTGGGCGGTCCCGGCGCCACCGAACGCGCGGCCACGGCCATTCTGGGTTTGTTCCAGCAGTAGGACAGGCGTCGCGCCTGTCTCTGACGATTTATTCCGCTTAAGCGGTTTTTTAATTGGAAATAGGCGCGACGCCTGTCCTACACGGAATTGAATAACGAAAGCAGGAAAGTGAAAAAAGATTCCTGATTTCCTGCTTTCCTTATTTGCTGCGAGTTTTAACGTTTCCTCATGGAATCATTGCACGCGCCCTGGCGGATCGACTACATCCTTGCGCCCAAGCCGCAGATGGACGCCAGCCTGTTTACGCGCATCGCGCAATCGAGCGATGACGAAGCCAATCATGTGATTGTCCGCGACCGCACCTGTTTCGCGCTGCTCAACACCTTTCCCTACAACGGCGGACATTTGCTGATCGTGCCCTACAAACAAGCCGCCGACCTGAACGGCCTGACCGACGACGAACTGGCCGATTTGTGGAAATTGACGCGGCGTTGCGTCAACGCGTTGACGAGCCTGATGAAACCGGATGGTTTCAACATCGGCATCAATCTCGGCAAGGCCGCCGGCGCAGGTGTCGCCGAACACCTGCACATTCACGTGGTACCGCGCTGGAGCGGCGACACAAATTTCATGCCGGTGCTGGCCAACACCACCGTTCTGCCCCAGGCCTTGGGTGACCTGGCGGCAAAGTTGCGGGCGGAACTGGCAAAATGATTTTTAGCCACAGATGAACACGGATTAACACAGATGAAACGTACCGTTCCCATTTTTCCAATCACCTTGAAACATTTTTTCCTGCTCGAGCCGTTAAAAGGATTAAAGAATAAATCTGTGTTTCATCTGTGAAAATCTGTGGCTAAATAAACTCAACTGTGGCAACGGAAACACTTCATTTTGAAAACGCGCGGTTCGCGCAACAGCTTTTTAACAATGAACCGCGCAATCTCCAGTCGCTCGAAGGCGAACTCGGCGTCAAGGCCACCGCCCGCGAAGGCTGGATCAAACTGGAAGGCCCGGCCGACGCCCTGGAACGCGCCAAACACCTGTTCGTTTCGCTCGAAACGTTGTTGAAGGCCGGCACGACCGTCCGTAACCGCGAATTTGCCCACGCGCTGAACGTGGTAAAGCACGAAGGCGTGGAAACCCTCAAAGACCTGGTGAACGACCGTGTGATGACGCACGACCGCAAACCCGGCGTCACCGCCAAAACCGTCGGCCAGAAAAAATATCTCGACGCCATCCGCGGGCACGACGTGACGTTCGGCGTCGGACCGGCGGGCACGGGCAAGACGTATCTGGCCGTGGCGATGGCGCTCGCGGCTTTGCGTGATGGCAAGGTGTCGCGGATTATTTTGACGCGCCCGGCCGTCGAGGCCGGCGAAGCACTGGGTTTCCTGCCGGGCGATCTTTACGAGAAAATCACGCCATACCTGCGCCCGCTCCAGGATGCGCTGCAGGACATGCTGCCGGTCGAGGAAATCCAGAAGCATACCGAACGCGGCACGATTGAGATCGCGCCGCTGGCCTACATGCGCGGCCGGACGCTCAACAACGCCTTCATCATTCTGGACGAGGCGCAAAATTCGACGACGGAGCAGATGCTGATGTTTCTGACCCGGCTGGGACACGGGTCGAAAGCCGTCATCACCGGCGACGAAACGCAAATCGACCTGCCGCCGCACAAAAGCTCCGGCCTGCTGGAGGCGCATCACGCGCTGAAAAACGTGGAGGGCATCGCGGTCATTGAGTTCGGCAAGCGCGACGTGGTCCGGCATCCGCTCGTGCAACGCATCATCACGGCTTACGAGCAGCACCGCGGCACCGCGAAGACGTGATGGCATGAACGTCGTCCTCGCCAACCGGCAGCGCACGCGGAAAATCAATCGGCGCCTGCTCAAACAAATCACGGACGCGTTGCTCGCCAATTTGAAGGTCGAAGGAGTGGAACTCGGTGTTCATCTGGTCGCCACGCCGGAAATAATCCGGCTTAACGGGCAATTCCTCCGGCATGCCGGCCCGACCGACGTCATCGCGTTTGATTATTCGGAACCCGGACGCCGGTCGCCAGACCCCGGACCCCGGACCCTGGATCCTGGCCCCCAGCTTCGCGGTGAAATCTTCATTTGTGTGGACGAAGCGGTGTTGCAGGCGCGCAAGTTTCGCACAAGCTGGCAGTCGGAAATCGCGCGTTACCTCGTGCACGGCATTTTGCATTTGCTGGGCCATGATGATTCACGCCCCGCTGACCGGCGAAAGATGAAGCAGGCGGAAAACCGGCGGTTGCGCGAACTTTCCCGGCGATTTTCGCTCGCTCATCTGGCGCGCCCCGCTAAACTTTCCCGGTGCAAAAATCACTGATGGCACGCTGGCGCGCCAGTTTTTTAACCGGCCTCGCCATTGTCCTGCCCGGCGTCATCACCCTGGCGGTGGTCAAATGGTTGTTCGGCACCGTCTCCAGTTTCACGGATACCCTGCTCTTTTTCCTCCCCTACTGTCTCAGCCCAAAGGCGATTTACCAGGACGGCTTCGCCGGCCCGATGTTCTGGTATTGGAGCCTGCTGGCGTTGTTGCTGGCGGTCACGATGGTCTCGGTGATCGGCGTACTGGCACGGTACTATTTCGGCAAACGGCTGTTTGCGTGGGCGGACAGCCTGATGCTGCGCGTGCCGGTGCTCAACAAGATTTACGGCACCATCAAACAGGTGGATGAGGCGTTCACGTCCGGAAAAAAAAGCTCGTTCCAGACCGTCGTGCTCGTTGAGTATCCGCGCGAGGGAATTTACTCGGTCGGCTTCATTACGAATGCGCAGGCGGACGAGGTGGAGGAAAAAACGGGCAAAAAATGCGTGTGCATCTTCATCCCGACGACGCCACTTCCCACCGGCGGATTTTTGATTGTCGTGCCGGAGGAAGAGGTCATCAAACTCGACATGTCCGTGGCGGACGGCTTTAAATACATCATCAGCATCGGTGCGCTGGCGAATGAATCCGTGCCGCCGAAAATCAAATGATACAATCCGCCACGGGCTTGATTCTGCGCAGGCGGCCACTCACCGAAACCAGCCTCATCGTCCACTGGCTTACACCGGATTTCGGACGCATCGCCACCGTCGCCAAAGGCGCGCAAAGGCCCCAATCGCCGTTCCTCGGCAAACTGGATGTGTTTTACGTCGCGGATTTTTCGTTCAGTCGCAGCCGGCGCTCCGACCTGCATGTCCTGCGCGAAGTCAGCCTGCGTGAACTCCATCCCGCCCTGCGCCAGAATCTCGCCCGGCTGCGCCAGGCTACCTACGCCACGGCGTTGGTCGAACAAGCGACGGAAACCGAGACGCCCCTGCCCGTGGTATATGACTTGATGCTCCGTTTTCTGAAACATCTCTGCGAACACCCGGCGGGACCGCAGGCGGTTTTTGCCTTTGAACTGAAATTGCTCCACGAGCTTGGTTTGGAACCGGGCCGGGAGACAGCCAGGCTGTCCGCCGGCGCCCGGAGAATCAGCCAGGTTCTGGCCCAGGGCGGCTGGGCGGAAATTGCGCGGTTGAGACTGGCCGCCGCCCAGTTCGCCGAGTTGCGGGAGTTTCTGCATCATTTTATGGTCTTTCACCTGGGACGACTGCCCAAAAATCGGACTGCCGCGCTGGCCATGGAAGATTGAAAATGGCCCAAAATTGGTTTGCGATATGCTGTTCATACAGCCTCGGAACCGGGCAAAATGTTTAAAAAGATCTTAAAAAAATTTTCCACGGTGCGCATGCAACTGGTCGCCAGTGTCTTTGTGGCCATTGCACCGGCGCTGGCGTTGACGTATCTCGTCAATCAGTCGTGGTTTTGGGAATTCGCCCCGCACTGGCTGAAGCAGTATGCCCTCGACGTGCCGTGGGCCAGTTTCGTCACCGGCTTGCTGGCCCTGGGAGCGGCATGGTTCGGCGGCGAACATTTCATCCTGCGACAGGTACAGGCGTTGTCCGACGCGGCGCAACGTTTTGCCAAGGGCGATCTGACCGCCCGCACGGGACTGGAGCCGACCGGAGACGAATTCGGCCAGCTCGCGAAAGTTTTCGACAGCATGGCCGAAGCCCTCCAGCAGCGCATCAACGAGCGGGAAAAGGCGGAAAAAATTCTGCTCAACCGCGCGCTTCAGCAAACCGCCATCGCCGCCCTGGGACAATTTGCGCTGACCGAAAGCGACATGGCGCCGCTGTTGAATCAAGCGGGCCTACTCGTAGCGCACACGCTGGAATTGGAATACAGCGCCGTCTGGGAACGGTTGCCCGATGGCCAGTTGCTCCTGCAGGCGGGGGCGGGCTGGAAACGGGGTTGCGTCGGCGAAACCAAAATCCCCGGGGACAATCATTCGCAAACCGGCCTGACCCTGAACTCCGGCGAGATGATTATTGTCACCGATCTCAAGGCCCAGAACCAATTCACCCCGTCGCCACTGTTCGTCGAACATGGCATCGTCAGCGGCACCACCGTGGCGATCCCAACCCGGGGGCGCCCGTTCGGTGTCATGGGCGTCCACGCCACGCAGCGGCGCGATTTTACGCCGGACGAAGTGCAATTTCTCATGGCCGTGGCCACCGTGCTTGGCATGACAGTGGAACGGAGACGCGCCGAAGCCGAAACCGAAAAGGTCGCCTCGTTTGCAAAGTTGAATCCGGCGGCGACCATGGAATTCACCGAGAACGGAACGATCAGTTATTTCAACGACGCCGCACAGCAACTCGCGTCCTCCGTCCGGAAAAATAATCCGCGCGAGATACTGCCTGCTGAAATCAGCGACATTATCCATGATTGCCTGGCCACCGGCCGGAGCAAGGTGCAGTTGGAGACGGAGGTTGATGGCCGGACGTTTTCATGGTTGTTCCACCCCGTGCTGCCCAGCCGGGTCGTGCATTGTTACGTGGATGACATCACCGAACGGTTGAATCTGGAGGAACAGCTGCGCCAGTCACAAAAGATGGAGTCCGTCGGCCAGTTGGCTGCCGGGGTGGCGCACGATTTCAACAACATGCTGACCATCATCCAGGGACATTCCAGCTCGTTGCTGGCCAAGCCGACCCTGCCTTCGAACATTCTCGACCCCTTGCAAGCGATTTATTTCGCGGCTGAACGCGCCGCGGGCCTGACCCGCCAATTGTTGATGTTCAGCCGTAAAAATGTGATTCAATCCGATCTGCTCGATTTGGGCGAGGTGGTCAGTAACATGTCCAGGATGCTCGAACGCCTGCTCGGCGAAACCATCCAGCTCGAATGCCTGCCGCCGCCGGAATTGCCGGCGATGGAGGGCGACACCGGTATGATTGAGCAGGTGATCATGAATCTCTCCGTCAATGCCCGGGATGCCATGCCCCAGGGAGGCAAGCTCACCATCAGCCTGGACACCGTCACCGTTGACAATGATTACGAGAAAGCCCATGCCGATGCGCGCGCCGGCCGGTTCATCCGCCTGCGCGTCACCGACACGGGCATCGGCATGGATGTCGCCACGCTGCACCGGATTTTTGAACCGTTTTTCACAACCAAGGAAGTCGGCAAGGGCACCGGCCTTGGTTTGGCGACGGCTTACGGCATTGTTAAACAGCATGAGGGCTGGATCGAGGTCACCAGCGAACCCAGGAAAGGCTCAACCTTCGACGTTTTTTTTCCGCCCAGCGACAAAATCGTTCCGCCAAAAAAAATCAAAACCCTTCCGGTGGAAACCACGACCGGCGGCAGCGAAACCATTCTCATTGTCGAGGACGAACCCGTGCTGCGCGAAATGGCGCGCGACATCCTTTCCGAACACGGTTATCAAATCTTCGAAGCGTCATCCGGCCGGGAGGCACTCAACACCTGGCAGCGGAATATGGATGAAATCGATCTGCTGCTGACCGACATGGTGATGCCCGAGGGCGTCTCGGGCGCGGACCTGGCCAAACAATTGCGCCTCAAACATCCACATCTGAAGGTCATTTTCACCAGCGGTTACACCGCCACTGAAGTCAAAACCGACCTGTTGGTCAAAATGAACGCACGTTTTTTGCCAAAACCTTACACCCACGCCGATCTCGCCAAAACCGTCCGCGAGTGTCTGGACAAAGCCAATAACGGCATCGTGGTGGCACCGCTTTGACGCCACATGGAGCCTAACGGACCAGGTGAGGTCACGGTCGCCGTCGTGAGCGACATTCACTATGCGGGCGCCGCTGAACGCGCGCGCGGCGAGAACTACGAAATGCTCGCCATTCCCAATCCCGCCCTCCGCACCGTGGCCCGGGCTTACCGGCACATTTATTGGATGCGCCATCCGTTCAGCCAGGCGGCGCAATTGGATCGTTTCCTCGACCAGGTCGGGCCGGCCGATTACCTCGTTGGCAACGGGGACTATTCCTGCGATAGCGGCTTTGTGGGTGTGAGCGATCCGGCCGCCGGCCAAAGCGCCCAGGAATGCCTGGGTAAACTGCGCGGAAAATTCGGCGACCGCGCGCGATTCACCCTCGGCGACCATGAATTGGGCAAACGCGCCTTGTTTGGCTTCGGAGAAATGCATCTGGCCAGTTGGCAGGTTGCGACGAAAACCCTCGGCCTGTCACCTCTCTGGCAACTTGCCATCGGACGCTATACCCTCCTGGGAATAACTTCGTCTCTGATCGCACTCCCCACCCATCAGCCGGACACACTGCCGGAAGAATGGCCGGAATGGCTGCGCTTGCGCGAGGCGTACCTGACTGAGGTCCGCGCCGTTTTCGATTCGTTGCCATCAAACCAACGCGTGATTTTGTTTTGCCACGATCCGACGGCGTTGCCTTTTCTCTGGCGCGAAGAACCCGTGCGTTGCCGTTTGGCGCAAATTGAACAGACCATTATCGGGCACCTCCATAGCCGGCTGGTGGTTTGGGAAAGCCGGGTGCTGTCCGGCATTCCACCCATCCGCTTTTTGGGGCATAACGTCCATCGGATGACCGCGGCGCTCCACGAAGCCCATTACTGGCGGCCCTTTCACGTGCGGCTTTGCCCTGCCCTGTCCGGCATTGAATTGCTCAACGACGGCGGCTACTACACGATGCATATTGATCCGGCGGCCGGCCATCCGGCGCGGTTTACCTTCCATCCGTTGCCGCGTTGAACATAACTTTTACCTGTATCGGCCGACGTGAGTCGGCTTACTTCTCCGGCAGTTCAGAAATATTCAGAGCGGACATACGTCCGCTGCTAGGATTTTGATAGCAGCTTCATCACGGATTCCACTGCAACGCCGGTCTGGACGGATTGCAATGCGCCGCCGCGTGGTTTGATTTCCACTTCGCCCTTGGCCAGCGATTTCTCGCCGATGGCGAGCCGGACGGGTAAACCCACCAGATCCGCATCCTTGAATTTCACTCCCGGCCGTTCGTCACGATCATCGAGAATCACGTCCACGCCGCGCGCCGCGAATTCGGCATAATATTTTTCCGCCAGCCTCATCGCCTCGCTGTCTGTGGCCACGTTCAACGGCGTTATACAAACCCGGTAGGGCGCGACGTTCATCGGCCAGATGATGCCGTCCTTGTCGTTGCATTGCTCGATGACCGCCTGCAAGGTGCGCGTAACGCCGATGCCGTAGCAACCCATGACGGAGAGTTTACGCGCGCCGGATTCGTCCAGATATTCCGCCCCAAACTTCTCACTGTACTTCGTGCCGAGCTTGAAAACGTGGCCGACCTCGATGGCGCGCCGGATTTTCAACGGCTTGCCGCATTTGGCACAGGGTTCACCGGCGGTGACCGTCCGCAAATCGAACCACTCTGAAACTTTGAAGTCGCGTTCGATGGAAACGTTCTTCAAATGAAAACCGTCCTCGTTCGCACCTGTCGTCATATCGTTGGCGCCGCGCAACCGTTCGTCGGCAAAAATCGAAATGTCCCTCGACTTTACGGTCGCAGCTACAGCGCCAAGCGAACCCGGCCTGGCGCCCAGCAAAGGCACGATTTCTTCAACCGTGGCCGGTCGCACCGCCACCGCGCCGGTCTTGGCCACGAACTTCGTTTCATTCAACTGGTCATCACCGCGTATCAGAACAATGACCGGTTTGCTGTCGGCGATATAAACCAATGTCTTGATCTGGCGATTGGCCGGAACTTTGTAAGGTTCCTTGGTCAGCGCTTCAATGGTCACCACACCGGGTGTGGCAAACTTTTCAATCGCCGCGCCGACTTCGCGCGTGGCGGTTTTGGGAATGCCACTGGTGGCTTTCTCAATGTTTGCGGCATAGCCGCAGGCTTCGCAGAACACCACCTCGTTCTCGCCGGTTTCCGCCGGCACCATGAACTCGTGCGAAAACTTGCCGCCGATGACACCGGTGTCAGCCTCGACCGGAAACGCTTTCAGCCCGCAGCGCTCAAAAATGCGCGCGTAGGCGTCATACATTTTCTGGTAGGTGATTTGCGACGCCTCGTCGTTGAGGTCAAAGCTGTAGGCGTCCTTCATGATGAATTCACGGGCGCGCATCAGGCCAAATCGCGGCCGGATTTCGTCCCGGAACTTCAAGCTGATCTGATAAAAATTCTTCGGCAACTGCCGGTAGGAATTGATTTCTCCCGCGGCCAGCGTGGTGATGACCTCCTCGGCTGTCGCGCTGAGAACCCATTCACGATTGGCGCTGTCCTTGACCTTGAACAGCACGTCGCGCGCGGTTTCGTACCGGCCGCTTTGCTGCCAGATTTCCGGTGGCTGGAGCGCGGGCATGAGCACTTCGATGGCCCCGGCGCGGTCCATCTCCTCGCGAACAATTTGTTCGACCTTGTGTAACACCCGCAAGCCGAGCGGTAAAAAGGTATAGACCCCGCCGGCGAGCTTGCGGATCAGTCCGGCGCGCAGCAGCAGTTTATGCGACAATATCTCCGCCTCGGCAGGCGGTTCACGGAGCGTCGGAATCAAGGTTTTGGTCCAGTACATGCGGCGGAAAGATTAACCACAAAAGAACCAGGGAACGAAGAATTTTATTTTACTCTGCGCCTTTGCGTCTTTGCGTTGAGCTTGTCTCACTTCACCTGATTGACCAGCGGCGCCAGACCCTGAATCCGCACTTCCAATTTGTCACCGGATTGAATCGGCCCGATGCCGCTGGGGGTGCCGGTCAGAATCACGTCGCCCGGCAACAGGGTCAGGTTCGTCGAGATGAAGCTCACCAGTTCGGCCGGCTTGAAGACCAGCTGGTTCGTGTTCGAATTCTGCCGCAAATGGCCGTTTTGAAATAGTTGGATGGCCAGTCCGTTCGGATCAATTTTCGTTTCCACCAACGGGCCGAGCGGCGTGAAGGTGTCGAATGATTTGCAACGCGCCCATTGGCCCTCGGCGTTCTGAATCGTGCGGTCGCTGATGTCCTGCGCTGTCGTGTAACCAAAAATATAGCGCGACGCCGTTGCCGGCGTGACGTTGCGGATTTTGCGGCCGATGACAATGGCCAGCTCGGCTTCGTAATCCGTGCGATGATGCGGAAAGGGAATCTCAATCTTCCCGCCGTCGGGAATCAACGACGTGGGGGCCTTGAGCCAGAACAACGGCTGGCGCGGCAGTGGCTTGCCCGTCTCGCGCGCATGCTCGATGTAATTGAGGCCGACGGCGATGATCTTGGACGGCACGACCGGGACCAGCGTCTTGACTCCCTTTCGCGAAGTGGGCCGCCGGTCAAACGATGGCGAACCAAAAACGTCGCCGCGCAGCCGGAACAACTCCCCGTCCACCACTTTGGCGTAAAAAATCTCGCCATTTTTCTGAAATCGGCCGATCGCAGCCATGGTAATTTATGATTTACGATTTTTTTTATGATTTGTGCGTCGAATGACGTTTCTTCAATCGTAAATCGTAAATCGCAAATCGTAAATGGGATTGTTGCCGTTTGCCCCGTTTCCGCTATATTATTGGTGTGAACCGCCTGACGAAACAGGAACAACTGGTTCTTTGTATCGTTCTGGGGTTGCTGTTGACCGGCTGGGCCGTCAAAACGTATCGTACGGCCCACCCGCCGGCAGCAACCAATCAGCAGGCCAAACCCTAAAGATGCAAGAAATCAACTTTGACGAAGCGGTGGATTTGATTCTCACCCGGGACGTGCGTTTTTCGCGCGACGCCTACACATTTGTCCGTGAGGCGCTCGACTATACGCAGAAACTCATTGGCAAGGAAACCCAGGGGCAGATCCGCCACGTCAGCGGCCAGGAACTGCTCGACGGCATCCGGCAGTTTGCGCTCCAGCAATTCGGCCCGATGGTCGTGACCGTGTTCGAGGAATGGGGCGTGCGCAACTGCCGCGATTTCGGGGACATTGTCTTCAACATGGTGGAAATCGGATTGCTCGCCAAAACCGACAAGGATACGCGCGACGATTTTCAAAACGGCTACGATTTCACGGAAGTCTTCCGCAAACCGTTCTGGCCGCAGAACAAATCAAATCCGGAATCGAAGCCGGTGGCCAACTGACGAATCCAGGACTCGTAGCAGCCGATGTAAATCGGCTCTAATTTGAATTCCAACTCCCGACATCAAATTTCCAATTCCGGTCATCTCCCAAGCTTTAATGTCGAAATGGACGAGGTAATGGTATTTGTCGCACCAAATTGGTTTGCCCAAAACGCATTTACGCATATCCTGCCCGTCCAATTGTTGTATGAGTGACACCGCTTTTTCGGCCAGGATTTTGGCGATGCAAACCCCGTCGCCACCCGCCGGCGTCACCCTGACCACGCTCGACAACGGCCTGACCATCATCGTGCGTGAAGACCGCAGCGCGCCGGTCGTGTCCGCGCAGGCCTGGTGCATGGCCGGCAGCATCCACGAAGGCCGCTGGCTCGGCGCCGGCCTGTCGCACATGCTCGAACACATGCTCTTCAAGGGCACCGCCACGCGCCCCGGCAGCCGTATCGACCAGGAAGTGCAGGAAGCCGGCGGTTACATGAACGCCTACACGAGCTTCGACCGCACGGTGTACCACATTGACGTGCCGAACACCGGCGCCCGCGTGGCCATCGACATCCTTTGCGACATCATGCAAAACGCGGCCCTGCCGTTCGACGAATTGGCCAAGGAACAGGATGTCATCCGCCGTGAAATGGACATGAACGTGGACGATCCCGGACGACGCGCCGGACGCCGCCTCTTCGAGACCGCCTACACGCGGAGTCCGTATCGCTTTACCGTCATCGGTTATCCTGACATTTTCAACGAACTGAAGCCGGACGATGTCCGCAGTTACTATCGCGAGAAATACGCGCCCAACAACGTCTTCTACGTGGTCGTCGGTGACATAAAAACCGATGAAGTATTGGCGCAAATCCGCGCCGCCTACGAGAAATCCCGGGCGCGGCCGATGTCGCCCGTGGTTTTACCCGAAGAACCGAAGCAGACTGCGCCGCGCGAAATCACCGAGGAAGCGCCGATTGAGCTCGGCCATTTCCATTTTGCGTGGCACATCCCCGAAATCCGCCATCCCGACATCGCGGCGCTGGAGGTCCTGGCCGTGCTGCTGGGGCATGGACGCAGCTCGCGGCTTTACCAGGAGGTGCGCGAACGGCAGGGCGTGGTGCATCACGTGGACGCGTGGACGTACAGTCCCGGCAATGCCGGCCTGTTCGGCATGAGCGCCATCGCCGACGCGGACAAATTTGCCGATGCCCGCGGCGCGATGCTGGCCGAAATCGAAAAAATGAAGGGCGGCCTGGTCTCGCCCGGCGAATTGGAAAAGGCGGTCAAACAATTTGTCTCCGCCACGCTGGCGACGCGCAAAACCATGGAAGGCCAGGCGGGCGATCTCGGCGGGAACTGGATTGTGGCCAGCGACCTCGGTTTTTCCGAACGCCAGCTCGCCGCCGTCAAACTGGTAGCGCCTGCGGACATCCAGCGGGTGGCCCGTGAATATCTCACGGCGGAAAACCGCACGCTGTATGCGTTGCTGCCCGACGGCACCGCGCCGAAATCCAAAGCCGCGGTTGAAACACCGGGCGACCAGCCGATCCGGAAATTTGAATTGGCGAACGGCCTGCGCCTGCTGGTGAAGGAGGACCACCGCCTGCCCTTCGTGGAATTTCGTACCGTGCTCAAGGGCGGCGTGCTGGTCGAAACCACCGAAAACACCGGCATCACCCTCCTGCTTGCCAAGGCGCTCCTGAAAGGCACCGGCCGCCGCACCGCCGTCCAAATCGCCACGGAAATCGAATCGGTGGGCGGCGGCATCGACAGCTACGGCGGCAACAACAGCTTCGGCGTGAACGCGGAAGTGATGAGCAGCGATTTCAAGACCGGCCTCGATCTCGTTTCCGACGTCCTGTTGAACCCGATTTTCCCTCCCGGTGAACTGGATCGCGAACGTGACGTCCAAATCGCCGGCATCTATGCGCAGCGGGACGACCTGCTCAAGAGCGCGAGCCTGGCCATGCGCCGTGCGATGTTCGGCGACCGGGGTTACGGCCTCGACCCGCTCGGCACGGAAGCGACGGTCCAAAAACTCCAGGCGGGCGACCTGAAATCATTTCACCAGCGGCTCGTCACGCCGGACAATTGCGTCCTCGCCATCTATGGCGACGTGAACACGGACGAGGTTAAAGCCGCCGTCGAAAAGACGTTTGCGAACTGGAAATCGCGTGCCGGGAGCGTCGGCATCCTGCCGGCAAATAGCAACGACACCCGGGCGGCCCGCCGGCTGGAAGCCGGCGCTCCCAGGCACGTGGAGGAGGCCCGCGACAAAAAGCAGGCCGTGCTGGTGGTCGGGTTCCCCGGCACAACGATGTTTGACGACGACCGTTACGCGCTGGAGTTGATTCAGGAATCGTGCAGCGACCTCGGCTCGCGGCTGTTCCTGCGCATCCGCGAACAGCTCGGCCTGGCCTATTACGTCGGCGCGCAGAATCTGGCTGGACTGGAACCCGGTTTCTTCGCGTTTTACACCGGCACCGAACCGTCCAAGGTTGAACAGGTTGAAAAGGAATTGCTCAAGGAAGCGGAACTGCTCCGCAACGAAGGTTTGACCGCCGAGGAACTCAAGCGCGCCAAGGCCAAGATCATTGGCCAGAAAAAAATCGCCCGGCAGGAACTCGGCCATCTTGCCTCCACCACCGCCCTCGACGAACTGTACGGCCTCGGCTACCAGCGCACGGAACAGGACGACGCGAAATACGAAGCCGTCACGCTCGAACAAATCAAGGCCATCGCGCAAAAATATCTCAAACCGGACGCGTTGGTTGTGGCGGTGGTTAAACCGGGCAAACCGGCATGAAACGCTTCAGGCACTCCGTACTGGTTCATCAGACTGCTTCGCGGTGCTAGCCCAAGTGGTTCGCCACGTCGGCAAAGCCGGCGACAACCTCTTCCCGGGTCTTCATGTTGCGGATGCGCACGTAGTCGTCGCTTTCCACCCGGGCGGTGTAACCCACCTTCAATTCCTGCGCGCGTTTGAATTGCTTGTCCGATTTTGTGGGTGTAAGCGGGTAGTCCACGGCGTAGCCGGCGGCCCGCAAATTCTGGGTGAGTTTCAATGACTGCGCGCGGAGCGGCTCGTCTTCGATCAAAACATAGACATCGGTGGTGGCGTCGAATTTTGGCAGCAGGTCGCGCGCCCGGAGCAGCTCCAGCAGCACCACGTCGCCCATGCCGAAGCCGAGCGCGGGCAGGTCCACCTTGCCGCCGCTGATGAGTTTGACGAGATTGTTGTAGCGGCCGCCGCCGGCGATGGCGCGGAATTCGCCTTTCGCATCAAACGCCTCGAACACCGTGCCGGTGTAATACGCCAGCCCGCGAATGACGTGATAATCCACCTTCACAAACTCGCGCAACCCGCGCGCCGCCAGGTTGTCCAAAATGCTCTGCAGCTCCACGGTCGGCTTGCCGGATTCGATGAATTGGGTCACGTCCGCCAGTGAGAAACCAAGCGCCGCCAGCTTCGTTTCACTCTCTTGCGGCGGCGTGCGCTCCAGTTTGTCGATCGTCTGGAAAAAATCATACTCGTCCGTTTTTTGGGACGGCGACACGCCGTCCCTCCCGGTTTCGTAAAACTCGTGCCACGCGTTGCGGCTGCTCAGGCGAAGCACGAAATCCTCCTTCGTTAGCCCAAACGCGCGCAGGGTGTCGATCAGCAGCGCGATGAGTTCCGCGTCCGCCGCCGGGTCCGTCTCGCCGATGAGATCGGCGTTAAACTGGAAGTGTTCCCGCAACCGGCCTTTCTGCTGGCGTTCGTAGCGAAACAGTTGCGGGATGGCAAACCACTTGATGGGTTTTTTGTAATTGCGCTCGTGCGCGGCGACCATCCGCGCCAGCGTCGGCGTCATTTCCGGCCTCAGTGCAACCGCGCGGTCGCCCTTGTCGGTGAAGTTGTAAAGCTGGCCGACGATTTCGTCGCCGCTTTTGGTGGTGAACAGTTCGAGGGATTCGAGCGGCGGCCCGTCGTACTCGCGGAAACCGTAACGCCGGGCGGTCTCGCGCCACTTGTCAAAAATGTATTGGCGGGCGTCAAAGCTCCATCCCGCGTCGTGGGACGGCAATGGTTCGGGATAAAAATCGCGGAAACCGGGTAAACGTTCCATAGCTCAACCGCAAAAAAGCACAAAATCCGCAAAAACTAAATAAAACTTTTGCGGATTTTGAAAACTTCGATTCCCGTAGCAGCCGCCGTCGGTCGGCTCAAATTCCCTCATGTTCCCAAAAAAATCAGAAACCGACTCACGTCGGCCACCGCTTCCCGCTTTTTTGTGGCAACTAGGCCGCCGGCGCCTGCGTCTTCGGCGACAGCTTGAAAACGTCGGCGCGCATTTCCTTGCCGGCCTTGAACTTCACGGTGGCACGGGCCGGAATGGGCACGTCGGTCTCCGGCTTGTTCGGATTGCGGCCCACGCGCGCCTTGCGGACCTTGACTTCAAAGACGCCGAAATTGCGGAGTTCCACCTTGTCGCCCTTGGAGAGCGCCTCGGCGATGTAATCGAGGGTTTTCTGCACCACGTCAAACACCTGCTGTTGGACGAGGCCGGTTTCGTTGCTGATGCGAATTACAAGGTCGCGTTTGGTCAGAGTCATAGTTTTTGTCAGGTTGCGTTGATTATCACTGAACTACACGGATTGTCCAGAAGTCACTGGCTAAATTTTCATCGGTTAAATAGGCATAAGGCAGCGTAAAGTAACCCTTTAGACCCCATTGATTGCCCCAGGAATTGCGGACCATGAACCATTGCTTTGCATCCTGGTAACCGACACCCACCACGGCATGGCCGCCAATGGCCCGTTCGCCGGCGCCCGGCAATGAGGCGTGGCCGGTTTTGGCCACCTGCGGGCTTTCAAAACCTTCATAAACGGTAAAGCCGAACACGAACGGATAACCCGACGCCAGGCAGCCCCTCAACTGGCTGAGCACCGGCGTCAACCGCTGATACGAAACCACCCGGTACTTGAGCGCGTCGCCGTAACACCTCGGCGATGGCTTGGTCTTGAACTTGGCGATGGTGTAAGGCCATTCGGTTTCGGGACAATCGCCCAGTTTGGCGACGCTTTTGATGCCGTCACGAATCTGCGCGCCGCTGTCCGAATCAACCGTGTGCTCCATGGCGCGTTCGTTGTAATAAATGAACAGTCGCGACGGAACAAAAGTAGGCGCGAGCTGCTGCTTCATCCGGTCGAACTGGATCGCCCCGGCGATGGCATTGGCGGTGCAACTGCCGAGCTGGCCCTGGTCATAGACCGGCGGGCATTGCGGACGCAAATCCGCGCTGGCGGGCAAAACCGCCGCGGCAGCGACCGGTGCGGCGTAAAAATGGTCGCGCTGGTCCGGTAAATCGGGCAGCCAGCCGTAGCGGGAAATTTTGTAACTCATCGGCTTGTTCCATTGTGGAATTAACCGTTGATGTCCAACTATGAGAAATCGGCAAGTTTGTCCAACACAAAAAGTTAAATTTCACCCGGCGTTCCGCAGATTGGCAAGGAACTGCAAAACTCTTCACCTGGCTTGACCCATCAAACCGCATCGTAGTGGCTTGATCGTTTCTATCCTTCGCCGGCGCCGAAACCATGCGGCTACCGTGAAACCACACACCAAGATCGTAGCGCCCGATGGCTCTGGAATCGGCACGAAATCAGCCTGCCAGCCGACACTCCGGGAGATATTCGGGTTTTGTCCATTCGTCGTAATCGCCATTAAAGGCTGCATGACGAATTGCAGGTCAGGCTGGTAGGTAAACTGCGGCACTAACGCCGAAACGATGGATGTTATCGGAGGAAGAATTGGATTACCACCTGAATCAAAGTTGGTTTGAGTGATAGCGAAGACGTTGACTGGCTGCCAACTGCTGAATACGAAGCCGGAATCTGGAATAGCTGTCATGTCATAAGTCTGCCCAACTTGCAGCAGGTCTCCGTTTTGGAGTGTGGTAATGCTGCCAGAGCCACTGGTGAACAAGTAGAGTGGTGCCATAGTGCCCTGGGCATGACTCTTACGCACGAGGCACACTGTCGCCAGTGCGACCAATAGAATAAACATGAACCTCTTCATGCACTTAATGCCGCCTTACACTCCCAAGCTGCCTGCCTCAGCGCAGCCCGGCAAGCGCCAACCCGGGGAGTCACGGGTGCCCTGGTTTCCTGCAGCAACCGGTTAAATTAACTCACAGCGACTTCGCGTAATCAATCATCCCCTGGAAATCAACCACGACCGCGGGCTCGTTGCCCACCACCCAGGCATCGTGGCCGGAGGGTAAAAGGGAAACGTCGCCCGGCTTGCAGTCGAACTCCGTGCCATCATCCATGCGAATCCGCAGCACACCGGAAACGTGATACTGGAAATGCGGAGCATCGCAGCTCTTGGTCTTGACGATCGGCTGAACCGACGTGGCCCAGCGCCAGCCCGGCTCGAAGATGGCCCGGCCAACGGTCGCACCGCCGACCTTGATCAATTCCAGTCTGCCTTTGGGAAACTCCCGAACGTCATCGGGTTTGCCAAAGTTTTTCAGTTCTGCTTTCTTCATGTGTCTCCTTTCGGTTTTGTGTGGAACGACTTGTTATATTTCCTTGGTGGCAATGGCCTGAACCACCGGACCAAGATGAACTTTCAAATTCCATAATTCAATCATTTTGCCTGGTCACGCTCGACTCTCGACCCTCGGCTTTCGACCGCCTCGCCGCCCCAGCCTGCAGGGCCGAAGCCCCCTCATTCTGGCGAAGGCCTGCGCGGTGTCAGGCCGCTTCATCCGCCAGCATAGGACCAAAATGCCGATGCCAACCAGGCTCAAAACGGTTGGTTCGGGCACCACCTCGACCGTGCCAAAATGAGTGATGATCTGCCCTTCCACAATCGCTGGACCATGCTCGTTGACGAGCATGAACCTGTCAGTTGAATCCGGTGCGCCCTGAAAGAAAAAGCCGTCAAGGGAACTTCCCGTTGAAATCACACTGCCCAAGTTTGGCTGGTCCAGCACATATCCGTCGACACTGGCAGGGTCTTTAGGAAATGCCTGTGCGTATGTCTCACCGGTATAGTCCAGCCAGGAGGGAAGCGTGCCGCCCATCGATTGCAACCATGACGATGCATCCAGCAAGACTGCTGACCACCCCGGATCGGTTGTGGATGGGCTGCCGCCCGTGGATTCGACAGCGAAAGCGTCAATGTTGAATGGTATAGGACTATTGTTAATAACGTTATATTCCGTGTTCAAACCCTCCTGGGTTTCCTGGACGATGAAGTTCTGCCCGAATACGTTTCTTAAAATGGCAAATGAAACGGCAATCAAACAAGTGGTCGGTATCTTTTTCATAAGATGCGTGTTAGCAGCCTAGACAGTATGGCTGGCGATGAAAGTGAAACAGGTGTCTGCTCTCCGAGAGCGTGGGTTGCGACCCGTAGGACGGGTTGCCGAGCCACCAGTTGTGGGACTCGCGCCCCAGACAACGA
>JBEKTH010000017.1:0-65813 GCA_049516255.1 Verrucomicrobiota bacterium
ATTCCAAGTGGTCAAGCTGGTCCAGGTCAACGGATAGGCCAACCCGTTGACCCAGACGTAATCTACATTCATGGGTGCCGTGCCGGTCACATAAGCCACATTGTTTGTGGTCGTCACGGTGCTGTTGACGGTGAAGTTGGTGGCGTTCACGGTGGCCAGTTGCGCGGCGATGCTGCTTTGTGCCTGAGACAGCCACGGTTCAATGTTCAGGGTGGGATTTTCGACGCTGAGTCCGTTTTCGGTGAAAGCGCTATATTTAGCCATGAGCAACGGCCCGCTGTTGGCGGTGTTCAGCGGCCCGTTGACCAGGTCCTGCAAGGCCCGCCAATACATACGCAGGAACGTGGGATTAGCATAGATGGCCGCCATGTTCGGATCTTGGCCATTGATCGTGAACAAATTCTGGCCCGGCCCCCACGAACCGCTGTTGCCAATGACGATATTGAAGTCCCACATTAGCAGGGAATACTTGGTGCCTAGCGTGCCGATATAGCCGTAAAGGTTCTGCGCGTTTTGCGCGCCGAAAGAATCCCAGTTGCCTGCCGCATGGTTGGCGGCAAAGACGCGCATCCAGTTTTCCATGTTCGCCATGTTTTCCATGTTCGCCACATAGTTCAGTGAACTGGAGGAGTTGGCCGCGTCAATCAGCGAAAAAACATTGGTAAAGTCACTGTATGAATCCGCCGTGCGGCGGATCTCAAAATTATAGCGGTAACGCGCCACTTTTTTAGCGCCACCGGTCGTCGTGTAGGGCACCAGGTTGCACCAGGCATTATTGTTGAAGTTAACGGTGGCACCCGACGGGAGCGGCTCGAATTCGAACCACGGCTGCATCTTATAGAGATAGCCGCCATCATCATTGGGCCAGTGTTCTTTCACGATGTCACTGCCCGGCACCTGGGCGTCTTCCATCAATGGGCCGCGCCGGTTGCCGTTGGCATAGACCGCCACATAACGGCGGTTGAGCCATGGGACGCCGAGCGCCCGGAGAAAGGTGTTGGCCAACTGTTCGCGTTGCAGGCTGGCGTCATCCCCCGGATTGTTGCCCGGCACATGAATCTTGTTGAAGCTCGTCGCGCCAAGCATCATATCGTCGTCGTTAAAGCTCCAATCGTAATGACAGAGATTGCCGATGGGGGTGTTAAAATCCTGATGATAGGGACTTCCGGAAAAGTGCCCCTGCATGTTATAGATAACACGATTGCCGTTGACGAAAGTGCAATCATTGCCTTCGTTGCTCAAGTCCCCGAGGTTGGCCCAGCGATTCACGTTGGTCTGCGTGAGCCAAAGATGATACACGCCGAAACTGCCGCCGGGATTGCCGTCGCCAAACATCACCACACACTCGCGCACCGGTTCATTGTCATTGGGGCGGATCGCCGGAAAACGCGTCGCTGCACCCAGATTGTCCGTGGCCGAAATGTAAAACGCGGCGATTTGATTGGCCGCCTGTCCCGGAATGGTCGCGCTGAAGACCCCGTCGTCGGAAACCGCGTCACCGCCAGTGCCGTTGTCCAGCATCGCCACGGCCGTATAGTTCGTTGCCGGATCCAGCCGGTAATACAGCGTGAGATTCTGCACGCCGTCCGGGTCGTTCACATTGGCGGTCACCACCACCGGCTGGCCGGCCGCCGGCACCGGTGGATTGTGGGTGACATTGTAAATCGCCGGGCCGGCATTGGTAATGTAGGTGCTGTTTGGCATTCCCGGGCTGCCCAGGTTATTTGGCACCGGTAGAATTGTGGTGGCCTCCAGCCAGTTGCCGTTCAAACGCAGCAGTGGTTCCGGCAACCCATGCAACCAGCGTGCTTCATAACTTAGGGTGACGGTTTGTCCCGCTGCCAAATTGTTGGGGAGCAAAGCCACCTCGCACGAATTATCCCCCGTCCAAAGCTTGTCACTGGACCGGATATGCAGGGAATAGCTGCTTTGATAGCCAGTAGGCTCGAGACTGGAACGCACCATGCAGCCCTGAAGCGACCAGTTGGTCAGACCCAGGCCGCCTTCAAAAGTGCCGTTGGAAACATAGTTGGTTCCGTTGTAACTGACTTGGACGTTGTCCACCAGGCATTCGCCTGTGTCCAAAATCCCAATCTGGGCATAATCTATGGACGGATCGTAATTCGCCCCATTGTCCAGCACCCCGGTATAGGTGACATTTGTCCAGACCGATTTCGCGGTGTCATTGCTGTCCGTCCAGTTAGCCGCCAGACGGTGGTTGGAATGCGGATCAATCAGTTCCAGACTACTGCCGCCACCGGAAGACCATTCGCCCCAACGCCCGCCGGTGCCATAACTCACCTGATCTTCTTCCACCAAAATCGGCGTGTTCGTGTAAAGCGTCTGGGGCATGGACAATTGCACCAGCTCGCCGTTGTGCGACAGCTTGCCACTGTAGTTGCCCACCGTGTTTCCCGTGTTGAGATTGGGATACAAGCTGAACAAATTCGTCTGGTTCCTGGCGACCACCAGATACCCATTCGGCGCAATAGTAACGCTGGGAAAAGTAAATGTGACACCGGCTGTGAACTGCCAACCGGCCAGGTTGATGGTGTTGGTTCCTTTGTTGTATAACTCAATGTATTGGTCGTCGTCGTTGCCGCTGATCGGGTCATACATCAGTTCGTTAATAACGATGTCACCGATGACAATCGTGCTGTTATTAGTTCCCGGTGTGTTGGTGGTGAACGTGTAAAAGTCATTCGCGCCGTCCGGCCAGCGGCCGTAGGATACGCCGTTGGCCTGCGCGCCAAATTGCACCGCGTCCAAAACCCGGCTGTTGTCCGGCTTGATGAAGTAGAGTGTCTCACCCGCGCCGTTGAGCGTGAAGCCGAATTGCGACTGCGTGAAGGAAACAAAACCCGCCGGTCCAATCACCGTGCCGGACGGAATGACAAATTTGTTGGTCGTTGGGTCGTCGGTCAAAATGCAGCCGGAAACATTCACGGTGTTCGTGCTGTGGTTGTAGAGTTCGATGAACTGCGGCACGGACGAATTTTCCGAGTGCGGCAGGATTTCGTTGATGACCACATTGCGCAGCGGACTGGGGGTGTAACCATCCATCTGGCCCGGCGATTCATTCACCGTGTCGCTGATGTCCCAGGCGCGCGGATCGCCTTCGCCGTAAGTCGGGTAGGCCAGCACGAGCGAGTGTCCCGTGCCATCTGTCGCCACCGGCCACGGATAGACATCATCATAAGGCACGGTCAGCAGGACGTTGGTCTGCTCATCCAACAGTTCAAGCGTCTCGGAATGTTTCAGGCTGCCGTTGTAGGGCCCCATCACGTTCGTGATGCCATAAACACTTTCAACATCCGCCGGTGCCGCTGCTACTACCAGATAGCCGCCGCCGGGAATTGTCGTATTCGGCGGAAAGGTGTAGTTCATGTCCGCACAGGTGAGTTGATAGCTGCTAATGTCCTGGGACCACGGATTGGAGTTGTAGAGTGTGAGACACTCCAGATTCTTTCCGTCCGCCCATGTCGGGGGTTTCCACATGATTTTCGCAATCGCAATCGGCGTCCTTCGGCTGGTCGGCCCCATGGCATCATGCGGATTGATCTCTGTTCCAACCACGCCATTGGTCACGCTGGAAAAGTTGCTAAACTGCGCCGTGGTGACGGTATTGGTTGTGAAGCTGCTCACGCAAAAGCCGAGATAGATCTGGTTCGGCATAGAAATAGTGTCACTGCCAAGCTGCGTCCATGTCTGGCCATCGTAACTGGCAAAGCCGGTGAAGGTATCGCCGACGCGGCTGAGCCGCAGCCAAGTGTTCGGATAATTCGCAGGGAAACTGCCGGCTGAACTGCTGGTGCCGCCCGTGGGATCGCGCCACTCGAAGAAACAGCCGTTCATCGCCGGCGTCGCCATGGCCGCCGCAAAACGGCTGCTGACGTTGAGGGTTTCGCGCGCCATCAGGCCGGCCTTGGCGAAAATACTGGACAAACTCAAGCCGGCGACCTGAACGCTCACGTCGAAATTGCCCGTGTAAATCTGATAGGAAAAATTGCCCTGATCCGAACTGCCGCCGAAATCGCTGCCCGTGGCGGTAACGGTGATGCCGTTAGTCGTGGAGGTCACGATGGAACTTATCGCCGGAATGCCCAGGTCTTGCGGCGCAAACGGCAGCGCCTGAAACGTCACCATGGTGTTGGTGGCAATCGTATTGGGAGTCGTCGCCCGGTCGCGCACGGCGTTGATGACGAGAGAATAGTTGCTGCCATAAGTCAGCGTAGCCGTCGTTAAAACGACTGTCATGTTATCCGAGTTGAGCGAAGCTCCGGTAACTGGCAGGCCGTTGGTGAAAACATAGTTGGCTATATTCGTCGCGCTGGCGGCCTCCACCAGTTTGGAGTAGACCACTTGAACATTGGTGGCGCCGATGTTGAAAATCTTCGCCACAACCGGGGGATTCGTGTCTGGAAACACCGTCAACACCGCATTGGAACTGATCACACTGAACAGCGTGTTGGTGACGGTGTTGGTCAAGGCGACATAGAACACCGCGCCGCTGTCCGTCGGCACTGGCGACGCAAGCACATAGGTCGAGTTGGTCGCGCCAGCCAGCGACGCGCCATTGCGATACCACTGGAAAGCAACCGGATGACGCCCGATGTAACCGACATTGAAGCTGGCTGGCTGCTCTTCGGTAACAATTGTATTAGTCGGCTGCGTCGTGATTGTCACCGGCCCGGTCTGCGGCGATACATTCGGGCCGAGCTGATAATCCTGGGCCACTTGCTGGGCGGACAAGGCGGCGGTGTAAATTCGAAACTCATCAATCGAGCCGTAAAAATAAGGGTCGTTGAATTGCGAACGACCCAGCCAATCGTTGACCGTGCCGCCGATTGTCGCCGGGGTGAACGTGAAACTGTCATTTTCTGAAATCAATGCGCCGTCAACATAAATTTTTGCGACTTGGGCGTTGCCGTCCTGCGTCCAGACGACGTGATGCTCAACCCCAACGGTTGGCCGGTTGGCAGAATCAACCAGTTGTTCGTAGGAATCAGGATTGTAGCCGCCGCGGATGCCGCCGGAATTGCCCACTGCGGTGAGATACATATAGCTCGTGCCGCCACCCTGGTTGCCTTCGCCATCCACGCTGTTGCCAAAATCGTAAATGCGCGCCCAGGTGCTGCTCCCGTAGTCGGTGAACCACGCCTCGCAGGTTATGGAAGTCAAATTGCTGACCAGATTGTTCGGCAGGTCCACAAAGGCGCTCGATCCGTTCAACACAACGGCGCCGCCGGAAATCGTCGCGCCGCCCGACAAGGTTCCGTTCGCGTTTCCTTCAGAATCGTTGGCGTCTGCCGTAAAACTATACCGGTGCGCGAGCGTTTGCGGCGGATCGGAGATATAAATGGTTTGCGTGCCACTGACGCCTTCATAACTCGCCGTTACCGTGGCGACGCCGGTGCCAACTGCCGTGATGACCCCCGCAGGACTTACCGTGACCGCATTGGGGTTGCTGGAACTGAAGGCGACACCCGACGCCAGCAACAGGTTGACGTTAGTGACATTGGCAAAGTTGCCGATGACTCCGGCTGTTTGTGACATGCCCTGCGACATGGTGTTGGCGGCCTGCAAGTATATGGACTGCAGAGCTCCGGGATCCGTAATCACTTGATTCGGTCCGGCTTGCAGATCAATGGCAACTTGCAACTGACTTAGTGCGGAGTCCCAGATGCGGAACTCATCAATCGAGCCGTAGAAATACGGATCGTTGTATTGCGAACGGCCCAGCCAGTCGTTGAAGGTGCTGCCAACCGCCGCCGGGGTGAAGGTGAAGCTGGTGTTTTGCCCCATCAAAACGCCATCCACATAAATGCTGGCGACCTGGGCGTTGCCATCCTGCGTCCAGACGATATGATGTTCAACGCCGACGGTCGGCCGTGGCGTGAAATCAATGAGTTGTTCGCCCGAGCCAAGGTTGTAGGCGCCGCGGATGCCGCCGGAACCGCTCAACGCAGTCAGAAACATGTAACTGATGCCGCCGCCCTGATTGCCCGGGCCGCCCGAACTGTCACCCAAATCATAAATGCGCGCCCAAGTGCTGCTTCCAAAGTCAGTGAACCAGACTTCGTAAGTTATGGAAGTCAGATTGCTGACCAGATTGACCGGCAGGTTGACATACGCGCTGGAGCCATTGAGAACCACCGCCCCACCACTGACCGTGGCGCCGCCGAGCAACTGCCCGTTCGCGCCGCCCACGACATCCGTGGCGTCGGTGGTGAACGGATAGCGGTGCAGCAGGTTCGCGGCGGAACCCTGAATTAGTGAAAGGGCCAGGACTGCCCACACGAATACGAGTTTAAGTTGCATTTGCTGTTAACTGAAGCTGGCGGCTGGTTAAAATCAGGCTGTCAAATTTATTGTGGCTTGGGGGTGCTGGGCAGATTCAGGTTTTGCTTCTGCCGGTCTCCTCATCATCGATTTTGATTGGTTCTAAATTCGCTTGATTTTCAGGGTACTGTATTGTGTCAGAGACACGCCAACTGTTTTCCGCCAGAACGTCGTAGCTCAAGTTATACGTGCCACGGACCCCGGCAACAAGAGTGCCGCTACTCTCGCCGCCCCAGAGTTCAACGTGATGGTAAAGATGCGGCCATATTGATTGTTAACGCCGCCAATTACGGCGATTTGCTTTGCCATCTGAAATGAGAAACAGCGGGCGGCTGCGCAATGAAGTTATTAATGAGTTTTAATTTGTCTATTGCAATCCCAGTCTCACAGACTTTCAGACAACCAATTTGGCACTGATTATCGCGAATCAATACGTCCATCGGTTCGTCCAAGTGAACCAAACTATTTCGAGCGAATTTTCAGCGCCGCTTTGCGTAAACATCGGGTGGATTATGGTTATATCTTATCCTAGCAACCCCGGCGCGTCTTGTGGCATGAAATGGCCACACGGCTTTGCGGGAAGTATGCCCTTCACGTAGGCTGATAGGCAACCAACTACTTGGTTCCAACTGGCACTGGTTAGGGTCGCCACTCTTTTCAATTAAAACGGCCAGTTGAAGCCGACGGAAAAATAAAGCTGCCCGCCCAGATTCAATCGTCCCATCCGGCCACCGCCACTGATGGTGGCATTGCTCATGGGCATGAATTGCACGCCGGCATAAATATCGCCGTTGTCCACCACGTGGCACAGCACCGTCGCATTAACATAGCCGCCGTAGACAAAATCGGTTCCGCCAATTTTGCCCGAATTGAGGGCGCTGACACCCCCGGCGGCGATGATTTCGTCATATTTGTAATCACCGGACACGACACCAACGGCGGGGCCGGCGCCCAGGGACAAACTAAGATGATCGGTCAGATCCCAATAGAAGGTCGGCCCCAATCTCAGGGTGTAGAGCATCACGTCCAGTGATTGCGAGCCGCTAACGATTCCGTTGGCGGAAGTGGCGCTGGAGCTGAAATTGGTTGCAATGGTCGGTTCCCCATACCGATTGAAGCCGCCTTGATACGGCGCAACGGGGACGACGATGCCGCCGGTGTTGAACGTGTAAGTCAACTGATTGACGGACGCCGGCAAGGTGCTGTTATCGGTGATATTGATGGGCAGCAGGCCAAAGCCCATTTCCCAACCGACGCGCGCATGTTTCCAGTACCAGAGATTATCACCGTATGCCATGTCGAAGCCGGGGAACGGGCCGCCGTTCTCTTTTGAGTTGCCGGCGGTGGAGAATGAAGTGGCCGCATGCATCGCCAGAGCCGTTCCGTTCAATTGTGACGCATTATTGTAACCCCAATAACCCGTCTGGCCGAAGGCGTTTCCGGTATTGTCCGTCCGCACATAGCCGTCGTCAAAAATTCCGCTGGCCGGATTGTTGCCGGAGATGTTGAAGGTTCCACTCCGGCTGAAATTGGCGCTGATGTTCATGCCCACCAGCGCGCCGATGCGGAAATGGCGCGTCCAGTCGTCCGTGTTCGAGGGAATGAGATGGAAGGCATAGGAATCCGGATTCCCACCAAACGATTCGGGCTGGGCCGAGACCGCCGGCACAAAACCCAACAAACCTGCCGACACACATGATACGAACCAAGTGTGACGCGCTACCCGCTTGAAGCGTAGCGGCCGACGTGAGTCGGCTCCAACCTCCCTGCCGAACAGATGGAGCGGACTCATGTCCGCTGCTACACTATTCACGATGGGTTGCCGCTGTCGCATCGGGTCAGGGATTCTGGTACACACGATAAAATCGTGCGCCGGTGTTGGCGGGCACATTCGTCGTCGTGGGTGGACCGTAGTCAATCCATTGCGTCCGGTTTGCCGGAGCCACAATGGCGGGCGGCGCAATCATCGCGTTGGAGAACAAAACATTGTCGCTGTAAACCACCGTGTAAGTCTGGTTGGTCGTGGATGGCCATTCAATCAGCATATTGCCATTGGCCAGCTGGACGATGCGGCTGATGTTGAGGTTCGTGCTCGCGCCGGTCGCGGGCGGCGGCGTCCAGTTGGGCAGTGGCACGGCAAAGGCGTTCAATTGACTGTTGGTGAATGAAAAATAAGCGCCGGCGGAATATTGCAGCAGTAAATTGACGCCCTGGTTCGTATTCAACGCGGCGCTGTAATACACAAACGGATTGCCGTTGTTGGTTCCGACGGCGTTGTACAGCCGATTGGTCAAATTGGTGATGACGAGGCGGACGGCGGTGACCGCATTGGTGCCGATGTTCGTCACCGTGATGGACTGTTCCACCAGCCCGTTTTGCGGGTTGTAAGCCTGACCGGAATTGGTAAAGGCAGCGAGCAGGCCGGGAAGGTAGCCCATCACCGTAACATTGTTACTGGCGGTGTTGTTGGCCGTATTGGTGTCCGTCACCCCCGACGAACCAACGGATGCGGAAAATGTCAGGACCCCCGCGTTGGTCGGCTCAACCGTGAATTGCAAATTCGTGTAGCCGCCATTCACCAAGGTACCCAAGTTAAAAATCATATTACTGCTGCCGGTCTGGTTCGTTGGGAAAAGTGAAATCACCCCGGACGGCACGGTATTGGTCAGCATGACATTGGGCGCGTCGCTCGGCCCGGCATTGGTGACGGCCACGCCATAGGTCATCCAATCGTTGGTGATGACGGCCTGACCCGGTCCGGTCAGCGTCACCCCGAGGTCGGCCAAAACCACCAGATTGGTGACTTGGATCACCACGTTGGTGGAAGCGGTGTTGGTTATGTCAACGGAACTGACCGTCACCGCATTGGTGATGAACCCCACCACGGTGGGCTCGGCCGTCACGGTCAATTGCGCGATGTTGCCCGCCAGAAAGGCGCCCAGATCGAACACCGCCACGTTGCTATTGATCAGGTCCGTGCCCTGGCTGAAACTGGCATTGATAATTTGGACCGAAGCGGGAAACGTGTTGGTTACCCGTACATCGGATAAACCGATGCCGGTCAGATTGGTCAGATTGATGGTATAAGTCGGGGAATTGCTGAGCAGGACGGAATTGGCCGAAACAATGACGGACAGGCCAAATCCTTGGGCACCGGCCCGCGGACACATGGAACCCATCGCCACCATAAGCAAACCGAGCTTCAGAAAATGGGAGAAACCCTTCACATTGCAAAATTTCCAAGCTTATATCACCGGCAGGATGCAAAAGTTTTGCAACTTTGGCAATCTTTTGCGGCGAAGACTGGCTCCCATCTGCCGTTTTCTACTATTTTTTAAAGCTTCCAGCCATGAAGTCCCTGGGACTGGATAATCTTGCCGGTTTTTCGCACAACGATGGTGCGAACTGGCAACCGACCGCGCCAAAAAGAATAAAAAGTGCAATTGACCGCTCTTTTTTGTCTTCAGCGGGCAGTGGCAAAATCCGGTGACTAAATCACAAAAACAAACAAGCCGCGAGCCGGTGCCGGGCCTTATGTTGTTCGCAGCGAAAAATTGAACTTGCGTTCGTTGCGCCAAAACGGTTGATGTCTAACCTTTGAATGTCTCAATGTGCGCCATGTCGGAAAATTTAAGTCGATAAAACTATGAATGCTGAAATTGAAAAACTGCTGGCGGATTCCGCCCAAAGCCTTCTGCAACATAAATGCAAAACCGTGCCGAAGGAGCGGCTTCACCTGCCGGGACCTGATTTCGTGGACCGTATTTTTGCGCCCACCGACCGCAATTCACAGGTATTGCGCAACCTCCAGACGCTGTTCCATTCGGGCCGCCTCGCGGGCTCGGGTTACGTGTCCATCCTGCCCGTCGATCAGGGCATTGAACATTCCGCCGGCGCGAGTTTTGCCAAAAACCCCGACTATTTTGATCCGGAAAACATCGTGAAGCTCGCCATGGAAGGCGGTTGCAACGCAGTCGCCTCCACGCTCGGCGTACTCGGCGCCGTCTCGCGCAAGTACGCACACCGGATCCCCTTCCTCGTGAAACTGAACCACAACGAGTTGCTCACCTATCCGAACAAGTTTGACCAGGTTTATTTCGCCCAGGTCGAACAGGCGTGGAACATGGGGGCGGCCGCCGTCGGCGCGACCATTTACTTCGGCTCGGACGAATCCACGCGGCAGATTGTGGAGACCAGCATCGCCTTCAAACGCGCGCACGAACTTGGTCTGGCCACGGTCCTCTGGTGCTACCTGCGCAACGCCGCGTTCAAGACGAAGGAAAAGGACTACCACGTGAGCGCCGACCTCACCGGTCAGGCCAATCACCTGGGCGTCACCATTGAAGCCGACATCATCAAACAGAAACTGCCCGAGAACAACGGCGGTTATAACGCGCTGAACGCCGGCGGCGTCAAATACGGCAAAACCGACGAGCGCGTTTACAGCGAACTGTCCACCGACCATCCGATTGATCTCTGCCGTTATCAGGTGCTGAATTGTTACGCCGGCCGGGCCGGACTCATCAATTCCGGTGGCGAGTCCAAGGGCGCAGGCGACCTTGCGGCGGCGGTGAAAACCGCCGTCATCAACAAACGCGCCGGCGGCATGGGACTCATTTCCGGCCGCAAGGCGTTTCAGCGTCCGCTAAAGGAAGGCATAAAACTGCTGAACCTGATTCAGGACGTTTATCTCGACAAAGACATCACGGTTGCCTGACCACAATTGCGGGTCAGAGAGGAATCGAACCGCCGCACGGACGCAACCGCGTCCGTTGCGGCGGTAGTGTTCTAATCCCTAATCTGGATCCTTTTTAACCCGATTACGACCAACCCTGTTCCGTGCATGAATACAGGTTTGTTCAGCGATTCTATGGATCCCCTCACCCGTCCTGCCGGACACCCTCACCCCGCGGGGCGGGGAGAGGGACGGGGCGAGGGGCGCGTTTGGTTCCAATCAAAATGTTGAGAAATGGCATATGATGATAAACCATTTAGACAGCACACTTGCGTCGGAGCGCGATTTAGCCAATAAAAAGGCGTGGACTGGCTTGAGCATATTTCCCGGTTCTGGCCTCATCTGGCTGCGGGCTTCGATTTTCTGGCCTCCCTGCTCGCTTCCATTCATGCCCTCCTCCACAAGCGCGATTCCCGCGCCGCCACCGTGTGGATCGGTTTTATCTGGCTGCTGCCGGTGTTCGGCCCGCTCGCGTACCTCGCGATGGGGGTCAACCGCATCCGCCGGCGCGCACAGTCTCTGGGCGTTCATAAAACCTTGAACCGGCCGGTCCCGGAAAATCTTGGCGAACCCGAACATGCCGGCGCCGAACATCTGCGGATGCTCGCCCGGGTGGTGAGCCGGGTCGTCGCCCGACCGTTGATCCCGGGCAATCAGATTGAACCGCTGGTCAACGGCGATGAAGCTTTTCCTGCCATGCTGGCCGCCATCGAGTCCGCACAAAAAACCATATCGCTCTCGACCTACATTTTCGACAACGACCCCAGCGGGCAGGCATTCGTGGCCGCGCTCGCGCGCGCCGTCCAGCGCGGAGTTCAAGTGCGGGTGTTGATTGACGCCGCCGGGACGCGCTATTCGTGGCCGCCCATCACGGGAAGATTGCGCCACGCAAAAATTCCCCACGCCCGGTTTCTCCCGGCGTCGCTGCTGACGCCGTGGCGCGCGGCCACCATCAATCTCCGCAACCATCGCAAAATGCTCATCGTGGATGGAGAAATGGCCTTTACCGGCGGCATGAATATCCGCCACGGCAATGTGCTCGCCGACCACCCCAAAGGCCCGGTCCAGGATTTGCAATTCCGTGTCCAAGGCCCGGTCGTCACCCAGTTGCAGGAGTCTTTCGTCAATGATTGGGCGTTTTGTACCCGGGAAATTCTCAAAGGCAGCGAATGGCTTCCGGAAATGTCCGAAGGCGGCGAGGTCATCGCCCGGGTCATCACGGACGGCCCGGACGGCGATTTTGAAAAGGCGCGATGGACGTTGCTGGCTGCGCTGGCGGAGGCGCAAACGTCCGTGCAAATTGTCACGCCGTATTTTCTGCCGGACCCGGCGCTCGTCTCGGGGTTGAATCTGGCGGCGCTGCGCGGCGTGCGCGTGGACATCATCCTGCCCGCCAAAAATAATCTGCCGTTCGTCCATTGGGCGTCGCGCGCCATGTGGTGGCAGGTGCTCGAACGCGGCTGCCGTCTCTGGCTCACGCCGCCGCCGTTTGACCATTCCAAACTGATGATCGTGGATGGTCACTGGGTTTTGTTCGGCTCGGCCAACTGGGACGCGCGCAGTCTGCGGTTGAATTTTGAGCTGAATGTTGAATGCTATGGCCGCGAGTTCGCGCAGCGGATGGCATCGGTGATTGAACAAAAACTTCGCCACGCCCGCGAAGTGACCCTGGCTGAGTCGGATGGACGGCCGTTCCTGCCCCGATTGCGCGACGCCATCGCCCGGTTATTTTCGCCGTATTTGTGAATCGAGAAGTTTCGATGACCAAAAAATTCGAACCTAGAATACCATCCCCTCACCCGGCCGCTGGCCACCCTCTCCCCGCCCAGCGGGGAGAGGGACGGGGCGAGGGGCGCTTATCTTGAACAGCCAAAAGTTAATTACGCATGAAAACATTCGACAGTTTGACGGAACAGGAAATCCTCGCCCTCGCCATTTCACTCGAAGAGGAGGATGCCCGCATCTACGAAGATTTTGTGGACGGCCTGCAAGCCAATTATCCCGAGCAGGCCGAAAAATTCCGCGTCATGCGCCGCGAGGAGGACGGCCACCGCCACCGCCTGCTGGAACTTTTCAAAAGCCGCTTCGGCGACCACGTCCCACACATCCGGCGGCAGGACGTGCGCGGTTTTGTTGACCGAAGACCTGTCTGGCTCGTGCGGCCGCTCGGCTTGAAGACCGTCCAAAAGACCGCCGAGACCATGGAAGTGGAAACCCGGCGCTTTTACGAAGCCGCCGCCCGCCGTGCCACCGATACCGGCATCCGGCAATTGTTGGGTGACCTGGCGGAGGAGGAACGCAATCACGCGCATACGGCGGAAGAAATCACCCTGACCAAACTCAGTGAAACCGAATCCGCGCAGCAGAAACGGCTGTTCCTCCTGCAGGTCATTCAACCGGGTCTGGTCGGCTTGATGGACGGTTCGGTTTCAACGCTGGCGCCGCTCTTCGCCGCCGCATTTGCCACCCACAGCAGTTTTCAAACTTTTCTTGTGGGTCTGGCCGCCAGTGTTGGCGCGGGCATCAGCATGGGTTTTGCCGAGGCGTTGTCCGACGATGGCAGCCTGACCGGCCGCGGCCATCCGTGGGCGCGCGGGCTCGTTTGCGGCCTGATGACTACGTTGGGCGGTATCGGCCATACCCTGCCCTACCTGATCCCCAGCTTCAGAACCGCTACCAGCGTTGCCGTGGTGGTGGTGCTGGTGGAACTGGGCCTCATCTCCTGGATTCGGCACCGGTTCATGGACACGCCGCTGGTCTCAGCCGTGCTGCAAATCGCACTGGGCGGCGCGCTGGTTTTTCTGGCGGGAATCTTGATCGGAAATTCGTGAGCCGCCGCTGGTCATTTGCGGGTGTATCGTGGCACACGCACCGTTTTTTCTCCCGCTCCTTCTTCGAGGGAGGAGCGGGGCGGGGTGAGGAGGCCAATATTTACGGGCTCGAATCCCCTCGCCCCGGCCCTCTCCCCGCTTGGGCGGGGCGAGGGGGATTGTTGCCATCGGGTGCGTGTGTCACAGATGCGCTCGTCATTTGTAAATGGAAAAACACGGCTTGCCATTTTAAACTGCGTCATCGCAAAATCCGCCGTGGACCGAACAAGGTGATTTAACGCATGTATTACATTCCCATCATCGCCGGCAGCACGCGCCGGGACCGGCAAAGCATCAAGGTGGCGCGCTTTGTTTTGGCGCGATTGCAACAACGAGATGGCGTAAGTACGGAACTGCTCGACTTGCTGGAATACAACTTTCCCATCATGGAGGAACGCCTGCATCGCCGCGACGACCCGCCGCCGCGCCTGCAGGAATTTGGCGACAAAATCGGCCGTGCGGATTCGCTCATCATCGTTTCCCCGGAATACAACAACGGCTATCCCGGCGTGCTCAAAAACGCGCTAGATTACCTGCTGCCGGAATACGAACGCAAACCGGTCGGCATCGTGACGGTTTCCGCAGGCGGCTTCGGTGGCATCAACTGCCTGGCCCAGTTGCGCCTGGTGACGATTGGCATGGGCGCCTTTCCGATCCCGGAAAGCCTGTCCGTTTCCCGGATACACGACAGCTTCCAGGAGGATGGAACGCCCAACGATGCCGCCTACGAAAAACAGGCGGCGGCGTTTCTCGACGAGGTCCTCTGGTTCACCGAAGCCATTGCCACTCAGAAAGCCAGAAAGAAATCGCCCTGAGCCGAGTTATTGATGAAAAAGAAAACAACCACCGCATCGGAGCCGGAAGGCATCCGGCAACGTCTGACTGAACTTCGTCATGCCTTGCTAAAATTGCACAAGGCGCTGGTTGACTCGGAGAAAGTGGGTTACGAAAAGACCATGGGCCAGATCCCGTCGCCGAACCATTTTTTGCAACTCCTCACCAACGACCCATGGTTTGCCTGGCTGCACCCGCTGTCCCAACTCATCGTCGCCATGGACGAGGCCCTGGACGCGGAAGAACCGTTGACCCCGGACAAGGTTGACGCCCTGGTGCGCCAATCGGACCTGCTGCTGGTGGTGTTGGAAAGCAGCGACGGGTTTTCCGGGCATTATTATCAGGCCCTGCAACGCGACCCGGACGTGGTGCTCGCGCATGCGGAAGTGGCAAAGCTCCGGAAGTCGCGGAAAGTTTGAGCCGGGATTTTACTTGGAATTCCTTAAGCAGATGCAGGAACCGCATCGTCTCGAAAATAGCCCGCCATTTATGGCTGGGTAAACAGCCCAACAAATGATAAAGTCCCGACAGGGACGAAAGAAAATCATCCCAACCCCTCTGCCTCTACATCATATCCGTGTTTCTGTAAAAACATTTCCAATTCCTCGCGAAAGCTCCGTTGCCGATGATGTTCCTCCTGCGTCTGAATATAGCGAACGGTCTCCTGCCCACCGGATACACCAATGCTGAAGGCGCCAAATCCTTCCTGCCACGCAAAATCCTCGCGCAACAGTTCGGGAAACGTCTCCCGCAACCATTTTGACGAGTTGCCCTTCAATAATTGCATCGCCTTGGAAACGGAAAGTGTTGGCGGCAGGCTCAAAAGCACGTGCACATGGTCAGCCACGCCACCGATGGCCAAAGCTTTCATATCATTTTCACGCGCGATGCCGCCAAGATAAGGCCAGAGCCGTTCGCGAATGTTTGAGTCGAGCCAAGGCCGCCGTTCCTTGGTGGAGAATACGCAATGCATCCGGCAACTGTTGAATGAGTGCATGACTCTTTCGTCCCTGACGGGACTTTGTTCGGTTTTCCGACCGGGTTACCCAGTGCTAAAGCACTGGGCTATTTTCAACGTACTTCTACTCTCGCGTCAAAACCGATCAAACCGCCAACACCTGGCGGCAGGCAGCTTGAAGTTTCTTCAGCCCGGACTTGGATTTCGCCTCGATGTAGCAGCGGATGAGCGGTTCGGTGCCGCTGGCGCGGAAGGCCACCCACTCGCGGTTCGGCAACAGGAATTTGAATCCGTCGGTGGTGATGAATTTTTCCACCTTGAACGCCCCGATGTTTTTCAGGCCGCTGCCAAGTTTCGCCAGCAATGCGTCCTTTTTCTCCGGCGCGAAGCTGACGTTGATGCGGTCGGTATAAAATTCGCCGATTTGTTTCGAAAGCTCCTTCAAAATCTGGCCGAGCGACTTTCTTTCGGTGGCGACCAATTCGGCCATGAGCAGGCAAGCGAGAATGCCGTCCTTTTCCGGCACGTGGCCCTTCACGCTCAAGCCGCCGGATTCCTCACCGCCGACGATGATGGGTTCGCTTTCCATCAACGCGCCGATGTATTTGAAGCCGACCGGCGTTTCGTAAACTTTCACGCCGAGCAATTCGGCGACGGCGTCCACCTGATGACTCGTCGGCACGGTGCGCACCACCGCACCCGTCCAGCCGCGGTTCTTTTTCAAATGATATAACGCCAGCGCGAGAATCTGGTTTGGCGTCAGCCAGGTGCCGTCTTTGTCCACAATACCAAATCGATCGGCGTCGCCGTCGAGACCGAGACCCATCTGGGCCTTGCCGCTGCGAACGAATTTGCTGACGTCGGCCATGCCGGCGGCGTTCGGTTCGGGATGATGCCCGCCGAACAGCGGATTAATTTCACCGTGAAAAACTGTCACTTTGGCGCCGACGCTTTCGAGCAGGTGATCGAGATAACCGCGACCGGTGCCATATTCCAGTTCGACAGCCACCTTGAGTTTCGCCCTTTTGAGCGCCGCAAAGTCGATGAGCTTGTGCAGTTGTTTGAAATAATCCGGCTGCGGATCAAATGTCGGGCATTGATACGTGCCAATGACTGCGCCGTTGAACGACCAGCCCTGTGACTGAAGCTTCGCAATGTACGCTTCGATTTGTTTGGTCACTTCGGGCGTAGCGGGCGCGCCGTTACTCGTGGAAAATTTCAGGCCCTGGTACTCCGCCGGGTTATGGCTGGCGGTCATGTTGATGCCACCGGCCGCTTTCCGATGGCGGATGGTGTGCGCGATGACGGGAGTAGGCGTGTCGCGATTGCACAGGAGCGGTTTGAGTCGGTTCGCGGCGAGCACTTCGGCGGCGGCCAGGGAAAATTCGCGACCGAGAAAGCGCGTGTCATGACCTAGAATGACAACGGGCTTGCGCCCGTGAAGTTCGGAGTTCGGAGTTCGGAGTTCGTAATTCAGATAGTCGGCGATGCCCTGGGTGGCGAGGCGGACGTTGTCGAAGGTGAAATCGCGCGCGATGATGCCGCGCCAGCCGGAGGTACCGAATTTTATAGAATCCATAAATCAGGAGTTGGAAGTTAGCAGTTGGGAGCTGGGGACGGTGGAAAAACCCTAACTTCCAACTGCCATCTCCCATCTCCTCGTCTTTTAAGACTTCCAGTCGAACGCTTTTTTCTTCAGCGCGTAAACGTAACCAGCGAACAAAATCGCCAGGAACGACACCATCGAGCCCAGAATTAGATTCCGCGTGGCGTGCTCGGCGAGCATTTGGCGGTAAACAACTGCCCACGGGTACATGAAGACGACCTCGATGTCGAAGAGGATGAACAGCATGGCCACGAGATAAAATTTCACCGAAAACCGCGCGCCGCCTTCGCCGATGGGGTCCTTGCCGCATTCATAGGCCGTGTCCTTGGCCTTGGTTCGTTTGCCGGATTTGCCGAGCAAAGGCGAGATGGCCAGCACGCCGACCGCGAAGCCGATGGCCGCGACGAGCAGCATGAGCACCGGGATGTATTGCGCCAATTGCGACGGTTGCGTCTGTTCCATGTGAGGAAATTAAGAATAAACGTCGAATAACTCAACAAGGAAAACAATTGGGTCGCGCGACGAACGCGAAGTCAACGAAGACCTGAAACTGCTTCATCCTTCGCCGCCTTCGCGTTCTTCGCGCGAAACCAGCCGTTTCATTTCCTAAACAGCCACAGCAGCAACGTCAAAATCACGCTCAAAATCAGGTAGGTGACGATGGGAAAATGAAAACTGAAATCACCCTTGGAATAGTTGACATCGCCGGGCAAACGCCCGAGCCAGCCTTTGCCAAAGCCCGACCACAACAACACGCCCACCGCCGCCAGCAGCAACCCGGCCATCACCAGACATTTGCCCAAATCGTTCACGTTTCCAAAATGGCGCGCGCAGCATGCGAAGGCAACGAAGGACTTTTGACACGAATTTCATGTAGCGCAGACATTCTTGCCTGCGGGTTTAGGGACATTCTTGTCCCGTGTTCCGTCCGTACGAAACTGGCGACTGGAAAGTCGCCAAAACCCGCAGGCTGGAAAGCCTGCGCTACATCATAAATGTAAACGCTCCAGCTGAAATGAGTCTCGTTATCTCGACTCCTACACGAGCGGCGGTACTGGTGCTGGTTTATTGAGATAATAGGGACGCCCTGCCGCGTATCCGGCTGACCGGCAGGTCAGCCCTACCAAAATCCGTGTCCATCTGTGTTTCATCTGTGGCTAGAATTTTCTTTCGTCTTAAACTGTTTCCCATTTCAATTGCCGCCCATGTCGCATGAGTATGTTCTGGAACCGTTCCATTCTGCCGTCCATTTGCAGATTGATTACGCGCGTGAGTTGAACGAGCAACAGCTCGCCGCCGTCACCGCACCGCCCGGTCCGGCCCTGGTCATCGCCGGCGCCGGCTCGGGTAAAACCCGCACGCTCACCTACCGCGTCGCGTACCTGCTCGAACAGGGCATCCCCGCCGACCGCATCCTGTTGCTGACGTTCACCAACAAGGCCGCCGGCGAAATGATGCGCCGCGTCGCGGATTTGCTCGGCCATGAATTGCGCGAGCTTTGGGGCGGAACATTCCATTCCATCGGCGCGCGGATCCTGCGCGCGCACGCCGACCTGCTCGGTTACCGCCGCGATTTCACGATTCTCGACCGCGACGACGCCAAGGATTTGATCAAGGCCAACATCGTCGACGCGGGGATTGAGACCAAAGGCACTCATTTTCCGAAGCCGGAGGTGCTCAATGAAATCTTTTCACTCGCCGTCAACACCCACAAGACGACGGATGACATCCTTGAATCGCAATACGACTATTTTTCGCAATTCGCCGCGCCCATTGCGGACCTCGCGCAGCGTTACGTCAAACGCAAGCGCGCCACCAACGCAATGGATTTCGACGACCTGCTCGCGCTCTGGCTCAAGCTGTTGCAGGAGCATACCGAGGTGCGCGAACATTACCAGCGCCGCTTCCAGTTCATTCTCGTGGACGAATACCAGGACACGAACAAGCTGCAGAGCGACCTGATTGACCTGCTTGCCGCGCGGCACCATAACGTCACCGTCGTCGGCGATGACGCACAGAGTATCTACGCCTGGCGCGGCGCGAATTTTGCCAACATCCTGGAATTTCCAAAACGATATCCCGGGGCGAAGGTATTCAAGATTGAAACCAATTACCGCAGTACGCCGGAAATCCTCAAGGTCGCCAACGCCGCCATCGCCTCCAACCGGAACCAGTTCACCAAACAACTCACGCCTGCGCGCAAATCCGGCCTGAAACCGGCGCTGGTCGCCTGCACGGACGCCATGCAGCAATCGGCCTTTATCGCCCAGCGCGTGCTCGAACTGCGCGAGGAAGGCGTGAATCTGAACCAGGTGGCCGTGCTTTACCGCTCGCATTTTCACGCGCTCGAATTGCAGCTCGAACTCACCAAGCGCAATATCCCCTTCTCCATCACCAGCGGCATCCGGTTCTTCGAACAGGCCCATATCAAGGACGCCACGGCCTATTTGAAAATGGTTGTGAATCCACAGGACGAAATCGCCTTCAAACGGCTCGCGCAGTTGCTGCCCGGTATTGCCGCCAAGGGCGCGGACAAAATCTGGAAGATTTTTTCCGAGAAGATAGCAGATGGGAGATCGAAGATGGAAAATCAGCCAGCAACCGTCGATAACCCCCAACTCCCATCTCCCAACTCCCATCTTCCGCCGCGCATTGCGGCGGCGCTGCAGTCCTGCGCCAAATCCATCCCGGCCAAGGCGGCGACCGCCTGGGCGCAATTCGTCGCCACCATTTCCCAGTTGGAAGACGCGACCGTCCGCCAAAGCGCCGCGAAGATGTTGCGACTGGTGATTGATGCGGGCTATGACGATTATCTCAAGGAAACCTACGCCAATTACCGCCTGCGCCTGGAGGATTTGGAACAGCTGGCCATCTTCGCCTACCAGTTCAATTCGGTCGAAGATTTCCTGACCCAGCTCGCGCTGCTCACCAACGTCGAGGCTGAGGATGACAAGACTGCGGATCGCGATACCGAGCAACTCCGGCTTTCAACCATTCATCAAGCCAAGGGTTTGGAGTTCGACGCCGTGTTCGTGATCATGCTCTGCGACGGATTGTTTCCTTCCGAGCGCACGCTCAACGCCGATGAGGGCGAGGAGGAGGAACGCCGGCTGTTTTACGTGGCCATCACCCGCGCGCGGAACGAGCTCTACCTGATTTACCCGCTGATTCGCGCCAGCTTTGGCAGTTCCGGCGGCGACGCCATGCAACATCCGTCGCGGTTTTTATCGGAAATTCCGCGCGATCTGATGAACGAATGGAATTTGCGGTCGCGCTATTGAAACACCTCATTTTGCCGATTGCGAACGTTGGGGTTTGGTTTCCCGCGTATATTGTCCAGTCTGGACCACGATTCCCAAAACCAGCAGCACGACGAACAGCAGTGCCCGGGCCGATGGTGCGAGCGGGACATTTTGGGAAACCGCCGTCGCACCAGCGAGCGCTGACAGGGCAATCAGGGCCGGATCCAACAAGGCGATGGACAAAATGGCGCCAAGCAATCCGCCCACGGCAAACGTAACCCACATGGCAACCTCACCGCTCACGTGCAACGCGGCCGGCGCCAGCGTGGACAGACAATATCCGCCGGCGAAAAATCCGGCAACGACGACGAAGACGCGTTGGAGAAAGATGGAGGCAACGGCGCCGAACACACCCACGCCCGCTGCGATGAGCAGGATCAGCCAGGCCGGCGGCCCCTGTAGAACCTCGCTGGCAATTTCAAAACCGACAATGAAGCCAACGCATCCCACGAACAGCCAGAACAGCCGGCGGCCGAAAAACAGCACGGCCAGTCCGGCGATAATGTTAAGCCACTCCATGACCTTAAGTTAGTGCAAAACCGCCAATCGGCAAATACCCCGGCGTGATATTTATTTTTCCGCCGGGATAATTTTTTCCCAGGGCCGAATTTTACCGGGCACAATCCTGAACAGCGGATGCGGCGCAGGAATCTTTACCACTATCAATTCACGAAGCCGTTGGGGGTCGCGCCGCTTCAGCTTTTGTTTCAAGTGCCGCCATTCATAGAGCAATTGCCCGCGGGTTTCGTACAACCGGCCGCGAAAATGAAGCCGGCCGATTTTCGAGGCGTCGAATTTGTAACCGCGCCGCAGCGCTTCCCTGTGAACGGCTTTTAAGTATGCCGCCAGGGCCGCGGACGGACGCTTCGTTTTGGCAAAGCGGAAGAGTTGCGGGTGATGTTTATAGCCGCGGGTCGCACCGCTCAGAACTTTCTGCGCCAGCAACGCCTCGCGCCAAAGCGCCACCAGCCCTTGGGCGTCCAGATACTTCGGATGCACTGTCCACAAACGCATGGTATCAGTCAGTCCGGCAACCCGCGCCATTGCCGCCGGGCCACATAGGGATCAATCCGGCTCAACAGAAAATAAGCCCAGCGTTGTTTCATTTTCTGCCAAAATGTGCGCGATTGGCGCCATTCCTCCCGTGACACCCGCCGACAGTGTTTGAGGGTGTCCGCAAAAATCGCACGCGCCTGTTTCGCGATTTCCCCGTTTGCAAAACGGATCATCAATTCGTAATTGATTTGCAAACTGCGCGTGTCGAGATTGCTGGAACCGTTGTAAACCGCATCGTCCACGATGAACAGCTTCGCATGCAGAATCTGCGGTTGATATTCGTAAATCTCCACGCCAGCCCGCAGCAATCGCCGATACAGGCTCTGCCCGGCCAGCTTGGAAAGCAGCACGTCCGACTTGCCGGCCAGAATCAATTGCACCCGCCCGCCGCGGCCGACGACCCGCATCAAATCGTGCCGCAACCGCCACGACGGCAGAAAATAGGCGGCCATGATCTGCACGTCTTTTGCGTCCGCCAAATCCTCCCGCAAGGCGCGTTTGAGGGGACTCTGGCCGCGCCCCGGCCCGCTGAACAAAATCTGTTCCCGCGGCAACAGCACGGCCCGTCGGGCGCTGGATTTGCGCCAGCGCATAAAATGCCGGTGACGAAACTCGGCGCGCGCGAACATGTCGTCAAAGGACGACGCCAACCGCGCCGCCAACGGCCCTTCCATCTTCAACCCGACGTCCCACCAGCCATCGTTCACGCCGTCGCCCTCGTACTCCGGCGAGATGTTGAAGCCGCCCACGAACGCCACCCGTTCATCACATATGAGCAGCTTGCGGTGATTGCGAATCCAGAATCGCTTCAAGGCCATCGGATTGAACAGGCGCACTTCACCGCCCGCACTTCGCAGCGAGTCCCAGAAATGTCCGGGCAAAAAATACGAACCCACCGAGTCCACCAGCACCCGCACATGCGCGCCGCGCCCGCCGGCGCGCAACAATGCCTCGCGAAAGTCGCGTCCCAACGGGCATTCTTCAAACGTGTAGATCTCCAGGCAGACCGATTGGGAGGCCGCGTCAATCGCCGCAAGCATCGCCGGAAAGATTTCGTCGCCCGCGCGCAACCATTGGTAAACGGAACTGGGTTCGATCGGCATCAGTGGGTTCAGGTTATGGTATCGGGCGGGATTATCAATTCGGATGAGCCGTCCGGACATTTTCAGGATGATGATCGATCACACCGGAGCGCAAATGGGTTTGGAATCGCCCATATCCTGCCCTTCTCCCCCGGGGAGAAGGAACTGTTAAGTGCCTGACATTTGTATTTTTGCGACTCACGATTTGCCGACAGGCTGGCGATTATACTCTCTATCCTTGGGGAGAGGGCCTGGGCCAGGGATGGATACAGTTCAACACGAAATCACTTCAAACGTTTGTCCCAATCTGGCATCTAATCGGTGTGCGACGCATCGGAATCATCTTGTCAGGCTGGCTTTGTCTCCTGGCCCTTACTGTCAACGCCGCGCATACGCAGGTGCAGTTGCTGTTGTCCGCCGATACGGTCCGGCCCGGTGACACGATCTGGGCCGGCGTGGACATGAAGATGGATCCAGACTGGCACACATACTGGAAAAATCCCGGCGAGGCCGGCATGGCCACGGAAATTAAATGGCAATTGCCACCCGGTGTTACCGCCGGTGAAACTCAATGGCCGTTGCCCGAGAAACTCCCGCCCGCCGAAGTCACCACTTACGGTTACAACCGTGAGGTCGTCTTGCTCGTACCACTGACGCTGGCATCCAATTCGCCGGCCGGCCCGCTCGATCTGAAGGCGAATGTCACGTGGCTCGAATGCAAGGAAGAGTGCGTCCCCGGCAGCGCCAGTATTGAAGCCACGCTCAATGTCAGCAATGAAACCAGGATTTCCGCTGATGCGGCGACCATTGATTCGTGGAAAAGCAAGACGCCGCAACCCGGCGACAGTTTGCGGGCAGGCGCATGGTGGAAAGGCCCGGCCAACGGCGACACGCGACCATTGATCCTTGGATGGTCCACGCTGGACAAAACCACTCAAGCCGACTTTTTCCCCCACGCCAACGCCAACTTTGACGTTCAAGCTGCGACCGATAATCTTCCCGCCGGGGCCGGCAAAATCCGCCTTGGCAAGACAGTGCAAAAATTTTCCGGCGATTGGCCCAAAGAAATCGGCGGTGTGGCCGTCATGGAGATCAGCGGTCAACGCGAGGGGTTTGAGGTCAAGATGCCGGTCAGCGAAGACGCTCCCGCCGCTGAAATCGCTTCTGAAAGCGGGACAGGCGTTGCGCCTGTTTCCGATTCCCTTGGCCAGAATATGGAGACAGGCGCGACGCCTGTCCTACCGCCGCAGCCGTTGTGGAAAATGCTGCTCTACGCCTTTATCGGCGGGTTGATTCTCAACATCATGCCGTGCGTGTTGCCGGTCATCGCGTTAAAAATACTTGGCTTCATCAACCACGCGCAACGCGAGCCCGGCCGCGTCCGGGTACTCGGATTAGTTTATGCCGCCGGCGTGCTGGTATCGTTTCTGGTACTGGCTGCCGTGGTCATTGGCGTTAAGGCCGCCGGACACCATGCCGGTTGGGGAATGCAATTTGGCAGCCCGGTCTTCATCGTCGTGCTTACCTCGCTCATCACGCTGGTGGCACTGAATCTGTTCGGCATATTCGATGTCACCCTCGGCGGTCAGGCTTTGAGCGCGGCCGGGCAACTCGCTTCCAAACAGGGCGCCCCCGGCGCTTTTTTCAACGGCTTGCTGGCGACGGCCCTGGCCACACCCTGCACCGCGCCGTTCCTGGCGCCGGCGCTCGGCTTTGCCTTCGCCCAAAGCCCATCGCTGATTGTGCTGATTTTCCTGTTTGTCGGATTGGGTCTCGCCGCGCCTTATATCGTGCTGAGCTGGAACCCGGCGTGGATGAAATTCCTGCCCAAGCCGGGCCCGTGGATGGAGAAGTTCAAAATCGCCATGGGCTTTCCGATGTTGTTGACGGCCGTGTGGCTCTTCAATCTTGCCGCCGATGATTATGGCACGAACGTCCTGTGGCTCGGCGTTTTTCTCGTCCTGATGGCGTTTGCGGCGTGGATTTTTGGCTCGTTTGTCCAGCGTGGCCGGACCGGCAAAGGTGTCGCTCTGGCCATTGTGCTCATTTTGTTGATTGGCGGATACGCCTTCGCGCTGGAAAACCAGTTGCATTGGCGCGAACCAATGACCGTCGCGGATTCAACTGCCACTTCTCCGGATGGCATTGACTGGCAGACGTGGAGCCCGGACGCCGTCGCGAAGGCGCAAAGCGAAGGCCATCCCGTGCTCGTGGATTTTACCGCCAACTGGTGCCTGACCTGCCAGGTGAACAAAAAAATCGCCATCGACGTCTCCTCGGTCCGTGCAAAATTGAAGGAAATCAACGCCGTGGCGCTGGTCGGCGATTACACGCATTTTCCCGACAACATCACGGCGGAACTGAACCGCTACGGTCGCGCCGGTGTGCCGTTGGTTCTGGTCTATCCAAAAGAGGTTGATACACAACCAATTGTGTTGCCGGCACTCTTGACGCCAGGCGTTGTGCTGGACGCGCTTGACCAGGCGGCCAAGTAAGCAATTTTTTTGAACCAAACGACGGTGAAATACGTCTTGTACTCTGACAATCTAAACTGTAATTAAACTGATGATTATGAAAACTGTATTTACCTTGTTGGCCGCCCTAACTCTGGCCTCGGCGGCATCGGCAGTGGAAGTCGGCAAACCCGCGCCGGATTTCACGGCCCAGGACATCAATGGCAAAACGATTCACCTCAGCGATTACAAAGGCAAAATCGTCGTGCTCGAATCGTACAACTCCGACTGTCCGTACTGTCACAACCAATACAAAACCGGCGCGATGCAGGCCATGCAGCGCGACCTCGCAACCAAAGGAGTCGTGTGGTTGCTGGTGAATTCCGTGAATCCGAAAAATTTCAGCCATCGCACGCCGGAACAGGCCCGGGCGGAAATGGCCGCGGAAAAAATGGATGTGACCGCGTGGATTGACGACAGTTCCGGCGCCGTCGGCCACCTTTATGACATGAAAACCACGCCGGACATGTACGTCATCAACAAGGACGGCGTGCTGGTCTATGCCGGCGCGATCGACGACCAGCCCGATCCGTTCCACGACCCCACCAAGGCGCAGAACTACGTCAGCGCCGCCATTGACGCGTTGCTGGCCGACAAACCGGTGGCCATTACGGAAACCAAACCTTACGGTTGCAGTGTGAAATACGCGGATTAATTTGTAGCGTTCGGCCTGTGGCCAAATTGGATCGAGCCGCAGGCTCGACACTACATTGCTGTAAATCCGTATTCCTTCAGGAACGGTTCCGTCGGCGCGTGGATTTCCACGGGCCTTTTGGTAAACGGATCCACATAAGCCAGCCGTACGGCCCGCAAGCCGAGTGGCAAATTGTTCTCCAACTTTCCATAAAGCTCATCGCCGACAATGGGCAGACCGGATTCGGCTAAATGCACACGAATCTGGTGCGTGCGGCCGGTGACCGGTTTTGCCTCGATCAATGAAAATCGTCCGCGCGTTTCCAAAAATTTAAAATGCGTTTCAGACTCCTTGCCAAAACGCTCGTTCACCTTCATTTTCCTGAATCGCTTTTTATCCGGCGCGAGTTTGAGTTGGCAGGTCCATGACTTTTGCTTCAGCACGCCAACGACCACGGCCAGGTACGTTTTCTCCATTTTCCGGCCCTCGAACAATTCAAAAAATCTGTCGACCGCACCGGGACTTTTGGCGAACAGCAAAATGCCGCTCGTGTCCGCGTCGAGGCGATGGACGTAACGGAGAAATTTCAGGCCGCGCGAGCGCGCCCAAAAATCGCGCCCGGCGATCGAGGATTCAATGGCCGCCTGCAGATTGCGCGACGTGTTCTGCCACGAAACCGGCGCAAGCATCCAGCCGGGCGGCTTGTCAATCGCCAGCGCCGAGCGGTCCTCGTAAAGAATCGGGATCGGCTCGCAATCCGGCAGTTCGATAAAATTCGGCTTAGCCACGCCGCCATTCCTTCTTCGGCGGCTCGGGCAGGCCCTGCGCGCGCAAGGCCGTGCGGAAATGGACCTTGGCGATTTTTGACAGGTTTTCTGCTCCCTGTTCGGTGACAAATTTCTTCGCCGCTTCGTCAACGGCGCTGGAAGCGCCTTTCGGCAGTTCCACATTGAATTGCTTTTCCAGTTTCGCCAGGCCCTTCACGAACTCGTCCCGGGCCAGAATGGAAGCCGCCGCCACCGCCAGGTCTTCCTCCGCCTTGTGCCGTTGAACCAACTCAATCTCCCGCCCCAAAGCCATCAACGCCTTGGCCACCACTTCCTTTTTTGCGGCGAACTGGTCGCTGATGGCCTTCACCGGCGGAGGATTCATCCGGTGCCGCTGGCCCATCAGATTTTCAATCACGCGCGCATGGCCCCACGCCAGGATCGCATTCACGCTTTTCATCTTTGCGTAAAGCCGGTTGTAAGCTTCATTACCAATCACCACCGTGTTCACCACGCAACCGGGCGTTTTGCGGATTTTTACCGCCAGTTCGGCGATTTTTTTGTCGCTGGAGATGTTCTTGGAATCACGGATGCCGGCATCCTGCCAAGCCTTGACCATGCTCTCGTTGATGTACGCCCCGGCGATGCACAGCGGTCCGAAGAAATCGCCCTTGCCGCTTTCGTCCACGCCAATCCGCGGGAGCAGCAATTCGGGATTCAGGACAGTTTCGTAGCCCAAGCGGGCCTGTTTCAGGATTTCCGGTTCCAGGACGAACTCGATGAATTCCTGCGTCCCTTTCCCCTGCACCACCAGCTTGCCGCTCTCGTAAAAAACGATGTTGGCCTGGTCGGATTCATAGGCAAACCGCGCATACGGCACCGTACGGGCCTTCCATTGGCGCGCGCGCAAGGCCGCGTCGAGGGCCGACGCCTGTTCGTCGGTCAGCTTGCACGTGTAAGAACTCAGCGGTTTCACTGCAAAAAGAAATAGCCGCAAAAAGGCGCAAAAGACACAAAAAGTTTTTAACCGCAGATTACGCGGATTTCGCAGATAAAAATTGAATCCGTGCAATCCGCGTAATCCGGGGTTCAAATACTGATAAAATCTTTGTGCTCTTTGCGCCTCTTTGCGGCAATAATCCGGACGCGAAAAATGAGTTCCAACTCAAAACTCAAAACTTCCGCCTTTACGGCGAGCCATAGCGCCGCTCCGGCGCGACGGCTGCAAAACTCAAAACTGGCAAAGCTCGTTCCGCTTTTGCTGGACTGGTTTTCCGTCAACGCCCGCGACCTGCCGTGGCGGCGGACCCGCGATCCTTACGCCATCTGGGTCTCCGAAATCATGCTCCAGCAGACCCAGGTTAAAACCGTAATTCCGTACTGGGAACGCTGGTTGCGTGAATTGCCGACCGTCGAAGCTGTTGCCAAAGCCGGCCCGGACAAAATCCACAAGCTGTGGGAAGGACTCGGCTATTACAACCGCGCCCGCAATCTGCAACAGGCCGCAAGGCAGATTGTCGCGCGGCGGAACGCCAACTCAAAAACCCGTAGGAGACGAGGTAACGAGTCTCAAACCAAAACGAAATCAGAGACTCCTCACGTCGTCTCCTACAAGTTCCCGCAAAACTTTGATGATGTCCTCGCGTTGCCGGGCATTGGCCGTTATACCGCCGGCGCGATTTGCAGCATCGCCTTCAACCAGCCCACGCCCATTCTCGACGGCAATGTCATCCGCGTACTGACCCGCATCTTTGGCATCGCGGAAAACCCGAAGGAGAAGGAAACCAATTCGTTGCTTTGGCAAATTGCCGAAAAACTGGTTTGTCGCGCGAAGACCGCGAAGGATGCAAAGGAGAAAAAATCTTCGCGGCCTTCGCGCGAAATGAACGCTTGTTCCTTTTTGAACCAATCGCTGATGGAACTCGGCGCGCTGGTTTGCACGCCGCGAAACCCGCAATGTGCCGTCTGCCCGGTTAAAAAGCTATGTGTTGCCTTCCGGAAAAATCGCATGAACGAGCTGCCCAATCTTGGCAAACGTGGAGCCGCCACGGCCCGCCACTTTGTGGCCTTTGTCGCTGAGCGGAATGGACGTTTTCTGGTCCGACAACGCCCCGCGGACGTCGTAAACGCACATTTATGGGAGTTCCCGAACGTGGAAATTGATCCCAGCCGAAGCAGCAGTCCCGCAAAGCGGGATAAGTCCGCTCATTATTCCGGCAAGCATAGTCAGAGCCGACTCACGTCGGCTGCTACGGTCCAGAAATTTAAACCCGAAATTGCCTTGGCAGCAGAACAGCTTGGCTTTGGAGCTTCTGAGATCAAGCCACTTTGCACCATAAAACATTCCATCACGCGCTATCGCATCACCCTGGAAGCATTTCGCGTGGAGTTCGGAGGGCTGAGTTCTACAAATTCCCATTCAAAGCCGGCAAATTCAGGGACTCGTGTCATTCGTCCCTCCGAAATCGGAGTTTGGAAAACGCCGGCGCAATTACAGCAGTTGGCCTTCAGTTCCGCACATAAAAGGGTTTTAAACCAATTGATCGGCAGAAAAGTGATGTTGTAGCACCTGCCTCTGGCGGGTTGTTTCGGGCGTCGCGCCCGAAACCTTCGGCCAACACGTCACCTTTTTGTCGCCATCCGTCCAATTATCAGCATCCAACCTCATCCAGGCAATTCGGCGGACGCGGAATTGAACCCGCGAGACGCGGGTGCTACTAAAAAAACTGGCAAGTACCGCGTTCAATTGTATCTTATCCGCCCGATGATTTATTTCGACCATAACGCCACCGCGCCGGTCATGCGCGAGTCGCGTGACGCCTGGCTGAACACCACCGAGCATATTGCCGGCAATCCGTCCAGCCCGCACCAGTTTGGCGCGGCGGCCAGCAAGGCCATGATCGAGGCGCGCGAAAAGCTCGCGGGCTTCCTCGGCTGCCTGCCGAACGAAATCATCTGGACGAGCGGCGCGACCGAGGCCAACAACATGGCGATGCACCACTTTGCCCAGGTGCTGGACCCGAAGGCCGAGGTCTGGGTTTCCCCCATCGAACATCCCTGCGTGATGGAATCGTCGAAACATTACTTCGGCAAGCGCGTGAAATTCATTCCCATCACGCACGCCGGGGTGATTGACCTGGACTGGCTCACGGTTGAACTCGGCGACGTGCGGCCGGGGGTGGTCGCCGTGATGGCCGCAAACAACGAGACCGGCGTGATTCAGCCGTGGCGCGAGGCACTGGCCATCTGCCAGCAGTACGAGGTGCCGTTCTTCTGCGATTCGGTGCAATGGATTGGCAAGATGCCCGCGAAGGGCCTGGGTGAATGCGATTTCCTCAGCGGCGCGGCGCATAAATTCGGCGGACCGCGCGGCATCGGTTTCCTGAAGGTCCCGGCCAAGAGCCACGTCACACCGCTGATTGTCGGCGGCAAACAGGAGCGCGGACAACGCGCGGGAACGGAAAATGTCCCGATCATTGTTTCGATGCTGGCGGCGCTCGACGCGCGCGAAAAACAGCTCGCGCGCAGCGAACACATTTTGCGCGGTGTCTGGCGCGAGAATTTTGAGCGGCAACTCTTGCATAAACTGCCCGGTGCAGTGATTGTGGGCGCAGGTTCACCGCGGTTGTGGAACACCGTCTCCGCGCTCGTGCCGGGAGGCAGCCAGCTCCGCTGGGTTTCCAAGCTCGACAAGGCCGGCTTTGCAGTTTCCACCGGTTCGGCCTGCACGACCGGCAAGGAGGAGCCATCCCATGTCCTCGCCGCGATGCATTTCAAGGCGGCGGACGCGCATCGGGTGCTGCGGTTCAGTAGCGGCTGGGAAACCACCGAAGCGGATTGGACCACCCTGGCCGGGGTCCTGACAAAAATCCACGCGGAAATGCTGCACACCAAGGCGCACGTCGAAGCCTAAACGGTTTAGTGGGAGACGACGTAAGAAGTCTCTCACCGTTCAAGACCCAAAAGAATTTGTGACCCGTTACCTCGTCTCCTACAGACAAATGAACTTTCTTGGCGTTACGCGTTGTTGAGCAGCCGCACTTCACGCTGCGGAAATGGAATGGAGATGCCGGCGGCGCGCAGTTGTTCCGCCACGGCCTGATTGATTTCCACCTGTGCCGGGATGTAATCATCCACTTTCGTCCACGGCCTGATGGCGATGTTGATGGAGGAATCACCGAGCAGGGTGATGCCGACGATGGCTGCGGGTTCCTTGAGCACGCGCGGGTTGGCGACCAACACGCGACGCACGATGGCTGTGGCATCGTTCAGGTTCGTCCCGTAGGCCACGCCGACGGAAAGATCAAGCTGCCGGACATTGCCACAGTTGTGCAGGATTTCACCGATGACTTTGCGGTTGGGAATGACCACGCGAGACAGGTCGGTGTGCAGAAGGGTGGTGGAGAAAAGTTGAATGCTTTTCACCTGCCCCGACACCCCGGCGATTTCGATCCATTCACCCACACGAAATGGCTTGGTAAAGATAATCGTCAGCCCCGCAACCAGGTTGCCCAACACACCCTGCAAGGCCAGACCGACACCTACGCCCGCCACGCTGACACCGGCAATCAATGCCGTCACATCCATCCCGGCCGTTCCGAGCGCAATGACCAGCGCCATTGCAAAAATGAACAGCTTCACAATGCGAACGAGGAGCGTACGCATGGGTTGTTCCATTGCCCGGTGCGTCAACCAGCGATCCACGAGTTTGCCGACCCAACTGGCGGCGATCAGGCCGACAATGATGACCGCGAGCGCCGAAATGAGCGCACCGCTGTGACCAATGACGTAGTCAATTAATTTGTCCTGCAAGGGAGTGGTGTTGGCCGGGGTTGCCGTTGTTGTAGCATTCATAGGTCACCTTAAATCGACGGCCATGGTTAAACGGATTCACAGCACGACGTCAATATCTGAATGGTTGACGGCGGCGGATTTTTTGCCAGATTTCCATGGAGCATGACCGTCAGAACCCGCAACCGGCTGATTACCTTTTCCATTCTGGCGGGCCCGTTTGTTTTTTTCTTCTCCCTGCTGCTGTTCTGGGACGCCGAGCCGCTCCCGCCCGTTCCGCCCCTACCCAATCCCAACGGGTACGAGGATTTGGTGAAGGCGGGAACCATGGTGTCGAATGACTTCGAGGACTACGACAAACTTTCTTCGGCGAAATTGCGCGAATTGATAAACAAAAACACCGAGGCAATTCAAACCGCCCGAACCGGATTGCAACAGGAATGCCGGGTGCCGTTGGATTATTCAGCCACTTCGTCAGCGCATTTGGATCAACTCGCCGCTCTGAAGCGTCTCGCCTTCGCCTTTGCCGCGGAAGGGCGTCTGGCAGAAATGGAAAATCGTACCGGTGACGCCGCGAAATCCTACTTGGAGGTCATTCACTTGGGCCACGAATCGGCGCGCGGCGGAGTCATTATTGATGAACTGGTGGGCATAGCCATAGAGGCCGTCGGGGGCGAGGATCTGCAAAAACTTCTTGCTCAAATGGGCGCAAAAAACTGTCTCGAGACCGTTGTGACATTGGAAACCCTAGATTCTCAAAGACAAACCTGGGACGAAGTGATGCAACAGGAACGTGACTGGTCGCGGCGGACGTTTCCCGGAATCCGCAACGAACTCGCCAGACTGATGACCCGTAATTCCTTGAACCAAGTGTATCAAAGCGCCGAACAAAAATTTGAAAACCAACAAAGCAAAACACGCCAATTGATCATTGATCTCGCCGCGCGGGCTTACGAATCGGACAAGGGTCATTCGCCCGCGAACCTCGCCGATTTGGTGCCGGATTATCTCAAAGCCATTCCGCAAGATCCTCTTACCGGCACGAACATGACTTATCAGCAATGATTTCGTGGCAGCCGACATAAGTCGGCTCTAATTTTTAAAAATGAGCGGACTGACGTCCGCTGCTACAAAGTTCATTTACCCCCGATAAACCGCCCGGGCCGTGCAGGTTTCGGCCACGACGATTTCCGTGAGCAATGGCAGTTTCGGTTTCAACTTTTTCCAGATCCATACCGCGATTTCCTCGCTCGTGGGATTTTTCAGGCCGGGAATCTCGTTCAGATAACGGTGATCCAGCTTTTCCCAAACCGGTTTGAACGCCGCCGTGATGTCGGCGTAATCCATCAGCCAGCCGAGCTTCGGGTCGCACTCACCCGCCACGACAACATCCACGACAAAGCTGTGCCCATGCAATCGCCGGCATTTGTGCGATTTCGGCAGCCGCGGCAGCAGATGCGCCGCCTCAAATTGAAACGTCTTTCGTAATTCCATTTTCATCGTTCAAGGATCCGCAGATTACGCAGATAAGAATGCAGGCAAACGTCCTGCGAAAATCTGCGCAATCTGCGAAAAATATTTTCATCTGTGTTTATCTGTGTCCATCTGTGGCTAAAACCCTTTTTCCAGGTCTGTCCAAGTGACCAAATCGCCGAGCGCCGGGCGGCCGTCGTGCCGCCAGGTCAACGGCGGATTTTGCATCTGGCCGAGCGGGCATACCCGCGTCACGCCCCAGCGCGCCAGTGGCAGGGCCAGTTCCTCCGCCTGGGGTTCCGGCGCAGCAAGACCGACGGTCGAAACCTTCCCGCGCACGACCTCGGCGTTTTGCAGCAGCTCGGTCAAATCTTTCACCGGCTTTACGTAAACAAACCGGTTCAGGCATGAGGTTTGAAAACGCGGGTCCGCTTCAAAAATCACCGTCCACGCCGTGGACTCCTTGCTGTGCCACATCAATGTTTCGGGCGAATGCGCCGCGCGCACCTCGTAAATGCCCCGGCGCGAGGCGATGGCCGCCGCGTGCGGCGCCGGCAGTTCGCCGCGCGGCTCGGTCTGTTCCCGCCGTTCCAGTTCATCCGCCAGCAACTCCGCAAATCGTTCCGGCGACACTTCACCGCCCGGTTGGACGTAAATCACATGCGGTGACAGGCAGCCGAGCTGGTTCCACGCCACCACGTCATCGGTCACGCGGGAGGCGATGCGCGGCCCGCCCGCATGGGACAAAACTTCCCTGGCGACAAAGCCAAAACTCACGCGATGGCCGTAACCGAGGAAGCGCGCGCGGGTCGGCAACCGCGAACGGATGGACGCCAGGGTTTCATCGCTGCCGGTCGCCGTAATGCAATCAGCTTCGGCAAACAGGACGTTCTCCAGATCTGTGTTGCCCCCAGGCCATTGGGCCAATTCCAGGCACGCGCCCAGCTTGGGATCCGCCTCGTAGAGCGAGTGCGCGAACAGGCGCGGCAGAAACGCCGAACCGCTGGCGCATTTCACGAATTGCGCCGAGCGTACCAACAAACCGAGCACGATGCCCATGAATGCCGGATTGGGAATGTTGCCGGCGGCGATGTGAACCAGGAATTCAGGACCCATCGCCACGGCGGCTCGCGACGTTTTTTGCTCCAAGTCAGTCGCGGTCATGGCGTCCAGCCGGCGAGGGGCGCCCAATTCCTGAACCAGCAAGGCATGCAAATTGTCCCGGGTGATTTGCCGGAAGAAGTCATCCAGACCGCGCTTGAGCGTAGCGATGGAAAAACCGGTTTCGGCCGGGCCAAGTTCCAGTGCCAGTTTCCGAAAAGTGTTGTCCGGCCTCAGCCAGGCTTCCGCCACATCGCTCAACACGTTCACAATCCGTTCCGTGGAACGCCCGGCCAGGTATCGCTCGCGGTTGCGCTTCAGCGTCTGACACGCCTCCGCCAGCATGACCGGCGACAACGTGGCTTCCGGCGGCAGATCGACGAGAAAATAGTTTGGCAGATTCATCAAATTTACAATTTGCGATTTGCGATTTACGCGCTCATCAATGAACAGCCGCGCGGTTCGGCAAATCGGGCGCGGCCGATCAATTCAAAGCCATCCCCCCGGCGAACACCCAAATCCTCCGTTTGAACGGCCATCACGGAAAAGACGTTGGCCAGATCATAAACCCGGATCAATCCCGCTTCGCCGTCCGCCACTTCGCGTCCGGTCTCCGGTGAAACGATCTGTACCCGCGCCCAGGGGGGAAATTCAAAGTGACAGGTGACGGGTGACAAGTGACGGGATGCATCGCCTTTTCCCGCCACTCGCCACGCGTCACTCGCCACGCAGTCGTAAGCCTGCGAGCTGAGTTCGCTCATGCCGTATTCGCAGATGATATTTTCATCCGGAACGCCCAGCCGTTCCGTGATGAGCGCGTGCAGTTCCGCTTTTGGCATCGAGCGGGAGCGATTTTTATAGCCGCCGGTTTCCATGACACGCGAACCCGCGGGCAGTTGGAGCCGCAAATTGTTTTCCGCCAGATAATCCAGCAAATGGACGAACGAAAAGGCGGTTCCCAAAAGAAGTGACGGGTGACGAGTGACACGTGACGAATCCAGAGCAGCAAGGACGGCATCAAAATCGAGCGTCCAGGAACCATCGGGCGCGATTTGACCACAATATTCGGCCCGGCTGGCGGGGACGCTCGCCCCACCCATTTTTTGCCGCACGGTTTCGAACATGTGGATCAGCGACGAGTGCGGTGCCTGGGCCGGTGGTGGCGTAAGGCAAAGCAATCGTAAATCGTAAATCGTAGATCGTAAATCCGACAGGACGTTTTGCTCGAACCACGGCCACAACGACGACGCATATACCGCCAGCGACTCCGCATTGTGAAAGTGCCGGCTCGGCTTTTGCTCCGTCGTGCCGCTGGAATGGAAAACGGCGGTGCGCTCCGGTGGCATCAGGCAGGTCAGCTCCAGTTCCTTGAATGTCGCTGTCGGCACGGCGGGAATTTGCGTCCAATGCTCGATGGTTCCCGGTGTCTGGCCCCGCGCTTCGCAGATTTTTCGGTAGGCGGTATTGTGTTGAAATTGAAGGGTGAAAAGCTCGAGCGCAAACGAGTTAAATTTTAAATCCTGGTAGGGCCCGCGCGCTGCGCCGACCGGACGCCGCAGCGCGGCGTCCCTACCCCGAATGGCTCCGCACAGGCGGGCGGCAAAACTGGAAAGTTCTTTGTGCATGCGGTTTTTGGTTGTCGGCTGGTTTTCCGCCACAGCCGGGTGACAGGGTAGCAGGGAACCGGACCACGGCAATTGAAATCCTCCTCGTTTTCCTGCTCGTTCTCGTCCTCGACCTTCCGATTGCGAGAACGAGTACGACGACGAGGAAGAATGGGAAGATTGCCAATGGCGCGTTTGTCCGTCACACTGGTTTTTCAATGGACAAACGGTTCTTCATCACCACCGCGATTGACTACGTGAACGGCCAGCCGCACCTCGGCCACGCCTACGAGAAGATCGTCACCGACGTGATCGCCCGGTCGCGGCGCAGTCTGGGTCAGGAAGTCTTTTTCCTGACCGGGCTGGATGAACACGGTCAGAAGGTCCAGCAAGCCGCCGTGGCCGAGGGCAAAACGCCGCAGGCCTACTGTGATGAACTGGCGGCGGACTGGAAGGCGTTTGCGAAGAAACTGGAATTGACCAACGATGATTTTGTCCGCACCACCGAACCGCGCCACAAGGAATTTGTCCAGGCCATTCTGGCCAAACTTCACGCCGACGGACAATTTTACAAGGAAACCTACAAGGGCTTTTATTCGACCAAAGAGGAAACGTTTTTAACCGACAAGGACCGTTTGCCCGACGGCACGTTCGATCCGGCGTATGGCGAAGTCATCGAACTCGAGGAAAGCAATTATTGGTTCAAGTTGCGGGCGCATCAGCAGTGGCTGATTGATTATCTCGAAGCGAACCCCTCGTTCGTCCAACCCGATTACCGGCGCAACGAGGTGCTTGGCTTTCTCAAGAACAGCACGCTGGAAGATCTGTGCATCACGCGTCCGGCGGCGCGCCTGAACTGGGGCATTCCCCTGCCCTTTGACAAGGATTTTGTCACCTACGTCTGGTTCGACGCGCTGGTCAATTACATCAGCATCCCCGCCGCCCATGGCGATGCGACCATTTTGGCAGCCTCGAACTCCCAACTCCGGACTCCGAACCCCGAGTTTAAATTGTGGCCCGCCGACATTCATGTCATCGGCAAGGACATTTTAAAATTTCACGCCGTGTTCTGGCCGATCATGCTCAAGGCAATGGGCCTGCCGCTGCCGAAACAAATTCTCGTCCACGGCTGGTGGCAAAAGGAAGGCGCAAAAATCAGCAAGAGCACCGGCAACATTGTTGACCCCATCGCGGTCATTGACGAATGGGGTCTGGACGCCTTTCGTTTTTACGTCCTACGCGAACTGGACATCGGGCCGGACGGCAACTGGACCGACGCCGGATTCAGGGCGCGTTACCAGGCTGAACTTGCCAATGGGCTGGGCAATCTGGTGAACCGCTCGCTCTCGATGATCAAGCGGTATCGCAATGGCGTCGTGCCCGCCAGGCACGATGAACTGGCCGCGGCAGCCGCCAAGGCCGCGGATGAAACCCACGCGTTGCTGAAACAAAACCAGCTCCAAGCCGTGCTGCAAAGCATCTGGGGACTGGTCACGCGCGCGAACCAATACGTGGACCAGACCGCGCCGTTCAAGCTGGCCAAGGACCCGGCCCAGGCCAAACGGCTCGACGAAGTGCTTTACAACCTGGCCGAAACCTGCCGGGTGCTCGCCGTATTGTTGTGGCCGTTTCTGCCCGGCACCGCCACGAAGATTTACGCGCAACTCGGTTTCACCGGCGCGCCGGACAAATTCCCCGAAGCCACCTGGGGCGGATTGCCACCCGGCCACAAAATCGGCGAACCAGCGCCGCTCTTTCCACGAAAAGAAACGTAAATCGGCGGGGACAACGTGTCGTTTGCACTTTGGCCAGTCCTGACTACATTAAACCCATGAACACGAGGTCGATCGCAAACATTTCGTGGTTCACGATTCCGGCGCTGGTGGTTGCGTTCATCGTCGGTTGCGCCACCACCAAGCCGATTGATTGGAACAGCCGCGTCGGTACCTACACGTTTGACCAGGCCGTGACCGAGTTGGGGCCGCCGGACAAACAAGCCGGGCTCAGCGACGGCAAAATCGTTGCCTCATGGATTACGCACCGTTACGGCGGCACCAGCTTCAGTGTCGGCACCGGATTCTACGGCGGCAATTCCGGCTTTGGCGTCGGCCAAACGGTCGGGACCGGCTACCCGGACCGGGTGCTGACCCTGACATTCGGCACGAACTACGTGCTCGCCGCGTGGTCAAAGAATTATTGAAATGAAACCACTTCAAAACAGGCGCAGCGGCTTTCGGCAGAAAGCCGGACTTCAACTTTCGAAATTTGCGGCGCTCTGCCGAGCCGTCACCACGGTGAAGCGAGAGTTTTTCGGCGATCTGGAAACATGAAAGGTCGAATCATCATACCGTGCTTGCTGGTTATTATTCCGGGAATCCTCCTGATTTCGGGTTGTGCATCGCCCGGGCCACTGACTGTTCAACAGGCCAATTATCCGGCGGACAAGGTGGACGCCCGCGGGTTGTTTGCCGAAAATTGCGTCGTGTGCCACGGCCAGAACGGGCGCGCCCGGACCTTTCATGGCTGGCTGGTCGGGGCGCAGAATCTCACCCACACAAAATGGCAGGCGGACACCACGGACGGACAGATCATTCATGCCATCAAAACCGGGCCGAGCGTGATGCCGGCTTTTGAAAAGAAATTGTCCCCGTCAGAGATTGAAGCGCTGGCCGTATACGTGCGTTCCTTCAAACCAACGCAATAAGGCCGGGGACCCGAAATGAGAACGCCATGCATGGTTGGCATAAGGCTTGGGTTCCGTTAAATTAGCCCTATGAAAATGAACCCCGCCGCGAAATGTTCATGGCCGGCCGTTTTATTTCTCGTCATCAACTTCCTCATCGGCTGTGCCACCACGGCGCCGGTTGACTGGAACAGCCGGGTCGGGCATTACACATACGCGCAGGCTGTCAATGAACTTGGCGCCCCGAACCGGCAGGTCCGGCTCAGCAACGGCGCCACGGAGTTCAAATGGTTCCTTCAACCCAATGGCGGCACCGGCATGCCCGATAATGGCATGAATAACGGCTTTGGGGTGGGTCAGAACACCAACCCCGGCTTCAGTGACCGTTATCTGCAACTGACGTTTGATGCCAAAGGCGTGCTGACCGACTGGTCGAGAAATTACTGAAATCAATTCAACGCCACACCGCGCCGGATGTAGGTCGGGATGTCGAGATCTTCCCCCTTGTGAATCGTCGGCTCGCTTTTGTCGAACCGGCCTTTGGAAATAATCGCCAGCGGCAACTGGGCCTGGTGCATTCGGGAACCCACTTTTCGGCCGCGTCCACCCCCATGCCGGGCCAGCCCGGGTTCGCGCTGTTCCGGCGACAAGGACGACGCCGGTGAAACGCAACGCGACGTGGATCGTGCGGAACCGCGTGAAACCGCCGGTTCCGTCGTCTCAGTCGCCGCCGCCATGGACTCCACCACCGGCACAGCCCCGTTTTGTTTCGCCGCGATCACGGTGACCGAGAGACGGGTTTTCATCGTTTCGTCGACGGCCGCTCCCATGATCACCTGCGCGCGTTCGCAATGACGGCTGATTTGTTCCATCACGCGGCCGACTTCGTTCATCGTCAAATCCTTGCCGCCCATCAGGCTCACGAGCACCGCGTCGGATTCCCCCAACACCCGGCCCTCGTCGAGCAGCGGATGGTTGAGCAGTTTTTCCACCACCTCGCGCGAGCGCGCCGGACCGGACGCTTCGACGGAGGCAAACGCGCTTTCGGAATGCCGGTCACGCACCAGCGCGCATAAATCGTCGAAGTGGATCTGGATCAAGCCCGGCCGCGTCAGCAGCCGCCAGACGCCGCGTACCCCCTCGACGAGCAACTCGCCGGTGATGCGGAACGTGTCGAGCACGCTCGTATTTTCGTCAATCAGCTTGAACGTTTTCTGGCACGGAAGGCAAATCACCCCGTCGGCCACGGATTTGAGCTGCCCCAGACTTTGCTGGGCCTGTTGCTGGCGGCGGTTGCCTTCGCACGCGAACGGCAGGGTCACAAACGCCAGCACCAGGGCGCCGGTTTCCTTGGCTGCCCGCGCGAGCACGGGGGTGATGCCGCTGCCCGCGCCGCCGCCCAGGCCGGCAATAATGAAAACCATATCCGCGCCTTCACATGCGGTTTTGAGGGTGGCGAATTGTTCCTCGGCAATCGCGCGGCCACGTTCGGGATCGCCGCCGGTGCCCAGACCGCGCAACAGTTTCGTTTCGAGATGAATTTTCAGCGCGACCGTCGAGCCGGCGAGCGAGGTTGCGTCCGTATTGACCGCCACGAAGCCTACGCCGGCAAATTCCTCCCGGTTAATCACCTCCAACAGCCTGACCCCGGCGCCGCCAACGCCAAAGATTTTGGCGGCGGGCAATTTGGCCGGTTCCAGCATGGCCGCGGGAGTTTGAGTTTTGGTTTTCATGATCGAGGAAAATTCAAGGTCGTTGCAAAATTTTGCCCAGGAAATCTTTCCATGATTTGCCTTCACGCTTGCGGGTCTTGAACGAGCCGAACTTCACGAGGCCGATGGCGGTGACAAACTCCGGCTGGTCGAGCGCGGATTTAAGGCCGCTGACGGAATTGGCCTGACCGAGGGAGACCGGCATTTGCATAACCTGCTCCGCGAGCCGGGCAATTTGCGGAACGCGCGCACCACCGCCGCAGAGAAAAACGCCCGCGCGAAGGTAATCAAACAGCCCGGCCTGTTCGAGATCCTGCGCGACCAACTGGAAGATTTCCTCCAGCCGCAGCGACATGATGCGCTGCAAGTGCTCGACGTTGATGGTTTTGAGCGGCAGGCCAAGTTCGTTGGTGATGGTGACGGTCTGGCCATTGATTTTCTCGTCCAGCAACGCGGAGCCGTGTTCCAGCTTGAGCTTTTCCGCGCGGCTCAACGGCACCTTCAGGCCATAAGCCAGATCGTTGGAAACATGATCGCCGCCGACCGCCAGCACACCGGTGTGCCGGATGACGCCGCCGGCACAGACAACGTAATCGGTCGTGCCGCCGCCAATGTCGATGACCAGCGCGCCCAGTTCCTTCTGTTCGCTCGTCAGCAGCGCTAGCGACGAGGCGAGGCCGTTGAACACAATTTCGTCCACTTCCAGTTGCAACCCTTTCACCAGCCGGATGGCGTTTTGCAGGCGATTGGTGTTGCCATGAACCACATGAACGTCCACTTCCAGGCGTGAGCCGAGCATCCCGACCGGGTTCGTCACACCATCCTGGCCGTCCACGAAAAAATGCTGGCGGATGGCATGCACGACGTTGTTTTCCGTGGGCAAATTGATCGCCTTCGCATTTTTAATCACGTCCTGCACGTCGTCCTCGGAAATTTCGCGGTCGGCGGAAACCACCGGGTGCACGCCGCGGTTGTTGAAGCCGCGGATGTGTCCGCCGGTCACGCCGAGGTAAACGTTGCGAATCTCCACATCGGCCATTTGCTCGGCCTCGACGATGGCATTGCGGACGTCCTCCTCGGCCTGGGTTGTGTCGGCGACCTCGCCCTTGCGCACGCCGCGCGAGCGGGCCTGGCCGAGACCAATGATGTTCACCGTGCCATCGGCCCCCTGTTCGCCGATGACGGCGCAGACCTTGGACGTGCCAATTTCCAAACCGACAATGATGGATGAATCATCAAACATTTTTCCTCCGGAAGGGTGGCGGGTTGTCCTGCGGCGGCAAAGCGCCCGGCGCGGCGACGGCTTCCATCCAACGAACCGGCACGTTGTTGGAAACCGCCAGGTTGACCGCGGCAATCGCCTTGTTCATGCGTTGTCCCAAATCGTAAATCTCGCGCCAGCGTTGCAGTTGTTGGTCCAGGTTGTCGAGACCAAAAGTAATTTCGCCGCCCTGCGTCGTGGTCGCCACGACCACACCCGGCGACGATACGTCAATGCGCCGCAGATTCACCAGTCCCGCCATCACGGAGTGGTTGAACGCGCCAATCAACTGCAACGCGGCTGACACCTGCGGCGACTCGACCCGCTGGCCCGGCTGCAATTGAAACACATTCAAACCCGCAATCACCGGCAACTGATCCCGGACCTGCGCCAGCGGAATCACGCACAGCCGGGGATCGAGCGGTTGCATGACATAACCGTCCGCGTCGAGTTGAAACACTGTCACCAGGATGCCGCCCGCCGCGCCGGCGCGCGGCACATCCACTTGCGCCACCGGCTGGCGCTCCATCACGCGAATCTGCAACGTACCCGGCAGCACGCGTTCGACGGAAACGGAATCAATGGTCGAAACCAGCTCCAGATTTCGCTTCACCGAGCCCAAATCCAACGCCATCAGATTGTCCCCCGGCTTCACCCCCGACCACCGGCGCAACTGGTCAGGCATGATCACGCCGTCCGTCTGCACGTCAATGCGCCGGATGGCAAATTCGGTGTTTTCATACACGAAGGTGTCGAGCGCCCACTCGCCCGCGCGCCAGAACAAAAAAAGACCGAAGACCGTGCCAAAAGTGACGGCCAGGGCCACGGCTCCGAGCCGGAGGCGGGTCGCCCGCACCTGACGTGAACGCAGCTTCACGTCGAGCACGTGCCGGTGGCTCAATCGCCGGTTTTTTGGTTCGCGTCTAAACCACATGTTTAAATTTCAGTTTCGAGCAACGTCAAACACCCAGCGCCGAGGCTCCCCGGATTCATCCGCCGGCCAGCTTCAGGGCCCGATGTTCCCGGCCATTTCGTTCCAGCGCCAGCTCCACCATGCGCTGGCAAAGCTGCGCGTAATTCAATCCCGCCGCCGCCGCCGCCTTGGGCAATAAACTGGTTTCCGTCATGCCTGGCAGCGTGTTGACCTCCAGCACCACCGGCTCGCCGTTTGCACGCACCATCACGTCCACGCGCGCATAATCCCGCCCGCCCACGGCGTTAAATGCGCCGATGGCCGCGGCCTGAATCCGTCCGGTCAACGCCGCATCAAATGGCGCCGGGCAGAAATACTCCGTGCAACCGGCCGTATATTTATTGCGATAATCGTAACTGCCGACCTTGGGCCGGACCTCCACCACCGGCAGCGGCCCGCCACCCAGAATACCGACCGTGGTCTCGCGGCCGATGATTTTTTCCTCGACCAAAACCTCCGAATCAAACTTCAAGGCTTCCGTCAGCGCATTTTGCCAATCCTCAACGCGCTCGACAAATTGTAATCCGACACTGGAGCCCTGCCGCACCGGTTTCAGCACCAGCGGCGGCGACCAACCCTTCGGCCAAGGGGTTTGCGCCGAATGCACCACCAGAAACTTCGCCGTCGGGATTCCGGCTTTAAGACAGCACTGCTTGGTCAGCACCTTGTCGAAGGCAATGCGGCTCGCCCCGGCATCACAGCCCGTGTAAACCGCGCCGAGCTCATCCAGGCGGCGTTGCACCGTGCCGTCCTCGCCATAGGTGCCGTGCAACACCAGAAAAACCACGTCCGTCTTTCCCGGCAAAACCCATGAATCATTGCCCGGATCCAGTTCACGGACTTCGTGCCCCAGCGAGCGCAACGCCGACACCACCGCCGCTCCGGAACGTAACGACACCTCGCGTTCCGCGCTCGGACCACCCAGCATCACCGTGATGTTCAATTTTCGATTCATCCTTCGCCAATGATCTCAACTTCCGTCTGTAATTCAATTCCGCGCCCGGCTTTCGCGCGTTGCTGGAGCAGGTCGATCAGCTCCAAAACATCACGCGCCGTCGCCGTGCCGTCATTCACGATGAAATTGCCGTGTTCGGCGGAGACCACCGCGCCGCCGACGCGCGTCCCTTTCAGACCCAACTCGTCCACCAGTTTTCCGGCTGGAATCGAGTCCGGGTTCTTGAACAGGCAACCGGCGCTGGGAGCGGCCGGCTGCGATGCCCAGCGCTTTTCGCTGAAGACCTTCATGCGGGCTTCAATTTCCGCGCGCGGCGCCGGTTTGCCCTTGAACACCGCGCCCAGGGCGATATGATCCTTCAACGTGGCGCAACTGCGATACTCAACCGCCATCGCCCCCGGCGCGAGTTCGCGGACGTTCCCGTGAAAATCCATCAGGCGGACCGATTCGACCACGTCGAAGGTCTGGCCGCCCATTGCCCCCGCATTCATCCGCAAGGCGCCGCCAACACTCCCCGGAATGCCTTCCAGAAATTCCACGCCGCTCAAACCGTTTCGCTTCGCCGCCACCGCGACGTTTTTCAATCTCGCGCCCGCGCCACAGCGCAGGTGCTGGCCGGCAACCTCGATCCGGCTGAAATCCGCGTGCGCGAGGCCGATGATTACACCGCGAAAACCGCCGTCGCGCACGAGCAGGTTCGACCCGCGGCCCATCACAAAAAACGGCACGCTGTGCGCGGTGCAACATTTCACGACGCCGGCCAGATCCGCTTCCGACGCCGGTTCGACGAACACGTCCGCCGGCCCGCCGACGCGGAGCGTGGTGTGTTTCGACAGCGGCTCATCGCGGCGGATGGCCGTCGTGCGGGAAACGCACCCGGCGAGTTCACCGGCAATTTGTTGAACGGGCGTCATCGGCTGTTCCAAAACGCAGGTTGCCGTTGTCATACCAGAACCTTCAACTTCATTTCCCCAGGCAGGCCGGGTTTCCCTTCGATGCGCGGGGCCAGACCGGACGGTTCACCCATCGTTTTCAAAATGGTATTGGCGATCTGCTCGGCAGCCTGGGGCGCATGCCATTGCGCCAGCGCCGTTTGCATGGCAGCGCGGGTGGCCTCGTTTTCGGCCAGTTCGACCAACGTGGCCACCACGCCGTCCGGCGTCGCATTTTTCTGTTCGACCAGCCGCGCGGCGCCGGTGGACTCGAACGCACGCGCGTTATGGAATTGGTGATTGTCCGCCGCGGCGGGAAACGGCACGAGCAGCGACGGCAAACGCATGGCCGCAATTTCAGCCAGGGACGAAGCTCCGGCGCGGCTTACGGCAACGGTTGCCGCGCCAAGGGCCAGATCCATTTCCGTGAGGAAGGGATGAACGACGGCCTTGAAACCGAGTTTCGCATAGTCTTCCTTTACCTTTTCAAAATTACCCGCGCCCGTGAGGTGCAGCCATTGCCAGGTGGCGGCGCGCCCGGCGAGCCGCGGCAAGGCGGCCAGGATGATTTCGTTGATGCCGCTGGCGCCCTGGCTGCCCCCCATCACCAGGATGGCGGGCCGGTGCGGGTCAAGGCACAGCGCGGCGCGGCACGCACCGGCATCGCGCGGCTGGAATTGCGGGCGCACCGGCGTGCCGGTGTGCGTGATGTGGCGTACCCGCAGCCGCGCAGCGGTTTCAGGAAATCCAACAAACGCCGCGTCCACAAAGCGCGCGAGGAGACGGTTGGCGCGCCCGGGGATGGTGTTCGATTCATGCAAAAAGGTTTTCGCGCCAAAATCCTTTCCCACCCAGACCGGCGGCGCGCCGGTGAATCCGCCCATGGTGAGAACGGCATCGGGTTTGCGCCGGCGAAAAACACTTTTCGCCGCAAACAGCGACCTGACAAAGCTGCGGGCAAACGAAAAATAGTTTCGATTTTGCAACCCGACCGCAGGCAGCGTAACGACGTCCACGTCGCCAGCCGACTTGACGGCCTGCTGGTCAACATCCTTTGGCGAAACGAGGAGTGTCACGGCGCAACCGCGTTGCGTGAGCTGCCCCGCGACGGCCAGACCTGGAAAGAGATGCCCGCCCGTGCCGCCGCACGCGATGGCGACGAAGGGCATTTGGGCTCCAGACCGGGTCATGTGGATTGGGTGGAGGGAAGTTCGTCGGGTTCGATGGCGGTGGTGGGAATTTTTTCGCGCACCTGGGCATGGCGCGCGATGCTGAACAGAATGCCCACACAGGTCAACATGGCCATCAGGTTCGAACCGCCATAACTGATAAAAGGCAGCGGCAGGCCCTTGTTCGGCAGCGCGCTGGTGACGACGCCGATGTTGATCGCCGCCTGCAGACCGATGAGCAGCGTGACGCCGGTCCCGAGCAACAGACCGAACAGATCGCGCGAGTTGAGCGCGATGTAAATTCCGCAAATCACGATGATCACGAAGGCCAGCAGAATGAACAGTGTGGAGATCAGGCCCAGTTCCTCACCAATGATGGAGAGGATGAAATCGGTGTGATCCTCCGGCACAAAGCCGAGCTTTTGCCGTCCGTTGCCCAAGCCGAGGCCGGTCCAGCCGCCGGAACCGAGCGCAATCATGGCCTGGTAGGCTTGATAACCGACACCATCCTTGTGCTGTTCCAGGTCCCACCAGCTGAAAATACGTTTCAGGCGCATGGGATCGCACAAAATGGAGATCGTCAGGGCGACGGCGCCCAGCGCGATGGGGGGAATGATATATTTCCAGCGGGCCCCGGCCAGCAGCAGCAACGCGCCGCCAACAGTGGCCAGCAGAATGGTCGTGCCGCGGTCGGGTTCAACAAACACCAACCCGAGGACCAGCGCGATGAAGACACCGGGCAAAATGACGCCGCGGCTCCAGGTGTGCATGTGCCGCTGACCATGATGGCCATACCATGCAAGCAGGATGACCAGCGCGAGCTTGGCAAATTCAGACGGTTGAAAGCGCATCCCGTAGAAATCGAACCAGCGGCGTGCGCCATTGATCTTTCTGCCAATGTGGGGCACGAGCACCAGCACCAGCAAGGCCACAGCCAGAAGAAAAATCGGCCAGGCGAATTTTCTGAGCAGTTGATAGTCGAGGGTGGTCGCCGCCACGCAGAGCAGAAAGCCGAACGCGCACCAGACGAGTTGCCACATCAGGTAATGCGCGCCGACCTGGCTCATGCTTGAGCTGTAAAGCATCACCAGCCCCAGCGCCAGCAGGGCGGCAACGCAAAACGCCAAGGTCGTAACGGCGAATCTCACTTCAACCTTTTCAAAAATTCCGTCGCCCCTGAATCAGTCCCGTCTATTGCGTATCCGTCGAGTTATCCGCTGCGGGCGCCGGGCCCGTTGCCGGCGGGGCGGTGACGGGCGCGGGCGCAGATGCCGGAGCCGGGGCCGGGGCCACATCGGCCTTCGCCGGGATCTTCAATTTTTGACCGACTTTGATCCGGGCCGTGGAAAGACCATTTTCGGATTCAATTGCCTTGTAGGTCACGCCGTAGTGTTTGGCGATTTTGGATAACGTGTCACCCGACTTGACGGTATAAACTTCCTCACCATTATCCGTACTGGTCGAACCCGTCATATCGGTCGCCGACCCGGCGGCACTGGTCGCGCCCGGAATTGAAAGCTTTTGGCCCACTTTCAATTTGGCCGGATCAATATCGGGGTTGGCAGCTTCAATCGCCTTGACCGTTACGCCATTTCGCTTGGCGATTTTCCAAAGTGAATCGCCCTTGATCACGACGTATTCCGTCCCGGCGGCCTCTGGCGCAACGGGCGGCGGCGTCACCACCGTCGGCGGCTGCACCGGTGGATTGGACGCCTCAACCGCTGGCGGGATATTGGTGTCCATCGACGTCTCGTTCGTGTCGAGCGGCGGTGCCGGATTTTCCGCCTCGGTCTGCTCGCGCTTGCAACCCTGCATGAGCAGGGCCATCAGGCCGACGACGTTGACGGCCAGCACGCAGAACACGGCGAACTTCACCCGTGAACGGCGTTTGCTTTGCTGCTCCAACAAGGAGCCTTGGGGTACGAATGGGTTGGGACTATTCATTGATTTGGCGCTGATTGCGTCCTTTCGTGATGAGGTTGGTTTGTTGAGTTTCCGGCCGTGAGGTTTTCCCTCTCAAAACCTCGTGCCTTTTTAAAGTGTTATTGTTCATCTATTTACGCTTGAAGCTGCAGCGATGCAGGTTGCTCAAAACCGGTCGATTCTCAAGCCTTCGGGTCGATAAAAGCACCTTTTGGGCCACCACGCGCCCCACCGCTGCCGGCAATGTTTTTAACAACAGACGGCGGGTAACGCAAGGGGCAAAGCGACCTGCCCAATCTTTATTATCTTTATTATCAGTCGAATTGCACATCGATTTCACCTCAGTTTCAGGGTCGCCAGCGCGACCACTGCAAACAGCACGCACAGAATGTAAAAACGCATCACCACCTGCGATTCGTACCAGCCCTTTTTCTCGAAGTGATGATGCAACGGCGCCATCAAAAAAATCCTCCGACCGGTCCCGTAACGCCTTCGCGTGAACCGAAACCAACCGGTCTGCAGAATGACCGAGACGGCTTCCATCACGAACACCCCGCCCGCGATCACCAGCACAAACGGCTGGTGGATCAATACGGCGATGATGCCAAACGCGCCGCCGAGCGGAAGGGAGCCGGTATCGCCCATGAACACCTGTGCCGGATGGCAGTTGAACCACAGAAATCCCAGTCCGGCGCCGAACAGCGCCGCGCAAAAGACGGTCAACTCGCCCGCGCCGGGCACGTAGGGAATCTGCAGATAAGCCGCCGCCTTCAAGTTGCCCGCCAGGTAGGTGAAAAATAAAAATACAAACGCCACGATGAGCGTGCAGCCCGTCGCCAACCCATCGAGGCCATCCGTCAAATTCACCGCATTGGAACTCCCGACAATCGCCAGTACGATGATCGTCAAACCGATCCATCCCGCGTCCACGGCCACTGGATACTTGTAAAAGGGCACCGTGATTTCCGTCACCAGCTTGCCGGTTGAGGGGGTCAGCCACAGATACACGCCGATGAAGGTGGCCAGCAGAATTTGCACCCAAAGCTTCAAACGCGGCGGAGTGCCGCCGCCGCTTTGTTGAATGATTTTGGCGTAATCGTCGTAAAATCCCAGGCCCGCCAGCACCAGGACTGAAAGCAGGGTCAATTCGACCTGCGCGTTCCATTGCGCCCACAACATGGTCGAAAACACCAGGACGGCGATGATTAAAATGCCGCCCATCGTCGGGGTGCCTTTTTTGCTGAGCACCCGCGCGCCCAAACCGCCGGCTTCCTCGGCCTTGTCTGCGTAATCCTGGCCAAATTTCAGTTGCTTGAGCCAATGAATGATCCTCGGTCCGAGCCACCAGCTTAAAATCAACGCCGTGATGGCCGCGCCGGCGCTCCGGATGGTGATGTAGCGAAAGAGTCGCAGCGCGGAGAGGTGATCCGCCCAATGCGTCCCCGCCGACCAATCGAGCAACTTTTGGCTCAAATAATAAAGCATTACCTCGATTCACGACTGCTCCGACTTCAATGTTTCTGCGATGCGTTCCAGACGCGACGCCCGCGACGCCTTTAACAACACCACATCGCCCGCCTTCAAAAAATTCTTCACCGCGTTCTTCGCCGCCTCGACATCGGCAAATTCAAGCACCCGACTCAACCCGGCACCGCGCGCCGCCGCCGCCATCACCGGCGCCATTTTGCCAACGGCAAACAACTGGCCAATGCCCAATTCCGCCGCGCGGCGGCCGATCTCCGCGTGGGCGGCTTCGCTGTGCGCGCCCAGTTCCGCCATGTCGCCGAGCACCGCCACCCGCCGGCCCTGCAAGGGCAGATCACAAAGCGTTTCCAGCGCGGCGACCGTCGAGTCCGCATTGGCGTTGTACGCGTCGTCGAGCACCCGCACGCCGCCAACTTCCCAAAATTGCATCCGCATTTTGGCCGGTTGGCAGCCGGCCAGGCCGTCCCGCACCGCAGAACCGTCCAGGCCCAGTTCCTCACCGACCGCCACCGCCAAAAGCGCATTCACGACCTGATGGCGGCCCAGCAAGTTCACCCGGTATTCGCCGTTGAATTCAGCCTTGGACGCGTCCACGCGAAACGTCGCACCGTTTTTGTCCAGCCGCACGCCTTTGGCCCGCCAGTCATTTTTTTCACCGAACCCCACGCGCACGACCGGCGCGCGGGTGCGTCGGATGACCGGTTCCATCCATTCACTGTCGCCATTAACAAAGAGCCTGCCATCCGCCGGCAAAAGCTCCGCGAGCCAGCCTTCTTCCTGCACGACGCCCGCAGTATTGCCAAAAAATTCCAAATGTTCGCGGCCGATATTCGTAATCACGCCGTATTTCGGTTGAATCATTTTCACCAGCGGCGCCAGCTCACCGGGATGATTGGTGCCCGCCTCCAACACGGCGGCCTGGTGCGCTTTTTCCAGGCGCAGCAACGTCAGCGGCACGCCGATGTCATTGTTGAAACTGGCTTCGCTCCACAGGGTCGCCCATTTTTGCCGCAACACCGACGCGATCAATTCCTTCACCGTCGTCTTGCCGTTGGACCCCCCCACGGCAATCACCGGCAGATTAAACTCCCGTCGATACGCGGCTGCCAGCCGGCCGAGCGCTCCACGCGTGTCATCCACGACCAGCACGGCACATTCCGGCAACGGCGCAGGAATTTTTTCCCGTGCCAACAGCACCGCGGCGACGCCTTTGGCCGCGACTTCGTTCAGGAAGTCATGTCCGTCGAACCGCTCGCCCGGAATGGCAAAGAACAAGTCGCCCGCCCGGGCCTGCCGCGAATCGGTGCAGATGCCTTGAATGGACATCTCCCCGGAGCCGCGCTTGAGTTCGGCAGCGCAGGCTTCGGCCACAAATTTCAAAGAGCGGGCTTCCACAAAAATTCATTTCAGCAAAAACGTGGCCGTGACGACGGCGGTGATGGTTTTGTCCAGCGAACTCGTGTCGTTCTCACCTTCGTCACTGGTACTGTTGCCGTGCAACGCCGTAATCTGGAACACACCCATTTCCGCGTCGTGCAGATTGGCGATGGTACGTCCTCCTTGTGCAGCGATCTGTTCGGCACGGGCGCGGGCATCTTTCGTCGCATCGGCAAGCATCTCGATTTTTTCCTCAGCCACTTTCGTGTAAATGAATTGCGGCGGTTCGGTGGTGAACAATATGCCCCGCTCGACCAAGGGCGTTGTATCCAGTTTTGCTATCTTCTCAACGTCTTCAGACTCAACGCAGACGCTTTGTGTCAGATGATAACCAGTGGTGCGTTCCTGCTTCCAGCCGTCGGCATCCTTCGTGGCTTTCAATTCCATAATCTCAATGGGTTTGAAAACGAAGTTAGTCACGCCATTGCTGGTTAAAAATTGCCCGACAGCCACAAGGTCGGTTTTCAGTTCCCGCTGCGCGTCAAGCAACGTGCCCGCTTCAACATTGAAGTTGCCTTGCCAGATTATCAGGTCGGACTTGACATTTTTACGCGTCGAGCCCTTCGACGTGATGAACTGCGAATTTTTTACCTTCAACCATGTCGTCGTGACAAGCATTGAAGATAAAACAAGTCCGCAGGCTAGAAAAAGTCCGGCGAGCATTCCAAAAAGTTGCGGGCGTGAATTATTCATGGCGACCGTACATTATTTTGCACGCGAGCCGACGCGACCAGCGGCGGCGGCGCATTGGGATCCGGCAAATTCTGGTCGGACGGGATATTCAAATAACTCGCACAACGTTCGGCAATTTCCTTGAAAATCGGGCCGCAAACCTGACCACCATAGTAACCTTCCTTGGGATCATCCATGACAACGGAAATGCAGAGTTGTGGATTGTCCGCCGGGAAAAATCCAACGAACGACGCAAAGTACTTGCCCGGGAGATAACCGCCCGGGCCGGCCTTTTGCGCCGTGCCCGTCTTGCCCGCAACGACATAATCCTTCATCGCGGCGTCCGGCGCGGTGCCTTCCGGTGAAACCACTGTTTTGAGCGCTTCGACCATCAATTTGTCCGTGGCCGGACTGATCACCTGCCGGATCATCTGCGGTGCGTATTGCGCCACGACATCGCCATTGCGATCCACCAGGCGGCTGACCAGCATCGGCTGCATCAACCGGCCACCATTGGCCACGGTGCACATCGCCATGGCCATTTGCAACCGCGTCACCGCCACACCCTGCCCCATCGGAATTTGCGCGATGGATACCTTGGTCCAATCGTTGACCGGATGCAGGATGCCGCCAACTTCACCCGGGAGCGGTATGCCGGTGCGCTCGCCAAAACCGAAATCCCACGCGTAATCGTACAGCCGGTCTTCACCCAGGCGGATGCCGATTTTTGCCGCGCCAATGTTCGACGACTTGGTGATGATGCCCTCGGTGGTCAGGAGGTCGAACGGCTCATGGTCGTGCAAAATCCGACCCGCATAGGCAAAATGACCATGATCGCAATCAAAGGTGTCGTTCAGTTGCACCACCCCGTCATTCAACGCGCCGGAAACCACAACAATTTTAAAGGTCGAGCCGGGTTCCATGATGTCACTGATGACCCGGTTGCGGCGGGCATCGGCGGGTGACGCGCCGGGATTGTTCGGATCAAAATCGGGCAACGTGGCCATGGCCAGAATTTCGCCCGTCTGGGGACGGATGACGATGCCGGTAATGCTGATGGGCGAATGTTTGTCCATCGCGTTGGTCAGCGCGGTTTCAACGATGTGCTGGATGACGCCGTCGATGGTAAGCACCACATTATAGCCATCGCGGGGCGTCACATCCTGGTCGCGCAACGAAGCCAGTTCCTGGCGACGGCGGTCCATTTCCGTTACCAGCCAGCCCGGCACGCCGCTCAACGCGGAATTCAAGGACAATTCAACGCCGTCCTGGCCCGAGGTTTCCAGGACCGACTGGCCATCCACCGACAATTCATCCGTGTTGACAAAGCCCAGCACATGCGCTGCGAGCGAGCCGTTGGGATACACGCGCAATTGGTCATCTACCGGACCGGCGAAGATCGCCTGGGCGCGCAGGTTGCGATAAAAGGCACGCTGGTCCCGGGATAATCCGGCTTCGTCCGGACCAAAGGAAAGCCGGCTCATCGCCGATTGAATTTCCTGCCAGGTTTCGTCCCTGACTTTGTGCCGCAAAACGACATAACGGTTGGTGACCATTTCCCCCTTTTCGTTCTGCCGCACACGCGGAAGCAATCGCTGATATAAATCGGCTTCACTCACGTGCAACAAGGGGGCCAGGGCATGCGCCACGGCCGCCTGCTGGTTGCCAATCAAAACCGGATCGGCGCAAATCGTTTTCACGAAAATGCTGGTCGCCAGCAGATTGCCATGCGCATCCAGGATGCTGCCCCGGCGCGGTTCGCGAAAATACTGGAGTTGCGTGTTCTGCTGTGCGAGTGCCGCCAGTTCGTCATGGCGGAACAACTGCAAATCCACAAGCCGGTACCCCAGGCCGGCAAACGCCAGGCCCAGCAACCCCAGTAACAGCAGCATCCTTCTCAGTTGCAGTCGTTTTATCATTACCAAATGGCCAACCGCCCGCGGCGATCGGTTCCTCACCCGACGGCGTCACGGGCGGCGGCCAAAATTCTTCATGTCATTGCGTCATCCCGCCGTCTTGCCGCGCCGCAAACCGGCGATTGGAATCGTCGCCCGGCAGCGGCTCGGCCAGCCGGTAAACCTGTGTCGGCTGTGCGGGCACCAGACCGAGGTTTAATTCATGCACGCGTTGATCGATCATCATTGGCGAACGCAATACGGCCAGCTGGTCGCCCAGCCGCTGATTCTCATCGCGCAATTGCGCCAGCCGGCTTTCGCACGAGGTGATCTGGCGTCCCAGTTGGTAAATCTGTCCCTTTTGCCAGACGTACCCCACCGCCAGCCCGGCAATCACCAGACATAAAAACAACGCCTTCAGCGCCGGACCAAACCGGATTGCCGCCGATTGATGTCTTCGATTTTTTGCCATGTCAGTCTGTTTTCCCGAAATTTGCCATTCGCCCCATCAACACTTCTCAAATACCCGCAACTGGGCGCTCCGGCTCCGCGGATTTTCCGCCAATTCACCGGCACCGGGCTGGATGGCCCGGCGCGTGACCCACTTCAATTCCGGCGGGCGTGGCGTCCGCAATTCCGGAACATCCACTTCTCCGGCAAACGTATAATCCCGCGACCGGGCGCGCGCGAAGTCCTTCACCACCCGGTCCTCGAGCGAATGAAACGTGATGACCGCCAATCGGCCGCCGGGTTTCAATATCTTCACCGCCGCTTCCAGCCCAAGTTTCAAAGAACCCATCTCGTCATTCACCGCGATCCGCAGTGCCTGAAAAACCTTGGTGGCCGGGTGCGTCCTTTTTCCGCGCCGCGACACCAGCCGTTCCAGCAAATCCGCCAGCTGTTTTGTCGTCTCGAACCTTTGCCGCTGGCGATCATTCACAATGGCACTGGCCAGCCGCCGCGATTCCCGTTCACCGCCCAGTTCCCAAAAAATCCCGGCCAACTCGCCGGCGCTGGCGCGGTTCACCAGCTCCGCCGCCGTCAGCGGCTGCCGTGCATCCATGCGCATGTCCAGCGGACCGTCGTGCTGGAAACTGAATCCACGCCCGGGCGAATCCAGTTGCGGCGAGCTCACGCCCAAATCCAGCAGGACGCCATCGCAACCTGCCGCCGGAACCCATCCGGCCAGCTCCGCAAAATCGCCCTGGCGGATTTCAAACCGGCCCGTGAATTCCACCAGCCGCGCCCGCGCCGCTTCAACCGCGGCGCCATCGCGATCGCACCCATACAGCCATCCAGTCGGCGAACTCGCGTTCAGAATGCTCGCCGCGTGTCCAGCCCCACCGACCGTGCCGTCGGCGTAACGACCGTCCGGCCTCGGCTTCAGCGCGTCCAGCACCTCCGCCACCATCACCGGTTTGTGAACGAAATCGGGCACTGCGCATTGGCTTTAAAAAATCAGGCTGCCTTTACTCCAAACAGCTTTGCGCTCAACCGGCCCCAGGAATCCCCGCCCTGGGCCGGTGGCAAAATCGGTTCCGCCGCACCGGGCAGCGTGCGCGATTTGATCGGGACAATCTCCACATCCGCGTCACTGAGATCGTTATGCACCACCTTCACCCGATCCAGCAAAAGCTCGGCCTGCAGGGGACGCTGCGCCTTTTCCAGCGTTGCCGGCCGCGCGTCGCGCCAGATGGAAAAGGGATTTAATTTTTTGACCCAGCTCTGCTTTCGAGGAAGGGCCCGGGCAAAAGCGGGCAATTTTTGAGTCTTGGTTCCATCGGAAGCCATCCGGCTTTTGACCGGCGTCGCCGCCACGACTGGCACCGGTTCCGTCCGGGCCGATGGCATGAACGGATTCTTCGGTGAAATGAATTTGGGCAGATAGGACCGGTCGCTGATGCGGTAGGAAATCTCCCGGCTGCCACCGATGATGCTTTTGCCAGCCGCCAATAGTTTTCCAAGATTCATAATTTTATTTTTTATTCCATCAACCGGAAGGCATCCGGCGCCAACGCCGCGTCGGCCGCCTGAACCTTCCCATAACGGTCCGGATTCCATATCTCAAAACGGTCGAGCAAACCGACCAGCACCGCTTCGTTCTTGATGCCGGCCGCGCGCGCCATTTCATCGGGCAGGCAAATCCGCCCGGCCTTGTCCACACTCGCCTGCGCCGAGTCACTGCCAATGATGCGTTTCAAAACGACCTTTTTGGGGTCGTTGTTCGGCATCTCGTCAATGGACTGCATCAGTTTCGCCATCTGCCCCGGCGGCAGCACGCGCACGCAGGCGCCTACTCCCTCGCGCGGCCACAAAATGAGCGTCAACTCCCCGGTTGCCTTTTGCGGCCGCCACTTGGCCGGGATTTGCACACGCCTTTTCTCATCCACGCCGTGGCGAAAGCGCGAATTGTAATAGGACGGCTCCGTGTTTTTAACGCTGCCCATTTATTCGCAGGCAAAACCAAAATCCATTTCTACCCACGACGACCCACTTTTAACCACTTTAACCCACTCAAGTCAACACAAATTCACGTTAAATTTTGGGGGTTATTCAGAAGTTATCCACAACCCCCATTTTGGTCGGAATCAGAGCTAAAAATGTCGTCCTGTTTTCCAGTCCGTCTCCTGCTACGATTAAATCGCGATGCGAACCGCTGATTTTGACTTTGTCCTGCCGCCCGAACGGATCGCCCAGCATCCCGCGCTCCGACGTGATGAATCGCGTTTGCTGGTGTTGCCCCGCGCCAGCGGACGGGTCGAACACCGGATCTTTCGTGAGGTTTTGGAATACCTTCGCGCCGGAGACGTATTGGTGTTGAACAATTCGCGCGTCATTCCCGCGCGATTGCGCGCCACCCAAGCACACTCCGGCGGCCGGTTTGAGATTTTGTTGCTGGAGGAAAATGCGCGCAACGATTGGTGGGCGATGTTGCGTCCCGGCAAACGCGCGCGCCCCGGCACATCCGTGGTGCTCCACGACCCCCAGGCCGGACCCACCGACATCCACGCGACGGTGATTGAAGTGAACGAAGCCGGCGACCGGCGGCTGCAATTCTCCGGCACCCCGGACCTCAGCCTCGAACTGGACCGGCTCGGCGAGGTTCCCCTGCCCCCTTATATCGCAAGGCGCGACGCGAATGAAATGAGTGAAGACCGGGAACGTTACCAGACCGTGTTTGCCCAAACCGGCGGCTCCGTCGCCGCCCCGACGGCCGGCTTGCACTTCACGCCGGAATTGCTGGAACAAATCCGCAGCCGGGGCGTGCAGGTTTGTTTCGTCACGTTGCACGTTGGTCCCGGCACGTTTCTGCCGGTGAAAACCGGGGTTCTGGCTGAACACCGGATGCACGAGGAGCGTTTTGAACTGGACGAAGCCACCGCGCATGCGGTAAACGAAGCGAAGGCCGCCGGCCGCCGCGCCCTGGCCGTCGGCACCACCACCGTGCGCGTGCTGGAAAGTGTCGCCGCCCAAAATGGTGGAAAACTTGTGAAAAACTCAAGAAAAACGGGCATTTTCATCCACCCCCCGTTCCGGTTTAAAATCGTTGATGGACTGCTGACCAACTTTCATTTGCCGCGCTCGACCCTCTTGATGCTGGTGAGCGCCTTTGCCGCGCCGGAAGAAACGCGGGGGCGTGAGCTGATTTTATCGGTTTACGCCCAGGCAATTCAGGCGGGTTACCGTTTTTACAGCTACGGCGACGCCATGTTCATTCTTTAAGCTTCAATTTCGGATTTTTCGTTCTAAGTTGAAGCGGCCGTGGACTCAAAGTGAAAATCGAAAAATCGAAATTGCCCTTCGTGCTGGTAAACATGGCGATGACGGCGGATGGAAAAATCGCGACCGCCAATCGCGCGGTGTCATCCTTTGCCAGCGCCCGTGACCACGAACAGTTGCTTGAACTGCGGGCAACCGCGGACGCGGTGATGGCCGGCGCCCGCACGGTGGATTCCGCCCCCATCAACCTCGGGCCCGGCCCGGTCCGGTTTCGACGGGAACGGCTTCGTCGCGGACTGGCGGAATACAATTTGCGGGTGATTGTCAGCCGTTCCGGTTCGATCACTCCCCGCGCGAAGGTGTTTCAACACCGTTTCTCCCCCATCATCATCCTGACCACGCGCCGCGCTGATGCGGGTCGGATTAAAAAACTCCGCACCCTGGCTGATGCCGTCAAGGTCTGCGGCCGCAAGGAAATCAATTTCCGCGCCGCGTTCCGGTGGTTGCGGAAGCAATGGCGGGTGAAACGGCTGCTCTGCGAAGGCGGCGGCGAGTTAAACGATGCTGTGTTCCGCGCGGGTCTGGTGGACGAACTTCACCTGACCATCTGCCCGATAATTTTCGGCGGCCGCCGTGCGCCAACCATTGCGGATGGCAAAGGCCTGGCAAAATTGAAATTGGCAAGACGGTTCCGCTTGCAGTCGGCAAGCCCCTGTAAGGCCGAATTATTCACAGGGTTCGCCAGACGATAGCCGTTAACCAATTCGTGATTAAAGCAAACGGGCAGGCTTCTTGCGAAACCTGCCCGTCATGTTTTAACTGGTAATTTCAGCCTGAGTTTTAAGGCTGCCGCAGAATATAGAACTGCGCGGAATTGGTCGCCGGATACGGAGTGGTGAACTGGTAGTGACCTGAACCCGACGGATTTTCGACCGCCGTGCCGACCACCGGCCAGGTTGACACGGGCGCGGCCAGATTGTTCGTCGCCAGCACCGAGAAGCCCAACCCGGTGGCATTGGTGAAGGCGAACGTCAAATTGTCGCCACTCAACGAAACTCCGTTCAGCAGGCTTTGGTAAACACCGAGGGCCTGAACAACCGTGTCACCGCTATAACCCGCTGCGCCAATCACGATGGTTTTCAAGCCCGGGCTCTGCAGCAGCGCGGATTGCGCCGGTTTGAACACAATCTTACCAGATTGAGTGGTGTCATAGGCCGCCGGCGGCAGGGTGGAACCGTTTACCGTGATGCTGGCAATGGCGGAGCGCCAGGCCGGAACCTCGGGTGAGGTCGTAACACTGAACTGAAAACCCGCCAGGGCGCCATTTTGGGCGGTGAGGATTGGCGGCGGGATGAGCTCGACGGCATTGGTGGCCTGCTGTGGCACAAAGGTGAGACCCTTCAGCGAGGTGCCCTTGCTGGTGGTATAGATGACGTTGCTGGAAATAATGCTGATGTTTTGATCCCAGCCGGCCGCATCCGTGACCCGGACGATGCTGTTGCTGCCGGTGCCGCCGCTGCCGGTCGTGTAGAACAGGTAGACGCCGCCGTTGCCGTTGGTGGTGGCGAACAGGCCGTCAATGCCGGTTGAGTTGGTGAACGAACCGTTGGCCGTCAACGAACCGTTTTCCGTCCAAGTACCACCAGTCAACGAATACTTTCTGATGACGCCATTCGTTGAACTGTTCTGGTCAGCGACATACAGGACGTCATACGTGGTGCCACCGTTGGTGGAGATCAGATAAAAATCTGATGCATTGCCATCCGTGGGCAGGTTGTTGGCGGTAGCCGTGTCGTACAAGCCGGATCCGGCATCAAGGCTAAGGGCATAAACCACCGGTAGACTCTGACTGTTAGCCTTCTGAGTTTCAACGAAGGGAGTGCCGCCAAAGGTTCTTACCACCACGTTATTATAGGGGTTCAAGTTGGGTGTGGTGACGGTTCCATCGCCAAGGCTGCCTTCGTATAACCCGCCCTTGTCATCCACAATCCAGGTCAGGTCATCGTCCAGAACGCAGGCCGCGCGGGCCTGGCTGCCGCCCAGTGAGATTGAGGTATAATCGACAGCGACGGTCACCTGATTCGACCAGTTCAGGCTCGCAGCCGCCCGGTTCAGGTTGAGCGTTTCGTCGGGCGTGGCCGCACTCCCATCGACAAAAGCGGCAAAACCCAGCAAAGTCCCGTCATCGCTCAGCGCCAGCCGGCCGGTGCTTCCCGAGGAGGACTCGCGCAGGGCATTCGTTCCCGTGGCGCTGATGGGAACAATGTTGACCGGGGAGGTTTGACCCGCCTGGGAAGGATTGACTTCGATGATGCTGAAGGTCGTGTTGTTGTTCAGGGTATCAATTTGAAGGACGGCCAGATTGCCGGGTGTAAAAGGAACCGGCGGCACGCCAATGTTGAATGCGGCTGAGTTGGTGACCGTCACTGGAGGGTAACCACTCACCGTGAACGTGATGAACGCATTGGAAACAGCGGACGAGCCATTGACAGTGGCAGACAAATTGGTGAATGCAATCAGGCCATCGACGGCGGCCTGAGTGGTGTCTCCACCCAAAGTCCAGCCGCCGGAACCGCCGACGGACGCGGTGACCGAAACATTGGCATAAGGATTCGTGGTGCCGTTGCCATATTGATCTGCAACCAGCAAAACGGGATTGGCGGTCAGGGTACCGCCACTGGCCGAGGGACCGGCGGCCTGGGTGGGAATGGCCAGTTGGGTGGCCACCCCGGCGCCCAGCGGCTGAAGCACTCTTGCCGTTCCAAACCCGTGGGAAATGACGGCAAGGTTTAGCAGACCGCTTGATTGGAGGAGGACGGATTTTGCAGGGTTAAAAATGATTTCGCCCGCAATATTCGTATTATAAGCCGAATTCGTCAAAATCACGCCGTTGACATAGACGGCGGAAATATTCGCGCGCCAAGCCGGATTATCCGTGAAGGTATTGGTGAACGGATTATCGACGGTTGCATTCGGATCTGCGGTAATTGTCGGCGGCGGAGTTCCCGAGGTGCCGCCAACAGTAACGTTGTCATAACGCCAGTTGCCGGAAAGGTTATTGTAAGAGGTGCCCAGGTAGTTCACACAGTCGCCACTGGTCGCGGCATTGACAACACTGAAGCCGAACAAAGGATTGTTCTGCACTCCGGGAACACCGGTAAAATCCACCACGATGGAGTCGTAAAACCCCTGGCCGTTAGTCTGCCAAAAGTAAGTTCCAATAACCGTATTCGCACTGGAGTTGTTGGTGACCACAAAGCCGGGATTGCCCCCGTAAAAGAGGGTGTTGGCCACATTCGAGGAAGCCCAGCCGTTGGTCGTGTAAAAGACGCACATTTTCGCCTCGGCCTGGGTTGTAAAATAAAGATTGAAGCTGCACACCACATTGGAATAACGAGTTGTGTCGACATTAAACTCGGCGCCTTGCGTGCCAATGGGTGCTGCCGTGTTCCAGCCGCTGTTCGGGACACCGGCTCCAGTGGTGCCGCCGCGAACACGCCAGCCATATGAATCGTTCCCGGTGCTGGGGTAGGGAGACCCTGTCGCAGTCACATCGGCCCAAGCGTAACTATAGGAAGGGCCGCTGGCGAACGTATAGGTGTTGGTCATGCCCAAAACAATCGCCACACCCGATCCGGTCGTGGGTGCCGGACTATTATCGGGCGCGGCCTGAGTGCCGATGAGATCAAAGCTCCAATCCGCGATGACGTCAATGGTCTGGCCTTGGATCACCACATTGTCGAAAGTCCAGTTTCCGGAGGTGTTGTTATAAACCGCACCGGTCGTGTTCACGCAGTTGGTCCCCGAGGACGCGTTCACCAGGCGTACGGCGAAATTGGTGTTGTTGTCCACGCCGGAGATGCCGGCCAAGTTCACCGTGATCTGATTGTTCCAGCCGCTGGCCAGCGTGACATACGAGCCGAACACCGTGGCATTTGTGGTCGCGCTGCTGACAGCATTATTCTGAATAACCGCCCTGGAACCAACCGAAGTGACAGTGGCGTTGTTCCAGGTGCTGCCGTCCGTAGTGTATTGCACCTGCAACCCGGCCTCCGCATCCGAGGTGGCATAAACATCAAATGATATTTTTATCTTATAATAGCCAAAAGTGCTTCCGGAAAACTGCGCGCCTTGCGTGCCCACCGGAGCGCTCGTGGACCAGCCGTTGCCGCGACTCCCGGCGATGGTGCTGAAACCGCGAATCCGCCACGAATTGGGACCGCCGGACGAACTGCCGGCGAGGGACTGGACATCGGGATTGCTGAGGCTGTTGGTGTTGTTATAGGAATTGTTCATGCCCAGGGCACTGGCCGCGCCCAAACCGGCCGAGGGTGACGGACTCGAGTTAATGCCAATGGGCAGATTATCAAAGGTCCAAGCCGTCAGGGTGGTTTGCGCTTGCGCCGTGACGCAGAGCATCGTCGCCAGACCCAGTAATCCGAATGTTTTTTTCATGCTATTTTTTTGTTATTCGTGTTTTGTTTTTTTTGTTGCAGTAACCACTCCACTTCGAACTGAAGCGATTTAATAATGGGGATGTGACGGTGTTATGACGCAGGCGTGACGTTTCGGGAAAGTTCCCCGGCCGACGGCAAGGGGCTGATTTGTCACTCTAATGTCACCATCTCTCCTTCTTCTTGTCACGGCCCTATTTCAAGATGCGGCGCTTGGACGTTCGTACCAAAGGAAAGTTCGGCTTTGAAAGACACTATGCATTTGAAACAGAACCGTGGTTTTACCCTCATCGAGTTGTTGGTGGTCATTGCCATCATCGCCATCCTGGCGTCGCTGCTTTTGCCCGCGCTGACCAAGGCCAAAGCCCAGGCCCAACGGATTGCCTGCTTGAGCAACCTGAAACAATGGGGGCTGGCCGACACGATGTATGTGGACGACCACAACCAGATATTCCCCTATCCAAGATATCAAGGTTATGCTTCAACCGTGGATCAGGACAATCCGGGTTGGCTGTCCATTCCTTCTTATCATAATCAAACACCTCCTGTAGGCGATGATGTCTGGTTCAATGCCCTGCCTGCTTATGTCTCCCAAAAACCCCTGTATGTATGGGCGTCCAGTGCAACCATGGAACAACAGTTTTACAACTCCAGATCCATCTTCATCTGTCCGACTGCTTACTCCCAGCCCATTAGCCGCGTGGACGCACAAGCTGCTTTCGATAAGTATGACATGATTCCGGGTCAGCGCCCACTGTTCAATTACGGGATGAATTCAAAATCCGTGGCCAATGAAGAAATCAGCGTTGCCATCGTAACCCTCAAAACCAGCATGGTAAGACGGCCCTCGGACTTCGTGCTTTTTTCCGATGTCCGCGACCGTTCCGCTGAAACTCCCTACTTTGGCGATCCTGGGAACCAAATTCTTTTAGCCACGCCACACGACTATACCACGCGCTTTTCCTGCCGTCATGACCAGGGCGGGAATATCACCTTCAGCGACGGCCATGCCGCTTTCTTCAAATACAACTATGTCGTATCCGACGGCACAGCGATCGTCCCCAGCGGCCCAACGGCCGGCCAACCGGCTGCCGCCGGTCACGACCCCGGCCGGCCGAACATTAATTGGGATTGCGAGGGATATCCGGTGATTAATTGATTTTCGTCCGACATTTGCCTCCCCGATACTGCCAATGAAATTAAACGCGACTGCCATGACACGCTTATGGTCATTTAACCGCTCGCAATGGCGGGTGCTCCTTTTTCTTTTCCCCATCCTGGCCGCCACAACCCTGTACGCCGACGACGACACGATGACGCAACCGGCTCCGTCGGTTCAGACCGGCACGCTGCATTATCTCCGCAATGGCAAACCCGACGTCATTACCCTGCTCGCGCCGCCACCGCTGCCCGATTCGCCCGAACAGGCGGCTGACATGGCGGAAGTCCGGGCCGTGTGCCACGCCGCCCCCAGCAACGACGTCACCATTGCCTTCACGGAAAAGAAATTCTCCATCTTTAATTTCACCCCGGCCATCGGGCCGTTCTTTGTTCCCGGCAAATTCCCCCAAACCGAGGCGTTCTTTCAACGCGTGCAAAAGGACGCCGAGACCGTGACCGACCAGGCCAAGGATTTCTACAAACGGCCGCGCCCGTATGTCCTCGATCCGAGCCTCGCCTCCGGCAAACTGGAAAAAAGTTTCAGCTACCCCAGCGGTCACTCGACCGAGTCCATGGTTCTGGCGCTGGTGCTGGCCGAGGTTTTTCCGGACAAACACGACGCCATCGTTGCCGAGGCGCGCAACATCGGCTGGCACCGCGTGGAAATCGCCCGGCACTACCCCACGGATATTTACGCCGGCCGCGTGCTGGCCCAGGCCATCGTCCGTGAAATGAACAAAAATTCCCAATTCCAGCAGGACCTTGCCGCCGCCCGGGCCGAAGTGGCCCCGGCGGAAACCGCCGCCAAAAATTAAGCGCGCGGCCCGGGGGCCGGACCGCTTTTCGATTCGACCCGGCGCGCCATCAGCCACAACAGGTCGGAGAGACGATTGAGATAAATGGTGATCTCGGCGTTTTCCAGTTCGCCGCTTTCCCTGAGAGCACACACGTGCCGTTCCGCCCGGCGGCAAACCGTCCGCGCCACGTCCAGGGCCGCCGCATTCGTCGTGGCGCCGGGTGTCGCCCATCCTTTGAAACTGACGTCCTGCGTCTCAATCTCCCGGACCAGCGCGTCGAGTTTTGCCGTCATTGGCGGCGCCACAACCGGATAACCGTCCTTCGCATAACGCGGCAAATCCTCCGTCGCCACGGCCAGTTCCCCCATCAACCCGACGAGGTCCTTTTGAATCACCAGTAAATTCTCGCAAATAAAATTTTCATTGGCGGTTGCGCGCGCCAGGCCGAGGGCGGCATTCAATTCGTCAACCGTGCCATATGCCTCGACGCGCGGATGACTCTTCGGAACGCGCCGGCCATACATCAACGCCGTGGTGCCGTCGTCGCCGGTCCTGGTGACAATGCTCATGGCGATTAACTAATCCACGCCGCCCCCTCCTGCCAAGCAAAACTAATGAGAAACGTAATATAAAAGTAACGCCCGCTCCACACAAACGTCATCACTCCCGTTCTTAATCAGGGCGCATTGAAATGGAAATGCAGTCAACCTTGAACAATACGTGCAAACAATTATGAAACGAACAATCATCCCGACATTAACCTTGACCTGTGCGCTGGTGGCGGCAACACAAGCCCGGGCGCAAATCATCACCGCTTGGACCTTTGAAAACGACCCGGTCGCAGTTAACAACAGCCCGCTCCCCTCCACTGGTACTGGCACTGCCGGCTCCATTGGTATGAATATTTACCCAACCCCAAATATAGGTGTGACCACCGACGATGTTCTGGTCGGCAAGAGCTCGGACACCGGCGCGAACGGCGTTGCCGATACCACTCAAACCTGGCGCGTCCGGGCGCAGGCTGGAAGCAGCGGCGCTGCCAACGGCTGGTCGAGCCTGGCGCCGATCGGCACCCAAGGGGCGCAGTTCGCCGCGAGCACCGTCGGGTACAACTCCATTAACGTCAGCTTCGATTGGTATGCGACGACTCAAGGTGAGGCGAATATGCAACTTGAATATACCACGGATGGTGTCACCTGGCACAATGTTGCGCTTACGCTCTCGGGGTCCGACGCCGGGTTGCAGGTTTTGTCCAACAGCGGCTCGGATGTCAATACGGTGACGGGGTCGTATGTCAGCGACAACATTTTGACCGGCGGTTCATCGGCCGGGCAGGATTGGTTCACCGGTCTGACCGCAACCATTACCGATCCGAATGCGGCTAATGATCCGAACTTCGCCATTGAAATGGTGAATGCGTCAACGGGCGCCGACGATGTGAGCACCCAGGGAACTGCCTTGAATAACAACTCCGGCAACTGGCGTTTTGACAATGTGGTCATCAGCGGCGCACTCGCCGTACCGGAACCCTCCACCTTCGCTTTGATCGGATGCGGGTTCGCCGCCCTGATGGGACTTCGCCGCAAATCCCGCTAAAGATTCCTTAACTGCAGCGCGCGCGAGCCGATTGGTTTGCGCGCGTTTTTTGTCAAGCGCGAACCGCTGGTGGATGTCGCCTCGGAGGATAATCTCAGATACGAGTGCGGCTGATCGCCAGAAAGATCACCCCTCCCATCAAGGAAAACAGAATCGCACCCGGTTCGGGAACGGAAACAATGAAAGTGGCGGAGGATGAAAAGTTGTAATTATTGGGGAAGTTGGCGGTCAACAAGTTGTAACCGACATCCACGAGCGAGCCGTTGGAATTGGTTCCGCCGGATTGAAGCGTACTCAGGTCAATTCCCACCAGGTCCTGCACCAGGGTGGACGCGGAACCGAGTTGGATGCCGACGCCGTACATCTGGGAACCCGCGTTTTCCAGTGTCAAACCCGGGAAATTGGTCACCACCCCCATGAGCGTGGCCGCGCCACTGGCGGTACTGATGCGAAACAGGTCGGTATTGGTGGCATTGACCCCGGCATCGGTATCATAAAGATTGCCATCATAGTCAAAGCGTATGTTTTGTCCCGAATTGTCAATGAGGCTGTTGTTGAAATTGCCGACCAGAGTCGCGTCGCCGTTAAGCGGATTAACGGTATAAAGCGCTGACTGAGTCGCCCCGTAAAGGGTTCCACCGGAAGAAACCGCGAGCGATTCGATGCCGCTGACATTGAATGAGACGCTGTTCAGGGTTGCGCCAGTGGCCGGGTTCAGGGTGACCAATGAAGATGAATTGACGATGCCATACAGGGTGCCGCCGGGGGCGGCGGCCACGTCGTTGAAAAGGGTTGAGCCTTCGCTGCCCAGTCGCGTAAAACTGCCGTTCAGGAGATTGATGGTGCCAAAGAGATTGGTGCTCTGGTTGAATTGCATCGCGTAGACCGTCTGCCCAAAGGAGGTTGAAACGGACAACATCAGCCCGGCCACCCCGCAGAAGGTTGTCTTGAGGAATGGCCGAACCAGCGAAGCCAGGGACTGTTGATATATCAATGACGCCAGTTTGCGCCATCGTTGCATTGTCTTACAAAGATTTGTCATAAGTTTCTACGGTTTTGGTTCTCTCACTGCAAACTTCTGAATCGATGCGCCCGTGCGGCCTCTGCCGACAACAAGCGCAGTCAGGCGGGTGATAACCCGCCTTCTCAAAGCGTCGGGTTTAGCAACTAAGGTGCCAGCGACAAAAAAACGGTTCGGTGACACCAAATTGTTGCCGGGACCGATCGTTGAAACTGCCTGGCGCCGTCATTGATTGCCCTTTGGGGTAGCCAGGCATGGGCATGAACCGGCGCGACTCAGGTAAAAATCGTCCATCGTTC
>JBEKTH010000018.1:0-61048 GCA_049516255.1 Verrucomicrobiota bacterium
ATCGGCCTGTGCAGGTTCACAAAGTCGAGGTCTTCGTCGCTGACTCCGCCGGGGGGCGCTGGCGTGATGGGAATGCGCGCGACTGGCGGCTTCTGCGCCGTCCGGGGGTAACTCTGCACCGAAGGCGGAGCGGCCTGAGGAGCGGGAAGCTGAGACCCTTGAGTCTGGCGATGCCCGCAGCCGGAGACAAACACAAGCGACAAAAACGCGAAGAATGGGGCCAACCCGGCCCAGCCAAACCCGATCCTATGCGGGTGTGGATTCATCAGCTAGCCGGGTCCTTGGGCGGGGTGGGCGGCTTCTGTTCCAGGTGGTCGGCAAACTGGCGCAGGGAGTCGGCCACCGTCCGCAGGGCTGAGATGGATTCAGTGCGGACCTGCGGGATTACGGCGGCGTTGACATAGGCGGCGGCGTGGCGCACCTCCATCTCGATCAACTCAATGGCTTCGTCTATGCGACGGCCCACGCTGCTGGAGCCGGGACCGTAAGGGGGATAATTGCCCATGGGTGTTGCCTCCGGCCAGTAACTACTGGCATCCGGCACTGATTCGAGTCTGGCTGGCCCCGCGCGGCGCGTCAATAGCGGGTGGAGGCCAGAAGGCCTAAAGGTGCCGCACTCGTCAATACGCGCGCAGCGCCGCCGTAAATTGCCTCAAGTCACGAGCCTACGAAGTGCCTGCCCGACACAACAACGCAGAATCGTTCAACTGTGTGCAACGAGGTGCAAGAGGGCGGAAGCGGTTTATTGATTTTTCTGACGCCATCCTGTGCCCAAACATTCCCCAAACGTTTTGGCCGTTTACGTCGCCCCCAAACATTTCCCAAAGCCCGTTCGACGCCCAAACATTCCCAAACATATTCTTGTGCGTGATTGAACGTTGTTGAACGAAATCGCTTGCGTTTACAATGCTTTTCGCGTACAAATGATTGCAGACGGATTCAATCACGTACAACTATGAACAACGAAGACGATAGGCAAGAGCTTGCTTGGGGTGCAAGAGGTCGTGAGTTCAAATCTCACCGCCCCGACCATTTTACCGATCCTATTGCACGTCGATTTGGGGCGTGAACGCCAGACTGATGTCGCCGATGGAAACATCGAACGGTTCACCGGGTCGGGCGAGGACGCGGGCCACATTCATGCCTTGAGGTCTGCCATCGGCATCCATGGTTTCCATGTCCAGGATGATTTGGACATTTCCACTTTTAAGCAGGGTGGGGGTCAGCGTACATTGCGTGTATTTGCCAATGGTGATGGTGGTCGAGACGTGGTTCGAAAGCGGCAGCAGGCCCAAATTCTTTTTGCTCAGGGAATTCGTCGCGGAAATCGAGGATTGATTGATTTCCGCCGCATGAAGTGTCTGTCCCACCGGTTTCCTCTGACAACCTGTCAAAAGCGCACCGGATGAGATAATCAGTATTAATGCGACAATATTACGCCCGCGCATACCGACTAGGGGAAAGCAAGTACTGGGCCGTTTTAAGGCCCGAAACTTCGTGGAATAGCGTGTTTTCCTGAGGATTTTGAGCCCTTTTACTCGCGGTCAAACACGAAGGTCTCAACGCCGGATTTCAGAGTCAGGCGCAGACCGTCGGTGTGGGCGGTCATGGATTTGCTGTTGAGCGACAAATCGTAATCCGTTCCGTTATTGTTCCATTGCCCCTGCAAGGTTGTCTTTTCCGCGACAACCGCAGCGCCATTTTGGACGGTGAAACGCGGCAGATTCTCCAAAAATGCCTGATGATCCGCGGCGGCAACCAAAATCGTCTGGCTATAGGCGTCGGACCACAGGCTTCGCAGGGCCTTTATTTCGGCCGGCGGAATGTTGGGCCGCGCAATGAGCAGCGTGCCCACGCTCACGTTGACGTTGAAATCCCAACTGCCCAGAATTTTTTCGGGATCATATTTTGGTGATTTGCCGGTTTTGAGATAGGTCGTCAGGTCATCCAGGTTGGCCTTAAGGGTTTCCCAGACCGCACTGATCAAATCCTTGTTTTGAACCAGGGCCTTGATTTGCGGATCGTTCAATATTTGTCCCATGGGTGCGCCGTCCTGCAACGCCTGGGTAAGGCTGCTGTCCTGGGCAAGTTGCCGGATATCGTCGCGCTCGGCGATGGAAAGCAGCGCCGGATAATTTGCCAGCCGGTGGTTCAACTGGGGGTTCTGGCAAAGCAAACCCGCCAAATCAGCCAGCTTGTAATACATGTCCGGCAACGCCGCGATGGATCGCGCGGGGCCGGCCAGTCCGGTGGTTTCCAGATCATGCCCCAACCGGTTGAGCACCCGGGTCGTTCTGGCTTCGTTATTGGAGGGGGCGATTTGCACCGTCCAGTAGCTGAAGTTGTAAATGACAAATGAAATCAGCAGCAGGTAGGCCGTCCCGTTCAGCAACCCGACACACAGCCCGAGCCGCGAATTCAACCGCTCCCACAGGGTCATCCGCAAATCGCCAGCCTTGTACTTGTAAAACAGGTAAACCTTGCGATGGACAATCAGGCCGGCAATTTTGAAGAGGATGAGGATGATAATGAACGCCTCCACCGGTGCGAGCAGCCAGATCAAGGTGGGATTTTGAATTCCAACATGCGGGAACAACGGTTTGAGCAGGTTTCCCAACACGCCGGCCAACGACATGGCCACCACGATCCCGACAAACGTAATCGAGGTGCGGATGGCGCCCTGGCGGAGGCCGAGGCCGGCGCCGGCCCCCAGTAACACCAAAGCCAGAATCCAAATGGTCATGCCGTAAAATACAGGGATTCCTCCGGGAAAAGCACGCGGAAAATGAACGGACGCCGACGGGGGATTCGGGCGTTGAAACTCCTGGCCGGATGCAGCAAGTTGAGGCCGGTGAAAATTTCAATTGTGGTTCCGGCCTTCAACGAGGAAAAATTACTGGGCGAATCGCTCGGCCGGATGAAATCGGCGGCGGACGCATTCAACCGGCGCGGCTGGGAATTTGAACTGGTGGTGTGCGACAATAATTCCACCGACCGCACGGCCGAAATTGCCCGCCGCGCCGGCGCCCGGGTCGTCTTCGAACCGGTCAATCAAATCGCCCGCGCCCGCAATCGCGCCGCCGCCGCGGCCACCGGCGATTGGCTGGTTTTTGTGGATGCGGATTCATGTCCCAGCGCCGGGTTGTTTGACGACGTCGCCGGGCAGATTTCCTCGGGCGATTGCCTGGGGGGCGGCGCGACGGTGCGTCTGGATGACCCTCATTGGCTGGCACAAGGTGTGACGGTGTTCTGGAATCTGCTCAGCCGCAGCTTCCGGTTGCTGGCCGGCTCATTTATTTTCTGTGAGGCCACAACCTTCCGGGAACTGGGCGGTTTCAGCGGGGAATTATTCGCCGGCGAGGAACTGGAATTGAGCCAGCGGCTCAAACGGCTGGCCGGGGAAAACGGAAAGCGGCTCGTCATTCTTCACCGTCATCCGCTCACCACGTCGGCCCGGAAAATCCACCTTTATTCATTCCGGGAGCATTTCCGGCTCCTGGTGCGCGCGGCGTTCAATCGTCGCATCCTGACCAGCCGCGAGGCGTGTCATTTGTGGTACGACGGGCGAAGATGAACGGGCTTCAGGACGCGGCGGCCGTTTGCCGGTTATCGAGAAAATCCAGATATTCGATGAAGCGCTGCTTCATTTCCTTGCGCGGCACGATGGCGTCAATCAGGCCATGATCGAGCAAAAATTCCGCGGTTTGAAAACCCGGCGGCAGTTCGGCCTGGGTTGTGTCCTTGATGACGCGCGGTCCGGCAAAACCGATCATGGCGCCCGGCTCGGCCAGAATCAGGTCGCCCAGGCTGGCGTAACTCGCCATGACCCCCGCGGTGGTGGGATGGGTGAGCATGCTGAGGTAGGGCAGGCGGCGTTGCGCGTGATAAGCCAGCGCGGCGGAAGTCTTGGCCATTTGCATCAGGCTCAACATGCCTTCCTGCATGCGCGCGCCGCCGCTGGTGGAAATGATGATCACGGGCAGTTCCTTTTCCGTCGCGCGTTCGATCAGGCGCGTGAGTTTTTCGCCGACCACGGAACCGAGGGAGGCGGCAATGAAATTGAAATCCATCACGCCCAGCGCCACGCGATGTTCCCCAATCTTGCAAATGCCGGTCAGGACGGCGTCTTTCAGGCCGGTCGCCGCCTGATGTTCCTGAACGCGCCGGGGATAGGGGGTTTTGTCAACGAACGTGAGCGGATCCAGGCTGGTCATCTCCGCGTCCATCTCTTCAAACGTGCAGGTCTCCACCAGGGAGTGAATGCGTTCCCGCGCGCCGATGGGAAAATGAAATTCGCACTTCGGGCAAACCTTCAGATTTTCGTCCAATTCCTTGTCGAAAACCATGGTTTCGCACTTTTCGCACTTCGTCCAAAGCCCCTCGGGAATATCACGTTTCTTGGACTTGCCCGCGCCGAGCTTGGGCTTTTTGGCGAAGTTGGCCTGCGCGCCTTTGGTTGACGGCGGGGTCACTGCCGGTTCGGTTGATTCCAGACCGAGCGATTTCTTGGTAAAAGTGGTTGTGCCCATTAACCTGCCCATAATACTAAAGTCCGCGCGCGACTGTCCAGACACAAACTTCACCCGCCCCGGCCGCCAGTAATGCCTCGGCGCAGGCGCTCGTCGTCGCGCCGGTGGTAAAAACGTCGTCCACCAAAACCACGCGTTCCCCGTCCAAACCGGCGCCCGGGCGGACGACAAAGGCCCCCTGCATGTTCGCGGCACGTTGCTGCCGCGTCAGCAATGTCTGGGTCGCCGTGGGCCTGACCCGCCGGAGCAATCCGGCGTTCAGACGGATTCCGGTGGCGGCGCTCAGGTGGGTCGCCAGGCGTTCGGCCTGGTTGAATTCGCGCTCACGCTCTTTCACCGAATGCAACGGGACGGGAACAATGAAATCCCAATCGCGCTCCCGCAGGGCGGGCCGGGCTGCGCGCAAAAACAAACCGGCAAGGAACGGCTCGAACCAAAGCGCCCGCTGGTATTTATAACGATGGACCGCTTCCCGCACCACATCCTGCGCGACCACCGCCGACCGCGCGGAGCAGAAGTGCAGTTTCATCTCCCGGCAGTTGGTGCACTCGAACGGCGCGGTGAAATCGCCGGGATAGGGCAGGCCGCAGCGTTCACAAAACGGTGGTTGGATAAACCGGACCCGGGACCGGCAAGACGCACAGACAAAACCGTCCCCGGGCGACGCGTGTTGGGTCCGGCAAAGCTGGCAGGTTTCAGGATAAAAAAAGGCCAGGCCGATGTCGAGGTACTCCCCGAAGGTTTCAGCCGGCGCAGTCATTGGGGAATGGCAAAGGGTTCGCTCTTGCGGCCGAGCGGCAGGAATTGGAGCAGAAAAAAAACCGCGACCAGGATCATCAACGCCAGCCAGCCATCTATCATTTTGCCCGTTCCCCAAAATCCCGCCGCCGCGTGCGGGGTCGCGGCCGTAAGGGCACCATAAGTTTTTAGCCAGAAAATCCAGCCCGCGTGAAGGCCGATGGAGAAATAAAGATTGCCGGTGCGCTGATAGGCCAGGCCCAGGAGAACGCCCGCGAGAGTAAGGTTGAAAAAATCGGGCACCAGCGCGTGGAAATCCATAAGACCGCCCAGCAGGCGCGGGAGCATAACGAGGCCGGAGGACCAGTTGACGGCGCCGGCAAAATCCGCCCGCCGGAGAAAATGAGCCAGCGCGTAAATCATGCTGCTGGCGACGAGCGCCAGCGGCCAATGAAAGAATTTCCGCAGGCCGCCGAACACGCCGCCGCGGAATAAAATCTCTTCCATGACCGCCACCACGGCGGCCGCGCCCAGGGCGTTGAAAAGGATGGCGACCACCTGGTGCGCCGTCGTGGTTTGGGTGAAGACGCGGGCGCCGCCGAAGAAAGCCAGGGCGGCGACAATGGCCAAGGAAACGAAACCGAGCAACAATCCGCCCAGCAATTTGTTCCATTGGCCGCGCAGCGGCACCATGCCGGCTTCACGCCAGGACGTCACGCCCAACGAGCGCAACAAAGGCCACAATCCCGCCAGGGCGAGCAGGAGCAGGGAACGGTCAACAAACCGGCTGAACGGCTCGGCGGCAATTTTGGGAAACGAATGGGCGAACGCCTGGGCCAGCCCGTAAAGCCATGGCGCCAGCAACGCACCGCCAACAAACACCACCAGCATGTAGATGACCAGCGCCCGCAGAGGCCGCATGACCCGACGTTAAATCCGCCCGCATTTCCTGCCAAGCGCTAATTCACGGTTGTTTCGGGGCGAAACGGGGGCGCAGTTGCGCGCAGCGGTCCACTTTGCCGGGAAAATTGCGAATCGCCGGCGCGGCAAAATATTTCGACCATTTCCTGTTAACTTTTTTTGATTGAACCGCGTCTAAAGAAAGTGACGGAAGCACATTTTATTCGCACACGCGAACGGGGCGTGTTATTAAGTGAACAGCATGGCAAGCAAGTTGGACACGATGACGGGGATTGCACCGGGACAAAAGCAGTTCGGAAAGTACTATCTTCAGGAATTGTTGAACAACGGCGGCATGGCCGAGATCTGGCTGGTAACGGACGGGCGCAGCCGTCCGTTCGCGCTCAGGAAACTTCGCAATGAACTGCGCTTTAATTTTCTGGCCCGGCGGCGCTTCCAGCATGGCTGCCGGGTGTTGTCCCGGATCAATGAAAGCGATTTCATCGTCGGCTACGTCGAACACGGCAAGGCGGAAGGCGTTCCTTTCCTGGTGATGGACTACGTGGAAGCCGCGAACCTGAAGGAATTGTTCGGGCGACACGACCCGATCCTGCTCGAAAACGTGGCACAAATACTCATCGACATGGCCGTGGGCTTGAGTCACGTGCACGAAAGCGGCTACATGCACCTCGATTTCAAGCCGGAAAACGTGCTCGTGACGCGGAACGGCAATGTGCAGATCATCGACTTTGACCTGGCCCAGCCGATTCCGGAGAAGCCCAAGAAAATGTCGAAGAACCCGGGCACGCCCGCCTACATGGCGCCGGAACAACTTCAGCGGCAGCCGATTGATCCGCGCGCGGACATTTTTGCCTACGGGGTCGCTGCCTATGAACTGTTGACGAACCAGAAACCTTTTCCCGGCGAGAATCCCGGTGAGATTCTGGCCCGGCAACTGGATTTGTCCGGGCCGGTGCCGCCACGCCAGCACAACGCCGACCTGCCGGCGGCCTTGGAAAAGGTCATTCTTCGGTGCATCGCGCGCGATCCGGAAAAGCGTTACCCCTTCATGAGCGTCCTCGTGCGCGACCTGCAAACCGCGCTCTACGTGTAGATAAATTCCCTCACCGCTGGCTGATTCGAACGGTTAGGAAACCTTGTTCCGCGCCGAATTCACTTTACTTGGAGTCCCCCCCGGCTATGCTCTTTTTTCTGAAATTTTAGTGTTCAGGAGAAATTTATGGCAAAATTGACGGTTCGAGATTTGGATGTCCACGGCAAGCGCGTTTTTCTGCGCGTGGATTACAACGTCCCCCTGGAGGAAAAAGACGGCAAGATGGTCATCACCGACACCACCCGCATCGTTGAAACGCTGCCGACGCTCAAACTTTTGATCGAAAAAGGCGGTAAGCTGATTTTGACCGCGCATCTCGGTCGTCCCAAGGGCAAGCGCGAGGCCACCATGTCGCTCCAGCCGGTTGCGGTCAAACTGTCCGAACTGCTCGGCAAGCCGGTCACCTTCGTGGATGATTGCATCGGTGAAAAGGTGGAAAAAACCGCGGCGGCCATGAAGGACGGCGACGTGGTCCTGCTCGAAAATGTCCGTTATTACAATGAAGAGGAAAAGAACGACCCGGCGTTTGCGGAAAAGCTGGCGAAGGTCGCCGACGTCTACGTGAACGACGCGTTCGGCGCAGCGCATCGCGCCCATGCCTCCACGGAAGGTGTTGCCCGCGTGGTCGCCAAGCGCGGCGGCAAATGCGCGGCGGGTTTGTTGATGGAACGCGAACTGAAGTTCCTCGGCGATGAGCTGGAACATCCGGCGCATCCGTTCGTCGTCATTCTCGGCGGCGCCAAAGTCTCGGACAAAATCAAGGTCATTGACCGGTTGCTGGAGAAGGCGGACACCATTTTGATCGGCGGCGCGATGGCCTATACGTTCAAGCTGGCGCACGGCGTAAAGACCGGCAAATCGCTGGTCGAACCCTACCACAAGCAGACCGCGCTCGACGCCGAGGCCAAGGCAAAAAAGCTCAAGGTGAATTTTCAACTGCCGGTGGACGTGGTGGTGGCGACGCCGGTGGATACGGGCAAGCTCAATAAAAAGGGCAAGCCGGTCTTTGATTTCATCAACGTCCGCACGGTGAGCGGCGACATCCCGGACGACGCGGAAGGGTTCGGCATTGGCGGGCAAACAGCCGCGCGCTACGCCGAAATCATCAAGGGCGCGAAAACGATTTTATGGAACGGGCCGATGGGCATGTTTGAGGACCCGCGCTTTGCCGCGAGCACAAACATCGTGGCGCAGGCCGTGGCCGACGCCACGCAGAAGCACGGCGCCAAAAGCATCATCGGCGGCGGCGACAGCGTGAAGGCGTTGAAAAAGGCCAAACTGGGCGACCAGGTGACGTTTATGAGCACGGGCGGCGGCGCGAGCCTGGAATTTCTGGAAGGGGCGGTATTGCCCGGAGTGGCGGCGCTGTCGGATAAGTAAAAATTTCCTTCTCGTCCTCCTCCTCGTTCTCGCAATCAAATTTCGAGGACGAACGACGAGAACGAGGACGATTAGAATATGAATAAAGAACGAAAATTGATCATTGCGGGCAACTGGAAGATGAACAAGACGGTGGCCGAGGCGCTGGCATTGGTGAGCGACCTCAAGCTGGAATTGGCCAAGATCCGGGAGGTGGACATTGTAATCTGCCCGCCGTTCACGGCCCTGGAATCGGTTTCCAAAGCCATGATTGACGATTCCAACATCCGGCTCGGCGCGCAGAACATGAGCGAAAACAATTTCGGCGCGTTCACCGGCGAAATTTGCGCGGGCATGTTGAAGGAATTTTCCGTGCGTTACGTCATTCTCGGCCATTCCGAACGCCGGCAGTATCAAAAGGAATCCGATGCGCTCATCGCCAAAAAGGCGGCGGCGTCGCACGCGGCAAGTCTCAAACCGATTGTCTGCGTCGGCGAAACCCTCGCGGAGCGGGAAGCGGGGCAGATGCAAAAGGTCCTGGAAACCCAGGTGAGCGGCAGCCTGTCCGGCTTGACCAGGGAACAGATGGCCGAGACGATTGTTGCCTATGAACCCGTCTGGGCCATCGGCACCGGCAAGACGGCGACGACCCAGCAGGCCCAGGAAGCGCACGCATTCATCCGCAGTTTGCTGGTGAAATTGTTCGGGGGCGCCGTGGCCAAAAAAGTCCGCATTCAGTACGGCGGCAGCGTGAAACCGGCGAACGCGCGCGAACTGATGAGCCAGCCGGATGTGGACGGCGCGCTGGTGGGCGGCGCGGCGCTGGAATCGCGAAGTTTTGCTGACATCATCAAAAACTCGATATAAGCTGGGTTATGGGTTTTGTTATTGTCATTTTGACGGCGCTGCTGGTATTCAACTGCCTGTTACTGATTTTGCTGGTGCTGATCCAGTTGCCGAAGAAGGATGCCGGGGCGGGCATGGCGTTCGGCGGCGGCGCGGCGGACGCGTTGTTTGGCGCCGGTTCGGGTAATGCGCTGACCAAGATCACCAAATACGCCACAGTCATTTTCTTCGTGCTGGCCTTGTTTCTCGGATATTTGCAGGATCAGGTGCACAATGGAAACAGTGCCTCGGCGTTTGAAAAACAGGTGCAGCAGAAACAAATGGAAACAGCGCCCGCTGCCCAGCAGCCGGCGGTGCCCACTGCGTCGCCGCTGCCGGCCACGGGGACAAACAGTTTGCTGTCCGTGCCGCTGACGACGCCGGAAACCGCGCCCGCCGCCACCACCAATCCGCCCGCCGCGCCGCCGCAATCAAAATAACACCATGGCATTTTGAAAAGCGCCTCTGCCAGCAGCCGGAAGCCGGAAGTCAGAAGTCAGAGAGCGCGTGTTCTGCGGTGGAAGGCCATTTTCTGCGTTCTGACGTCGGGCTTCTGCCTCCTGGCTTCCGGCTGCATCCGGAGTGACCCCCCCGCCGATCTCACCATTCTGAACGGAGCGGAACCCGAAACGCTCGACCCCGCCCTCCTTACCGGCCAGCCCGAATTCCGCGTCGTCATTGGCCTGTTCGAAGGCCTGATGCGGCTCGATCCCAAAACCGCCCGCCCGATCCCGGGCCTGGCCGGCAGTTTTGAAATTTCGCCCGACGGGCGCGTCTATACCTTTCACCTGCGCACCAACCTGGTCTGGTCCACCGGCGGGCCCATCACGGCGGACGACGTGGTGTATTCGTGGATTCGCGCGCTTAACCCGGCGACGGCTTCGGATTACGCGGGGCAGCTTTTTTATTTGAAGAACGGCGAGGATTTCAATGCGGGCAAAATCAAGGATCCCTCGCTCGTCGGGGTTCACGCCCTGGATAAATTCACCGTGCGTGTGGAATTGAACCGCCCCACGCCTTTTTTTCTCGATATTTGCGCCCTGCCGATCACCTACGCGGTGCCGCGCCAGACCATTGAGAAATACGGCGACCGCTGGATCATGGCGCGGCCGTTGCCCAGCAGCGGACCTTACGAACTCGTCTACTGGCGGCTCAACGACAAGGTTCGTTTGAGAAAAAATCCGCGTTATTGGGACGCCGCCCAGACACAATCCGACATCATTGACCTGCTGCCGGTGGGCTCGCCCAGCGCCGCGCTGAATCTTTACATGAATGGCCAGGCGGACATTGTCTGGGACAAGGAACTGGTGCCGACGGAACTGGTGGACCTGCTGCTGAAGCGTCCGGACTTCCACCAGTTCAATTATCTGGCGACCTATTTCATCCGGTTCAACGTCACCCAAAAACCGTTCGATGACCCGCGTGTCCGCCAGGCGCTGGCGCTGGCGATTGACAAGGAACGCATTGTCAGAAAAATCACGAGGGCAGGGGAGCAGCCCGCCTCGCACCTCGTGCCGGAGGGAACGGCCAATTATCTTCCAGTCCAGGGGCTGGGTTATGATCCGGCGCGGGCGCGAAAATTACTGGCGGAGGCCGGTTATCCCGATGGCAGGGGGTTTCCGCGATTTGAATACACGTTCAACGCCGCCGCGGGGGGCGCGGCGGAAATCCACCAGAACATCGCCATTGAATTGCAGCAAATGTGGCGCGACCAGCTCGGCATCCACATGGACTTGCGCCAGTTGGAATGGAAGGTCTATTTGAGCGCGATGGACCACCTCGATTACAGTCTGGCGCGCTCGAGCTGGATTGGCGATTACAACGACCCGCAGACGTTTCTCGGCATGTTCACGAGCAACGACGGCAATAATCGCACCGGGTGGAAAAGCGCGGCCTATGGCACACTCATCACCGGGGCCAATGAGCAGACGGATTTGAAGAAGCGTGAGGAGATTTTCCAATCGGCGGAAACGATGTTGGTGAGCAACCAGGTGCCCATCGTCCCGCTCTTCTTTTACGTCGGCATCAATTATTTTGACACAAACAAAATCCAGGGGATTTATGAAAACATTCTCGATGATCACCCGTTGCAGTGCATCCGGAAGGTTGGTCAAGGGTCGAGAGTCGAGGGACGAGCGCCTGAAACCGGCAACAACCAGTGAAAGGACAACCTATGAGGACACGATTCCGTTTTGAGAAACTGGAAGTCTGGCAAGACGCCAGAAAAATCAATCAAGCCATTTACCGGCTCACCCGCAAGTTTCCGCGCGAAGAATTATTCGCAATGACGTCGCAAATCCGCCGGGCGTCTATTTCCGTCTCCTCCAACATCGCCGAAGGCTGCGGGCGCAATTCGGACAAGGATTTCGCGCATTTCCTCGAACAAGCCTATGGCTCGCTTATGGAAGTTGCTTCCAATTTTTACCTCGCGTTCGACGAAGGCTACGTCAGGGAAGGCGATCTTGAGCTACTGTTTGACGAATTGGAGAGACTGGCCAAACGCACCGCCTCACTGAATCGTTCACTCTTTGTTACAACTTCAAAAACGCCATTTAGCCGCGCAAAGTCTCTGGCTCTCGACCCTCGACCCTCGGCCCTCGACTGAAATGTATTTCATCCGCCGCCTGTTCTTCGCGATTCCGCTGCTGCTGGTTATCAGCGCGCTGGCGTTCTGGCTGGTGCACATCGCGCCCGGCGGCCCGTTTGACCGCGAACGCGCGCCGGCTTCGCCGGAAATTGAGCGCAATCTGGAAGCCAAATATCACTTGAACGAGCCAATCTGGAAACAGTACCTGCGCTACCTGGACGGTTTGGTGCATGGCGATTTTGGCCCGTCACTGAAGTATCGCGACCACACCGTCAACGACATCATCGCGCAGGGTCTGCCGGTATCCATGACCCTGGGTTCACTTGCGTTCTGTTTCGCGCTGGGCATCGGCCTGCCGCTGGGCTTTTTTACCGCCGCGCGGCGGGGGCGTTGGGAGGATTACACCGGCGGTCTTCTGGCCACGCTGGCCGTGTGCGTGCCGGGCTTTGTGCTCGCACCGTTCCTGATCGTGGTGTTTGCCATCAAGCTGAAGTGGCTGCCGGTGGCGCTGTGGGAATCGCCGGCGCAGGCCATCCTGCCCATGATCGCGTTGGGCGCGTATTCCGCCGGAAAAGTCGCGCGCCTGTTCCGCGAAGGCATGCTGAACGCCATGCAATCCGAATTCATCACCGCCGCCCGGGCCAAGGGCCTTGGGGAAAACCGGTTGTTGTTCAAACACGCCGTCCGCATCGCCGTGCTGCCGGTCGTTTCCTATTCCGGGCCGATGCTGGCGGATTTGCTGACCGGTTCGTTCATCATCGAAAACATCTTTCAGATCCCCGGCATCGGCGTGTTTTTAATCAACGGCGCCCTGAACCGCGACTACACCGTCGTGGTCGGCCTGGCCCTGCTCTATGCCGTGTTGCTCATCGCCTTGAATCTGGCGGTGGATTTTGCCTACACCTGGCTCGACCCGCGGGTGAAATATGAATGACGAAAACAGTCGAGTGACGAAAGTCGAGGGTCGAGGGCCGGAATCTGGCGCGAAAGAAGCTGTTTTATCCTCGACTCTCGACTCTCGACTCTCGGCCAGCTACGACCCTCGGCTTACCTCGCCCGGCAAACGGGCCTGGCAGCGATTCCGCAATAATTTACCTGCCGCCATCAGCGCCTGGTACCTCGCCGGGCTGCTGGTTCTGGTGGTGGCCTGGCCGGTAGCCCTCAAAATCGCGGGGCACTGCGGCCCGGCAGGCGCCGCCTTTGCCCAAATCCACGACCCCGACCATTTGTCCAACGCGCAATTCATGACGCCGGACGCACAACATTGGTTTGGCACGGACATGCACGGACGCGACGTCTTTTCCCGCGTCATGTATGGCGCACAAATCTCGTTGCTGGTCGGCCTGGTCGGCGCGGTGGTCAGTCTCGTCATTGGGGTTTTGTGGGGTGCCATAGCCGGTTACGTCGGGGGCCGGGTGGACAGCGCGCTGATGCGCATCGTGGACATCCTCTATTCGCTGCCCACCATCATTTTTGTCATCGTGCTGCTGACCACACTGGGCACCTTGGTCAAACAATCGGCCTTCGTCCGGCAATCGGCATTTTGGGGGAAGGAAATACAAATCCTGCTCCTGTTTGTCGGTCTGGGGGCGGTTTCCTGGTTGACCATGGCGCGCATCGTGCGCGGCCAGGTGTTGTCGCTGCGGACCCGCGCGTTCGTGGAGGCCAGCCGTTCGCTGGGGGCCGGGCCGGCACGGATTCTGGCACGACACGTCATTCCCAACATTTTTGGCGTCGTCATCACCTACATTGCGCTCACCGTGCCGGCGATCGTGCTTTACGAATCGTTCCTGAGTTACCTCGGCCTGGGGGTGCAACCGCCGATGGCCAGTTGGGGCACGCTCATCGCCGAGGGCGTTTCGCAGATCAATCCCATCCGCGTTTACTGGTGGCTCATTGCCTTTCCCGGCGGTGTGCTGGTGGCGACGTTGCTGGCGTTGAACTTTGTCGGCGACGGCCTGCGCGATGCGTGGGATATCAAAAGCAAATGAAGAAGGCAGAAGGCAGAATGGTGAATGAAGCTGGCACGGGCTGGAAGACGAATGCTTCCTGAAATCTCTGCAAAACTGAAGCGCTGATCACCGTCCCGGCGCGGGACAAGAGTTTTTCCCACAAGCCTGGACGGTGCTCGGCGCTCCGAACGCCGGCGAAATGGGTTTTGTTGCAATTTCTTTCTGCCTTCTTCATTCCGCCTTCTGCATTTCTCCCGCCGTCCGTCGGGCGGCGTGCTGGCGGATGTGATCAAAGTTTCCCTCCTCACAGCACGCGACAAAACCTTCCGTGACGGTTTTCAATTCCTCCCAGCGGGCGCGGATTTGTCTGGCCTCCGGCGGCGCGATTTTGTCGTCGGCGGTGGCGGTGGCGATGACGTGCAGCAGGTCGGCAAACTCCTGCACAATCTGGTTTGTGGCCGGAATCAAATAATGTGGATGCGGGGCGTTTTTGGGATTCAGGATGAAAAAGCCACCCGCACGCTGGCAGATCCACTGGACCAGCCGGTGATCGCCGGTGCTGGCGAGCAGGGCTTCGATGCGGTCGAGCGGATTGCCCGTGCCACTGCCGGAGGCGTGGTTCGGCGGCTCGGCCCATTTATAGACCATGGAAAGCGACAGGCCGAGATCGGCGGCGACCTGTTTGGGCGTCTTTTTTTCAAAAACCTCGTGCAGTAGTTCGTAGGATTGCATGGGCAGACGATGAAAAAGCCGGGGCCGCTTGGCAAGCGGGAAGCGTTTTGAGTCATAACCGCAATCTCCCACCCGTTCACAACCGTCGATGAATCGATCAGGATTAAGATTAAGATTAGGATAAAGATTGAGCAGGGAGGTGTCTTACAAATCCGCCGGCAAATTGTAGATGCGGCCCGGGCCGGGTTGGTGTTTTCTGAATACAGTATGAAGGAATTCCGTGCACATCGTCCCGCCTTTCCTGCTTGCGTTGGGGGCAGGTTGGGATTTTACTCGCTTCCAGAACAACTCACCGAGGGATTATGACTACCGTTTATGCCATCTGCCTGGTGTTCGGACTGATTTTCACGCTGTTCAGCGCGGTCGCGGGACATTTCTTTGGTGGACACGACGGCGTTGGCACGGACGGGCAGGCGGATGCCGGGTTCAGTTCGGATGGGGTCCCGGGAATTTCCTTTTTCAGCCCGACGGTGCTGGCGAGCTTTATGACGGCCTTTGGCGCGTTCGGACTGATTTTCTGCCAGATCGGGGCCACCAGCAGTGTCTGGATCAACGCGCCCATTTCCTTTGTCGGCGGGCTGGGGGTCGCTGTTTTCGTTCTCTGGCTGTTCAATGCCGTCTTCCGAAAGACCCAGGGTTCCAGCGAAGGACGCGTCGCGAATTTGATCGGCCAACCCGCTGTTATCGCCACGCCCATCCCGCAAAACGGCGTGGGTGAAATATCGTACGTGCAGACCGGTTCGCGTTACACCGCCCCGGCACGTTCGGAGAAGGGCGGCGCCATCGCCGCCGGCCAGACCGTCAAAATCACCCGCATTGTCGGAACCCAGTTTTTTGTGGAACCAAACAATTAAAATTAACGGATTTTCAAATCCCAACCTTAACCTCAATTACATACATGAACCTATCTCCCATTTTTGCCGAAGTCGGTGGTGTTCCCTGGATGACAGTCGTTCTGGGAGCCGGCGCGCTTCTGTTCGTTTTCTTCATTTTCGCGGTGATCTGGGCGAGCCGCTATACCAAGGTCGGCCCGAACCAGGTGCTCGTCGTCTCCGGCCGCAAACACGCGGTCGTGGCGGCCGATGGCACGGTCCAGTACCGCGGCTTTCGGGTCGTCAAAGGCGGCGGCACGTTCGTCATTCCTGTCATCGAAAAGGTGGACGTGCTTTCGCTCGAACTGCTGACCATTGATGTCCAGACACCGGAGGTTTACACCAGCAAGGGTGTGCCGGTGCGCGTGGACGGCGTGGCGCAAATCAAGGTCAAGGGCGACGACGTCTCCATCGCCACGGCTTCAGAACAATTCCTGAGCAAGGCCGTGGAAGACATCAAAAGCATCGCCATGCAGACCCTTGAAGGTCATTTGCGCGCGATTCTCGGCACAATGACGGTTGAAGAAATTTACCAGAACCGCGATGCCTTCGCCCAGAAGGTCCAGGAAGTGGCCGCTGGCGATATGGGCAACATGGGCCTCGGCATTGTCAGCTTCACCATCCGCGACATCCGCGACGGGCAGGGCTACCTCGATGCCCTCGGCAAACCGCGCATCGCCCAGGTCAAACGCGACGCCATCATCGCCCAGGCTGAGGCGGACCGCGACTCCGTCATCCGCTCGGCTCAGGCCAATCAGGCCGGGCAGGAAGCGAAATTCCTGGCTGACACGAAAGTCGCCGAGGCGCAACGCGATTACCAATCCAACGTGGCGCAATATCAGGCGACGGTGAACGTGCAAAAGGCCCAGGCCGACCTCGCGTACGATTTGCAGAAATTCAAAACCGGTCAGTTGGTGAAAGCCGAGGAGGTGCAGGTCAGCATCGTTGAGAAACAGAAACAGATTGAACTGCAACAGCAGGAAATCCAGCGCAAACAGCGCGAGCTTGAAGCCACCGTTCAGAAACCGGCTGACGCCGAGCGTTACAAGGTGGAGACGCTGGCCAACGCCAGGAAATTCCAGTTGGAAACCGAGGCGGCCGGCGCCGCCTCCGCCACCAAGGCCACCGGTTTTGCCGGCGCCGACGTCGTGAAAGCCACGGGTCTGGCCGAAGCCGATGCGAACAAGGCGCGCGGTCTGGCCCAAGCCACCGTCATCGAGGCGCAGGGCAAGGCGACTGCCGAGGCAATGCGCGTCAAGGCCGAATCATTCAAGCAATACAACGAGGCGGCGGTCATCGAAATGATTGTGCGGGTGATGCCGGAAATCGCGGGCAAGATCAGTGAACCCTTGAGCAAGACCGAGAAGATGGTCATCATCAACGCCGGCAACGGGCCGGGCGGCGGCGCGAGCAAGCTGACCAGCGACGTGACCACCATCATCAGCCAGTTGCCGCCCGTGCTCGAAAGCCTGACGGGAATCAAGTTTGAGAAATTGATGGAACAGGTCCCCGCGCTCAAAAAAGCGATGAGCAAGGATGATAAATAAATTGCGATAAACGGTATACGATTTATATGCCCGTTGATAAAATGGTGAGTTGTTAAATTACAACGTCTATGACACGCGAAGAGATGAAAAACCGGACGAAGATGTATGCCAACCGTATTGTGAAACTCTGCTCTGCGCTTCCGGGCAGTTGGGTTGCCCGAACGCTGGGGAAACAGCTTCTGCGCTGCGGCACTTCGGTCGGTGCAAATTATCGCGCTGTCTGTCGAGCCAAATCCAATTCAGACTTCATCAACAAGCTTCGCATTGTCGAGGAAGAGTGTGACGAGTCTTTGTTCTGGATGGAATTACTGGTGGATAACAATCTGGTGAAAGGAGTTCGTCTCTCTGGCTTAATGAAGGAAGCCAATGAAATTCTGGCCATGGTCGTTTCATCGGCCAAAACTGCCCGTGCCTCGGGTCGCGCGTAAATCGTATATCGTATATCGTAAATCGAATGCGCCTGTTTGAAGCCATCATTGATGCAAACCACCGGGCAGTGGCCGGTGACACGGAAGCCGGATTGCACCCGGCGGATTTTGCAGACGCACTGCCGGTCATCGCCTTGACGTGCATCGACCCGCGGTTGAACGCGTTTTTCCCGAATGTGCTCGCGCTGCCGGCGGAGCAGTTCATCTGGCTGCGCAACGCGGGCAACATCATCTTTGATCCCATGAGTTCGATGACCCGCACGCTGGCCCTGGCCTGCGCGGTCAAAGGCGGGCGCGAAATCGCCATTATCGGCCACACGGATTGCCTGGTCTGCAAAACCAACGCCCTGCAGTTGTTGGACAAATTCAAGGAACTGGGCGTCGAGCGGCATTTGTTGCCGGACAATCTCAACGAATTTTTCGGCTTGTTCAGCAGTGAACGACAAAATGTCATCAAGGGCTGCGACATCGTCCGGCATAGTCCGCTCATCGGACCCAAAATTCCCGTGCACGGGCTGTTGCTGGACATCGAGACCGGCAGACTGGATTGGGTGGTGAACGGTTACGAAACCTGGCAGAAGGCGCCAGCGACGGGCGCTGCCGCCATGAATACCGACCCCATCGGGGGCGCGCACGGCTCCCAAGGCGCCTTTAATATCGGGGAGATGAAGTTTCCTGAAGGCAAAATCGGCGAACAGGCGACAAAGACGGGAGATTGGATGCCACACAAGGCCGAAAAAATTGAGACCGCCCCGCCTGGCATACCGGAAACAAAAGCAGATGTAACCAAACAGGTGGGGGATTATGCCGAAAAGCACTGGCCGAAGCCGCCTAAAATTCCCGCTCCGCCGCCCATCCGCCCGCACCCGAATTTTCCCACCAAACGACAATAGACCGATTATGCCTTCACGCCTTGCCGATAATCGTTGATTCGCCAGCGGAGAAACGCCGAACAATGTTTCGGCGTGGCCTTGTTTCGCAGCGGCCAATACGCGTTGAAATCTTTCTCCAGTCTGTGCAATTCACGGATGCCAGCCTGCGCCATTTGTTGGTAGGGACGCTGCGCTGCGGCGTCCGGTCGGCGCGGCGCGCCGACCCTACCTTGTTTTGCCACCGCCTGCTGCCACAACATGAATTGGCAGGATTGCGCCGCCATGCGCGCGGCCAAATCCAGTTCGCACAATAAAATCTTGGATTCGAAAGTGATGGCGTGTCGCCGTCCCAAATTTCCCAGACTGGCAATTTGTCCCTCAATTTCTGTTAACGCCGCACGAATGTTCTTCGCGGGAATCTTTTTGAACCAGTTCAGCCCGTTCCGGCAGAACAATTCGCGCTCCTGCGGTGGAGGCGCGGCAATGACCGTGCCGAGCGGCGTTTCATTCGGCGCCGTTACCTTTAATTTGCGATGGGACAGACCAAGTTTGAACGCAGCCCCGGCAGCCTTGCCTGTCGAATCCAAAAACACGTCGCGGCTCAAAACCGGTCGGAGGAGCTTTTCATTGAAACCACCGGCGTTCCATGCCAAGGAGGCGCCCGCAAGCAAGGGCAGGTAACTCACGGCCAAGGGTTGCGGATGACCGCCATCACCCCAATCGGTGATGAGATAACCGATGGCGCCGTGCTGGCGTCCGGCCCGGGCAGCGGCGCGCAAATTGGCCAGCGCGTTGTCGTGCCGGCCGATCAACGTCTGCCAGGTTGAAGTTCCGGGGCAGACGTAAAAGGGAATCTTTGATTTCGCGAACAAGGCCGAATCGCGATTGAATGGGTGATTTGCCTCATAGCCCCAGTTAAGTGCGATGATGCTGCTTATAGCAGCGGACGTAGGTCCGCTCTGATTAAAGTGAGCCGACTCACGTCGGCTGCTACGGGAAAATTTCGCGAGTTCGATGATAAGTTTCGGATATTTCAAAATGATGTCGCCCCAAAACATCATCGTCCGGCCGCGCCGGGAGGTTTCGTGATGGATTTTCTTCAGGAAATCGAGGTAAACGCGGCCCTGGCCTTTCGTCGCGCAAAATTTCCTACTTTGACCGCGGCCCAGGTCCCAGGTTTCGTCGCAACCGACATTGAAGAACCGGCTGGAAAAGTTCGGCAGCAATTCATCGTACAGCCCGCGCAGGAAGGGCAGGGTGCCCGGATGATTCGGCGCCAGCGTCGTCGGCCGACGGACGAATTCTTTGCTCGCGTCTTCGTACGGACCCGGGACCTCTGCAAGTTTCCTGAGACGCGGGTCTTCCAGGAAATAACGCAGATGACCGAAGGAATTTTGATTCGGTACCAGGTCGATGCCGAGTTGCCGGCAGCGCGCGTCGAGTTTACGGATTTCCTCACCGGTCAACGCGCCCCAGCTTTGCCAGACGGATTTGTATTTCCGGTAGGCGAAAGCGTGTTCGGTATAAAGCTGCAGCTCGTTGATTTTGAAATCGGCGAGGTGTTCGGCGAGTTCAAGCAGTGTTTCGAGTTTGGGCACGCGCCCACGGGAAATGTCGAGCATCACGCCTCGGCGCGAAAAGTCCGGCCAGTCGCGGATTTTCAGGCAGGGCAGCCGGCGGCCGTATTGTCGCAGCAATTGTCGCAGCGTGGCCGACGCCGCGCGCGCGCCACCGGCTTCACGGAAGGAAATCTCGATGCCATTTTTGGAAATCGACAGCGCGTAAAATTCTTTTTGGGGAGCGCGCGCGTCTCGCGCGCTGCTTGAATCGTCTCGATTCAAGTGAATTCCGGCGGGCGCAACGCCCACCGGTGCGCGCCAGAGGCGCGCGCTCCCCAGAATCAAATCAGCACTCTGTTTCGGCAGCGTGAACGCACCGCGCAGAACTTTCAGCGAGCGAGGGCAGGGGAGCAGGTTCAAAATTCTGGTTTTGAATTTTGAGTTTTGAGCCGAACTCATTTGCCCAAGATTCAACTAAAAACCAGGAATTCAAAACTCAAAACTTACGTGGCAATCATCCCGCTCTTCCGGGCGTAATTGAACAGACCACCGGCGTCCACCACCGGGCGAACATCGCCGAGCGGCTTGAATTTGACGACCTTGCCGGTCGCCTTGACTGTAACGGTGGCTGCGTCGAGGTCAACGGTCACAATATCCCCGTTTTTCAGGGTATCGCAAAGACGCTCGGTCAGTTCACAGGGATAAAGTTCGCCGGTGGCCACGGAGTTGCGGAAGAAGATGCGCGCAAAACTTTCGGCCAGCACGATTTTGCATCCCGCCGAACCGATCGCAATGGGCGCGTGTTCGCGCGAGCTGCCGCAGCCGAAATTTTTCCCACCCACGATGACGGCATAATCGGTGTCGAGCTTGCCCTCCTTCACAAAGCGAGTCGGGTAGAGCGATTCGGGCAGGCCGGCCATGGCGTAGCTGCCAAGCTTCTCGTATTCGTCGGGCATGGTCGGTACCAGCGTAAGATACTGCGCGGGAATGATCTGGTCCGTGTCAATATTGTCGCGCACCACGTAAACCGGTCCGGTAAAAACAGATTGCATGACGCCAATGTGCGCGCAGTCGGCTTAATTTTCAATTTGAAAATCAATCCGGCCTGGCGGTTCCGTTCGGGTTCCGGTTTAGGAATATTCCAGCCGGTAGAATTGGTTGCTGGGACCCGGGGGAAGCATCACCTGGTTTTGTCCGTTCACCATTGCCGGCACATTGGTGACGGTGGTCCAATACGCTGTCGGAACGCGTGATTAGAGGCGAGCCATAGTGAATCCGCAGTTCGCTGCCCTGTATTGCGGATTCAAGTCCACCGGCGTTTGCCACAAGATACGATTGAGCGGCTGGGAAGCGACCGAGGCGATGGCGTCGCGCTGCGGATCATGGGCGTAACCACTCCAGGGAAACCGTATGCTTTGCGCCGGCGCACCTTCCGCCGTCAGCAAACCACAAATCGTCGCCAGGACACCGTGAATGAACCGCGCGCGTGCCCAAACCTGAACTCGCTTGAAGGTCGGCGTCATGGCCTGGGTTTCGGATTCTGGGCCTGGGCGATACGTTCGGTGAAAACAATATGCAGGCGGCAATTGGTGCGCAATCGGTTAAATTCTCAATCAGATTTTTATCGTTTTTTCCGGTGGCGGCAGGGAACGTTGCTCGCGCTTGCGCAAGGCGATGACGGCAATGACGCACGCCGTCCAGGTGGGCAGTTCATCCAGCACCGGAACAAACTCCAGGGCAAAAGTCGGCAACAGGAGCCAATGAAAACCAATCACCCAGCTTGTCAATATCATCGTTGCCACATCAACCACCTGATCACCAAACGCCCAACCGAACGGACCGAGCAGAAACTGCAACCCGTCCGCAATCACCGCAATGGCCAGCGCGAGGACGATGCGCCAGCGGGTCAATCGCGGTACCCGGAGCAGGCGATTCAACTTTTCCGGCAGTTTCATTATGTCAGGATAGGTTTTCCGCTCCGGGCCTCAACCTTCAAAATTTCAAAAATTGGCCGGCCCGCCTTCCACCTTGCTGCAGGCCGCAAAATTTCTATAATTCCGCGGTGCTCGACATCAAACTGATTCGTGAAAAGCCGGATTTTGTGCGTCAGCGCCTGGCGACGCGCGGGGCAGGGGATGCGGCCAAGATTGATGAATTACTCAAGCTCGACGAGCAACGGCGGAAAATCCTGGCGGAAGTGGAATCACTCAAGGCGCGACGCAACCGGGTGTCGAAAGAAATCGGCGCGCTGATGGGGCAAAAGAAGACTGCCGAGGCTGAGGCAAAAAAAGCAGAAACCAGGGATCTTGGCGAGAGGATCTCCACACTGGACAAGGAAGCGGCGCAGGCGGATGCAGCGCGTGGCGCGCTGATGCTCCAGTTGCCGAACCTGCCGCACGAATCGGTTCCCGAGGGCAAATCCGCCGAAGATAATCGCCAGATTCGCGTTCACGGCCAAAAACCGGTCTTCGCCTTCAAACCCCGGTCGCACGTGGAACTGTGCGAGTCGCTCAAGCTGGTGGATTTTGAGCGGGCAACAAAACTTTCCGGGAGTGGATTCATTCTGTACACCAACTGGGGCGCGCGCTTGGAGCGGGCGCTGATTCAGTTCCTGCTGGATTTGCACGTCCAGGAACATGGCTATACCGAAGTGTCACCACCGTTCGTGGTAGGGCCGCAATGTCTTGAAGGCGTCGGGCAGTTCCCCAAATTCAAGGACCAGTACTACGGAGTGGCCGAGGGCGACGACCGGGAGAAGCTCGGCAAACTTTATCTGATTCCGACCGCCGAGACCCCGGTGGCGAACATTCATCGCGGGGAAATTCTGGCGGAGAAACAATTGCCGGTGCGTTACTGCGCCTACACGCCGTGTTTTCGTGGCGAGGCGGGCGCGGCGGGCGTTGGCACGCGCGGCATGATTCGCGTGCACCAGTTCGACAAGGTTGAGCTGATTAAAATCGTCCGGCCGGAAAACGGCTACGACGAACTGGAAAAGATGGTGGTGAACGCGGAAAAGGTCCTGCAATTGCTCGGGCTCCATTATCGCGTGTTGATGTTGTGCACGGGCGACATGGGATTCGCCAGCGCGAAGACCTACGACCTCGAAGTCTGGGCGCCGGGGCAGGGGGGCTATCTCGAAGTGTCCAGCTGTTCCAATTGCGAGGATTTCCAGGCACGCCGGATGAATTTACGGTTCAATTCGGAATCGGGCGAAAACCAATTCCCGCACGTTCTGAACGGCAGCGGCACGGCGCTGGCGCGGCTGTTCGTGGCGCTGATTGAGACCCACCAGCAGGCGGATGGCAGCATACTGATCCCGGAACCGCTACGCCCATATTTGAAAGCAGACCAAATCCGCGCGTGACCACCCTGTTTCCTATTTACGATATACGATTTACGATTGACGTACCAACTGGCGTACGAATCGTAAATCGTATATCGTAAATCGTAAATGAATGAAGATTCTGCTGGCCAGCAGTGAAATCCATCCGTTCTCAAAAACCGGCGGGCTGGCCGACATGGTGGGCGCCCTGGGCAAGGCGCTGGCGCGCGCGGGCCACGAAGCGCGCCTGGTCACGCCGCTGTACCGCGGCATTCGCGAGCGGTTTCCCCAAATGCAACGCGTGGACTGGCACTTTGATTTGCCACTGGGCGATCGCTACGTTCAGGCGGCGCTATGGTCGCTGGAAATGGAACCGGGCCTGGTGGCTTATTTCATCGAGCAACCGGGCTTTTTTGATCGCGCCGGAATTTATCTGGAGAACGATATCAGCTATCCGGACAACGCCGACCGCTTCATTTTCCTTTCGAAATGCGTGGCGCACCTCGCCCGTTACCTGCCGTGGCAGCCGGACATCGTGCACGTTCATGACTGGCCGACCGGGCTGGTACCGGTGCTGATGCAACACCAGCAGCGCGTGGGCGGGTGGGGGAGCCCGCCGCCCGCATGCCTGACCATCCACAATCTGGCGTATCAGGGGGTTTTTCCACGGGACACCTTCGCCTTGACGAATCTGCCGCCGGACTTTTTCACCCTTGAAGGCGCGGAGTTTTACGGTCAACTGAATTGTCTGAAAGCCGGCATCGAATTTGCCGACATCATCACCACGGTCAGCCCGCGTTACGCGCGCGAAATCACGACTGAAGAATTTGGTTACGGTCTGGACGGCCTTTTGCGCCGGCGGCAGAGCCGGCTCCGGGGAATCCTCAACGGCGTGGATTACGATGAATGGGATCCGGCCCACGACTCCCTTATTGCGCACACCTACTCCCTGACGCGTCCGGCGGGCAAGACCGCCTGCAAGCTCGCGTTGCAGCGGGAGGTGGGTTTGCCGGAGGACCGGGACATACCACTGTTCGGCACCATCACACGACTCGCGGATCAGAAGGGTGTGGATATTCAACTGGGCGCGCTGGAGGAAATGCTGAACGCGAACCTGCAATTTGTTCTGCTCGGCAGCGGTTCATCCGTCTACGAGCGGGGTTATGCCGAACTGGCCCGGCGCTTTCCCTCCAAGGTCGCCGTGCGGGTGGATTATGACGAAGCCCTGGCGCATCGCATTGAAGCCGCCTGTGATTTCTACCTGATGCCGTCACGCTTCGAGCCGAGCGGTTTGAATCAGATGTACAGCCTCCGTTATGGAGCCATTCCCATTGTTCGCGCCACCGGCGGTCTGGACGACAGCGTGATTGATCTCACTGAAGACGCAACGCGGGCCGATGGGATCAAATTCCGCGAATACTCGGCGCGGGCGCTGGCCAAGGCCATTCGCAAGGCGCTGGCCCTTTACCAACAACCGGATTTGCTGCGGCAATATCGCCGTCACGCGATGAAAACCGTTTTCTCCTGGGAACGGGCGGTGGGCGAATATCTGAAGGCTTACGAACTGGCCCGGAATTTCAGGATGCGTTCGCTCCCTTCCTGAAGAAAGTTGCGGCCTGGGTCTGGCGTTCATCACGTTGAACCAGGTTCACATACCGCTGGGCGCGCTCAACGACGCAGGAAACGGGATGATCCACCTCCGCGGGGGCATTCCACAAAACGTAAAATTCGAAGTCGTTGGGGGAACGCCCATGGGTCTGCTCAAACCGCTCCACGCGCGCCTGCATGATATTCCGGGCAACCGTCAATGCGGCCATGGTATCTTGAGGATTGCCACCCGGCCAAAGCTGGGGACGAATCTGAAACCGTGAGATCTCACCGCAGCGGCCGACTGCATAGTCGTTATCCCCGGTTTCAAGCATGGACAATGCTTTCCACCGGTCCATTCCAGAAGCGCTTGAAACCACCCCCAAAGCGGCCAGCGCACACATGGCCAATAAGAACTTCATCACACATATTAGACACTATGTCCAAGTTTCCGTCAAATGAACTTGTTCACACATTGAATATAACAAACATTGTGTGTCTGTTATTATAGCCGTAAAATAAGAGAAAACTCTTAATTTGCCTGTTTACGGGCCCACGCCTCCTCCTTGGCGTTGAATTTAAATCTTTGTAGGCTGTTCTTTTTCCGCCGAATCCAAAGGATACGGAGTCTCTTTGAATTGATTGTCCTTGCGAAATTCCTCTTGAAAATGCTTCATCAAGCGTCTGATTCCAAAGCAGACGAGGCTGAAGGCGACCAGGAGGGCAATTCCTATCGTAATAGTTGGTGAACTGAGCATCGATACAGCGTTTTCAGGTTAATCTTAATTTGACCAACCCTTAAGCTAGTTCTCTGCCACCTTTTTACCCTGGCTTGGCCGGTTAACGCCGGATTCCGTTGAATTTGCCGGCCATTTTCCTCACCGTTGAGCGAGGTCCAAACCGGGCAAGTAATATAAGCAGGCGGTTTTGGAGCCCGGGGACCGCCACTACCTTTCCCTTCCGGAATGAGCGAAGACCGTAGAGCGCAACCGCCTCCGCAGACATTCTGACCTGTCGGACCATCCGTGCCGGGTCGGCCTTTGCCACCTGGCCAAAGTTTGTGGCCGTGGGGCCGGGGCACAAAGCCGTCGCTGTCACGTTCGTCCCGACCAATTCCTGGGCCAGCGCCTCGGTGAAGGAAAGCACGCAGGCCTTGGTTGCATAATAAACCGCCATGCCCGGACCGGGCACAAAACCCGCCACAGAGGCGACGTTCAGAATCCCTCCACGCCGGCGTTGCACCATCCCGGGAAGAAATAATCCGGTCAACTCAACCAGCGCGTTTACGTTGACCTGAAGCATTTCAAGCTGCCTGGGGAGCGGTAATTCGGAAAACTTTCCCCAAGCGCCAAAACCGGCATTGTTTACCAGCACGTCCACCGTGATTCCCCTGCCCTGCAATTCGCTGAAGATGCGCTCCGGAGATTCGGGCAGGGAAAGATCGGCGGTCAAAACCGCCGCCTCAACATCGTAAGTGCGGTGCAGTTCATCAGCCAGGGATTGCAGCGCCGCCGTGTTGCGGGCGGTGAGGACCAGACGGGAACCGTCCGCCGCAAAACATTTGGCCAGTTCCCAACCAATACCCGATGAGGCACCGGTGATCAGAACCGTCTCGCTGTTCGCGCCGATCATCTGGTTGGGAGGTCCTATTGATTGCCCCAGCCGAATCTCAGGGAGATGGGCCAGTAGACAAAGAAGGATTTTCCGATGACGTGGTCGTCGGAAAAATCACCCCAGTAACGCGAGTCGAGGCTGTTGAAGGTGTTGTCGCCCATCACAAAATAATGGTTGGTTTCCACCTGAAAACTATCGCCGGGTGCCAGCGCTTCCACCATGGCGTGCCCATAATAATGATTGGGCTGATATTCCAATGTCTTTTGACCGGGTCGAACGTCAGCAAAAGCATACAAATTGGTGAAATGAGGTGTCGAGGCTGACACGGGCTGTCCATTCGCGATCAGATGCCCCACCGGGACCGTTCCCAATCTCGGCACGCTCTCAACTTCATAATCCTGCTTGACTGATAAAGATTCACCACCCAACCCCACCAGACGCTTGATATAGAATGTATCCTGCTGGTCGGGTGGCAGGCTGGTGATGCCGTGGGTGTCAAAAACCACAATCTCACCGCGCTTGGGCTGGCGGAAGTTATACGTCAGCCGATCCACGAACAAATGGTCGCCGGCATGAACCCGGAGCTTGATAACGTCATCGCCCTGGTGAAAAAGCCGCCCGGGATCCAGCCCGGCCCGGTACCTCAGCGGCTCTTCACCATAATCCGGAGGAAACCAGATGGTATGCCACTCCCCGGCGAACTCAATGCGCTGGTAAATGGAAAAAAATGCGGGCGGCCAGGGCTTCGCAATCTCATCCACGGCGCCATCGGTCGGGGCGACAAAATGAACATAGGAAATCCCATGAAACCAATCCTGGATGCGTCCCCAGCCGGTCGGAATTTTCATGGCCTGCTGCAATTGCAATTGTTGGTTCACGATTTTTGCCTGGTCATCCAGGCCTGCATAGACCGGAGTGAAGTCGGGTTCAGAGGTCACGCCATAAAGCGTCGGCTGCATCGAACCGGTGGGAATCTTGAACGGTTGCAGAAAAAACGTGCGGATGCCCATCGCCACGGCAATCGCCACCAGCAACACCTCCACATTCTCACGCCAGGCGGCGTTCGGATATGGCTTCAGCCATTTGTTGGCGGCGAATTCCAGTTCCTCCATCTTGATCCGGATCCGGCCCGGATTGGGCTTCGGTTCGTTGATTGCGGTGTCCAGTTCGTTCATGGCGAGCGTCACCGCGCCAATCGCCTGGGGCGAAAGCACGTCGCGCTGCGCGCAATACCAGCGATGAACGTGTTTGCGCATCGCGAGAGCCTCGCGAATCGTTTTGGAGAACAGCCAACGGATCATAGGTGATTGAGTGATTTTGACACGGATTTCACAAATTTACACAAATTAAAACCCAAAATTAAACCCACATTATATGGTGCAATCCGGGTCTCCATTTTACGCCTTCAGCACCTCAATGAACGCCTCCTGCGGAATATTCACGTTGCCAATGGATTTCATCCGCTTTTTGCCTTCTTTTTGTTTCTCCAGCAACTTGCGCTTGCGCGAGACGTCGCCACCGTAACATTTTGCCGTCACGTCCTTGCGAAAGGCGCTCACGGTCTCCGAGGCAACAATTTTCCCGCCGATGGCCGCCTGGATTTTCACCTGGAACTGCTGGCGCGGGATGACTTCCTTCAGTTTCTCCGCCAGGGTGCGCCCCCGGCCTTCCGCCTTCGTGCGATGCACGATGCACGAAAACGCATCCATCGGCTCTGCGTTGACCAGCATGTCGAGCTTCACCATGTCGCTCTCCTGGTAATCCGCCGGCTCGTAATCCATCGAACCAAACCCGCGCGTAAGGCTTTTGATGCGATCATGGAAATCAATCAGGATTTCGTTCAACGGAACCAGGCTCGTCAACATCACCCGCTTCGCGTCGAGCGTTTCCGTGTGGTCCACCGCGCCGCGCTTTTCCGAAATCAACGCCATCATGTCGCCGATGTTCTCGTTCGGGCAGATCACAAAGGCCTTCACCATCGGCTCCTCGATCTTCTCGATGTAGGTCACGTCCGGCATGAACGCCGGGTTGTCCACTTCCTTGCGTTTACCGTCCGTAAGCGTGACGTGATAGACCACGCTCGGATAGGTTGCGATGATGTCCATGTCGTATTCCCGGCGCAGCCGTTCCTGCACAATTTCCATGTGCAGCAGGCCGAGAAAACCACAACGGAAGCCGAAGCCCAACGCCACGCTCGTTTCCGCGGAATACGCGAAGGCCGAGTCGTTCAACTGCAACTTGGCCATGGAAGATTTCAGGTGCTCGTAATCCGCCGTGTTGATCGGATAAATCCCGCTGAACACCATCGGATGAACCTCCTTGAATCCCGGCAGCACCGGCGAGGGGTTCCGCGCGTCCGTGATGGTGTCACCCATTTTCACCTCCTGCGCGCTCTTGATGTTGGCCGTAAAATAACCCGTCTCGCCGACTTCCAGCTTGTCGCGCGTGTACGGTTTTGGGTTAAAGCTGCCGACCTCCTTGACCTCGACATTTTTCCCAGAATGCAGGAGCTTCACCTGCTGGCCGGCCTTCAACTCGCCGTTGAACACGCGGACGTGCGTAACGACGCCCTTGTAGGTGTCGAAAAATGAATCAAACGCCAGCGCCTGCAAACTCCCCTGCCCCGTCGGCTTGGGCGGCGGCACCCGTGCGACGATGGCTTCCAGAATGTCGTCGATGCCGATGCCTTCCTTGGCGCTGCAGGGAATCGCCAGTTCGCCCGGCAAAGCCAGAACTTCCTCCAGTTGTTGTTTGGCCTGCGCGACATTGGCATGCGGCAGGTCAATCTTGTTGATGACCGGGATGATTTCCAGGTTTAGCTTCGATGCCAGATGAAAATTCGCCACGGTCTGTGCCTCGACACCCTGCGCCGCATCGACCACCAGCAACGCCCCTTCACACGCGCTTAAACTCCGCGACACCTCGTACGCGAAATCCACGTGCCCGGGCGTATCAATCAGGTTCAATTCATAAGTCTCGCCGTTCCTGGCCTGGTAAAGCATCGTGACCGGATGCGCCTTGATGGTGATGCCGCGTTCACGCTCCAAATCCATCGAATCCAGCAGCTGCGCCTCCATATCGCGCGTGGCTATGGTGCCGGTGCGGTGCAACAGCCGGTCCGAGAGCGTCGTCTTGCCGTGGTCGATATGGGCAATGATGCTGAAATTTCTTATATGCGCTGCGTCCATTTACAAAATTTGCCGGGAGGGACGGCGTGTCGCCGTCCCAAAAATAATTCAGGGTCGCCGGCACGGCAACCCTCCCAAAAGGAAGGGAAGGATAGCCGGAAAACGGTTGAAGAAAAGGAAATTTGACACACCAGATAGGAAGGTGAATTCGGGCTGGCTTTTGGCAGGGACGCGCGGTGTGATATCCGGTTGTCTGAAGCGGTGCGCCCGGCGCTATGTCGCCGCTTCAGGTTTGACCGCTGGCGACGGCGTGGGCGGCTTGCGTTGCCTCAAATAAACCACCAACCGGTATCCGAGCAGGATGGCCAGCACCGTCGCGAACACCAATGGCTGGCGCACGTCGGCTTTTACCTGCATGTAATAATGAATCACCCCGGCCATGGCGGCCACGTAGGCCAGCCGGTGCAACGCACGCCAGCGTTTGCCGCCCAAGCGCTTGATCATACCATTGGTCGAGGTAATCGCCAGCGGGATCATGACGATCAACGCGGTGCTGCCAACAATCAGGTATTTGCGTTTGACCATTTCCGTCAGCGTGCTGGAAACACTGAAACCGCGGTCCAGGCTGAAAAAACACAGGAAATGCAGGCAGCCGTAAAAGAAGGCATAAAGCCCGAGCATCCGGCGGAATTGAATCAGCCAGTTCCACCCGGTGACTTTGCGCAGCGGCGTCACCGCCATCGTCAGTATCAGGAAAATCAACGTCATCATGCCGGTCGTCAGGATGAGGAAATTTTGCGGGTTCGCGCCGAGCCGATGATGCGACTGGTCCCACACGAGCAACGCCAGCGGCACCGCGCCGTTGACGAGAATCAGCAACTTGGCGAAACGGATGTCGTTTTCCTTCATGCCGGTTAGAAACTCGCGCGCAGGTCCATCCCGGCATATAAATGACCCACTTGTTCCTCGTAGCCGTTGAACATCAGGGTCGGGCGGCGGCCGGATTCGCCGATGCGCTGTTCGGTGGCCTGGCTCCAGCGCGGATGATCCACGTGCGGATTCACATTGGCGTAGAAACCGTACTCGTTCGGGGCATACGCGCTCCACGTCGTGCGCGGCTGGTCCGCCACCAGCTTGATTTTGACAATGGATTTGATGCCCTTGAATCCATATTTCCACGGCACGACGAGCCGGATGGGCGCGCCGTCCTGCGGAGGCAAGGCCCGGTCATAAATCCCGCTAGCCAGAATTGTCAACGGATGCATCGCCTCGTCCATCCGCAAACCTTCGACATACGGCCAGTCGAGTACATCACTCCGCTGCCCCGGCATGCGCGTGGGATCCAGCAAGGTTTGAAAGGCGACATACTTCGCGTCGTTAAACGGTTCGACCACATCAAGCAATTTGGACAAGGAAAAACCAACCCACGGAATGACCATGGACCAGGCTTCGACGCAGCGCATGCGATAGATGCGCTCCTCCGGCGGACTGATTTTCAATAAATCGTCGAGATCGAACACTTTGGGTTTGTTTACCAGGCCTTCGACCGACACCTGCCAGCCTTTGGTATCGAACCCGACCGCGGCAGGCCCCACGCCCTCCTTGTCGGTCGAGAATTCGTAGAAATTATTGTAATGCGTGATGTCCTCGAGGGAGGTCTCCGGCTCATCCACCCGAAAGCCCGCGGCATTGGCTGTCGTCGCAGCGGGTTGGGTGATCCCCTGGATGATCGGCGTGTTCACTTTGCCGGCGGCCACCGGATTCAGACGCCGATAAGCCACGCCGGTGGCCACGGCACTGGCTGCGAGGACCCCGGCCCGAATGAAAGACCGCCGATTGAAATAAACCGCCGGATCGGTGACCTCGCGACTGGAAATTTTGTTTGGCTCTTTCAATGGAACAACAATGACTTGAACTTCACGTGCAGATTAGCACACCTTGCAAAATGGCTCAAACCCGAAGAAAAGATAGTTTGCCGGACGACTCAAAAGCCTGTTTTTCTTCGCCGCCTCAGGTCGTTTTGCTCCTGTTCCACAACAAACGCGAGGGCAAAGCCATCGTGGCCCTTGCTGCCGACGGTTTGGATGACCGTGGCGTTGACGCGCCTTTCGGCGGCGAGAACCTCGAAGAAACGACGCATACCCTGGACTCTTGGATCATCACTGGTCGCGTCGGTCACCGCGCCTTTGCGCACAACGTTGTCCACGATGATGACGCTGCCGCGCCGCGACAGTTTAAGCGCCCAAACGAAGTAATCAGCGGTGCTCTCCTTGTCGGCATCTACGAAGACCAGGTCAAACGGGTCGCGGCTTTCGGCGGCGAGTTGCGGCAGCGTGTCCAGCGCCCGGCCAATGCGCAGCTCAACGACCCCGGCCAGGCCCGCGCGGGCAAGGTTGGTGCGCGCGACTTCGGCGTGTTTCGGGTCAAACTCCAGTGTGACCAGCCGTCCACCGTCCGGCAATGCCCGCGCCAGCCAGATGGTGCTGTAGCCGCCCAACGTTCCAATTTCAAGAATGTTCCGCGCCCCCTGCATCCGCGCCAAAAGTTGCAGCAACCTGCCCTGGGTTGGCGAAACATTGATGGGCGGCAGGCCGGCAACGGCGCTGGCCGCGAGCGCTGCGTCCAACGCAGCATCGGACGGCGCGAGCAAACCGTTGAGGTAACAGTCAACCGCGGTCCAGGTTTCCTGGTTCATGGGTTCCGCGCGAAGGATGGGGCACGGTTGAGGGGTTTGAAAACAAAAAAGGCCGGACCCATTCCCGGCCCGGCTCACAAAACAAACCCATTCTCCCAGGGCCGATTATTATGCCATGACCGGCTTTTGTTTTACCTTTTTTACCAGGACGGCCTTGTTTTTTTTCAAATATTTCTCGATGGTCGTCCGGCCGCCGACGGAATTGGAAATTCGGACAGCGTTGGGCTTGGCCAGCTTGTAATGCACCAGCCATTTACCGATGAGGCCCACCGTGAAATTTAATCCCGTCACGCGCCAGACTTGACCGGTTTCCAGGGGTTGCAACTGCTTCCGTCGCGCAGGCTTGGTTTTGCTCATGTCAGAGCTTGCACCGGATCAACCGGTTAAACCAGCTAATTCGCACCCGTTTTCCACGGGCATCAGCCCGCCTTGAGCACGGTGCGAATGGCGGCCCGCAGCTCCGGCAAGGCAAACGGCTTGGTCAGACACGGGACCTTTTCCAATTCGAGGAACTGGCGCATGGGTTCGTTGATGACGTCGCCCGTGATAAAAACCATGCGCCGGCAGAGCTGGGGATTGGTGGTGCGCAGACGTTCGTAAACCTGGCGGCCGTTCATTCCGGGCATCTTCCAGTCGCAAAAAGTCACATCAAAACAACTTTGTTTCAGTTCGTTGAGGCCGGCCTCCCCGTGCCGGGCCACCATCACCTCGTAGCCGTGATGCCCGAGATTTTCACGGACCAGACTCAAAATGGGTTCCTCATCATCGATGATCAACACGCGTTTGCCGGTCCCTTCGCGCCGGTCGATCTTTTCTGGCGCCGGCAACCCGGGCGAGTCGGCTTTGGCCCCGTTCGCCTCGACCGCGGGCAGATCAATGGTAAACGTTGCGCCTTTACCGGTCCGGCTCGCGGGAGTGATCGTGCCGCCGTGTTCCTTGATGATGCCGTAGCACAGGCTCAAACCGAGGCCGGTGCCCTTGCCGACGCCCTTGGTGGTAAAAAAGGGATTGAAAATGCGCGGGAGAATCTCCTGCGGGATGCCCGGGCCATTGTCCTGCACGATGACGCGCACGTTGGTGCGGTACGTGGTGGTGGTGATGATGATCCGTCCGTCCGGCTGGTTCGCTTCGATGGCCTGACGGGCGTTGTTGAGGACGTTGAGCAGCACCTGCTGGATTTGATTTCCGTCCGCCATGACCAGCGGCAATTCCGGATCCAGCCGCGTTGCCACCTCGATGTTGCTGGTGCGTAGCGGGTAGCCGACAATCTCCAGCACCGATTCGACCAGGTTGTTTACGGACACAGGTTTGCGTTCGGGCTTTTGCGGGCGAGCGAAACTGAGCAGCAGGTCGACGATCCGCTGGCAACGCTGTGCGGCCTTGAAAATCATTTCCGCATAATGCTGGCTTTTCGCATTTAAATTCTCTCCCCGGAGAATTTCCGAAAAGCCGACCACCGATGTCAGAGGGTTGTTTAATTCATGCGCCACCCCGGCTACAAATTCGCCCAGGGCCGATAATTTTTCACTCTGCAATAACTGGGTCTGGGCGGTTTCCAGTTGCGAGCGTGATACTTGCAGGTTCTCCGTCATTTGGTTGAAAACCCTCGCGAGTTCACCGCATTCGTCGTGGCTGTGCGCGGTCACCCGCCGGGTGAAATCACCACGCCCGACCGCTTCGGCGCTGTCACGCAACTCGCGCAACGGTTCCGTGACCCGGCTGATGAAAAACCACACCGCCCCGGCACTGGCCAGAATTGCGAGCACACTCACCGCCAAAACCACCCGCTGGGTCGCACGTTTGGCAATCAACGACTGCTCGTTCGAATTCAACAGGATGTAACCCAGGCTGCGGTCACCGCTCAACGATTGAAACCGGCTGGCGGTGCAATAATAATGCACGCCGTTCAGGACCATGGGTTTCACGTTCGCCGGGGCGTCACCATTGTTGGAGGCGCCCGTCGTTACGTTAAAGAAACTGATGAATTTTTGGTTCGCATCCAGTCCCGGCAGGGTCGTGGCGATGACGTGTCCGCCTGCAATCAGAATGATCTGGCTTTGGGCCAGCTGGCTGAATTCATGCGCAGCCGCCACGCCCAGTTCGGATCCCAGCATCAACACGCCGATTTGTTTTTGGTCCGTGTCGTAAGCCGGGATGACCACCACATCGTAAAGCTTGTCGCCCACCCGCACGGTGTCGGCCCGTTCACTGCCGCGCAACGCCAGACTCATGGCGGGGGCCGCCGCCGCGACAAACTCGGGTACCGAAATCAGGGGATCATTCTGCACGCTGTCCTGGAGCTTGCCGCCATTTGATGCGAAACAGACGATATCCACGTTCTGCATTTCCATCAGGTGGCTCAAGGTGTCATGCAGGGCGCCGCCGACTCCCAGCAGGAACATCTGCCGCCAGAGCGGTTCGTTGGGAAGGTTGTGAAAGCGCAACAGCAGATTTTTCCGGCGGAGTTCCTGCGAGTAACCGATGACCGCGTTCGCGGTCGTCAATGTGTTGCGGGCCTCCATTTCCGATTGTTCCGACACCCGGTAATTAACGATGAAGAAGACGACCACCATGGCCCCGATCATGCACGCGACCACGGGAACCAGCACTTTGGCGCGGAAGCTGGCATCTAGCAGTTTGCGTGGATGAATCATAAAATGTCCAGTACGGCTCAAAACCATCACAATTGGTGCCAGCCCGCCCTTTCCCATGCGGCTGTCCTGATAAAAACCGACTTACTGGCCCAATCAAACCATGGAAATAATTTCTTGGTTAACAGCGAAGCGGTTCCTATGCCAAAAAAGGCCCGGGAATCGCCCATTTCCTCACGGTTTGAAGCGGGAAAACCAGCTCTGCGCTGCCCCACCCCGGAAGGTGGCATGTGAACTGGCAGCCGCTTCCGTTTATTCGCTTACAGGCGTCAATGCCGAAACCGACCGTTATGTTCCAACTTTTGCTTTTGCCTGAGTTGTGCTAAGCATAACGTCATGTTTAAGGCCAGAGCTTATTCCGCACAGACCCAAACCTCACCGCTCGCACCCGCTTCCATTCAACGCCGCGATCCCGGCCCGCACGACGTGCACATCCAGATTCTTTTCTGCGGCGTCTGCCACACGGATTTGCACATCGTCCGCAACGAATGGCAGGGCACCACCTACCCGTGTGTGCCCGGCCATGAAATCATCGGACGCGTAACCAAAGTTGGCGTGCAGGTCAAAAAATTCAAGGAAGGCGACGTCGCCGCCGTCGGCTGCATGGTGGATTCCTGCCGCACTTGTGAAAACTGCCGGGACGGGCTCGAACAATTTTGCGAGCAAGGCGCGGTGTTTACCTATAACAGCCCCGATAAACATCTCGGCGGCATGACCTACGGCGGCTATTCCGAAAGTGTCGTCGTGGATGAAGGCTTCGCGCTGCACGTGCCGAAGCATTTGGATTTGGCCGCCGCGGCTCCCCTGCTCTGTGCCGGCATCACCACCTATTCGCCGCTGCGTCATTGGAAGGTGGGCAAGGGACAGAAGGTCGGCGTTGTGGGACTCGGTGGCCTCGGCCACATGGGCGTAAAATTCGCCAACGCCTTCGGCGCACAGGTGGTGGTGTTCACCACGTCGCCCGGCAAGACGCAGGACGCCCTCCGGCTGGGTGCGCACGCGGTGGTCGTCTCCAAAAACGAGGACGAGATGAAGAAACATCTCAACAGCTTTCACTTCATCCTTGATACCGTTTCCGCGCCGCACGACATCAATGCTTATCTGACGTTGCTCAAACGCGACGGCACCCTCACCCAGGTGGGCGTACCACCCGCCCCGCTGCCGGTCCAGGTCTTCAATTTGATCATCGGGCGGCGGCAATTCTCCGGTTCCCTGATTGGCGGCATTCGCGAAACCCAGGAAATGCTGGATTTCTGCGGGGAACACAACATCACCTGCGACATCGAGCGCATCCCGATCCAAAAAATCAACGAGGCCTATGAACGCCTGCTCAAGAACGACGTGAAATACCGGTTCGTGATTGATATGGCGTCACTGAAATAAGCAGCCAGCGACCCGCCGCCCTCAACCCGTAACAATCCGTTTCCCGCAAATCAAAATTTCAGCCTGATTTTCCAACCGGTTCTGCTTGGCAAGCGCGCGTTTCATCGCTTAGCTAGGCGCCATGCAATTGGTGCTCGATTATTTAAAACGCCACCAGGCCCGTTTCGTGGCCGAGTTGTGCGATTTTCTCCGTCTCCCCAGCGTCTCCGCCCAGCCACAGCATAAAAAGGATTTGCAGGCCTGCGCCGGCTGGCTGGCCAAACATTGCCGGCAAATCGGCCTCGACGCCCGCGTCTGCCCGACCCAGGGACATCCCATCGTGGTCGCCAAAACGCCCGGCTCCGCTGCGCTAAGGCGCGGCAAGCCCCGGCCACATTTCATGGTCTATGGTCATTACGACGTGCAGCCGCCGGAACCGCTGGAGCTATGGAAGTCGCCGCCGTTCGAGCCCCGCATCGCCGGCCGCGCGATTTTTGCCCGCGGTACGACCGACAACAAGGGCCAGCACTTTGCGCATCTCAAGGCCGTCGAAGCCTATCTGAAAACCGGTACTCCCCTGCCCTGCGACCTTACGTTTGTCATCGAAGGCGAAGAGGAGGTCGGCAGCGCCAATCTGTCGAAATTTCTCAGGTCGCACCGGAACGAACTGAAGTGCGATGCCGTAGTCGTTTCCGACACCGGCATGCCCGATGCGGATCATCCGGCGCTGACTTATGCCTTGCGCGGCATCATTGCGTTCGAAATCATCATGCGCGGCCCGGCCCGCGATTTGCACTCCGGTATTTTCGGCGGCGCCGTGGACAATCCGGCCATGGCCTTGAGCCAGTTGCTGGCCGGACTCCGCGACCGGAACGGCCGCGTCGCCATCCCCGGTTTTTACGACGGCGTTGTCCCGCTCTCGGCCTACGAACGCAGACAATTCAAACGGCTGCCCACTTCCGACCGCGAACTCCGAAAACTGCTCGGCGTGACAAAATTGTTCGGTGAACGCGGCTTCACGCCCCTGGAACAACGCAGCGCGCGTCCTACGTTTGAAATCAACGGTCTTACCAGCGGCTATCAGGGTGCGGGCAGCAAAACCATCGTGCCCGCCTGGGCGCGGGCCAAAATCACATGCCGCCTCGTGCCCAACCAACGACCGGCTCACGTCCGCAGGATGGTTTGCGATTATCTCAGGAAAATCTGTCCGCCGACGGTGCGCCTGGAAATCGAAGCCGGTCACGGCGCGGAAGCATACCTGGTCTCGCCGGACGGCCCGCAGGCCCAGGCGGCGTTGCGCGCGCTGCGCCAGGCGTTTCACCGCGAACCGGTCCTGATGCGCGAAGGCGGCTCCATCCCGATTGTCAACGAATTCAAGAAAATCCTGGGCGCCGATTCCCTGTTGCTGGGACTCGGTTTGCCGGACGATAACGCCCATTCGCCGAACGAAAAGTTCGACCTGGACTGTTTTGAAGGTGGCCAGCGGATGAGCGCGCTGCTCTGGCAGGAGTTGGTGAAAACCAGCTAACGGCCAGTTGAAGAAGGAGCCGACGTGAGGAGGCTCATTATTTTCGATTTACGATACACGATTTACGCGGTTCTCGTGGATTGTGGTAAAGATTGTAAATCGTAAATCCAATATCGTAAATTAGGCAGAGCCTCGTCACCTCGGCGCCTGCAAAGAAAAAAGTTTCCAGTCAGAGTGGCATCTACTGCCAACCCCATAGTCACCAAAAAAGAATGAACCTTTTGGCCTCCTGCCGTTATTAATGGGCAGACGCAATTACAACCATTACCATGAAAAACCCGAAAACCATCTTTCTTTTAACGCTGATTCTGACGGTAACCACGCCCGGTTTACGTGCCGAGCCGTACCGCACGGACATCAACCCCGCGCTGCTCTATTATCAGGCCTTTATCGTGGGCGCGGAGTTGCCCCAGTCCGACCACGACTATCTGTTCACCAATCAATGGCAGGGCCAGACACTCCCGGCCCGATTCGGCGAACTTATTGGCCAATCCGACAATCAGTTCAAATTGGTGCGCCGGGCGGCGCACTCCACGATGCCTTGCGATTGGGGCATTGATTGGACCGCCGGGCCAGAAACCTTGCTTCCGCATTTGAGCCGCGTCAAGGCGACCGTCCAAATGGCGCAGTTGCGGTCAATTTGGGAATTGCAAAATAACCGTCAAGCCGACGCCCGCGATGATTTGCTCGCAGCGTATACACTGGCCCGTAATGGTTCACGGGACAACAGCCTGATTGCAGTGCTGGTTCAATTCGCCTCTGAAGCCATCGTCAATTCCACCCTGGCGGCGAATTTCAGCCGGTTTTCTCCGGAAACGTTGAAGGCATTGGTGGACGGATTCGATGCGGCCCCGCCCCGGGGCACGATGGCCAATGCCGTTGCCACCACGGAAGCGCATTGCTTCTCCGATTGGGTGGAGGCCAAAATCCCGGAATTGCGCAAGCAGTATCCCGGCGACGATGCCAAAGTGTTGGACAACTTTCGCAGTGTTTTCGAGGATGTTGGAGGTGACGGGCCGCCGGATACCAATACTTGGCCAAAGATTGTTGCCGCCGCGGGCGGAACGAGTGAAGGATTTCTGAAGCTGGTCCGTGAAATGCAGCCGATGTTTTCGCGCCTCGCCACCATCGAAGCCTTGCCCAAGCCGGAATATGATGACCAGATAAAACAGTTCTACGCGGACCTTCAAAACTCATCCAATCCGGTCATGAAATGCGTCTTTCCCGATTTCCGGAAAGCCCGGTCGAGGGAGTTGTCGGCTCTGACGGACTCCGCCATGGTGCGGGCGGCGGTGGAATATAGACTTCATGGCGAAACCGGTTTGCAGAGCGTCAAGGATCCTTACGGGCACGGCCCGTTTCAATTCCAACGCTTTATTTTCGAAGGCGTGGACCGCGGGTTTGAACTCAAATCGGCCTATGCCGGGCGTGGATTTCCGGAAGTGATGATTTTCGTCGAAAAGGACGGCCCGCCTTTTCACGTGAACGGAAAATACGCCGGCCAGGCCGTGTCCCCGTGATTCACCACGCTCCAAACCAATGGAGCCGGACAGTTCCCTGATGGAATTGTCCGGGTTTTTGGATTATAACTGAGATGTGTTCAGCTTGAGCCCAACCTTCGTGGAAATCGAAGCCCCAGACACGCGGAACCTGCTGGATCTGGCTCAGGCAGGTGATGCCGAAGCATTCGGCGCGATTTGCCGTGTTTATGAGACCCGCCTGTTGCGACAGGCCATGACGCTCTGTGGCGACGCCATCCTGGCCGAGGACCTCGCGCAGGACACGCTGGTGGAAGCATGGAAAAGTCTGCGCCGCTACAACGGACGCTGCCAGTTTTTCACCTGGCTTTGCGCCATCCTCCTGAATCGTTACCGCAACGTCCTCCGCGGAAATCGTTTCCGGCCGACTTCTCCACCCGGCGGGCAGGATCAGGAGGCACTTGAACCACAAACAAATCTGCCCGACCCCGCCGCCCTGCCGGACCAGGCCATCGAACGGCGCGAACAGGCGCTGCTCGTCCGACAATGCGTCCAGTCATTGCCGGCCCGACATCAGCAGGTCATCTACCTGCGATTTTACGTGGACGATTCATTGGAGGGCATTGCCGCCGCCTTGGGCTGCTCGGTGGGAACGGTGAAATCCCGCCTTTTTCATGCCTTGGAAAAGCTGCGGAAAATGAATGCCTTCAGTCCTCAATTGTCAGATTTCAATACGAAAGGCGGGATGTTATGAAACCGTGTGCCCAAAATCGGAAACTCATTGCCTGGCTGGCCGCGAACGCACTCGATGCTCCGCAGGCGCAGACTCTCCGCGAACATCTCGAAACCTGCGAAGGTTGTCGCCGTTACCTGGCCGATATTTCGAGCGTGACTGAACGGCTGGTGGCGGTGGAGGCAAATCCTGATATCCAGGCATCCGAATCCTTCCACCGAAAAGTGGCCGGCAGATTGCGGGCGACGAAACCGGATTCGCTCTGGGAAATTCTGGCGGTGTATTGGGCCCGGTCGAGCTGGCGCGTCGTCTTGCCGGCCATCGCGGCATTGGTCGTGGTCGGCGTGATCGTTGCCACCTGGCGGCAAGCGCCAGTAGTTTCTTCGCCCCCGCGCACCAGCACACAAACGGCGGCAGTTTCAGGCGAGGACAATGATCTGGCGCCGACCCTTGCCAACTATCAGAGGGTCGCCAATCAGTCTTTGGCCAGATTGGACGCATTATTGACTCAACAGGGCAGTCGAGCGCTGCCGTCCATGCCCATCTATACCGCCTCGACGCTTACACTGGCAAATGGGTCGTTTTAAACGGCCGTACTGGGAGCGCCGGCGTCCCGCCGGCGTGTTGTTTGAAGTCTGGCCGGCGGGACGGTGCCGCTCCCAGTATTAAACCCACGCTTCCAATTCCGCTTGCAGTTGTTCCAATGGCAAACCCACCACGTTGCTGAACGAACCAGAGATTTCCGAAACAATCGTGTCGCCGTGCTCCTGAATCGCATAGGCGCCCGCCTTGTCCAACGGGTTCATTTTGGAAAGGTAACCATCGATTTGTTCGGCCGTGAGCGGACGAAACGTCACGTCCGTGCTGACGCCAAAGGTGCGCTCGCGATACGCGCGCAGGTGAATCAGGCTGACACCGGTGACGACCTGATGCGTCCGGCCCTGCAAACGCGCCAGCATCCGTCGCGCCCCGGCCAGATCGGCGGGTTTGCCCATGATTTCACCGCCGGAAAAAACCAGGGTATCCGCCCCCAACACCAGGGCGTCGGGGATTTTTTTGGCGACGACGCGCGCCTTGCGATGCGCATTGAGCTGGCAAAGTTCCAACGGCGACAACTGGTCGTCGAAAAGTTCCGTGGCGTCGCTGGGGACAACCTGGAAATCCAGATTCAACTGCCTCAGCAATTCCGCCCGCCGGGGCGACGCGGAAGCCAGAATCAGCGGCGGCAAATCCATGCGAAAAATCTAAACGTTACCAGCCAGGGTGTCGAGCGGTGGTGGCGGCGGACCTTGACCGTTGCCGGAAGCCGCTTTGCCGGCGACACTCGCAGAACACCCCGCCAATTATCAGCGTGCGCCATGCGGGAAAATCCGTTACTCCATGGCCTGTGAACGACACGCGCCATCTCGTCAATCTCGCGCTCATCGGTTTCATGGGCACCGGCAAGTCCTCCGCGGGCCGGCTGGTGGCCGAACAGTTGCATTTCGATTACCTCGACACGGATGAATTGATCCAATCACGCACGGGCCGCACCATCACCGAGATTTTTGATGCGGACGGCGAGGCGGCTTTTCGAAAACTTGAACGGCAACTGGTCGGGGAACTGGCCGCCCGGAAACGAACGGTCATTGCCACCGGCGGCGGTTTGCCCGCCGATCCGGTCAATCTCGCCAGCCTTAAAACCCACGCCCTGGTCGTCTGCCTTTGGGCTTCGCCGGACAAAATCTGGGAACGGGTGCGAAACCAGACCCACCGGCCCCTGTTGCGCGACCCGGGTTCCCAGTCGAAAATCCGCGAACTCCTCGCCGCCCGCGAACCGTTTTATCGTCAGGCCGACGTGCTGATCAATACCGACCTGCGTTCCGCCCGCGAAGTCGCGCAGCAGATCCTGTATCAATTCAAATTCGCCCAATCCGGGCAATGATGAAGGCAAGGGTACACTTCGGAATCCGGGTGGGGCGAGCGTACCCGCGATCCGTCGGTGTACTGTCGGCGCTCTGTGCCGGTTGTTTCGAGCCACCGGCCCGACACTACAACTCCCGCCGGTCTGCACCCTTGGCCCACCAAACCTGTAATCGCGCGTGAAAGAAGCGATCCGAGATCGGGCACGCGAGTTGGGCTTTGACGATTGCCGTTTCACTCACACCGGCGCGCCGGACAGCGCCGGACAATTTAAAGGCTGGCTGGCGGAAAAACGTCACGGTGAAATGGCCTGGCTTGAGCGCACCGCGCCAAAGCGGCTCGAGCCGCAACGTGTGTTGCCGGGAGCAAAAAGCGTCATCTGCCTCGCGACAAATTATGGATCCAGAGTCGGGAGCCGGGAGCCGGGCGCCAGAAATTTCATTCAACGCGACGATGCCCATCGCTCGTCCCTCGTCCCTTGTCCCTCGACTCCTTTGATCGCCCGATATTCGCAATTTGACGATTACCACGATGTGCTCGCCGGGCGTCTGAAACAATTGACCGCATTCGTGGACCGGATGGGTGGCACGGAAACCCGCTCATTGTGGTACGTGGACACCGGACCGCTGTTGGAACGCGACTTCGCACAACGCGCCGGGCTCGGTTTTATCGGCAAACACACCAATCTTATCAGCCGGAAATTCGGCAACTGGCTCCTGCTCGCGGAAATCATCACCACCCTGGAACTGGAACCCGACGCGCCGGAACAAAATCACTGCGGCAAATGCACCCGCTGCCTTGCGGCATGCCCGACCAACGCCATCACCGCCCCCTTCCAGCTCGACGCGCGCCGTTGCATTTCCTACCTCACCATCGAACTGAAAGGCTCCATTCCGGCCGAACTGCGCCCCGCCGTCGGCAACCGCATCTTCGGCTGCGACGATTGCCTGGCCGTCTGTCCGTGGAACCGCTTTGCCCGCGAAAGCAGGCTGATGAAAATCCACGCGCGCCCGGAACTGGCCGGACCGGGTTTGCTGGAATTGCTGCAACTCGACGAGGCCGGCTTCAAATCCCGGTTTGCCGGGACGCCGGTTTTGCGGACGAAACGGCGGGGTTTGTTGCGCAACGTCTGCGTCGCGCTGGGCAATGTGGGCGACGAAGCCACCCTGCCCCATCTGCAAAAAGCCGCGTGCGATCCCGAGCTGTTGATCGCCGAACACGCGCACTGGGCCATCGCCCAAATCAAACGGCGGAAACCCAGGAACGTCGACGTGTGTCGGATCTTACATCGCGTAGTGAAGTGACGAAACTCGATTGCCTGAATTTCATTGCCCGGGCAAAACCTGATAGAAGTATTGAGAGTTTGAAGGCAACGATGCGTTGATATTGGTATCCACCCAGATTTCTACAGGTTGCGTCAAGGTCAAATTCGCCACTGTCGTCCAGGAGTTCGTCAGGCCCAAATCAGCCGTCCGTTGAATGGCGTAACTGACGCCGACCACACCGTTTATCGTGATACCCGGATACAATCCAATTGAAACCCCGGCAGGGTTGACGACCACTTGTGCGGGTGAGTTCGTCACACTGCCCAAGGGGTTGCTCACAACCACCGTGTAAAGCCCGGCATCCGTAAATTGGATATCGGAAAAGGCCAATGTTTCATTCGTCGCATCCGGAATGGCCGCACCGTTGTCGAACCATTGGTAAGTTAACGGACCGGTTCCCCAAGCCTGTACTGAGAAACTGACATTCGTGCCCCAATCTGCCACCCCACCTGTGAATGGGGTCAAAATAATGGGATACATTGAGAGCGTCGCCGAGGAGTTGGTTTCCGAGCCAAAAACGTCGGAAACAGTAACTGTATAAGTTCCCAGATCGGACGGGGTAACGTTTGAAACCGTTAATGTGCTGGATGTAGTTCCCAGAATGTTGGTCCCGTTCAGTGACCATTGATAGCTGAGCGGCGACGTGCCGGACGCGGTTACAGTAAATAATGCCGTGTCGTAAGCGTTGACGGCCAAAGACTGCGGTGGGCCAGTAATTGAAAGCGGGAAGGAAATGTATATGGACGGTGCGCTGGTGTAACCAAATCCTGCATTGGTAATAGTAATGCCGACCACCACGCCATTGCTGACGACAGCCGTTCCAGCCGCTCCGGTCCCACCGCCACCCTGAATCAAAACGGCTGGCGTATTCGTGTAGCCGCAACCGCCATCAATAATGTTGGCAGCCACCACAAACCCGCCCACCACAGTCGTCGTGGCCGTGGCAGCATGAGGGGTGCAATTGCACGGGTAACAACTGAGCAATTGTATTTCGGAAGGTGAGAGTGCCCTCGAATACAACAATACCTCCTCGGCTAAACCATGAAATAAATATGTGCCGTCATTATTACCTCCGATGCCGATCCCGGGATTATTAGCCGGGTTCAGAATGGCCGGCCTATTCGTGGTGGTTGTTTCGGCTACCAGATTCCCATTGAGGTAAACCCGCATGTCACCCGTCGACCCGTCCAGTGTGCCCGCGATATGCGCCCATGTATTGAGGGGAACCACATTGGTAGGATATAAAACCGTCTGTCCAGGACCACCGAAGTTCATATCGAATAGGATCCGTCCTGCGGAGTCGAAGTCTAAATAATAGGACTGAGCGGTGCTGTCTTCGCGGTCGAGAACAACCCAACTGTTGTTCTGCAGGTTAACCCAGGCCGCAATGGTCAGTGAATTGGTTAATTTGAAAGCATCGCAGTCGGGTATGTGGACGAAGCCGGGAACCGATCCGGGGAAATTAAAGGCCTCGCCAAAAAGACCGGGAGCGAAACTAACATTGCTCCCCACCGTGCCGTTGTTGGTGCTGGCGCTGTCGTTCCCGTTGCCATCCCCCTTCCACCAACCCACCAAACCCGTCATTGGGGGACTATATTGTTGGGACCGCGCGGAGAACTGAAAGCCGAACAAGATCGTAATACACAAAAGTCCAGCAGTTGAGAGTCGTAGCGCAAGCCTGAGGAATCGGGCTGAACGTTGAAAGTGAAGAGCCGTTTTCATGATTTTAGGAATGCACCGTCCGCATCCGCCAAACCATCGTGAGTATGCGCCGATATAGTAAGATGGCAAGCCAAAAATCGCCCCGTTTCACAACCTCGCTAGCAGACTTGCGACTGCCCCCGGCCGTTGCGATTGATTTATGAATTTTGACAATGCCATCTGGCTGGGAATCGGAATCGCCGGTTTTCCCTATCATCCGCGCAAGGTGCGCCGTGACATTGGGGCCAGCCCTTGGATAGAGGAACAAGGCACGTCAGGACCGCAGATTGTGCGGACTTTATATTGTTTTGCCATCGGAATGGGCGTTCTCCGAATTTTTGGGTTTTACCGTGACATTTACCCCGGTGCAACCCGACGAATCGTTGTAAACAACAGGGTCTGCCCGGGCGACGAAGTCCCTAATAAACCTTCCGAAGGTTCGACGGCAGAATGTTCAGCTCGGAGCGGTATTTGGCGACGGTGCGGCGCGCGATGTTGATGCCCTTGTCCTCCAGCATTTTTACCACCTCCTGGTCGGACAAAGGCTTGGTGGACTCCTCGTTTTTGAAGATTTCAGCGATCATGTCCTTGACGCTGGTGTTGGACACGCCATCGCCGCTGGCGGTCTGCAGACCGGCGGTAAAGAAGAATTTCATCTCGAACACTCCCTGCGGCGTCTGCATGTACTTGGCGGAAACGGCGCGGCTTACGGTGGTTTCGTGAACGCCGACTACCTCGGCGACCTGCGCCATCGTCATCGGCCGCAGATGAGCGACACCCTTTTCCATGAACTCGCGCTGCCGTTTCACGATTTCCTTGGCGATGTTCAGGATGGTCTGCTGGCGCTGGTGCAGGCTCTTGATGAGAAATTTTCCGGCGCGGATTTTTTCGCGGATGTAATTTTTCACCTCGGCGGAATTCTCACCCTGCGACATGAGGTCCTTGTAGATGTTGCTGATGCGCAAATGGGGGATGTGTTCGTCGTTGGTGGTCACCAGAATATCGCTGCCCACCTTTTGCACGAAGACCTCGGGGAGAACATATTGGTCGGTGTCCGGTAAAAAAGCCCGGCCCGGTCTCGGTTCGAGGCGGCCGATGCGGCCGAGCGCGTCCTGGACTTCCTCGACGGTGAAGCCGGTGCCGCGGGCGATTTCCGGAATGCGCCGTTTGCCGAGCGCGTCCATGAAATCGCGCACGATGCGGTATTCGAGCGAATCCTGCCGACCGGTTCGTTCCAGTTGCAGCACGAGGCACTCGCGCAAATCGAGTGCGCCGACGCCCGGTGGATCAAATGTCTGGATGACCTTCAGCACGTCGGAAATCTTCTCCACCGGCAGATTGGTGGCGGCGGCCATTTCCTGGACCGTCGACTTGAGATAACCGTAATCGTCAATGTTGCCGATAATCAGTTCCGCGATATGGCGCTGTTCCTCGTCCAGGTCCGTTTCGCGCACCTGGTCCATCAGAACCTGCGACAGCGTGGTGCCCGCCGCCAGCGAATCGAACATAAACTGGCGTTTTTCCTCATCTTCGGTGGACTGGCGGATGGGGATGTTGGTCTGTGCAAAATGGTCGCGCCACTCCTGGTCGAGTTGTACGAGGCGGTCGAATTCCTGCTGAAAATCGTCCGCCGGCGCATCGGCGCTTTCGCCATTTTTCAGGATCGTGGTATCACCGGCACCCTCACTGGCGCCCTCCTCCGGCGATTCCGGAGGATCGGCCGCCCCATCATTTCCCTCTCCGTCCGCGGTCAACCGGTCAGCCATTTCCGGTTCAGGCGAGGACACCTCTTCCAGCACGGGGTTTTGCTGGAGTTCCTGCTCGATCAACGCCTTCAATTCAAGCGTGGGCGCTTGCAGCAATGCCAGTGACTGCTGGAGCTGAGGAGCCAGCACCAGCGATTGGGTGAGACGGGCCGAGAGTTGTAAGCTTTGCACCATCGACAGATAATTTTAACTCAGTTTCATCAAAGCACAAGCGAAAATGGCACAACATTCGCTGCGCCCGGCGGACTTTGCGTAAATACTGGATTTTATCGCCGTTTAAATCCATCTTTGAATCATGAAATTGATTCTTTCGACGCACAATGTCACGCTGACCAAGGCCATCGAAGATCATGTGCTCAAGCGGCTGCAAAAGCTCGATCATTTTGACCAGCGCACCGTTGATACCCGGGTGACGCTGGAACACGACCACACGCGGGCCCCCGAAAAGCAATTCAGCTGCTCCATGCGCCTGAGCGTGCGCGGACCGGACCTGTTTGCCGAAGACCGCGAAAGCGACCTGTATGCGGCCATCGACCGGGTGACGAGGAAGATTGAACAGCAAATTCGGAAGCGGCACGGCAAACGGAAGGCGAAAAAACACAAAGTCGCCGCCCGCTCCAAGTCCCGCCGCCAGGAATCCGATCTTTGATGATTCTTCGCGCCCGAACGGTCCTGCCCGTCTCCCGGCCGCCCGTTGAAAACGGCGCGGTGCTGGTGGCGGGCAATCGCATTCGTGCCGTCGGCCCCTGGTCCGACTTGAAGGCAGGAGCCGGGGAGGAGGTTTTCGACCTGGGGGAGGTCATTTTGCTTCCCGGCCTGGTCAACACCCATTGCCATCTGGACTACACCGACATGGCCGGCGAATTGCCGCCGCCCCGGACCTTCACCGACTGGATTCCCCTTATTACCGCGGCGAAGACCGCGTGGAGTTATTCCGACTACGCGCGTTCCTGGCTGCGCGGCGCGCACATGCTGCTGCGCAACGGAACCACGACGGTTGCCGACATCGAAGCCATGCCCGACCTGCTGCCGGAAGTCTGGGACGCCTCACCCTTGCGGGTTTTTTCCTTTCTGGAAATGACCGGCATCCGTGCCCGGCGGAAACCGGGGGAGGTTTTACAGGAAGCGGCGGAGAAGATTGATTCGCTTCCCCATCCGCGGTGTTCAGCCTCGCTTTCGCCGCATGCCCCGTACTCCACCCTGCCCGAGCTGCTCCGCAGCAGCGCGCGGCTCGCGCGCAAATATCGCTGGCTGCTGTGCACGCACGTGGCCGAATCCGAGGAGGAATTTGAAATGTTCACGCGCGCCGGCGGAGCCATGTACGACTGGCTCCAGCGCAATCACCGGGACAATTCCGATTGCGGGCTGGGCTCGCCCGTCGAACATCTGGCCCGCAACAAAATGCTCGGCAAAAACCTGATCGCTATTCATGCCAACCTGTTGGCGCGCGGCGACGCCGCCCTGCTCGGCAAACACCGGGTGAACGTCGTCCATTGCCCGCGCAGCCACGCCTATTTTCGCCACCCGCCATTTCTGCGCGAACGGCTGGCCAACGCAGGCGTCAACCTGTGCCTCGGCACCGACAGCCTCGCCACGGTCCGCTGCTTCGGAAAACAGAAACCCGAACTGAACCTGTTTGAGGAGATGCGCGGCCTCGCGGGCGCCGACAAAACCGTATCCCCGGAGGAAATCATCCGGATGGCCACTGTCAACGGGGCGCGGGCATTGGGCCGGAAGGGACAAATCGGCGAGTTTTGCCCCGATGCCTTTGCCGATTTGATTGCGATTCCGGACGCCGGAAAAAAAGAGGACGTTTTTGAAACCGTGCTCGACCATGCCGGCCCCGTGCATGCCAGCATGATTGACGGTCGTTGGATCGTCCCTCTGAAATAGTTTTTCATCTTTACGGGCTCAAATCCCCTCGCCCCAACCCTCTCCCCGCTTGGGCGGGGAGAGGGAGTTGATTCTGTTTGATACGCGTGTCCCGATAGCTCACCCGATGCGACTTCCGCCTTTTTGCTCGTAAATCACAAATTGCAAACCGTAAAGTCAGGCGTGATTTCTTTGGACGCAGAATTGCAGCAACGGCTGGCCGACCTTCGCGGCCGGGGGTTGCTCCGTGAATTGCGCCGCGTGGATTCGCCGCCGGGCACACGCATCCAGATCGACGGGCAAACGCTCCTGAATTTCTCATCCAACGACTATCTGGGCCTGGCGAATGACCCGCGGCTCAAGGACGCCGCGATCAAGGCGGTGGAAAAATTCGGTGCCGGCTCCGGTGCGTCCCGGCTGATTTGCGGCTCGCTCGCGCCCCATCACGAATTGGAAGAGGCGCTCGCGCACTTCAAGGAGACCGAAGCCGCGTTGAGCTTTTCGTCCGGTTATACCACGGCCGTCGGCACCATTTGCGCCCTGGTCGGCAAGGATGACATTGTCATCCTCGACAAACTCGTTCACGCCTGCATCGTGGACGCTGCGCGGCTCAGCGGCGCGAAAATCCGGGTTTTCGCCCACAACGATTTGAACGACCTCGAAGACAAACTCAAATGGGCGGAACAGATTCAAGGTCCGGGGTCCAAAGTCCAAAATGTCGGGCGCACCCTCATGGTGACGGAAAGCATTTTCTCGATGGACGGCGACGCCGCACCCTTGCGGGAAATCGTTGCCCTCAAGGAGAAATACGGTGCGTGGCTCATGGTGGATGAAGCCCACGCCACCGGGCTTTATGGGAAAAGCCGCCGCGGCCTTGCGGAAGAACTCGGTGTGAACGGACAAATTGAGATTCAAATGGGCACGCTCGGCAAGGCGCTGGGCGCCAACGGCGGTTACATTTGCGGTTCCCGGACGTTGATTGATTTCCTCGTCAACCGCGCCCGCAGTTTTATTTTTTCCACCGCCCCGGTTCCCGCCGCCGCCGCCGCCGCGACCGCAGCGGTTCAATTCGTTCAAACTGCCGAAGGAGAAAACCGGCGAAAAACCCTTTGGGAACGCATCGAGCACTTGAATTCAGCACTCAAAACTCAAAACTCAAAATTTGGCGGCGCCATCATCCCGCTGATTATCGGCGACGAAGCCAAAGCCGTCGAAGCCGCCGCCAAATTGCGCGGGCGGAACATTTTCGTTCCGGCCATCCGCTATCCGACCGTCGCCCGCGGCCAGGCGCGCCTGCGGGTGACCCTGACGGCGGCACACACCACCGGGGAAATCAATCAACTCGCCGCCGCCCTGGAAGCCATCGTAAATCGTAAATCGTAAATCAAAAAACGAATGCATCGGCTCGCGCAACTTGATCGTCGATTCCTCTGGCACCCGTTCACGCAAATGCGTGACTGGCGGCGGCATGAGCCGATTGTGATCGCCGAAGGCAGGGGTGCGGTTTTGCGCGACGTTCACGGCCGGGAATATCTCGACGCCAATTCGTCCATCTGGACCAACCTGCACGGGCACAATCACCCGAAGCTCAACACGGCCATCCGGCAACAGCTCGGGAAAATCGCGCACAGCTCGGCGCTGGGGCTGGCCAACGAACCCGCGTCGTTGCTTGCCGGTAAGCTGATTGAAGCCGCCAATGGAATTTACGATTTACGATTTACAATTTACGATTCAAATGCCAATCCGGCGTGTGAATCAAAGATCGAAAATCGTAAATTGGAGAAGGTCTTTTTCTCCGACGACGGTTCAACCGCGATCGAGGTGGCACTCAAACTCGCCTACGAATTCACCCGTCGCGTTCGCGGCCAATCGGGAAAACGGGCGCCTGCCGGGCAGAAGCTTCCGAGCGAAGGCCGGTCCTCACGAGCCACGCCGCCGAAATTCCTTTCGCTGGAAGGCGCGTATCACGGCGACACCGTCGGCGCGGTCGCGTTGGGCCACATTGATTTATTTCACCGGAGTTATGCCGGGTTGCTGTTCCAGACCGACCAGGTCATGGCGCCGTATTGTTATCGCTGCCCGTTCAACCGCGCGCAGCCGGAGCGCGCCGACGCGCGCGAGTATCGGAAGTGCCATTGGGAATGCATCGACAAGGTTGAACAAAAGTTTTCGGCCCAAAAGAAAAAGGGGAATCCTTACGCGGCGTTTGTGTTTGAGCCGCTGATGCAAGGCGCGGCGGGCATGATTCCGCAACCGGTGGGCTGGTTGCGCCGGGCCACCGGCCTGGCCCGGGCCCACGGCGCCCTGCTGATTGCGGACGAGGTGATGACCGGATTTGGCAGATCAGGAGTAAAGGCGCTGGTAAAAGCGCGGTCTCATCGCCACGCCGATCCGCGCTCTTACAAGCGCGCCCACGATGCCATTCAATTCGCCTGCCACCACGAGGGGGTGCAACCGGATTTTCTTTGTCTCGCCAAGGGCCTGACCGGCGGTTATTTGCCGATGGCCGCGACGCTGACAACGGAGAAAGTTTTTAATGCCTTTCTCGGCAAATACGAGGAGTTTAAAACCTTTTTTCACGGCCACAGCTTCACCGCCAATCAACTGGGCGCCGCGGCGGCGCTGGCGAACCTGGAAATTCTACAAAACTCCAAATCCATCCGTTCACGCCAGATGCTGGAGAAACTTCTGCACGAAGAACTGCAAACCCTTTGGGCTTTGCCGAACGTCGGCGACATCCGACAGGTTGGTTTGATTGCCGGGATTGAACTGGTGAAAGACTGGCGCACGCGCGAGCCGTTTGCCTTGCGCGAGCGCGCCGGCATCCGCGTGTGTGAAGCCATGGCCCGGCGCGGCGTCCTCACCCGCCCCATCGGCAACGTCATCGTCCTGATGCCGCCGTATTGCACGACGCCGGCGCAGTTGCGCAAAATGGTCGCCGTCCTGGGCGACAGCGTGAAGGCCACCTTGCGCGGCTGACGGCCGGCAAGGCTGTGAATCAACCCGCCCCAGCCCTTCGGTCAAGCCCGCCCGTGCCGGAAATGCCAGGGCGATAACAAAAATTGTCCAGCGGCCAAAATCAAAAGGCGTTGACTCATCGTAGATTCCGTTATCATGAAGTTTTGTCGTGAACAACCGGAGCGAGTCGGGTCCGGCCGGAGTACCGGGCCCAGTAGTAAAGAAACCGCGTGACGTGCGGCTGGATGCGTTGCGGAGTTTGTTTTTGATCATCATGGCCGGGGTGCATGTGCCGACGCCGTTGTCGCACGTGTTCCAGGATCCTTTGGGCTGCAACGGCGCCGCGGAGGGTTTCATCTTTCTGAGCGCCTGCCTGGCCGGCTGGGTTTATGGAAGGGTTTACCGGCAGGGGGATTGGACCACGATGTCGCGTCGGATCTGGAAGCGTAGCCGGTTGATTTATCTGGTTCACCTGGCGGTGTTGGTACCGACCGCGCTGACGGTCTGGGTGTTGGCCGGCACCTTGCCGCCGCTGGCCATCCACTTCGGCGATTTTCTTGTCCACCCGTGGGGCAGCCTGGCGCTGATGCCGCTGCTGCTGCACCAGCCGCCACTCTTCGACATCCTGCCGCTTTACGTCATTTTTCTGGGCACGACGCCCTGGCTGCTGGCCTTCGCACGGCGGCGTGGTTGGAGCATCCTGTTAATGATCTCGGCCCTTGGCTGGCTGGCCGCACAATTCAGATGGGATGCCCGCCTCATCGGCGACCCGGCCCATCTATTGCCGTTACGATGGGGCGCCTTTGATCTGCTGGCCTGGCAATTCCTCTGGGTTGGCGGTGTGGCGATCGGAGAAACTTCACTTCGAAAGCAAATCGTCCAGCCCCGGTACCGCCTCGCCGTGGTGGTGGCGGCGGCCACCATCGTATCGGCGGCACTGCTCTTGCGCTGGGGTTTCTGGCCGCAAGCCTGGGTCAATCCCGATCTTTTCCTCTGGATGGACAAGTGGACGTTGGGCCCCTTGCGGTTGCTCGACTTCGGGGCATGGACCGCCCTTCTGCTCGCGTGGAACCCACACCCGCCGGCCCGGCTGATGGCCCCAACCGCGCTGCTGGGACGGCATTCGCTGGGCGTATTCTCCTTCCATCTGCTGCTGGTCATCGCCGCGACCACCACCATCCAAATGCTCGTGCTTTCCAACTCATGGCAAATCGTCATCGGCTCTTTGGTGATTGCGTTGCTGTTTCCGTGGGCGGGTTGCCTGGAATACCGCAGCCGGCGCGCCGAAGCCGCGGGCAAAACCGGCGCGCCGAACGTCAAACCTTCGTTTCCGACAACTCCAGCAGCCGCCTGAACTGTTCCGCCGTCGCCGGCATCACGGACAGCCGGGATTGTTTCACCAGAATCATCTCTTTCAGAATTTTATCGGCCTTGATTTGCGAAAGGGTGACCGGCTTCACCAGGGGTTTGACCGGCGACAGGTCCACAGCCGACCAATCCTCTTCGCCCGCCGTCGGATCCGGATACGCTTCCCTGGCGACGCGCGCCAAGCCGACGACCGATTTTGCCTCCCCGCTGTGATAAAAGAAAACCAGGTCGTCGGCCTTCATGGCCCGCAGATTTTTCCGGGCCGCAAAACTGCGGACCCCCGTCCAGGCGGTGCCGCCATCCTTGACCAGATTTGACCATGAATAAGCTTCGGGTTCCTGTTTCACCAACCAATAATTCATGCCGGAAAATTCAACCACAGATGGACACGGATGAACACAGATATAAATTGGTTTATTACCCGCTGACGTGTCGGCAGTCTGTGACCGCCGAAAGTCCGTGCGAGAATGGTGGTCATGGGAAGTCACTGCAAAAAATCCGTGCTTATCCGTGTCCATCTGTGGTTAAAATCCTTCTGTGGACATTGCAGGAAACTTGAACGTGATCCGGCAGCGGATTCGGGCAGCGTGCGACCGCTGTGATCGCGAGCCCAATTCGGTCACCCTGCTGGCGGTGACGAAGAGTCAGCCGCCGGAAATGGTGCGGGCGGCGGCGGATTTGGGTTTGACACTGTTCGGCGAGAACAAGGTGCAGGAGGCAAAGGCCAAAATCCCGCTGTGCCCGTCCCGGTTGCGCTGGCATTTCATCGGGCATTTGCAGTCGAACAAATGCCGGGATACGATCGGGCTGTTTGAAATGATCCAGAGCGTGGACAGCCTACCGCTCGCACAGGAAATCAGCAAACGCGCCGAACAGGCGGCCAGGACCCTGCCGGTATTGCTGGAGGTCAACGTCGCGGGCGAAGCGAGCAAGTTCGGCTACCCGCCGGAGCGGTTGCTGGCCGAGTTGAAGGCCATCGGCGCATTGCCGCGGATCGAAATTCACGGGCTGATGGCTGTGCCACCCTGGTCGGCAGAACCGGAAAAATCGCGGCCACACTTCCGGCGCTTGCGCGAGTTGAAACTGGAATGCGAACGGGTCCTCGGCATTCCCCTGCCCCATTTAAGCATGGGCATGAGCGGTGATTTCGAGGTGGCCATTGAAGAAGGCGCGACCATGGTGCGCCTCGGCACAGCGCTGTTCGGTCCGCGCCCCAAGGCCAGAGCCCGCATGCCGGGAGATTGATCTTTCCGTTCCGATTTTGCTGCAGGGTCGGGCCTGCGGCTGGAAATCGGCACTGTGCGCCGACACTACAATAGCCCGCTTATCGTTGTCGATTTTTTGCTGCAATTGCCGCCGGATGTCGTATCTTTCCTGCAATGACTATCGAGACGTACAAACGGGAAATCGCCGAAGCCGTCAAGGCTTATGAGCAATACATTGTGTGCATTGACAAGACGCCGGAGGATTTCGAGGTGTCGCTCACCTCGCTCATGGCCAAGGCCATCAAGGCCTACGAAAATCGCGGGGAAGGCTTGCGCCACGGCATTGCCCTCGACAAGCAGGTGACCATCATTCTGAGCCAGAGCGACGACGCCCGGCCGTTGTGCGGCATTTATTTCAACCTCCATTCGCCATATCGGAAAGCGGCGCTGCCCAAGACCGTCAAATCGTTCAGCGACAAACCGCAGGAATAAAATCGCCAAACCGGCGTTTATTGGTCGCGCACTTCGTCACCGGCCTGGGCAGTCCCGGTAACCAGATCGGCCACGATATCATTGTCACGCTGCGGGCCGGTGATTTTGACCTCGCCCGCCTTCAACCCATTGCGATACAGGAACAGGGTTTGATCCATGTTCGGCATCTGGCCGATCGGAAAACTCAGGACCACAAAGCGCCCGGTGGCATTGTAGGAGGCAACCCGGGCGGTCAGCGAATTGTCCGGCGTGACAATCGGATTCAGCGTGGCGGAAGGAGTGGCCGGCGCCAGATAGGCGCTGTCCTGGGCCGGGGGAGCCGGCGTCCGGTGGTGATGAAACAGGACGCAGCCATTCGCCAACACCGCGACCAACAGCAAGGTCCCGAGGGTCGAAATCTTCATGGCAACAGTTAAGCGTGCGGCGGCGCGCAGGTCAATTCACGATTCGCGCATCCATTCAATTTGACCACGGATGGGCACGGATATGCACGGATGAAGACAAGGCAAAATGACTCTTCCCCGAACCCGTCAGGCCTCACGTATTAATGAATTCGTTTGTCCAGCTAAAATCTTTTCCCCGTCCGTGTTCATCTGTGTCCATCCGTGGTTAAAATTCGAGCATGAAACGTACAGGCTAAGGTGTGGTTTCGGTGATGATGGTGTCGTCGTGCTCGTAGGCTGGCGCGCAACAACACAGCAATCGCAGTGTCTCGCGGCCCGTGTTCCAAAGTTTGTGCTTTTGACCGGGCGAGATCGCGATGGCGTCACCGGCCTTCACCTCGCGGATCTCACCTTCAATGCGAATCCGTCCGGTGCCGTGCGTGAGGTAATAAATCTCCTCGGTCCTGACGTGATAATGCTCCTGCGTGCTGCCGCCGGCGGGCAGGCGCGCCTCCGCAAGACTTTGATTGCGAATGGCCGAGTTGCGGTGCGCGAGGAGTTCGCGGATTTCCGAACCGTCCTTGGTGGTGAACGGCGGGACTTCGTTAAGATTTTTAACTTCCATAGGTTTTAACGGACGACAGGCCGCCGAAAAGGTAGCCGCCGCCGTCAGTCGGCGCAAAAATATTTCCGTCTCATTCGGAAATCAGCGCCGACTGACGCCGGCGGCTACACCGCTAGGATTTTTTGCGCATGTCAAAACCTTCCGAGGTTTCCGGCGCTTTCGGCCAGCTGGTTTGCCCGATGATGACGCCGGCCACAATCAAAACCATGGCCGCCCAAAAGGTGGAGGTGACCGGTTCGCGCAGAAAGCGATGCGCCCAGGCCATGGTGCTGAGCGGAATGAGGTTGTTGAACAACATCACCCGGCTGGTGCGCCAGCGCCGAAGCGCGTCATTCCAGAGCGCGTAGGGAATCACACCGCCAAACAGAACGCAGAAGGCCAGGACGCCGAGGCACAAAGGATTGACGGGCAGGCCGCGCATGCCAATTTCCACCAACCCGAATGGCAGCAACAAAATTCCGGACATCCACATGGTGTGCGCGGCCACTTCCGCCCCGCTCAATTGGACGCTCAAAAAGCGCATCTGCCGGCTGAAATACGCCCACAGAACGCTGCACGCCAGACCAAAAAGTTCCCCCAGCAAATCCAGCCGGGCCGTCCGCAACACCGGCCATAACAGGACCAGGACGCCGCCGACCGCCAGCAGGGCCGCGCCGTAACGTTTGACGCTCGCCCAGTTTCGTTTCGGCCGTTCTTCCCACAACAAAGCCCAGACCGGCGACGCGCCAAGATACAGCGCCACGTGCGATGCGCTGGTCAGGCGCAAGGCCCAGTTGAAGGCCACGATGTACAGCGCAAGGCTCAAGCCGCCGCGCGACCATAATTGCCGCCTCAACCCGGGAACCAGGACGTGGCGTTCACCGAGCCAGGACGTCCAGCGCAGCACCGCCAGCAACAATCCGCCGGCCAGGAGAAAACGAATGCCGCCGGTCCAGATGGGCGGCCAGACCATTACCAGCCATTTGGTGCCGGCATTGTTGCCACCCCACAGGAAGACAGTGAACAACAGGCTGCCGGCCACCGCTGCGTTGTTTTTCGATTGCGACACGGCGGGAGTTAGCCAATGCCCGCGCGGCTTGCCAATGAAATTTGTTCACCGTACTCCAAGCCAAAGTCCGGTAGGGCGCGTCACTCCGTGCGCGCTGCCTCGATTGTAGTACGTGCCCCCTTCGTGCGCGGCGCGCAGAGGACTGCGCTCCCTACCCGACGGGCTGGTGAAATTGATTTGACCACCGTGAAACGCAATTTAACTTGGCCACATGGATCACTCGCCCGGTTTTCTGAAAATCGTGAACGACGCCAAAACGCGCGTTCACGAAATCACCATCGAACAGGCACGTGAACGGCTGAAACAAAATCCCCGGACGGTTTTAATGGACGTGCGCGAGGACCACGAATGGCAAAAGGAACACGCCGCCGAATCCGTCCATCTTGGCAAGGGAATCCTGGAGCGCGACCTGGAGAGAATGTTTCCCGACCCGAACACCGAAATCATCATGTATTGCGGCGGCGGGTTCCGGTCGGCGCTCACCTGCGACGCAGCGCAAAGGATGGGTTATCGCAACGTCCACTCGCTTGCCGGCGGTTACAAGGCGCTCGTCCAATCCGGCTGGCCGATGAAGAGCGGCGCATAACCTTTGGCAGCACCCTGATTTAAAAAACAGGTAGGGCGGGCAGTCCTCTGCCCGCCGTAAACATAAAAAAACGGCGCACACGGAGTGACGCGCCCTACCGAAATTAGGAAATCGTCTAATCTTTCTTACGCCTGCCCGCTGGCATTCAGTTTCTTAAAAAATTGGATTTCCCGGGCAAAACTCTTCTCCGAGTCCGAGGCATGAATCATGTTGAACAAAAATTGATCATCGCCCGGCTGCTGGAACTTCAGCCGGTACGGCGCATTTGCTTCCTTGGCGCCCGGGAAGAAGTCGCCGCGAATGGTGCCCGGCTCCGCTTTCCATGGCATGGTTGCGCCGACGGCCTGGCGAACCTTTTGAATCGCGCCGGCTCCCCTGAAATGGATGACCTTCACCGGACCGTAAGCCATATACTTAGAAGTCCCGTCCAGGCACGGAGGCCGGTCACCGATGGCCGGAAAATAAAATTCCTTCCACTTTTCCTCCGGCAGGTTCCCGGTTCCGGCGAGGATGTGTTCCGCGATCACGGTTAATCCCAATGCCTCCAGCCTGGCCTCGACCTCGCCGTTCAGGTTGCGCCAGAACGAGTCCGGCTTGATGATGACCAACGTATCCTCTGTCTTACCATCCGCCATAGCATTCCCGCGTTTCAGTCCGCCTCGCGATCACTGGTTCGGGCCCAGGTACACGTCTTGGTGTTCCATATTGGTCTGGCCATTGGCATCCACCGTATAGAGCTGCACCAGATTGTTTTTATCCATTTTGAAGGCTGCCAGAAAATTGAAAGGGGATGTGAAGTCCATCATGCCGTGCAAACTGACCATGACTTGATCTCCCTGGATAGTATAAAAACCGTTGCCAGCCTTGGTATGATAAAACTGGCCGTTCAGGTTTGAGGTATATTCGACCGTCCCATCCGACAGAAAAATATATTTGGCCGCCAAATCGCCCTGCTGATACGTATAGATGCCGGACACCAATTGTTTCCTGGCGCAACCAGCAACCAGAACTGCCGCCAGAAATCCAAAGATTAACAATCTGAAAGTTTTCATCAGGTTTTCGCGCAGTCTGGACCCTCCGTTCTCACGGCTCAACCGAAAAGTCACTCGTCACGCCGTAGCGCATCAAAGGCGGAAGGGTCGGTAACAAGCCCGCTCGCGACCTGTCCACTATAGCTTCCGAGCGGCGGTGTTAGACCACCCGCTCATCACTTGCGATTTTGCTTCCGCTCTCTCAATGTCCTCATTACGACGCCGTCTCGTAATCCGCCGTCATCTGCTTCTGCAACACGCGCCCCTAAATCGAGAACCGCATCAATCGCCGCTTTGGAGAAAACTTTCGCATTGATGCTCAACACACGCCCGCCACCACCGCGCGACTCGATAACGAGTTGCAACGGACCTCGGGTGCGATTCCAAAGATTCCATACAAGTTGCACTTTCCGAATCTGGTCATGCCGAATGCTCTGCTGGCCACGAAATAAACTTCGGAAACAAATTTCAGTCGGCGTAATCACGATGCAGAAGCTAAATAACCATGCGAAACTAAAGACCGATACAGCAAAAGCTACCAACCAATCTACCGGGCGAAAGCCATGAACTGAATCAGCCCAAACGATCAACCAAGGAAGACACGATAGTCCTCCGATAAAAATCCACGCCGGAAGGTCTGCTCTGTAGCGCGTGGTCATGGCGGTCTAACTCAGTATCAAACCGCAAAATTGCGGTTTGATTTCTCTGGCGCCCTCATCGCAGGCAGAGCGTTACGGCGGTGAAAGCAGACGCGGTTCAGCGCATTGGCGAGGGCAACGACTTTTTCGCGCGTGCATTCGCCCATGAGACAGACCTGAATCCAGTTTTTTCGGCGCAGATATTCGCTGTTGCAACTCAGGAGATAACCCGTTTCCTGCATCGCTTCGCCGATTTTCGTCGAATTCATTTCCGACGGCAGCGCCAGGGTGATGACTGCCGGCGACACCAGAGCGCCGTTGCCAATCACAGTGAAGCCCATTTCCGTCAGCCGGTCGCGGAGCCACGTTGACCATTCGGCAGTCTCGGCAAACCGCCGTTCCCAATTCACACGTTTCACCGCGGCATGCAGCGCGTGCAGCAGGTTCGAGGAAAACGTGAAGGGCGTGCCGTCGTGTTGCAGGCTGAAACCGAGGTCAAGGTAGCGCGGCAATTTTTCTGACGCGGCGGGCACATCGTGATGGTAAAAAACCATCGAAAGCCCCGGATAAGCGCGCAAGCCTTTGCCACTGGAACCGGACGCCAGATAAACGCCGGTCAAATCCACCGGCATTGTGCCGATGGTACTGATGCAATCGAGGCACAATTTGGTCCCGTGCCGCGCGCAGAGTTCCTTGAGCGCGGCCAGGTCGGCCAGAATACCCGTGGATGTTTCGCAATGCGTGCACCACACCCAACTGGGAGCATCACTGGGAGCGCCGGCATCCTGCCGGCGGGTCGGGAGCCGGGAACTGGAATCCGCCGGCGAGACGCCAGCGCTCTCAGAAGGCACGTGAAGTTCGCCAAAATATTTCTTTTCCACCAGGGCCAAATCCAGCGGTTTGCCCCAATCGAATTTTAAGGCGTCAAATTTTAAGTTGAACCGCCAGGCCTGGTCCATCAACCGCTCGCCAAACTCGCCGTTGCTCAGGATCAAACCATGCCCGCCCAGCAATGACAATTGCCCGGCGATGACGTCGTTGGCCAGGGTGCCGGAGCCCATGAACAACCCGACGTTCCGGGCACGGACCAGTTCGCAGAGGATTTGGCGGGCCGATGCAAAGTCTTTTTTGAAACTGTCGGCACGGTGCGATTCCGGCGCCTGCTCGAACGCACGGCGCACTTCGCGGCGGATGGCCACAGGCCCGGGCAGGAAATTCACCGCACTGGGCTGAAACGAGCGCGCGGGCGACGAGCGCAGAAATTCGCGGGCGGTGACCTCGAACGTTTCGAGCGTGACGTACATCGGCTGGAACTGGGCGTCCCCGCTGCCGACGACCGGTCCGAACGGCACAAAACCGAGATGCTGGTACAGCCGGAACTGCCGCGTGGTGCCGGAAATGATGGCGAGGTCGTAGCCTTTCTCGACGCCGTGTTGCCAGAGCAACGCCAGAATGCCCTGCAAAATCTGGCCACCGCGCGCGCCGCGGAATTTTTTCTCCAGGGCTAGCAGCCGGATTTCACAGATGGTCCGGCCGGCCGGCAGATGGGCATCGAGATTGGGCAGTTTCTGGTCGAGCGAGAACGGCCGGCTGCCGCGCACGGCGAGCATCCCGACGAGCTTGCGATTTTGCAGACCAATGAGGTACGTGTTCTCAGCGTGAAACCTGTCCACGAGCCGCTGGGTGGGCGACGGGTGATGTTGGGGGATTTCCTCGACGAAGGTCTTGTAGTTGAGCCGGTGAATCTGCTCAAATTCCCAATCTTCGGTCGCGAACTTGAACGTTAGCGGTTCTTGTGCGCTCATAGTTTGGGCTGTTCAGGTTTGGTTGCCGCGGTGCGGCGCGCGGCCAGTACGATGAATTCTTCGGCCAAATTCCTCCGGTGCGCAAACAAAATCATCGCCGCCAACAGCGCCAGCAGGGCGATGGCGAAGTTATCGCAGTCAAAAAACCAGGCGGCCATCGGCAAACAGGCA
>JBEKTH010000019.1:0-60941 GCA_049516255.1 Verrucomicrobiota bacterium
CGTCCGGCATCGGAACCTTTTTCAATTACGAGCTTGTCCATTCGGGTATCGAACGCACCATTGTTTTCAAGGTTCAATACGTGGCGGGCGGCGACGATTTGGTGACGGTGTGGCTAAACCCGGACTTGCGCCCCGGTGCCACCGAGGACAGTCAACCAAAGAGTCTGACCACTCGGTTCAAGGCCAACGCCTCTTTCGATCAGATTCATCTCCGCCACAGCGGTGGCGGCAACGGATGGATCTTCAGCGAAATGGCCATCGCCACGTCGTTCAGTGATTTCGTCAATGCAAATGGCTCGGGGGCCGGCGGAGAAACACCGTTTACGTTCCGCTCGTGGCAGCGGGAACAGGGGTTGTCGGAAAACTACGTGCGCGCGCTGGCCCAAACGCGTGACGGCTACATTTGGGTGGGCACCGATGAAGGAGTGAGCCGGTTTGACGGTGTCGACTTCTTCTCGCTTGGTCCGCAAGAGGGATTTCAAGGCGGGCCGGTGCAGGTCTTGTTTGGTGACAGCCGGGGCGCGCTGTGGATTGGCAGTGTGGGCGGCGGTTTGAGTTGCTGGCAGCAAAGAAAGCTCCATCAATTCACGGTCCGGGATGGATTGCCATCCGATTCGATTACCACGCTCGCGGAAGACGGGGATGGACGAATCTGGGTCGGGACGCAGAGTGGCTTGATCGCGTGGCAGAACGGACATTTGACCTCGTTGAGCGGCGCGCAGTTTTTTTCGGGCAAACCCATCACAACGCTTTTCTGTGACCACAACGGCACAATGTGGGTGGGAGCGGCCGGGGTGGGGATTTTTTCATATCAGGGAGGCAGATTCGTTCAACTCCGGAACCCGGCGGTGGACGATTTGCTCCAGAACCCCCACTGTCTGCTGGTGGATCAGAAAGGGCGCATCTGGATTGGGGCGGGAGACGCTTTTGTTCTGTGCCGCGATGGCGACCAGTGGCGGCGCTTCGGCATCCCCCGGCACCTGGCCACGCACTACATCAGCGCCTTGGCGGAAGGACCGGATGGAACAGTCTGGGCAGGATCGGTCGGCGAGGGTTTGTATGAATTCAAGAGTGGCAAGCTGGTGGTGGTCAATGCCGGCAGCGGATTATCCGACAACCTTATCGAAACGCTTTTGGTGGATCGGGAGGGAAAGCTCTGGGTGGGTACGCATGGCGGACTAAATCGCATCTGCCCCAAGAAGGTGTCCGTCTTGACCCACAACGAAGGGCTGGATTACGGCGCAATCCAAGGCTTGGCGGAAATCAGGCCGGGCGTGATTTGGTCCTCTCAACCGGACGGGGTGTATCAATGGGACGGCAAGACGTTCAGGCGGTTGTTGCTCGATCAATTGTCGCCGCAGGAACCGTCTGTCAGTGCGTTGTTGGCGGCTCGGGACGGCAGTTGCTGGATGGCTGGAGCGCGCGGATTGCTTCACTTCGAAAATCCGCCAACGGCTGAAAAGGACGGCGGAGTGCCGGCCTTGACAAATCTGAGCATCAGCGCGCTGGCGGATGACCTTCAGGATGGAGTGTGGGCGGGCACGCGCGAGGGCAAGCTCTGGCATTTCACCAATGGCAAATGGGAGGCGCAAATTTCTGTTTCACACGGTCACCCCATTACGGCAATTGCGCCCGGAGTGAATGGCGTCCTGTGGATTGGTACGGAAGGTGACGGGCTGTATCGAATTGACAGCGGGACGCACCTCGAGTGCGAGAAGGTGAGCGGCTTGCCCGGCGGTTGGATCCGCACGCTTTATCTGGATGCCCAAGACACGCTCTGGATCGGCACCGACGGCGACGGCTTAAGCCGGTTGCAGGACGGGCGCATTGCCACCTTTACCGTGCGCGAAGGTTTGCCCGATTATACGATTTCCCAAATTCTTGAAGATGACGAGGGCGACTTATGGTTGGGTGGGGACCGGGGAATTTTTCGAGTAAAGAAACGCGATCTCGACGAGTTGGCAGCGCATAAAATCCCGGCGGTTTATCCGCAGATTTATGGCTTTGCCGATGGCATGTTGTCCGAGGAGTGCTCGAGCGGCTTTTTCCCCGCCGGACTGAAAACCAAGGCCGGTTCGCTTTGGTTTCCGACACTCAAGGGCATCGTGGTGGTTGACCCTGAGCATACCGTGAGTTCCCCTGCTCCTGCTGTCGCGCTGGAACAGGTATTGGTGGATGGAGTGCCCGATCTTCCCATTGCCAACCAATCCGGCGGCGGTATCAACGCCGGGCACGAAAAGGGAGGCGTTCCCAGCGAATCTCTTCGCCTCACGCCCGGAAGGCACACGCTTGAATTCCGCTACACCGGTCTGAGCTTCGACGCGCCGGAACGCGTGCGTTTTCGCTATCGGCTGGAGGGGCTGGACCCGCACTGGGTGGAAGCAGGAACTCGCCGCGAAGCTTTTTACAGTTTTGTGCCTCCAGGCCACTACCGTTTTCAAGTGATCGCGTGCAATGGCGATGGGGTTTGGAACGCGGTTGGCGCCAACCTCGCACTGACGGTGCTTCCGCATTTCTGGGAGACATGGTGGTTTATCGGGGGCGGGATATTGGGAATGGGCATTGTGGGCGCGGGGGGCGTGCGCGTCGTCGAAAAGCGCCGGTTGCGTCAGCGTCTTAAACGCTTGGAACAGGAGCGGGCATTGGAGCGGGAACGCACCCGCATCGCCCAGGATCTGCACGACATAATGGGCGCCAAGCTGTGCCGGATTTCTTTTTTGAGCGAACATGCCCGGCGTTGCGAGTCAGTTCCCGCCGAACTTCAAGGGGAGATACGCTCCATGTCCGACGATTCACGCGAGGTACTTCAATCCCTCGACGAGATCGTCTGGGCGGTCAATCCGCAAAAAGATTCGCTGGAGCATCTGGTCTCCTATATCGCGCAGTATGCTCGGGAATACTTCCGGCGGACCGGCATTGAGTGCGAATTGGAGATCCCCGCCCAATTGCCGGCGCAACCGCTCTCATCGCAGACGCGCCACCATATTTTTTTGGCGGTCCACGAAGCGTTGGCCAATATTCTCAAGCATTCGGGAGCGACCCGGGCCAAAATCGCCATGGCCTGCCGCGGCAACAATTTCGAAATCGTGGTTTCGGACAACGGTGACGGTTTTGATCCGGCGTCCTGCGAAGCCAGTTCACCGGATTCAGCCGCCGGATTTTGCAACGGCTTGGGCAATATGCGCCAGCGTTTGGCGGAGTTGGGCGGACGTTGTCTGGTGGAATCCCGACCGGGACAAGGCGCCACCGTCCGCTTTATGCTTTCCTTCAAATGCCCGTTGATTTAAAGGTGACTGAGATGATTTCGGTGTCCATTGTTGATGACGAGAAAAAGTTGTGCCAATCCATCGCCACGTTTCTTAACGACTCGCCGGGGTTCCACTGCGTCAGCATCTACGGGAGCGCCGAGGCGGCGTTGCGGCGCCTGCCGGCGGACCGGCCAGACGTGGTGCTGATGGACATCAACATGGCCGGCATGAACGGGATCGAATGTGTGCGACGCCTTAAGGTCCTGGCACCGAAGATACAGATCGTCATGCTCACTGTTTATGACGATACCGAACAGATTTTCAAAGCATTGGCGGCCGGCGCCACGGGCTATCTGCTGAAACGGCACGAGCCGGATGAGTTGCTGCAAGCCATCCGGGATGTTCACGCAGGTGGATCTCCCATGTCCAATTCCATCGCCCGCAAAGTCGTCGCTTCATTTCAAAAGATCGACCAGGCCGGCGAGAAGCAAAACCTGTTGACTGCGCGGGAACAAACAGTGTTGGATTTTCTGGCCCGGGGGTTGGCCTACAAGCAAATCGGCGACGAGCTTGGCATCAGCATCAATACCATCCGCACCCACCTGCGGCACATCTACGAGAAACTGCACGTCCAGTCGCGGACGGAAGCCGTGGCTAAATATCTCCGCTTGTGACTTGCGGCCAGACGGATTGATCCGAATTTGAAATCCTCCCCGTAGCTGTGGTTCCTCCGCAACTCGAGTTCCCGGCAGGATTGGAGTGGCTTTGCACACAGACCATACCACGCCGGGATCACTCGCGTGTTCTTAAACAATTCATGCGATGTCAGCGCAAGACTTCCTGTGATACGATTTAAGAACAAGACCCTTTTTTGCCGGTGAGTTAACCCGGCTTGATTTGTGCCAGTGCAACCTCACGATAAAGCCCGTCGCGCTTCGAAAGTGAATCCAACCCCGGGCTTCACCCTCATAGAACTCCTTGTCGTGATTGCCATTATTGCCATCCTGGCGGCGATGCTGCTGCCGGTGTTGGGCCAGGCCAAGCTGAAGGCGCAGGGGATTTACTGCATGAACAATCTCAGACAATTGCAGGTGGCAGTAATAATGTACACGGATGATAACCAGCAAAAGTTGCCTGATAATCCCGGTACCTTTTACCCACCGCCCAGCGGCCCGCTAAATTGGGTGTATGGCAAGATGACGTGGGACAGTACCATGGGGGTCAATCCTGAAAATACCAACACCGCATGGTTGACCTCCGGCGAGCTCGGCCCCTATGTAGCAAAAAATCCCGGCGTGTTCAAGTGCCCGGCCGATATTTACCCGGGCGCAAAAGGGCCACGCGTCCGCAGCTACTCGATGAATGGGTTTGTAGGCGATGTTGCCAACGTTGCCAATTGGATCAATGGGCAGGCGACACACAATTGGAGACGATTTTTGAAGACCGGCGATGTCGCACCGATGGGCACTTCAAGGTTATGGGTTTTGTTGGACGAATGTCCGGACAGCATCAACGACGGTTTGTTTTCCGTGCGCATGCAGCCTGATGCCAGTGCCAAGTGGACGGATGTGCCCGCTTCGACTCACAACGGCGCCGGCGGTTTTTCCTTTGCTGATGGCCACGCGGAAATTAAAAAATGGATGGACGGCAATACCCTGGCGCCGGTCCGGCATAAGGTGGGGATGGGTTGTCCGGATAACGAACAGTATTCGCCCGATGACATCGCGTGGCTGCAGCAACGAACCAGCATGGCGCAGTGAATCGAAAATTGGAATTTTCAGGTACGCTCTTGGACCAATTCACGATTCATGCGACGGTCGGGCACAATTCATGCGATACCACCGCAGGCCCTCCCGTGATAATCTTCCAACACTAACCCCATTGGCGATTAGCCGACTGAAGCAATTGCAGATCGCAATGAGACGGTTTGTAACAGACAACGTCAACAAAAAGCGAACAGAAGTAATTCTATGAAACGAAAAATACAAACTTCCGTTTGGGCCGGGCTATTACTTTGCGCAGCCGGAATCATGACCGCTCAAGCTCAAAACACGTACATCACTTTCAGCGTGGATGAGGCCACCAATATCGCCAACGGAACCTTCAACCCGCCGCCCGGTGGAACGGATACGGTTAGTGTTCGCGGAACTTTTGATGGTTGGGCTTATCCAGGCCTCCAGTTGGTTCAAGAAGGCAGCAGCACCGTTTATACAAACACCACGGATGATACCAGCGCACAAGATCAAAGTGATGGGAACGTAAATTTCATATACGATGACAGTGAGAACGGGGACGAGGCGCCGGGAGATTATCAAAACCGGATGGCCTACCTGCCCCCGGGCAACAACGCCAGCCTGGTGCTGCCAACGCCGTATTTCAATGATATAGGGCCCGCCACCTCAGCCAACGTGAAGTTTCAAGTGGACATGTCCGAACAGATAGAGCTTGGCGCTTTTCACCCGGAAAGCGGCGACACCGTTGTCGTCTTCGGCAGCTTTCAGGGTTGGAATGCGACGGCAGGAGGCAACTGTATATTGACCAACGACCCAAGCATTTTAGTGACGAATAACAATTTAATTCCGCCCGTGGTTACCTCCAACGTCTATGTTACGACTATAGCAGTCACCTTGAATGCGCTGCGGCCACTGGCGTCACCCAATTGTGCGGAAGAATATAAATATATAATAGAGCCGGAATACAATTATGACAGTCCGCAGTATCCCAACGATGATCCTGACAGTGGAAACCGGTTTTTTACCGAGGGAAACCAAACGCTGCCGCTGGTCAGCTTTAGCGATGAACCCTATTATCCGCCTGCCAACGTAACCCTGAACGTGGACATGTCAGGCGTGATTAAATACGACCCCAGTTACGTTCCCAATAGCGTGACGGTTTGGGGCACCTTTAACGGCTGGGCTGGTGGCATACCAATGACCAACAATCCTGCCCCAAACACCAATATCTTCACCAGTACGGCTATTACCATGCCCGAGGGAGTGGCGAATATTATACAAGTCCGATATACCAACTCTGTTGTGGCTGCAAATAATCCTACAGCACCCTGGGTTTACGACTATGTGAATGATTCAGTGTATAATAATAACGCCCGACGCACTATTACCTTGTCGCATACAACCACTGCCCTTACCACCAACGTGCCGAGTTTTTACTTCCTTGATCTGGCTCTGGACGACTATTTGCCGCAGGCCACCCCGGTGCTTTTCAGTGTGAACATGAACGGCGCGGTGGCGACCAATGGATATGTGTTTAATCCATCGTCAGACTCCGTCTATATCAACGGCATGTTTGCCAATGGCGGTGCAACTACTTATCCCCAAACTTGGTATGCTTGGTCAGGCGGCATCAATCCGGTTTCAGCTCCTCCAGGTTATCAAATGATAAGGGAAGGTTCAACCGCCATCTATACCAACACCATTATAATTCCCGCAGGAACACCGGTGGCGTTAAGTTACCAATATGGTATGGATCCTAGCAGCCTTAACGGCGGTCCTTTGGAGGACGAGGCTCCTTCAGGCGCTAATCACTTCCGTGTGGTTCGCTCAACCGCCGCCAATCTTTATACAATGCCTGTGGATACGTTCACCAATCAACCGTATCAAGAACCGCTTTTCGCCCCCGGAAATATTTATGAGGGCATGGGCACCTTAGCTGGTGGCAATCTCACTGTGGGAACCCCGGTCGCCGGCACTGTCCCCGTATCGTGGCTGGGCCGTCCGGGGGCGCATCTTCAAAGCGCGGCCAGTGTCAGTGGGCCGTGGACAGACATTTGGGCCACGGATGGGACGAATTGGACAAGCGGTGTAAATACAACGAACGGCTTGATGAGTGTCACCAACCGGCCGTCTACCAGCGGGACTACGTTCTACCGCCTGGTCAAACCCTAGTTCGGAAGGGATTAAATATAGATTGGGTCTGAATTGAACGCCCGCCCAGCCGCAAGCAGTGCGGTTGGGCGGGCAAACATCACCGAGAATGAAATACACCAGAGAAAAGTTAATACTGCGCCTTTCCCGAAAAGCTTTCACGCTGATTGAGTTGTTGGTGGTGATCGCCATCATCGCCATACTCGCGGCCATGTTGTTGCCGGCATTGAGCGCCGCGAAGATGCGGGCCGTGGCCATTGATTGCATGAGCAACAAAAGACAACTCATGCTGGCTACACTGATGTACGCGGGTGACAACAATGAATTTCTGCCCCTTAACATGGATGTACGCAACAACACGCAGACACCTCCCACCCTATACAATGGCTCGCCAGCCTGGATCACCGGCGTGATTGATTGGAACGGCGGGCCAGCCTACACCTACAATACCAATGTTGCCTTTCTGATAACTAGCAAGTATTCGTTGTTGGGCAATTATGTGGCAGGTAACTACAAGGTATTCCAATGTCCGGCAGATCAGTATGCAAGTCCGGCGCAGCGCGCCCAAGGGTGGGACCACCGCTCTCACAGCATCGCCGAGGATGCGGCCGTCGGTCCCGGTCCCAAGTATGGTGTGAATAATTTTGGTTGGACGACCACCTCTTGGTATGTCGCCCAAAAATCGACTGATTTTCACTCTCCCGGACCAAGCCAGTGCTGGGTCTATTCGGACGAGCATCCTGATAGTATTGACGACGCGCTTATGTACACCTCCACTTATGGAGTGAGTTCGTTCATTGAACTGCCCGGCAACCTGCACGGCGGCGCATGCGGACTGGCTTTTGCAGATGGCCATGCCGAAATCCATCTGTGGACGGGGCCGGTCATGAGCGCTCACCGCAACGTGACCTACACTTCGGTGCAGCGGGTTTCTTGTTTGACGAGTGACCCGGACATGCTCTGGCTGGCGCAGCACACACCGGCAAAATGAGTTGCCCAAGCTGTTTTATATTACTGTTCTCAATTCATTGTGAGTTTCGGCAGTTGCAGCAAAATGGTCTGAACTTCCACCTGGCGATATGAGATTTCTGCATTTGATAAAACCTGCCATCATCCTTGCTGCCACGTTCGTTTTGGTTTCAACTTGTGCCCGGGCCGGAGCGGACGTTTCCGGCACCAGCGCACGGCCCTCGCCTGACTGGCTCCGTGAGGGCGTGATTTATGAAATCTTCCCGCGCGACTTTTCATCCGCCGGTGATCTCAACGGTGTTACCGTGCAACTCGACCGGTTGAAGGATTTGGGGATCACCATCCTTTGGATCATGCCCATTCATCCGATTGGTGAAAAAAATCGGAAGGGCGAACTCGGCAGCCCTTATTCGATCACGGATTATTACGCCATTGATCCTGCCTATGGCACGCCGGATGATTTTAAGCGGCTGGTTTCCGAGGCGCACAAGCGCGGAATGAAAGTGATCATGGACCTGGTGGCAGACCACACCGCATGGGACAGTGTGATGATGAAGGACGCGGATTTTTACAAACACGATGGCCAGGGAAGAGTGATCCCGCCGGTGCCGGAGTGGACGGATGTGGCCGCGCTGAACTATGCCAACTTACAGCTGCGCGAATATATGATCGCGATGTTGAAATACTGGATTCAAACGTGTGATGTGGACGGATTCCGCTGTGACGCCGCCGCCATGGTGCCGACGGATTTCTGGGTGCAGGTCCGCGCCGAACTTGCCAGGGTCAAGCCCGACATCATGTTACTTGCCGAGGCGAGCAAGCCCGAACTGCTCACCAGTGCGTTCGATATTGATTACGACTGGCCACTGCTGACCACGATGAACCAGATCATGATGGACAGCGCGCCCGCGTCGGACATTGAACACACTTGGGAAAAAAGCCGCTCGCAATTCCCGAAAGGCGCGCTGCACATGCAGATTTCCGACGACCACGACGAAGCCCGCGCCGTTGCCCGCTACGGTCTCAATGGGGCGCTGGCCGCGTCCGCGCTTATGTTTACGCTCGATGGTGTGCCGCTGATTTACAACGGCATGGAAGTCGGCGACGCCACCGAATCCGGCGGCGGCGCGCTGTTCGACAAGCTGCCTATTTTTTGGTCGCCCAAGGATCGCCAGCCGTTGCCCGATATTTATCACGGTCTTATTCAACTCCGTCATCAATACCCCGCACTCCGCAATTCGAATGTGCAGTGGCTGTATAACTCGGATGAGACCAGGCTCCTTACCTTTCTCCGCGCCGACGACAAAGATGAACTGCTCGTCGTCATCAATTTTTCCAACCGCCCGCTCAGCGGAAAGGTTGACCTGAAAGACGTGAGCGGCTTCGTGCCGGTGAGAATTTCCGGCGTGCCGAATTCCGATGGTGGTCCGTTACCGACGCTTCACTTGAACAGCTTTGAATGGCGCATCTATCATCGCTCGTCCATATTATCGCATCCTGTGGCACGCCTTGCCGCCGACAGGGATTAAATAGTGTGAAAGCAAAAGGATCGCACAGGCTTTGGATTGCATTTTTGCTGTCGGTTATCGGAGGGCTCACGACGCCTGCCAGTGGCCAGGTGACAGTTGACGGATTTTTGAACAATTCCGAGGGGTATGGCAGTCCCTTGGCCATTCAAACGATTAACACCGGTTTTGGCGACAACAGCACGGATGCCAGCGGCAATTCAAGTGGCGGCTCGGAATTGGATGCCGTTTATGGTGTGGTGACCAACGGATATCTCTATCTCTTTATCGCAGGCAATGTTCAGGCGAACGGCAACAACCTCAATGTTTTCATCGCTGATGGACAAGCCGGTGGGCAGCATGTTTTGGAAATTGGCGGTTCGCCGGCCGAGGCGGCCATGAACGGCTCGACCTTTGGCCCTGGGTTTGATCCCAATTTGATGTTCACGTTCACCGTTACTTCGACCAATAGTGCCGTGAATCTTTCCATTGACCAGGCGGTTTTGTCCGGCAGTTCTGGCACCGGGTCCCACCTGGGCAGCGTCACGTTGAGCGGCGGCAGCGGCAATAATCAGAACCTTGGGGGCAGCGGCATCGCCGTGGGATTTGACAATGTGAACACGGCGGGTGTGAATGGAAACAGCGGGACGGCTGCCAATCCGGCCACCGCCGGCGCCGTGACGACCGGTCTGGAGCTGGGCATTCCACTTTCCACGCTTGGCAACCCGACCGGCGTCGTTGAGGTGCTTGTTGATATCAACGGGAATGACTACGTTTACTTGTCGAATCAATTCCTTCCCGGTCTGGCCGTTGGCACGGGCAACCTGGGCGCAGGTGGAAATTACGGTCCCGGCGGAGGCGTATTTAATTTTGCAACGACAACCGGCGAATATGTGTCCGTGCCGGTTTCCACGGCAGGAACCCCAACCCTGACCGTCAATGGCATTAACGCCGATTACGGAACCGCACATGTTTTTGTTAACGAAGTGTCGAACGATGCCGTGCCCCTGACGATTTTATTTTCACCCAACGCAACGAATGTGGCGGAAGCCGACGCTTATTCCAATCTAAACCGGCGTAACTATGCGACCCAGGTTGGCGCCAACGGCATCGAAGAAGGCATTGTGCCGCCGGACGGCAACACCATCGCGACTGGCGACACGAACCATTATTATGAGGCCTATGCGATGTCGCCGACCAGCACGCCGGGGCAGTATTCGCTGACACTTTATGCACAAAAGACCGGTGTCTATCGCCTCACGGCGCGTTACCTGGTGGCGGGCAGCACGAACTGGAACTGGTATGGCACCAACTCTCCCTATCTCACTGGCAATCGGCGCGACTTTATGATTGTCGTTTCGCCCCGGAAGGCACTGGATGCAGTGGTTTATGAGCTGGCTGTCAACAATATCGACGCCTCGGGCGCGGCAAGCAACGGTTCCCAGCGCAGTACATTCAGCGACCTGACCAACGCCGCCAGCCCTTTTAACCTTAATGACGTGACCAATCTTGGCGTGAACTGGCTCTGGCTGGAGCCAATTCATCCCCGCGGCGTCGCGGGCAGCATCAACAGCCCCTATTGCGTGAAAAACTATTTTCAAGTATCGCCCTGGATGAGCAGGGCAAACACGCCGCCTGCCGCCATGCAGGAATTTACAAACTTCGTCGCGGCGGCGGATGCCGCCGGCGTAAATGTGATGATGGATGAACCGTTTGATCATACCGCCCATGATGTTGAATTGGATAATGAAGGTGTCGCTGATTTCGGCGGGACGGGAAATCCCGGTAATTGGCAGCCCACCGACCTGATTGCCAATCGTATCCCCGAATTTTTTTCCGCGACCAACGCCTGGTGCAGTCGTGCGTCCAGTTCAAATAACATCGCAATAGCGCCGGACATTGACATCGCCAAATGGACTGACGTAAACGATGTTTTTTTTGGTGTCTACGCCGCGTTGGTTTGCTCAAATCCCCAGGATGACAACAACGAATTTTCGTCTGACGACTGGTTCGACTACAGCACCAACACGGGGAGTTTCGACTATGTGACTCAAAACGTTTGGAGATACTTTGCCGACTCCATTCTCTATTGGCTCAATCAAACTGGCTGCACCAACGGCACGCCTGCCAATTTCACTTCCACAGGCATAGATGGAATTCGCGCGGACTTCGCAGATGGGTTGCCGCCGCAATGCTGGGAATACATCATTAACAAGGTGCGATGCCAGAAATGGGATTTTGTTTTTCTGGCTGAATCCCTCAGCTGGCCGCCTCCCAGCGCGACGACCTATCGTTCCGGTCGTGATTTTGATATTCTGTGTGATAGTGTTTATGGTGCTTTCCAGACCGCCACGACGGCCACCAGCTATCAGAACATTTTCAATTCGGAGCGGAGCAGTTACGGCCAGTGTCTGATGCTGTGGAACGCCGCTTCCCACGATGCGGGTTTCTATTATACTGATCCCTATCAGGCCTTGATCCAATTCATGGTGGGTGGAACCATTGACGGGATGCCTCATATTTTCTACGGCCAGGAACTGGGCACTACGGAATCATTTGGCTTCTCGGTTTATGCAGGCGATGTGCCGAGTTTATACGTATTCAATTCCCTCGCGCCCGCCATGACGGCGGCCGTTGGCAATCTGAGGGTGGATCAACTTTTTCCGCTTTATGCAGCCGTGGGAACAGCCCGGCTCTCCAGTCCCGCGCTGCAATGCGCCAACCGCGTTTTCCTCAGTCCGACCGCGTCGCAGCCCTATATTTATGCGGTTGCCAAATTTACAACCACCAACGGCTCTCCCAATTTTAACGACGTGGTGTTCGCCTTTGTGAACCTTGCCTACACAAACAATGAACAAGGCTATTTTAACGTCGATATCTCGCAGAATGGCACGAACCTTTTCGATATCAAACCGGGTCGCATGTATAACGCAAGGAACATTGCTGCCTACGAGGGAGCTGAGCCGAACCGCCTCAATGATTGGCTCTGGGGCACAAACGGAATTGCTGGCAGCACGTTGCTGGCCAACGGTGTGTTTGTTTCGCTCAATCCAGTGCCGACCACTGCCGCTGGCTGGACCAATGCTCCCTTCGAGGCGCAGTATCTAAAACTTTATGACGTGACGCCACCAACCTCCCTCGCGGCGCCGACAACAACAAACACTTATGTCGTCGGCAATACTGTGACGTTCAGTTGGCTCCCGCTGAATGATCCGGATGGCGGTGTGGCAGGCTATCAGGTCATTGTTGGAACTTCACCAGGCGCATCCAATATCTTTGATGGCGTCGTCCAGGGCACGACACTAACGGTGACGAATGCTTATGGCGTGACGCTCTATGCGGAAGTGAGTGCGATCAATAACGCGGAGATACCAGGGCCTTTCAGCGCCAGCAGCGCCGGCGTGCTTCTACTCGACCCCAACTCAGTCCCGCGCATCCTCAGTCTGACTTATGGCAACCTGCTGACTTGGTCCAGCGTCTCGAACAACATCTATCAAGTCATGGCAGCGACCAATCTGGCGGCCGGTTTCATTCCCATCAGTGGTGTCATTACCGCCACCGGGCCAACCACCTTGTACCTGGACATCGGAGCGACCAACTCACAGAAGTTCTATCGAGTGGAAATGGTTCCATGAAATATCGTGAACGGAGGCCGGGGCGTATGTAATGGCGCTCACTCGCACATCCTCGGTGCAGTAGCCCTCGTGTAAAACGTCCGGCAAATCCTCGACCATAAATTTGGCCGGACAAAACGCGCACGATCGGGGTCCCAATCGGAACGCTTCGGTGGGTGGCAATAACATCCAACTTTGAACATTCAACGTGGAACACCGAAGGTGGCACCTCACCCCGGCCCTCTTCCCCATTGCGTCGCAACGCGGAGAGGAGGAAATATCCAAAAGGGAATTATTGGCCGGCGTAGAAGGCGTCCACCTTGGCGGCGACGTCCTTGTAGCCGATGTCCATTTCGTAGATGAGCTTGAATTGTTCGACGGCGTCCTCTTTTTTGCCCATGCTTTCGAGCACGCAACCAAGGTTGTAAACCATCTCCTTCTTTTCATCGTCAAAGACGGGTTTTTCCTTGATGGCGTTCTGTAATTGACGCGCGGCCATGTCGTACATCTTGCGTTTGGCGTAACATTGCGCGAGATAGTTCATCGCCAAAAGGCGCTTGTGCGGGTTGCCCTGGGCCTTCTGAAATTCCTGGATGGCCTCGGTGATTTTGCCGGCTTGGAAATACAACTGGCCCAATTCAAACCGGATGGCCAGGTCGGTCGGGTACTTTTCCGCGCGCTGCTGGCATTCGGTGAGCTGGAAGTTCAATTTTTCGGCCTGGATTTTGGCCGATTGTTCCGCGTAATCGGGCGCAGCGGGGTCGAGTTGTTCCAGTTGAAACTCGAACCGGCGGATGACGGTGTTGGCCATGGCGCGTTCGAGTGACGGGTCGCCGCCCAGCCCGGTATTTTTGACGCGGTCGTAAAGGGCCATGGCCTGGTCGAACTGCTTTTTCTGCGTGTAAATCTCGGCGAGGGAGCGGATGAGCTTGAGGTTCTCGGGCTCGGTTTGCAGGCGGGTTTCGTATTCGTTGATGAGCCGTTCGGTGGTGTCCTCGCTCTTCACGACGCGTTTTTCCTGTTCAAGCGAGACGGCCTCCTTCTTGTCCTTCAAGATGTCGCGGTAGGAACCTTTGCCGCCTTCGAGGGCGCCGTAACCGCCTTCGTCGAGGGTTTTGCGCGCGGACAAATCCTTGAGCGCCTGGCCCAGTTCGCCGTCATTGGGCGAACTGCGCAACAGTTCCATGAGGACCGCTTCGGCGCGCCGTGTGTCGCCGCCGCCGACGACCAGCGAGTTGGCAAATTCAATGGCCAGGCTTTTGTCCTTGGGCGAATTTTTCACGAGGACTTCCAGGGACATGACGCCGGTGCGCGGCAATTCGAGCGCCTGCGCGGCCTGCACGACCAGGCGATGTCCGGCGGTGCTGTTGGGATCGGTGTTGAGAATCTGCTCGGCGATGGCGAGGGCGCCGGCGGGATTGTTGCGCAGCGCGAGCTGGCCCTTGGCCACGAGTGGCGAGGAGCTGGCGCCGCTCAACATTTTTTTGAAGAAGCCGCCGCCGCCGCCGGCCTTGCGGGCCTGAAGTTCGCGCAGCGCCTTGCGGCCCTCGAAGAATCCCGGCTCCTTTTCCAGCACCTGGTTGTACAGCGCGATGGCGTAATCGTAGTTTTCCCGTTGCGCGGCCTCGTTGGCCTTGGTGTACAGGACCCGCGCGTCCCGCGAAATTTCGTTGATTTCTTTTTCTGCCATGTGATTTGTGATGTTGGGTTAAGATTGCTTCCGCCGGGTCAAAAATCAATCCCGAATGGCTACAGCTTCGGGCTAACTGAACAGTACCGCCGTTTTTCTCCCTCTCCTCCCCAAAAGGAGGAGAGGGGCGGGGTGAGGAGGCTTGTTATTTTCAAGCTCAAATCCCCTCGCCGCAGCCCTCTCCCCGCTTTGGCGGGGAGAGGGAGTTGGTGGCAGTGACATGTTGCGCTCTTCACCATCAACCGCATTGCGCCTTGTGCCGGAGTGCGTGGTCCACCAGCACCAGCGCGGTCATGGCCTCGACCATCGGCACGGCGCGCGGCAGGACGCAGGGGTCATGCCGGCCGCGGCCCCTGAGCGTCGTGTTGTGAAGTTGCACGTCCACGGTGTTTTGCGGGTGCATCACGGTGGCGACGGGTTTGAAGGCGACCCGGAAGAAAATCGTCTGTCCGTTGGAAATGCCGCCCTGAATCCCGCCGGAAAAATTCGTCGTGGTGAAAACCTTTTTGTACCGCGCGCGGAACGGGTCGTTGTGCTGGCGTCCGGTGAGCAGGATGCCGCCGAAACCGGAGCCGATTTCAAACGCCTTGGACGCGGGCAGACTCAGCATGGCCTTGGCCAGGTCGGCTTCGAGTTTGTCGAACACCGGTTCGCCCCAGCCTGCCGGTACGCCCCGCGCAATGCCTTCGACGATGCCACCGACCGTGTCGCCCGCCCGCCGCATCTTTTCGATGAGCCGGATCATTTTTTCCGCCGTCCGGCGGTCCGGACAGCGGACGATGTTGGATTCGACGTCCTTGAACTTGACCCGGTCCGGGTCCACGTCGGCGATGATTTTCTGAACCTGTTTGACGTAGGCCAGGGTCTCCACGCCGAACCGTTCGCGCAGGATTTTTTTGGCGATGGCGCCGGCGGCGACGCGGCCAACGGTTTCGCGGGCGCTGGCGCGACCGCCGCCCTGCCAGTTGCGGATGCCGTATTTGGCGAAGTAGGTGAAGTCCGCATGCGACGGGCGGAACTTGGTTTTCATTTCCGCGTAGGCTTCGGGGCGGGCGTCGGTGTTTTTGACCCACAGGCAAATGGGGGTGCCGAGCGTCCGGCCTTCGAATGTGCCCGAAAGGATTTGCACCGTGTCGGATTCCTGGCGCGGCGAGACGATTTTAGATTGGCCGGGCCGGCGCCGGTCCAGGTCGGGCTGGAGGTCGGCTTCGGAAAGTTTGAGCCTGGGCGGGCAGCCGTCCACGACCACACCCACGCCGCCGCCGTGGGATTCGCCCCACGTCGTGATGCGGAACAGTTGTCCGAAGGTGCTGGCCATGGTTTGATTGTAGGAGCCGAGGTAACGAGGCTCAAATTAAAAAAACGGGGGCTCCTGACGTCGTCCCCTGCAATCCGCTTGAAAAAACCGTCGTGGGGTCAAATCCGGCTTGTGTAGCCGTGCTTGTGAAAGTGCGGTTGGGATTGGGAGGAATCCACGTTTTGACAAACGCGGCTATATTTTACTGGCTTGAAACTTGGAACCTGAAACTTGAAACTCCGCGTTACATGAATCGCATTGCGGAATGCTTCGCGCGGCTCAAACGCACGGGCAAAAAAGGTTTTATCGTCTATATCGGCGCGGGCGATCCCAACTTGGTTGCCACGCGTGAACTGGCCGTCGCTTTCGACAAGGCTGGCGTGGATATTCTGGAACTGGGAGTGCCGTTCAGCGATCCGCTGGCGGACGGGCTGGTGAACCAGCTGGCGGCGCAACGCGGCCTGGAATCCGGCACCACGCCGCCGAAGGTCCTGGCCACCGTGGCGGCGATCCGCAAACGCTCGGAAATGCCGATTATTCTCTATATTTACTTCAACTTGATTCACCGCGTGGGCGTGGAACGATTTATTGAAGACGCGGCGAAGGCGGGGGTGGACGGCTTGCTGGTGCTCGATTTGCCGCCGGAAGAATCGGACAATTACGAGGCGCTCATGCGGAAGGCCGGTCTCTGCCACATTTACCTGGTGGCGCCGACGACGCCGGAGGACCGGATTGAGTTCATTGTCAAACGCGGCAGCGGCTTCATCTATTATATTTCACGCGAAGGCGTGACCGGGATGCAGAAAAAGGTGGCATCGAACCTGGCATCCCAAATCGCCAAAATCCGCGCACACACGAAACTGCCTATCGCCGTCGGATTTGGCATCTCGACCCCGCACCAGGCCGCAACCGTTGCATCCGTTGCAGATGCAGTCGTAGTTGGCAGTGCGGTGGTGAACCGGATTGCATCGGCGGCCCAATCTCCAGACCTTATACCAAGCACGGTTAAGTTTGTACAAACCATCGGCAAATCGATCAAACTTTCCCCGGGGGCCTGATAACGATAATATCGGCAAGATCATGTCAATAATTCTGGTGACATGACAATTAAGAGTCAGACCGGTATTATGTCCTGAAATCCAAAACAACTTAGAAAACCGCTATATGAAACTGCAATTTATATTCTCAACAATGGCTGCTGCCCTCGTTCTTGGCGTAATTCAAGCGCAAGGTCAGTCGGTTACTTTCAATTTCTCTGATAACACCTCTGATGGTTGGGTGAACGGAGGATTCACCACCAGCCCGGCCTCTACCGTCGTTACCATCGGTGGCAACAATTACATCAGCGAGGCTCTTGGCGGTTACCAAGTAGCAAATGTTAATTCCGGCACTGTTAGTGGTGCCCCTGCCTCCACCTTCAATTCTGCTTTCCTTGCCGCCCTTGAGAACCCGGCCGGCTACGACCTTACTTATGACTATTACATTGATACGTCAACTTATACTACGGTCGGTACTTACCTCCAGCTTGCCTCGTATGTCAACACGGGCAGCGGCTTCTACGGCTCGACTGGTACCCCTAGCTCTTACGAACCCTCACTGAATGGCACCCAGACGGCCAGCGGCGCGGTGTTCTCAGGCGCCGTGACGGTTCCCTTCACTGCGTACGGTACCGACGCGACCGCACCGACAGAAACTTATTTCCGACTGGGACTCATTTTAAATGGCGATGGTGCTGGAGTGAAAGTGGACTATACCGATATCAGCATCTCTCCCGTTGGCGTTCCTGAACCGTCTGCGTTGGCGCTGGCCGGTTTGGGTGCAATGGGCGGCTTGATGCTGTTCCGCCGCCGTCTCGCTTAATGCATCAGGTTGATCGTCCTTTCAAAACCCCGGCTGAAGCCGGGGTTTTTTGTTTTAACGAATGCCGCAGAAAACAGATTTTGCGTTTCTCATCCTGTTTGTATTCAATCGTTCGGCATGAAAACGCAATCTGACACCAAAAACCGGTTTGTCATCATCATGGCCGGCGGGCGAGGGGAGCGGTTCTGGCCGGTGAGCCGGGATAAGACGCCCAAGCAACTGCTCACGCTCCTCGGCAAACGCTCGTTTCTCCAGCAGGCGGTGGACCGCGTGTTGCCGCTGGTGCCGGTTAAAAACATTTTTGTCATCACCAACGAGACGCAGTTGCCGGAGGTCCACAAACAACTCCCGAAAATTCCCAAGGCCAATCTCGTTGCCGAACCCATTGGTCGCGACACCACCGCAGCCGTCACGCTGGGCGCGGCGCTGGTGGGCGCGCGTTCCACGACGGGCGTCATGGCGGTGTTGCCCGCCGACCACGTCATTCCCGACGAAAAGAAGTTTCAGCAGGTGTTGAATGACGCGTTCGATCTGGCGTCGCGTGGCCGGGCCGTCATTACCATTGGCATCAAGCCGGCCGGACCCGACACGGGATATGGTTACATTCAAGTGGGCCAGGAATTGCCGCCGGCACAGGGCGCGAAGAAAACGAAGACGACCTTTTTCCGCGCGGAACGGTTTGTGGAAAAGCCGGATTTTCATCGGGCGCTGGAATACGTCAACAGCGGTCAGTACCGGTGGAATGCGGGAATGTTCGTATGGTCATTCGTGACCGTCACGGAAGGGTTGCAGAAGCATCAACCGGAAATGTATGCGGCGTGCCAGCGCTGGTTCAAGGTGGCCAACCAGCCGGGCAAACTCGCCAGGGTGCTGGCGAAGGAATATCCCGGCATCAAAAAAGTTTCGATTGATTACGCGCTGATGGAAAAGGCGCAGAATGTCGTGGTGGCGGACGGCGCGTTTGAATGGGACGACGTCGGTTCGTGGACGGCGCTGGGACGGCATCTGAAGCCGGATGCGGAGGGGAACTGTGCGGTGGCGGATTTCATCCACGTGGACGGCGCGCGGAACATCATCTACGACGCGCGCACCAAGGACCGGCGGACGCCGATTGCGGTGGTGGGTTTGCGGGATTCGATTCTGGTGCAGACGGACGACGCGGTGTTGCTGGCGCACAAAAGCCAGGCGCAAAAGGTGAAGGAGCTGGTCCGGAAACTGGGCGAGGATGCAAAATTGAAGAAGCTCATTTAACCGCAGATTACGCGGATTGACGCGGATTAATTTTTAACGCAGAAACGCAAAGGTTCAGACACGGATTTCACGAATTAACACGAATTTACGGGATTCAATTGGTGAAAATCCGTGTAATCCGTGTCTTTATTTTCTCACACGCGGCTTGACCTTTTCCCTATAAAAGGCAGACTATCCAGCTCGATTAGAAAATTTATGCAGCACATTCGAAACATCGCCATCATCGCGCACGTGGACCACGGCAAGACGACGCTCGTGGATTGCCTGCTCAAGCAGTCCGGCACCTTCCGCGCCAACCAGCATGAGTCACAGGACGAGCGCCTGATGGATTCGATGGATTTGGAAAAGGAAAAGGGCATCACCATCCGCGCCAAGAACGCCGCGTTCAAATACAAGGATTACCACATCAACATCGTGGACACGCCCGGCCACGCCGATTTCGGCGGCGAAGTCGAGCGCATCATGAACATGATTGACGGGGTGCTGCTGGTGGTGGACGCCGCTGAAGGTCCACAGGCGCAGACGCGCTTTGTCCTGCGCAAGGCGCTTGAGGCCGGCGCCAAGCCGATTGTGGTCATCAACAAGATCGACCGCGAGAACGCCAATCCCAAGAAAGTTCTCGACCAGGTTTTCGAGCTGTTCATCTCGCTCAACGCCACGGACGAGCAACTGGATTTTCCGTTCGTATATTGCTCGGCCAAGGCCGGCTACGCGAAGCTGGATTTGAGTCACGTCAGCGGGACGATGGAACCGTTGTTCGACGCGATTGTGAAACACATTCCGTCCCCGCGCGCCAAGGCCGGCGACGGGTTCCAGGTGCTGGTGGCGAACCTCGATTACTCGGATTACCTCGGCCGCATCGCGTTCGGCAAAATCATGGCCGGCAAGCTGAAGGTGGGCGACGCGGCGTGCTGTCTGCATGGCCACGGCAAAATTTCGCAGGGCAAAATCACGATGCTCTATCACTTCGAAGGCTTGAAACGCATCGAGGTGCAGGAGGCGCACGCGGGCGACATCATCGGCATCACCGGGTTCGAGGAGGTGTTCATCGGCGAGACCATCGCGGACAAGCCGGAACGCGGGGCGTTGCCGTACATCCCGATTGATCCGCCGACGATCCAGATGGAATTCGCGGTGAACGACGGTCCGCTCGCCGGCAAGGACGGCAAGCTCGTCACCGCGCGGCACATCTGGGAACGGCTGCAAAAGGAAATCCGCACCAACGTCGCCTTGCGCATCAAGCAGACCAGCGACCCGAAAATTTTCGAGGTTGAGGGGCGCGGCGAAATGCAGATTGCCATCCTGGTCGAGCAGATGCGGCGCGAAGGCCACGAGGTGCTGGTGTCGCGCCCCGAAGTCCTCTACAAAAAGGACGCCCAGGGCAACATGCAGGAGCCGATTGAAAAGTTGTACCTCGAAATTCCACAGGAATTCATGGGCGCCATCATGGAAAATCTTTCCGGCCGCAAGGCCGAGATCACCAACATGAACCATCATGGCGACCAGGTGACCATCGAGGCGTTGATTCCCATGCGCGGATTGATCGGGTTCGAGACCGACCTGGTGAACCAGACGCGCGGCCTCGGCGTGATGAGCCACCTGTTCCACGAATACGGCGCTGACCGCGGGGAGATTGCCGCGCGCAAGAACGGGTCGCTGGTGAGCATGGAAAGCGGCGAGGCGATGGCCTATGCGTTGAACATGATCCAGGAACGCGGCCGGCTGATGGTGGGGCCGGGCGAAGCCATTTACGCGGGCATGATTGTGGGCGAGAATGCGCGGGAAAACGACATCCCCGTGAATCCCTGCAAGGCGAAGCGGCTGACCAACATGCGTTCGCAGGGCGATGGCAAGGGCATCCAGCTCAGTCCGCCGTTCAAGCTCTCGCTCGAACGGGCGCTGGAATACATCGGTTCGGACGAATACGTGGAGGCCACGCCAAAAAATCTGCGGCTCCGCAAAAAAATCCTCGACGAGACCCAGCGCAAGCGCGCCGAGAAATCGCGCGTGATCAAGATTCTGACGGAATAGAGGTTCCCAATGGTCCGTTTAAGCGGGCTTTCCGACGCGCCCCTGCGCCGGTGCGGAGTTTTTTGTCTCCTCACGTTCAATCTTCCGAAATGGTGCTTGACGTTTATGGCTATCGGGCTAGTCTCAGCATTGACTCACTCCCCCCGTAGGCAGTGTTCGGATGTCTTGGCTCTGAAGATATGGGCGAACGATTTTGCATTGGCGTAAAGACTCACCGTTTCGGGCGACCCGGCCCGCACAGGTTGGCATTCTGGGTGCCGGGCGCAAATCACAACCACCCCTTCAAATGACTGCCCGCTTTAAATTGGCTATTGGCTGGTCCGCGCCGGCCTTGCTTCTGTTGGCCTTAATCGTCGCAGGCTGCCGGACGGACGCGACGCAGAGTAAAAGAACGGCCCCGGTGGCAACGGACGCACTGCCCTACGTTCTCGATTTGAAACCGTTTTACACCAAGGTGTTTGCGGGGCCCGGCGGCACCAACAACAGTTACGAAGGTTATTTCGGGCGGAAAACCATCGACGGCCTGCCGTTTGATGTGGACGGTGAGATATACCTGTACGGCAAAAGTCCGGCGGTTCGTGGGGATGTCCGCCAAAACGAAGTTTCTGGAATCAAAATCGCCCGGAAATTTGACGAACTGCACCTGATTCACGCCGTGCAATGGCGGGAGGTTTATGGCTGCCCGGTTGCCACCCTCCGTCTGCACTACGCGGACGGCACGAGTCACGATTTCACCATCCGCTATAATTTTCAGGTCATCGACTGGGTCCGGTTATTGTCGGAGGAACAGGAGATCATTGCCGACCCGGACACGAAAATCATCTGGCGCGGCCCGGGCGTTTACAAAGGCACGGGGCGCCTGTTCAAGAGCGTGTTACGCAACCCGTACCCGGACAAACTGGTGGACAGTCTGGACCTCATTTCCACCCGCAGCCGCGCGTCCTATACTTTGGTGGCGGCCACGGTGGCCAACCGTGATCCGCAGCGGGAGGTCAGCACGCCCCTGCCGCTGGAGCCGAGCCTCAACTTTGACGGGGTTTTGAAAGTGCGCGCGGTGGACCAGGAAACCGGCGCGCCCGTTGCCGGCGCGGACGTTTATCCCGGTATGACCGTGGACGACGAAGGCGTGATCGCCGATCCGATTCTGACTTCGACCGACGGCGTGGCGCTGGTAAAATATCCGGTCAGCCGGACGAGCGGTGTGGATGTTTCAGTGTCCAAGCAGGGTTATCTGGGCCGCAGTGGAAACTGGCAGAGCGGCAGCATTCCGAATGAAATCACCTATCGCCTGGCGGCCAGCCGCGCGACGATCCGGGGCGTGGTGCTGGATGAGCGGGGCAACCCCGTGGCGGGCGCGCAGGTCCGGTTGAACGGTTACGTGTTTGACAACACGTCGAGCGACCAGATTTATCTGCCCAGCCAAACCACAGAAACCGATGCCACCGGCCATTGGAGCATCCAGGGCCTGCCGGAGGGCTATCAGGATTTTGGGGTGACGGTGACGCATCCTGATTTTCCGCAGGCGCAATTTTATGCCGACGGACCGAACCAGCGCGGTTTTGCCGGCAATCACATCCGCACGGGGGATTTCTTCAGCGGCATGGCCGTATTGAAATTGACCGGAGGTTACGCGCTGACCGGCACGGTGCGCGACACGGCGGGGAACCTTTTGACCAACGCGACGGTGTTTGTCGGTTTCGACCGTTACATGAGCGGCGCCATCAAGACCAACACTGATGCCGGCGGACAATTTGATTTGAAGAACCTCAGTCTGGGCGACAATTATCTGACGTTCAGCGCGCCCGGATTCGCGCCGGAATTTCGCACGGTGACGGCAACGAATGCGTCGCTGGACGTGGCGCTGAAACCGGGACGGACCATCCATGGCCGGGTGGTGGACTCTGCGGGCCAACCGGTTGAGGGCGCGGCGGTGTCGTTTGACGGCCTGGCCGACCGGAACGGAATTTTCAGCGGACGGACCCTGGATTGGAAAACCGTAACCGACACCAACGGCGAATTTTCGTGGGATTCGGCCCCGGACCGGCCGATTCTTTTGACGGTCATGGAGGCCGGTTACATGGGATTGGAATGGACAAAAGTTCAGACCGATACCACCAACGAAACCGTCTTCACGCTCAGCCCGCCATTGACGGTGAAAGGTTCGGTGACCGACGCAGACACCGGCGAACCGGTGGCCGCCTTCAAAGTCACGCCGGGCTGGCCGGAAGGCGATGGCGCGCGGTTTGAACGGCAGCAGGCCCGTAATGGCGCCGCCGGCCATTATGAAGTCCATTTTGAAAACCCCATCATCGTCAGTCCGACGCCGTTTGATTTTGTCTTCCAGATCTCGGCGTCCGGCTACGCACCGGTCAAGTCCCGCGCCATCAGGCCGGACGAGGGCGAAGTGACCTGGGATGTGAAATTGAAAAAGACCCCGAACCTCATTGGCCTGATCAAAACGGCGGACGGCAAGCTCGCTGCGGGAGTGACCATCGTCCTGGCCGCGCAGAGGGATTACCTTCAATTAAACGGCACGGCGCTTCGCAATCAAAACCAAAACAGCGACAGTATTGAAACGGCCGACGACGGTCATTTTGAAATGCCGCCGCAGGATGGCGATTTTACCATGGTGGCCGCGTCCGCTGCCGGTTTTGCGATGGTTCCCAAGGCCGATTTTACCAACACATTCACCGTGACTTTGCAGCCGTGGGGCCGGGTGGAAGGCTTGGTGCTGAATCACGGCAAACCGATGGCCGGGCAGGAACTCTACTACTTCGCGGGCGACAGCGCCGCGCAAAGGAATGTGTGGGGACAGGAACCGGTGGTGACCGACGCGCAGGGACGTTTCACCCTCGCGCAAGTTCCGCCGGGAACCATTCGCCTCGAATTGAAACAGCCGATCTCGGAACGTTCGTGGTCTTATCTGGAATTGAAATCCGAGGACGTCAAGCCTGGCGGAACGAACACGGTGCAAATTAATTTAAGCGGCCGGCCGGTCATCGGCCATTTGAAACGTGACGCCACGCTGGCTGCGGACGCGGATTCGCAGCAGTGCAGCATTATGCTGCAACCGGACGTGACGCCGCCGCAGGTTCCGAAGGAAATGGACACGCAGGAAAAAGTCCAAAAATGGTATTCGGAATGGATTAAAACCGGCGCGGGGAAGGACTATGCCGAGGCGATGAAGAACCGGCGCCAGTTGCTGGTGAAGGCCGACGGCACCTTCCGCGCAGAGACGGTCGCACCCGGAAAATACACATTGTCCGGCAACATCTGGCAAAACGGGGCGATACAGGCGCGGTTGGACGCCAAGGAAGTGACCGTGCCGGAAGCCACCACGGATGATCCGGATGCGCCGTTTGACATCGGGGAAGTCACGTTGAAGACGGTAAAACACGTGAACAACGGCGACCTGGCCCCGGATTTCAATGTCAAGACACTGGACGGCCAACCGTTGAAACTGTCCGATTACCGCGGCAAATATGTGCTGCTGGATTTTTGGGCGACGTGGTGCGGACCGTGCGTTGCGGAAACGCCCAATCTCAAGGCGACGTATGACGCCTTCGGCAAGGACAGCCGGTTGGCGATGATCAGCCTGAGCCTGGATCCCAACATCGACGCACCCAAAAAGTTCGCACAGGACAAGGACATCCAATGGGTACAGGGTTTCCTCGGCGACTGGTCGAAGGACAATGTGACGAAGGATTACGCGGTTTATGGCATCCCTTCAATTTTCCTGATTGGCCCCGACGGCAAGATCATTGCGCAAAACCTGCGGGACACCCGGATCCAGGAAGCGGTCGGTTTGGCCTTGGGCGCCAGATAAATCCGGCAGGTTCGCCTTAGGCTGTTTTCGGCGGTGCTTTTCCGGCGTACTCCATGCCGATGAGGCACACGTCATCGGCAAATTCGTGGTCCACGGAAAAACCGCCGATGGCGGCCAGCAATTCGTCGAACAACTGCGCGGCAGGCCTGTCCAGTCGGTCTTTGACATCCATGATCAGCCGTTCCTGGGAATACAATTCCTCGTTCGGTCCCTGGACCTCGTAGAGGCCGTCGGTGAACAGCATCACGAGATCGCCGGGCGCGAGGTTGATTTCGGTGGTTTGATAGGGCGGGTTTTCGAACAGGCCGAGGGCGGGCTGGCTTTTGCCGGAGGCGTTGACGAGCGGCTCGACGCAGCTGGTCGAACGGCGCACGAGCAGGGGTTTGGGATGGCCGGCGTTGGCAAAGCGCATGACCCCGGTGCGCCAGTTGGCGACGAGGTAAAACGCCGTGGTCAGCATCGGTGAACCGGTGGTTTTAAGGATGGTAAACAGGTCGGTGTTCAGCTGACGCAAAAACATCCCCGGATCCTGCGCGATGGGCTTCAATTCCTCCACCAGCGCGCGAATCATGGCGGTGACCAGCGCCGCGCGCATGCCGTGTCCGGTCACGTCGCAAATAAAAACACCGGCCACATCCTCCGATAATGCGGAAACGCTGAAGAAATCGCCGCTGACGGTTTCCGCCGGCTGATAGCGGTGCACGAACTGCAGGGCGCTTTGCTCGGGCGGGGCGTGGCGGGGGAAGGTGGGATATTGCTGCGGCAGCATGGCGGACTGGATTTCGCGCGCCATGTGGAGGTTTTCCTCCATCAGCAGATTCCGGGTGCGCAATTCCTCGCGGCTCCGCGCCAGTTCGGTGTTCGCGCGGCGGATTTGTTCCTCGGCGAGTTTTTGCGCCGTGATGTCCCAGATAATGCCCTGCAGCCCGATGATGCTCCCATCCGCGCTGTAGAGCGGCGTTTTGACGACGTGATGATAATGTTTTTCCTCCGCGCCGATCGGCTGCGTTTCCTCGAAAATTTCCATCGTCTCGCCGTTCTTCATGATCCGCAAATCATCGCGCCAATATTTTTCCGCAGCTGCTTTCGGATAAAGATCAAAATCGGTTTTGCCGATGAGGTCTTCGGGTTTGATGCTATGATACTTGCAGTATGGCTGATTGGCGAAAGTGAAACGGCCTTGCAAATCGCGGCGAAAAACACCCAGGGGCATGGCTTCGACCAGCGAGTGATAAAGGGATTCCGATCTCTGCAAAGCCTCCTGCATCTGCCGCTGTTGCGTGATGTCCTCGACCGTGCCTTCGTAGTAGAGCAATTTGCCCTGCGCGTCGCGGACGGCGCGGCAATTTTCCGAAATCCAGATGATCGAGCCGTCCTTGCGGTAAATCTGGGATTCGAAGTCGGTGATGGTGTCGCTGGTTTGCATGATCCGGACGAACTCGTCGCGCCGGGCCGGGTCCACGTAGAGGTTGCGGCCGATGTCCTTGATGCTGGCCATCAATTCGACCGGCGAGTTGTAGCCATAGATGCGCGCCAGCGCCACGTTCGCCAGCAGGTAATGCCCGTCGGTCGTCGTGCGGAAGATGCCCTCCACCAGGTGGTCAAACAAGCCGTAGTAATTTTCCCGTTCCTTGAGCAGCGCGGCCTGTTCGAGCTGGCGTTCGATTGCGCAGCGAATCACCGGTTCCAACGCCCGTTCGCCGAATTGTTCCTTGGCGAAATACTCCTGCGCGCCGGCCCGGATCACTTCCACGGTGAAGGCCTCGTCATGGGCGGGACCAAAAACCACCATGGGCACGGCCGGCACCTTGGCGGTGAAGAACGTGACCTGAAACAGGCCGGCGGCGTTGGCGGAGGGCAATTCGAACAGGACGACATCAAACGAACGGGCCGACAACTCGGCCAGCCCGGCGTCCAATGCCGCGACGGTGACAATTTCAACGGGTTGCCCCTCCTCGCGGAGCTTGCCGGCCACGGCACTCGCGAATCGCTCGTCGCCGGCAATCAACAACACTTTCAACAATTCAGATTCCATAGTGTGAACCGGTCCAACACCCTGTGCCCGGGCCGGTTCAATTCCAACGCCAGCGATGAACATACGGATTTAACGCGCCACCGCAAGTGGGTTGCGCGTCCGGCGGGTTTTTGGTTCAATGGGGTTGAATGAACAGGCGACCTGAACTTCACGGGACCGGTTTCTTCAAATTTATTATGCTCCCGCCCAAAAGGACCGCAGCGCCGGCGGTTTTGGGCCTCACCTCAACGGACCACCTGGATCTATGAAAACCTACCAGCCTGCAGATATCCGGAATTTTGCCATCGTCGGCCATGCGTCGTCGGGCAAAACCATGCTCAGCGAGGCGATGCTCGCGTGCGGGGGCATCATCAACCGCATGGGCCGCATCGCCGACGGCTCCACCGTGTCCGATTACCACGTGAGCGAAAAGAACCGGCAGATCTCGGTGTCGGCATCCCTGTTGCACACCGAATGGGCGGGCAAAAAATTCAATCTCATCGACACCCCGGGTTACCTCGATTTCATCAGCGAAGGCCTGGGTGCATTGCGCGTCGGCGATTTTGCGCTGGTGGTGGTCCACGCCCAGCACGGCCTCGGCGTGGGCACCGAACGCGTGTGGAATTACGCGACCCAATACGGTATTCCCAAATTGATCGTCGTGAACGCCATGGACAAGGAGAACGTCGATTTCGATGCCGTGGTGCGGCAATTGCAGGAGCGGTTCGGGCGGCACGTGTTTCCCTTGAACTATCCGGTGAATCCCGGTCCCGGTTTCAACCGCGTGCTGGACGTGTTGCGCAATGAAATCGTGACCTACCAGACCGATGCCAGCGGCAAATACCAGGAGGAACCGGCCACCGGCGAGTGGGAGGCCAAGGTCAAGGAATTGCACGGCCAGCTGATTGAGCACATCGCCGAGTCCGACGACGAGCTGATGAGCAAATTCTTTGAGAAAGGCGGTTTGTCGGAGGAGGAATTCCGGGCCGGCATCCACGCGGCGGTCCAGCGGGAATTGTTCATCCCGCTGTTTGCCGCCTCCGCGGAAAACAACATCGGCGTGGCGCGCCTGATGGATTTCATAGCCAAATACGGGTCGTCGCCGGCCGACCGCAAGAAGGTCAAGGCGGTGGATGCCAATGGCAGGGAAACGGAGGTGGGCCTGGACGACCCGGAGACCGTCGCCTACATCTTTAAAACCATGTCCGAGGCGCATTTTGGCGAGTTGTCATTTTTTCGCGTTTATGCCGGCTCGATTTCCACCGGCAAGGATTTGTTCAACAGCGACCGCAAGGTGAACGAGCGCATCGGGCAGATTTACCTGCTCAACGGCCAGACGCGCGAGGCCGTGCCCACGCTCGGCGCGGGCGACATCGGCACGGTGGTGAAGCTCAAGGACACCCACACCGGCAACACCTTGTGCGCCGCCAAACACCCGGTGACGCTGTCGAAGGTCGCCTACCCCAAGCCGAACATCCACGCCTCGCTCGTCGCCAAGGTCAAGGGCGAGGAGGACAAAATCGCCTCCGGCCTGGCCGCGTTGCACGAGGAAGACCCGACGTTCCTTTACGTCGTGGACTCGGAACTGCACCAGACCATCATATCCGCGCAGGGCGAATTGCACCTGGAGGTCGTCGCCGACCGCTTGCGCCGGCGGCACAATGTCCACGTTGAACTGGCGGAACCGCGCGTCAAATACCGCGAGACCATCAAGGGCAGGGGCGATTCCAAGTATCGCCACAAAAAACAGACCGGCGGCGCGGGGCAGTTCGCCGAGGTCTGGATGCGCATCGAGCCCAAGCCGCGCGACAGCGGCGTCGAGTTCACCAACTCACTCGTTGGCCAGAACGTGGACCGCGTGTTTGTACCGTCGGTGGACAAGGGCGTTCATCAGGCCTGCACCGAGGGCATCCTGGCCGGGTGCCGCGTGACGGACGTGAAGGTTGATTTTTACGACGGCAAGATGCATCCGGTGGACTCGAAAGACATCGCGTTCCAGATTGCCGGTTACTTTGCGTTCAAGGAGGCGTTCCTGGCTGCCAAACCGTGCCTGCTGGAGCCGATTGAAAACGTCGAGATCCGCATTCCGGAGGATTGCATGGGCAAGGTAATGGGCGACCTGTCCTCGCGCCGCGGCAAAATCATGGGCATGGACAACGACGGCGCGTTTCAGGTGATCAAGGCGCAGGTGCCGACGAAGGAGCTTTACCACTATTCGAGCACCTTGCGGTCACTGACGGGCGGGCGCGGCGTCCATACGGAGGACTTCAGCCATTATGAGGAAATGCCGCGCGAGGCGACGGAAAAGGTGATTGCGGAAGCGGCCAAACGAAAAACCAACCACGAGCCGCATTGACGCGGCTAACTTTAACAAACCCCGCGGCGCGGCTCAGTGAACCAGCGCCATCTCGTGCTTGCGCACGGCGGAATAAAGCGCGTCCTTCAGTTTCGCGCGCTTGAACTTGAGTTCGTCAATTTCCTGATCGGTGGCAAACTCAACGTCTTCTTCGATGCGGCAGATTTCGTCGTCGAGTTTGTGGTACTCCTCGAACATCGCGCGGAAATTGGCATCCGCCAGCTTGAGCGAGCGGATGGTTTCGCGATGTTCGGGGAACTCACTGACGAAGGGATGGTGAATGTCCATTGGAATTCCTCCAGGTTGAGGTTTCGCGGTCGTTACACTGCGGTGCTTTTCCCATGACCTGAAGTTAATAAAGCCCACAAACCCAAAACTGGCCAGTTAAATTTTGGGAAAATTTTTGCCGGGATTGCCCGCGGTCCCTTCGCTGCCTTCGGGTAGTGGTATTTTTTGGTGGGGCGAGGCTACTGACGAGCCGGCTCGCGAGGACGCTCGCCCCACCGAAAGCCGAAAAACATATCAATACCCACCGTCTTTCCGCCTTTTCAAGGCCGGCGGGATGGCCTAAATTGCCGCTATTCTCGTCCCATGCCGAGCGTTTACATCAAAACCTACGGTTGCCAGATGAACGAGCGCGATAGCGAAGCCGTCGCCGCCCAGCTCGTGGCCAAGGGCTATACCCTGGCGCCATCGGAGGCCGGGGCAGATGTGATCCTGCTCAACACGTGCAGCGTGCGCGACCTCGCGGAACAAAAGGCGCTCCGGAAAATGGAAAACTTGGCCGCGGAAATCCGCCGTGACCGGCCCAACGTCGTGCTCGGGTTCATGGGTTGCATGGCCCAAAGCCGCGGACAGGAACTGATCGACCGGTTGCCGGACGTGGACCTGGTCCTCGGCACGCAGAAATTTCATCGCGCGGCGGATTGCCTCGACGAAATTCTGGCCGGGCGCGCGGAAAAAATCGTGGACGTGGCGGAAGAGCAGGGGAGCGAAGCGACCATTCGCGAACATTTGTTATACGGAAACGCTGTGAAAAATGGAGACGATAATGGCGGCGGTCACAGACCGCCGCTACAAGTCACCGCGTTCGTGAGCATCATGCAGGGTTGCAATCAATACTGCACGTTTTGCATCGTGCCTTACACGCGTGGCGAGGAACGCAGCCGGAGCATTCCCGACATCGTGGGCGAGTGCCGCCAGTTGGTGGCGCAAGGCGTGAAGGAAATCACCCTGCTCGGCCAGATTGTCACCAGTTATGGGAGGCGTAACCTGGGAGCGCCGGCGTCTCGCCGGCCAGATCCGCAACTTGCCGGCGAGACGCCAGCGCTCCCAGGCACATCCCCTTTCGTCCAGCTCCTCGAAGCCGTTCACGGAATCGAGGGATTGGAGCGCATCCGGTTCACCTCGCCGCATCCGAAGGGTTATGGCGACGATTTGATTGAGGCCTACGCGCAGATGCCGAAACTGGTCGAGAGCGCGCATCTGCCGGTCCAGAGCGGCAGCGACCGGGTGCTGAAACTGATGCATCGAGGCTACACGCGCGAGCGTTACATTGGCATCATCGAAAAACTGCGCCGCACCCGGCCGGAAATCGGCATCACCACCGATATCATCGTCGGTTTTCCCGGTGAGACGGAGGATGACTTCGGGCAGACCCTGTCACTGGCGCGCGAAGTGCAATTCGACAATGCCTACATCTTCAAATACTCGCAGCGCCGCGACACGCCGGCCGCCAACCTGCCGGACCAGGTGCCGCAAAAGGTCCGCGAGGAACGCAACCAACGGCTGCTGGAAGTCATCAATGAGATCGGCAAGCGCAAATACGGCGCGTTGGTCGGGCGGCAGACGGAGATTCTGGTGGAAGGACCGAGCAAAAAAAATCCGGCTCGAATGGCCGGCCGGACGCGCTGTAACAAGATTGTGGTGTTCGATGGTTCGGACCGGCATCGCGGCCAGCTCATGGACGTGAAAATCACCCGTGCCGGTTCCTTCACACTCTACGGCGACCCGGCGATTTTGGAATAAGTGGAATCTTGTGATGTAAGACATTTCTGAAAGCCCGTAGGGCTGACATCTTTGTAGTTCTATCATTCCACTGAACCCAAGCTCCGTCAGGAGCGGCATATTCCGCGAAACTCTATTGATGTCGCTCCTGACGGAGCTTTAATTGTTTTTGGGCTGTGAACTACAAAGATGTCGCGCCTACGGCGCTGCGAATCTGTATAGGGTGTCGGTTCCCTTACGCTTTACAGCAACCCGGCGATTGTGAATTTGTGACTGGCGTAGCGGCTTTCGGTGGAAAGCCGCATTCTTTGATTTCTCGGAATCAGCGGCGCTCTACCGAGACGCCGCTACGCGATCCGATCGTTGTGGAATTTTGAAGGAGTGCAGCCCATCCTCTTATTAGGCCGACGGCTTATCTCGACGAGCTTCTTGAATACCTTCGGCAACCGCCCGCGCCACGGTCTTGACCGCTCCTTGCGTGCCCTCAGCCAAATCGGTGATGGCATCTGTCGCCACCGGCACTTGCTCCGCCGCTGTGTATATCGAGCCACTGCGCCCATGAAACCGAATATGCATATCATGCCACCGATGGCAAGCAATGGCAGTCCGATGAAAGCGCACCAAAACAATCGTGGCGGTGCGCCGTTGCCAAAAGCCGAAATGAAACTGACCATGCCTATAAGGGTGAAAACGAGGCCTGCCGCAGCAATCAGCAAGCCTGCGATGCGCAAAAAAGTGCGCGTCTCTTTGTGGGTTGGTGTCTGTAACTTGCTCATAAATTCAAATGCGCATAGCGGCCTAACAGAGAATGGGCGGCCTGTTTTGCTGCCTGTCCCATTTCATGATTTTGACTTTGCTCCCGGCAAAAATGCTTGTCCAGAAAAAGTCGTGTGGGAATTGGAAAATGCCTGCCGAATTAGTTGTTGTAGAAAAACGCGTCCAACGATGGCAGCGCATGGCCGGTAAAGTCAAACAGGGTGGTGTTGTCCACCACATTGGGTTGGCCCAGCTCCCACCCTTCGCCCGGCACGCAGATGAAAACCGGGTCCCAATACAATTCCCCGATACATTGGCCCTGGTCCACCAGTTTGAGGGCGTTGAAACAATTCAGCAGGAATTCCTTTTGTCCCAAGGGGGTGCTGGGGAACGGTTCCGGACCGTTGTTGGCCAGTTGCCCGGGATAGCCATCGCACCTGTTCGTACTCCAGTTATACCCCGTCTCCATGATGAGCACGGGTTTGTTATAGTTGGTGTACCAGGAATTGATCTGGTCCCGGGCTTGTTCGGCGGTGTATCCGGTCCAGAAGGGATAATACGAACAACCGGTGATGTCCCAAGGGACGCCATAATTGACGACCTGATTGAGAAATGAGGTGACGGAACTTGAGCTCACATTGTTCAGGTGCAGGATGACCTGCGTGGCGGGAGAAACCGCCTTGACCCCCGCGTAACCCATCTTGAGCAGTTGCGCCAGTTGCGGCCAGTTGCCGCTGCTGCCAGCGGGCAGCAAAATCCCGCCGTTGATTTCATTGCCAAGCGAAACGTATTCGGGGGTTGTGCCCTGGTTTTCCATTTCCGTCATGAAGTTCGTCGTGAAGTTGTACACGTCGTTGGTGAGCTGGGCGAAGGTGTCATTCGTCCACGCTTGCGGCAGGTTGTTGGCCCAGCCATCACTGTAATAAAAGGTCAATTCGATTTGAAGGCCCAGTGCCTTTGCCCGGGCCGCCAGGGCCAGAATGTTGGTCGGGCTTTGAATGCCGGCCGGAAGATCGCTGTTGGCCGGACTCGGGTTGTTATAAAGGCGCAGCCGGACGATGTTAAAGCCGTGATTTTTCAAAATTTGCAAGCAATCCATCGGCACGCCATTGGTCTCGTAAAAGACACCACCGCCTTGCTCCACGTAGGTCAGCTCGGAGATGTCGCCGCCCTTTAAAAAAGTGTAGGGAACGTCGTCCTTGATCAGTTGGACCAGATCCACCTTGCACGAGTCGCCGCCGGTGCCGTCATCGGAATAGACGCTGACCAGGCATTGTCCATTGGTGACATTGATTCCTCTCACAATCGTGTTCGTCCATTGCGAGGAAATCGGCAGGCTGGTCATCCGGTCGTTGCCACCGAGGTAACAGGCATTTTGACCGCCGCTGTTCTGGACCATCGCCGTGAGCTTGTAGTAGCCGTTGGGCAGGTTGGTGACCAATTGGTACGTTTGCACCTGATAGGGAATGGAATTGCTCTGCTGCAGGTAGTAAGAACCGGAAAAGGCGCCACCCGAAGGCAGGGAATCCGCTCCGGCATCCCCCGACGTTTGCCAGTGCGCGGCCAGGTTGCCGGACTCGAAATCGCCATCCTGCAATCCGCCCATGGCAAAGGCGGATGATTGGAAGAAGGTTGACGCGGTGCTCACCGGCATCATCGTGGTGGCCTGCCCTGCGGTCGTGGGGAAACCATTCCATGTGCCCGCACCCAGATTCGTTGTGCTCTGGAGACGGACATTTAACGCGCCGGGCCAGGAAAGCGAAACCATCCCGTTGGATATGGAATTAATCGTCAAATCACCGGCACTGGCAGCGGTGATGAGGAAATTGTCGAAATTAAACGTTCCGCCGGTTCCAGTATGGATGAAGACCAGTCCGGCGCCGGTAATATTGCCGGTCAGGTCACCCGGGGCGGCGGAACCGATGGTGGCGCCGTTGCCGGTACCATTGCCGCTGACCGTCAATGAATCCCAGTAGGCAGCGGCGGGATTGAATGTGATTGAGTAGGTGGCAAAGGAACCAACCGTTGCGGGCACTGGCAGGGGATTCGTGGAAACAAACCAACTGCTGCCGTTCATCTGCACGGCAAACCTCGCGGTCACATTGGCCGGGCTCAGAAAAGGTTGAATGTCGACGGAAAAGGCGATGCCGGGGTAAAGCGCCGGATTAATGCTCGGGAACGCCGCCCCGGTCGTCGCGGAAAGAACCGTGGAAGTGTAAAAGGCGGTCGTGGCGGGGGCATTCTGATAGGCAAACACGGCCCCGTCGGCCCCGGAATTTTGATAAAGACGGCCCGGCACACCGGAAATGGCCACGACATCATTGGCCCAACCCACGGTGCTGACCGGAAAATCACCCGAGATCCCCGGAAACGGAAATGTTTCCTGATACAGCACCACCTGTCCTTGCGTTGGTCCCGCCACCGACAACACACTGACCAACCCGATTAACCACTGGCAAATTCTCATCTTCTGAATTCGTTGAACGGGCGCAATATTCAATCTGATTCAAAATTGCCATGTGTCAAATTTTATCTGGCGGGCGAAACAGGGTTCTGTTGCAGTTGAACGACGCGAGGTTCAATCTCCTGCAGCCCGGTTTTCTCAACCACAGAGCGCAGGTTTCAAAAAGTTCATGATGATGGCGGCCACCCGGTCGGCGGCGTAAACGTGCAGGAAATGACCGGTATCGGAAACCTGTTCGAGTCGGAGCTGGGGAATGGAAGCCACGGCTGTTTGAGGATCAAACCGGGGAACGGAACTGCCGACATACAAAACGGGAACGTTTACCTTGGGCAGGATGCGTTCCGGGTGCTACCCGCCAACCTGTTCCGGCAGGAAACGCAACACGGCGTCCGGCGCGGAACACATCGTTTGCAGGATGGCTTCACAGCGGGCATCGCGTTCGGACGGCAGGAAGAAAGCCGTTCGCAGGTACCGGACCAGCCGCCTGCGAAAATCCGGTTCCTCCAGCCAGTTGCGAATCCGTTCCTGACCGGCCAGAGTTTTATTGCCCGCCGGCAGACTGCCGTCGAGATTGATGACCGCCCGCGGTTGGAGCCGGCCTGAAGCCACGGCGATCAGTGAAAGCACGCCGCCCATGCTGTGTCCGAGCAGTACCGGACGCTCCAGCTGCTGCGTCAACGCAAAGTCCGCAATCACGTCGGCATAACGCTCGAACCCGGGCGAAAATCCGTCCAGTGGAGATTGCCCATGGCCGGGCAGGTCCAGTTGGAAAATGTGGAAATCCTTTGTCAGTAAGCGACTCAACCCGGCGAACTGTTCGCTGTTGCAGGCCCAGCCGTGGATGCATATCAACGGGACGTCGCCCAGGCCCGAAGATTCAAAGTCCATTTTAACCCCGCCTGATTTCATTCGGGCCACGCTATTTTTGGCGCGGAGGCTTGTCCAGATTGAATTATTCGCGCCTTTCCGTGTCAATTAACTCGCGATTCACCGGAGTTCATGATTAATTCCCCGCCATGAAATTGTCGTTGCTGTCCATTTTGCTCGGACTGGGCATGGCTGTGCCGCAGGTTTATGGCATCGCCAATCCGCAAAAATTCGCGGCGGCGGTCCGCCGGTTCCCGCGCAACCTGCCCCTCGGCGTCGCGCTAATGCTGCTCGGCACGGCGTGGTTCGTGTGGAACGTCCACAACGAGTCGGTCTCCGATTTCGCGGCGTTCAAGCCGGTGCTGATGGCGGGATTTGTGGCGGTCGGCGTTTTGAGCTGTGTTTATATTCAGGACTTTCTGGCCGTGCGCGGACTGGCCGTCGTCGCGTTATTGCTGGCGAAATTGATGGTGGACACCGGACGTCCGCACCTGGGCGAGACGCATTGGGTGCTGGTCATCCAAGCCTGGGCTTACCTGCTCGTCGTCGCGGGCATCTGGTTCACAGTCACGCCCTGGAAGCTGCGGGATTTGTTGAATTGGGGCACGGCCACCGAGACGCGCGTGCGCGTGGGCAGTGCCGCCCGGCTGGCGTTCGCCATTTTTATTTTGCTGCTGGGATTGACCGCCTTCCGCGCCATGTAATTTACGCCAGGGGCGCGGGTCTCCGACCCGGCTCGAATGGGGTCCAATTCCCCAAACTGCCGGGTCGGAGACCGGCGCTCCATGTCACGCGTAAAGGGTTTTACCGGGGCCTCATTGCTTCCGCCATCAGATTGTAACCTTTTCTCCCTGAAATTGTGACAAGACTGCCTTGTCACGCAATCGTAACATTTCCTCCGCTTGTTTGTAACCAGGTTGTTTCAATCTGCCGCTGCACAGCAAACCACAACCATGAAAAAACTCAAAAATCGAAGGACTCTTACCAACGTGGCCATCTTTGCCGGCGCGACCGCGCTGATGGCGTTGACCCCGAACACACACGCGCAAACGTCCGTGGACAACCTGCTCAACAAATTGGAACAAAAGGGCGTTCTGACGCCGAGCGAGGCGGATGAACTGAAGGCCGAGAACGCGACCAATTCCGTCGCCGATTTCAACCAGGCGTTCAATTCCAAGTTCGCCATGCCTGATTGGATCACGAGCTACAGATTGTACGGCGATTTCCGCGGACGGTTTGATGAACGGACCACGCCGAATCCGGCGCAAGAGGATAATATTCGGCTGCGGTACCGGTTGCGCGTCGGATTGGATGTCAACATGAAGGACAATTTGCAGGCCGGCTTCCGGCTGGCTTCGGCTGACCCGAACACCGCGGCAGGACCCGCCGGCGGCACGCCGCTTTCCAACAATTCCACGCTCCAGGGCAACGGCACCAAGAAATTCCTGTACATCGATGCGGCTTACGGCAAGTGGACGCCGATAAACGACGACACTTGGATGCTGGCAGCAACCATTGGGAAGATGGACAATCCCTTCCGAGAAAGTTGGATGATTTTCGATCCGGATTACACGCCTGAAGGCGGCGCCTTACAGGCTACTTACCAGATCAATGACTGGAATTCGCTGGCCGTCAATGGCGCGGCATTTGTCCTGGCTTATTCGGGTTCGGCCGCCGAAAACATGTCGTTCCTCTATGGCGGCCAGGCAATGTGGAATGCAAAATGGACGGGTCATGTGTCCAGTTCGATCGGGGTTTCGGCCTTTGACATCGTCAACCGCGATCAGCTCACCACGGCCAACGCCGGAGCCGGCAACAAGGGTAACTCGGTCAATGCCGCCGGCGATCCCATCTACAGCCTTAATCCAATCGTGGTGGACGTCAGTGCCACTTACTCGCTGGATCATTTCCCGCTTTACCAGGGCGCGTTTCCCATCACTTTGGCCGGTGCTTACATGATCAATCCCGGCGCGCCCGGCGTGGGCGGAATTGCCGGCGGCGAGCCGAACGGAAATCAAGGTTACAACGCTGGCATCACTTTTGGCAAAGCCGGCAAGAAGGGGACTTGGGACATTGGCTATCGTTATCAGGCGCTCGACGCCAACGCATGGTTCGCCCAGATCGTGGATGACGATAATGCCATTTATAACGCCGGTTTCGCCGGCGGCACCAACGTCAAAGGCCATCTGTTCACGGCGGATTACGCGCTGACGGATGGGTTGTTGTTTTCCTTTTATTGTTATGTCAACAGCATGATTGGCAACGTTAACGCCGGCGGCACCAGTTCCGCCGCGCTCCACACCGCGGCAAGCCTGATGTGGAAGTTTTAACCTGATTGTAACGTGAACAACCCATACGAAACCAACTACACTCCCAACTAGAAAATGAAAAAAATCATTCTTTCTCTCCTCGGTTGCGGTTGCTTGCTGGCCGTGGGAAACGGTCTGCAAGCCCAGACCCTCATCAACGGCGCCGGTTCGACCTTTGACTACCCGGCTTTTACCAAATGGTTTGAAGCCTACGGCCAAACTCACCCGGACGTCCGTTTCAATTATCAATCCATCGGCTCCGGCGGCGGACAGAAGCAATTGCTCAACCAGACGGTGGATTTCGGCGCTTCCGACGCCCCGATGAAGAATGAAGCCATGGCCAGGGCGCCGGGCAAAATCCTGCACTTTCCCGTCGTCGCCGGCGGCGTGGCCATCATGTACAACCTGCCCGGCGACCCCAAACTCAAGCTGGACGGCGACACGCTGGCCAACATTTACCTCGGCAATATCAACAAATGGAATGATCCCAAAATCGCCGCGCTCAACCCGGGTGTGGATTTGCCGGACCTGGCAATTGTTCCCGTTTATCGCACCGAGGGCAGCGGCACCACGTTCATTTTCACCGATTACCTGAGTGCCGTGAACCCGGTCTGGGCCGACACGGTGGGTAAAAGCACCTCGGTGAAATGGCCCGCCGGCATCGGTCTGGGCGCCAAAGGCAGCGAAGGCGTGGCCGGCCAGGTCAAACAAATTTCCGGCGCCATCGGCTACGGCGAACTGGCCTACGCCGACCAGAGCAAAATCCCCTATGCCAACATTAAAAATTCGTCAGGCAATTTCATCTCACCCGCGCCCGATTCCGTCAGCGCCGCGCTCGCCACCGCCCATATTCCGGACGATTTCCGTTTCTCGATGGTCAATTCGTCCGGCGCGGATGCTTATCCCATTGCCGGCGCCAGTTGGGTGCTGGTTTACCAGCAGCAAAAGAGCGCCGATAGCGGCAAAAAACTGGTGGACTTCCTGAAATGGGCTATTACTGACGGTCAGAAAATTTCGTCCACGATGGACTACGCACCGCTGCCGGACAGCGTTCAGCAGCGTGAACTGGGTTTGCTCGATACAATAAAATACTGACTTTGCTCCGCCGCCCGATATTTTATGGGCGTGAGCCGGACGAAGAGCGCCGTTCCTCCCGCTCTTCGTCCGTTTGATTTTTAATTGGTGGCCGTCCGCGCAGAAAAAAACGGGCCGGCCCGCGCCGGTGGCCGCCGGGCCGGGGGAATAATAAAATGTGACCGAATCAGCGCCAATGCAAACTGCGATTGCGAAAGCTTCCGCCTCGCATTTTGGTGACCGCGCCTTCAAATGGCTGTCGTTGCTCATGGCGCTGGCCGTTTTTGTGCTCGTTGCGCTGATCGGTTATGAACTGGCCCGCGGTTCGCAGCCGGCGCTCCACAAATTCGGCTGGCACTTTCTCATCAGCAGCGACTGGGACCCGGGTAGCGACAACTATGGTGCGTTGCCCTTCATTTTCGGCACGCTGGTCTCCTCGCTGATTGCGCTCGTCATCGCCGTTCCGATCAGCGTCGCCACCGCGGTTTATCTCACGGAACTCGCGCCCCTCTGGGTGCGCCAGCCGCTCATCATGTTCATCGAATTGCTCGCCGCCATTCCCAGCGTCATCCTGGGTTTCTGGGGACTCTTTGTCATGGTTCCCTGGCTGCACGATCATCTTTTCCCGGCGTTGCGATCGACGCTCGGGTTTCTGCCGCTCTTTCACGGCCCGGATTACGGCCCCTGCATGCTGGCCGCCGGCATCATCCTCGCCATCATGATTATACCGATCGTCACGTCCGTCTCCCGGGAAATCCTGCGTTCGGTCCCGGGCTTGCAGCGCGAAGCCGCCTACGCCCTCGGCGCCACGCGTTGGGAGGTCACGCGTATTGCCGTGCTGAGCTACGCCAAAAAGGGAATTTTCGGGGCGGTCATCCTGGGGTTGGGCCGCGCGCTGGGCGAAACCATGGCCGTGACGATGGTCATCGGCAATTCGCCGCAGTTCGTCTCATCACTCTTCCAGCCCAGCAGCACGCTGGCCAGTTGGATCGCCAATCAATTCACCGAGGCCATCGGCGATTTGTTTTACAGCTCGCTGTTTGAACTGGGCCTGGTCCTGCTCGGGGTGACCGTGCTCGTGAACATTGTTGCGCAATTGCTCCTGAAAACCTTCGCCGGGGCCAGCGTCAAACCACAACACTAGCAATTTATGATTTACGATTTACGATTTACGATTGAATCCACGAAGCGTCGCTGGAATTCAATTGGGGTGCACTCGTCACTCGTCACCCGTCACTCGCCACCCGCATGACCGCCCCGAACCACCACTGGCGCCAGTTCAAGGACCTCCTGATGCAGGTGGTCACTTTTGCCTGCGCCATCCTGGTCGTCGCCCCGCTCATTTTGATTTTCTATCACATCGTCAAACAGGGATTCAGTTCGCTCAATTTTGCGTTTTTCACGCAATTGCCCAAACCCCTCGGTGAAAAAGGCGGCGGCATGGCCAATGCCATCGCCGGAACGTTCGTGTTGCTCGCGGAGGCGGCCGTCGTCGGCGTCCCGGTGGGCGTGCTCGGCGGTGTGTTCCTTTCCGAATACGGCTCGTCCAAATTGAACTGGTGGGTCCGGTTCGCCGCCGACATTCTCAACGGGGTGCCGTCCATCACCTGGGGCGTCGTGGTTTACGGCCTGATGGTCGTGCCCATGCACGGTGCGTCCGCGCTGGCCGGCGGCGTCGTGCTGGGACTGATGATGATTCCCCTGGTGATGCGGACGACCGAGGAGGTGCTGCAACTGGTGCCCGGCGGTTACCGCGAAGCCGCGATGGCGCTGGGTATCGCCAAATGGCGGACCATCGTGCAAATCGTCATTCGCACGGCCCTCAAAGGCATCGTCACCGGTGTCTTGCTGGCGCTCGCGCGCGTCGCCGGCGAAACCGCACCGCTGTTGTTCACCACCGGCAATCTCGGCTGGGCGCACAAACTGACCGAGCCCATCGCCGCCATTCCCCTGCAAATTTACGTTTATGCCATCTCGCCTTACGACGATTGGCATCGGCAGGCGTGGGCGGGCGCCTTCATTCTGCTCCTGCTGGTGCTGGCCATCAACGTCGGTGTGCGCTTTTTCACCCGTGACCGGTTCCAAAGCAAAACCTGAAAGGTTGAAACGCCATGCCTGAAACCGCCATTCCCACGTCCCAGGCCCCGCCGGATTCCAAAGCCACCAGCACGCCGGCCCTGGCGGTGCGCAACCTGTCCGTTTTCTTCGGCAAAAACGCCGCCGTCAAAAATGTCTCGCTCGACATTGCCGCCCGGGCCGTCACCGCCATCATCGGCCCCAGCGGTTGTGGCAAATCCACCTTCCTGCGCGCCATCAACCGGATGCACGAACTGAATCCCGAGGCCCGCATGGAAGGCGAGATTCGCCTGTTCGGCGACGATATTTACTCGCGCAACGTCGAGCCCGTGGTGGTGCGCCGCCGCGTTGGCATGGTGTTTCAAAAATCGAATCCGTTCCCGACCATGTCCATTGTCGACAACGTGACGGTCGGCCTGCGGTTGAACGGCGTGGGCAACCGCAAACTGCTCGCCGAACGCTCCGAACAATCGCTGCGCATGGCGGCTTTGTGGGACGAGGTGAAGGACCGCCTGCACGCGCCTGCCATCAGTTTGTCCGGCGGCCAGCAACAGCGCCTGTGCATCGCCCGCGCCCTGGCGGTGGAACCGGAAGTGCTGCTCATGGACGAACCGGCCTCCGCGCTCGACCCGCTGGCCACGTCGAAAATTGAGGACTTGATTGTCCAGTTGAAAAAGGATTACACGATTGTGATTGTCACCCATAACATGCAGCAGGCCGCGCGCGCGTCGGACTTCACCGCCTTCTTTTATCTCGGTGAACTGGTCGAATTTGGCCCGACGGCCAAAATCTTCACCAGCCCGGCGCAGAAACGCACGGAAGATTATGTGACCGGCCGGTTCGGTTGAACCTTAATCTTAATCTTGCTCTTGATCATAATCCCGGTTTGATAGTGATTACGATTAAGATTACGATTAAGACCAGGATTTGGAACTTATGGAAAATTATTTTGAAGCGGGCTTGGACGATCTTCGGCAGAAATTGCTGACGATGGCCAGCCACGCCGAAACCGCGGTGAACCAGGCATTGCAGGCGCTCGTCCAGCGCGATTATGACCTCGCCCTGCAGGTGAAGGAAAACGACCGCATCCTGGACCAGTTCGAGGTGGAGATTGATGAACAGGTCATCCAACTCCTCACCAAGGCGCCGCTGGCCACCAATCTGCGCCTCGTCACCGTGGCGATGAAAATTTCCCAAAACCTCGAACGCATCGGCGACGAGGCGACCAAGATTGCCAAGCGCGCGCGCGATTTGAGCCAGGAACCGCCCGTGAAAATCAATCTCGACCTGCCGCGCCTGGCCCGGATGGCGCTCGACATGCTCAAGGCCGCGCTGGACGCGTTTGTCAACCACGACTCCGCCGCCGCCCGGGCCCTCGTCCCCCGTGACAAGGAGGTGGACGCGCTCAACAAGGAAATTCACCAGGCCCTGGCCCAGCACATGGTGGCCAACCCCGACACGATCGGCCGCTGCCTGCACCTCATGGTCGTCTCCAAAAGCCTTGAGCGCATCGCCGACCACGCCAAAAACATGGCCGAGGACATCGTGTATCTCTACGAGGCCCAAGACATCCGCCACAGCGGCGCGAAAAACCAGCCCGCGCCCGCCGCCGGCGCGTAACCCCGCCGCCCACTTCCGGCTTGACCGGCCGGGCAGGGGGTGCGATGACTATTTCGTTATTTGACGAAATAACAAATTATGCACGAATTCATGGCTGTCACCAGGGCGCTGGCCGACCCGAACCGGGTGCGGATGCTGCTGGCGTTGCGCCGCGGCGAACTGTGTGTCTGCCAGCTCACGGAATTGTTCGGCCTGGCCTTCTCCACCGTCTCCAAACACCTGTCCATCCTGCACCACGCCGGCCTGATCCAGTCACGCAAATCGGAACGCTGGGTCTATTACCGGCTGCCCGGCCGGTCGGCGCCGGCCGCCGTGCGCGCAGCGCTCGCCTGGGTGAAAAAATCCCTGGCCCAAACCAACCAGGCCGTCGCCGACGCCCGAAAATTGGACCGGGTGCTCAAAACCGATCTCGCGGAAATCTGTCGCCGCCGGCGCCGGTGATAAATTTGTCGGCAAACTTTTATGCAAACCGCCACCAACCGATTTCATCACCAGCTTGGAAATCAAAGCGCGAATGCCACGGCGTGACAGGTGACACGTGACGAGTGACAACATTAGAGGCAGCAACGCCTTTATGGCCGAAATCGCAAATCGCAAATCGCAAATCGTAAATCCCCGGCGGCTGGCGTTCTTTGAGCGTTACCTGACCGTCTGGGTTTTCTTGTGCATGGTGGTCGGCGTCGCGCTCGGCAAACTCGCGCCCGACTTCACCGCCCGTTTGAGCCGGCTGCAATTCGGCCGGGGTTCGCAGGTCAACGTCCCCATCGGTGTCCTGCTCTGGCTGATGATTTATCCGATGATGCTCAAGGTGGACTTTGGCGCCATCGGCGGCATTGCGCGCAGACCCAAAGGCCTGGCAGTGACCCTGTTCGTGAACTGGCTGGTGAAACCGTTCAGCATGGCTTTGCTTGCCTGGCTCTTCATGCAACATGTCTTCGCCTCCTGGATTGATCCGGAGACGGCGAAAAACTACACGGCCGGCCTCATCATCCTGGCCGCGGCGCCCTGCACGGCCATGGTGTTTGTGTGGAGCTATCTCACCGACGGCGACCCGGCCTACACGCTCGTGCAGGTGGCCGTGAACGACCTCATCATGCTGTTCGCCTTTGCGCCCATCGTGATGTTTTTGTGCGGCGTGGCACACGTCATTGTGCCGGCCAAGGTGCTCGTCACATCTGTGGTGGTGTTCATCGTCATTCCGCTGATGGCGGGCTGGCTGACGCGGACCACGCTTTTGAAATCGCACAGCCGGGACTGGTTTGAACAAAAGTTCCTGCCAAAATTTCATCCCCTCATGATCGGGGCGTTGCTGCTGACGCTGATGCTCATCTTCGCGTTCCAGGCGGAAAATCTCGTCACCCGCTGGTTCGCCGTGTTGCTGCTGGCCGTGCCCATCGTCATCCAGGTCTATTTCAATTCCACGCTGGCTTATCTGTTGATGCGCCGGTTCAAGGTGCCGCACAACGTCGCTGCGCCCGGTGCGCTCATCGGCGCGAGCAATTTCTTTGAGCTGGCGGTCGCCGTGGCCATCACGCTGTTTGGACCCGGTTCCGGCGCGGCGCTGGCCACGGTCGTGGGCGTGCTCGTCGAGGTGCCGGTGATGCTTTCCGTCTGCCACGTCTGCAACCAGTCACGTGGCTGGTATCAGGCGCGTGAAATGAACCAATGAACATTCAACTTTCAACATCGAACATTCAACTTCCAAGGACGGAATCTGCGTTGTTCCTGTATTGGGCGTTGAATGTTGAATGTTAAATGTTTCCCCTTTTTTATGAAACCCACCGTTCTCATTCTTTGCACCGGCAACTCCTGCCGCAGCCACATCGCCGAAGGCTTTTTGCGGGCGGCGGCGGGCGATCTCGTCAACGTCCAAAGCGCCGGTTCCCATCCGACCGGCTACGTCCATCCGCTCACCGTCCAGGTCATGGCCGAGGTCGGCATCGATATTTCCGGCCACCGCTCGAAGCCCCTGAAGGAATTTCTGGGCCAGCCCATCCGCACCGTCATTACCGTCTGCGGCAACCTGGACCAGGGCTGCCCGATTTTTCCGGGCCAGTTGCAGCGTCATCACTGGCCGTTCCTCGATCCGGCGAAAGCCGCCGGCAGCGGGGAGGAAATTTTAAATTGCTTCCGCCGAGTTCGTGACGAAATGCGCCGGGTGTTTGAAGCCTATGCGGCGGGATTGAAGGATGCGGCAACGTAATTCCAAAATGGGAGGGACGGCGTGCCGCCGTCCCAAAATTTGGGTCGCCGACACGGCGACCCTCCCTAAATCTTTTCGCCCGATTTCATTGGATGCCCCGCTAGAAATTCCGCCGCGCTCATGCGCCGGCCGCCTTCGAGCTGCAATTCCAGAATCCGCAGCGCACCCTGGCCGCACGCGGCCAGAATCCCGCTCTTGTCCGCTAGTAAAACCTCGCCGGGATTTTGTCCAGGGTAGGGACGCCGCGCGGCGGCGTCCGGACAGCGCAGCGCGCTGTCCCTACCGGTAAATTTTTCGACGGCTTCCGCTTTCCAGATTTTGAGCATCTGTGGTGGGGTGAGACTGCTGGCGAGCCGTTCTGAATTTTTGGCCTCGGCTCGCGGGGACGCTCGCCCCACCGACGGTTTCGCCGGCAAAAACGTGTACGCACCCGGCCACGGCGTGAACGCGCGGAGCCGGTTCGCAATTACCTGCGCCGGCAGGGTCCAGTCAATCCGCCCGTCTTCCTTTTTGATTTTGGGCGCGTGACTTACTCCCCCGGCGGGCTGCGGTCGCGGCTGGATTTTCCCGGCGATGTAACCGGGAAGGGTTGCCAGAAGCAATTCCGCGCCGAGCCGCGCGAGCCGGTCGTGGAGCGTGGCGGAATCGTCCGTGGCTTGAATCGGCGCGCGCCGTTGCGCGACGATGGGGCCGGTGTCCAGTCCCGCGTCCATTTTCATGAGGGTGACGCCCGTCTCAGCGTCGCCGTTGGCCATCGCCCATTGAATCGGCGCCGCGCCGCGATACTTTGGCAGCAATGACGTGTGAACGTTCAGGCAGCCGTGGCGCGGCAAATCCAGGATGGCCGGTGGCAGAATCTGTCCGTAAGCAACGACAACGATGAGGTCGGGCGCCAGTCCGCGCAATTCACTGATGAAGGTTTCGTCGCGGGCGCGCCCGGGCTGGAGCACGGGCAAATCCAATTTTTGGGCGAGCATCTTGACCGGCGACGGCTGCGGTCTGAGCTCGCGGCCTTTCGGACGGTCGGGTTGCGTGACGACGGCGGCAATCTGGAACTGCCGGTCATGCGCCAGGGCATCGAGACTGGCGCAGGACAACTCCGCCGTCCCCATGAAAACAATGTTCATTTTCGATTTGCGATATACGATTTACGCACGTGTTCTTTTGCCGGCGCCAATCGTAAATCGTAAATCGTGAATCGTAAATCTTTCAGGCGAGTTTGACCACGCGGCGCAGGACTTTCAGGAACGTCTGGGGCGGGGTGCCGTCGGTGTTGATGCGGTAAACCACCTTGGGGCCGTAAAAGTTCAGCACGGGCCGGGTCTCGGCTTCGTAGGTTTTCAGGCGCGCGCGGATGACCTCGAGGCTGGCGTCATCGAGCCGGTTGTCCTTGAGCGCGCGCCGTTGCAGCCGCGCCACGAGGTTCTTGATGCTGCTGCTGCACATGTTGAACACGGCAACCACGTCGAGAAAATCAGCCAGCATCTGCGCCTGGTGCAGGTTGCGCGGGATGCCGTCCAGCACGAGCGTGTCGGACTTGGGGTTGAAGCGGCCGGTGGCCGTGAGGCCGTGAACGTATTGCTGCCACAACTCGATGGTCTGCGGGTCCGGCACCAGTTGGCCGCGGCTCGAGTATTCGACAAAAATTTTTCCGAGCGGCATTTCCGGGTTCAGGCTGCGAAACACCTCGCCGCAACTGCAATGGAAAAAGCCCGGGACCGTTCCGAGAATGCGCCCGTGCGTGCCCTTGCCCGAACCGGGCGCGCCAAACATGAGAATCGTGCGGTATTTCATGGAAGTGACGGATGACGAGTGACAAGTGACACGAAGTCGTTGTGCAGTGCCGGGGCGGTTTCCCGGTCACGCGTCACTTGCCACATGTCACGATCCGGCTTCAAGCGTCCTTGTGTTTCAGTTGGATTTCCTGGATGTCGGCAAACGGTACCATGACCTCCTGCCGCCCTCCGCCCTGCACCACCTCGAAATACGCCTCGTTGGCGGCAATGCGGGTGATGCGCTGCGCCACCAGCTGGGTGCGCGCGGCTTTGATCACCAGCACCAGGTCCTTTTCCGCCGGCCGCCGGATCACGCTGAAAAAACCGGAAAATTTTGTTTCAAAAAACCGGCGGTTGAACATGAACTGGCCGCGCTGGAAAATCTGGGCCTCCGGATGCGCCGGCACCCCGGCCGCGGCCGCCCCGGCAACGCGAATTCCGCCCGTGGCCGGGCTGCCTGCCGCCGGCGCCCCGCCCGGCACCACAAACGTGGGTTGTTCGACCTGGGATTGCGCCTCCGTCGGCGCGGTTTCCTGCGGTATCGGCAGGCAAAGAAAGATGATCGGCCCCAAAATCGGCAACACCGCCGCCACCACCATCACCAGCCCGATGGGCCGCCCACGCACGATGGCGATTTCATAGCCGGCATAGACGTTCGCCGCGTAAATCAATAACAGCACGACAAACCCCACCGACGAGGACAGCAGGGCCGCGAACAATGATTCCTTCGGGGGCAATGCCAGTCGTGACACCTCCTGGATTTGTATTTCGGTGTTTTTGGGTTGGGCCGGCGGTGTTTCGATAAACGCTTCGGCCAGCGGCTTGATTTTCGGGTTTTGGGCCAGTTGCTTCAGCGACGCCTGCGAAAACTTCGGCCACACCACGTTCGTGTAACTGTCGCTGGGCGTGCGGAGCGTGACCCCCGCTTCGTTGAACAGGACAATGTCGCCGGACACCGACGTGCCATCGATCAATTGAAACGTGTCGGCCCGGGTGACGACGGCAAACCCGCCGCAAAGTCCCAGACTCAGAATGATCCAACCAAGCTTGCGCACGGGGTTTTTTTAACAAAGGCGGATGAACGGCGAAAGCAAATTTATGGGTGATATCCATGACAACTTCCGGTGGGCGAGCAGCCTGTCCCGCTCTGCGGTGATCCTAGCGAGCCGTGTCTGTTGTAGTGTTGGTGCTGCGCGCCAATCAATTCGAGCCGCAGGCTCGACGCTACAATCCGTCGGCAGCCTCACCGGGTTATGCCATTGCCTGCAATGAGGGGTGTTTCATAATTCAAGGTATTCCGCGCGGATTTCCGGCCCGTCGCAGTGCAGAATGGCAAGGCTCCGTTCTGTCCCAGATTTCGGCCGGCCCGCGTAGCCGGGGTTGAAATAGAGCACGCCGGCCACCGTTTCGTAAAACTTCTTGTGCGTGTGGCCGAACACCACCGCGTCGGGCCGCTCCCGCGCCAGCCGCTGTTGCAGGTCTTCACCCGGGGCCCGCGGCTGGACAATGTGCTGGATGAAAAATTTCCGGCCGTTGAGTTCGACGCTTTTGGCCGGGGCATAGCGCAGCGCCGGGTCGTCCGTGTTGCCGCCCACCGCCGTGACCGGCGCAACCTGTTCCAGCTCCGTCAGGATCCACGGCATCCCGATGTCGCCCGCGTGCAGAATGTGGCCCACGCCCGCCAGCCGCTCCGGGATTTGCGGGTCCAAAAAGTTGTGCGTGTCCGAAATGACGCCGATCTTCATAAAAAGTGACGTGTGACGTGTGACGCGTGGCAGGAAATGATGGCAATTGGACGCGACTGTGAAATTCCGTCACCTGCCTGCCGGGCCGTAGTACCGCAATGCGGGACGAAGGCCGGTCACGTGTCACGTGTCACCCATCACGCTTTCGTTTCTTCCGGTGCTTCCTCATGTTCCGGTTGTTCCGGACGCATGCCCGCTTCCTTTTCCACGGGCGATTCCGCCGGCGCGGTCAGTTTCATCGCTGCCACAAACAGGGCGGTGAACAATCCGCCGCTCAACAGCGTGTTGCGGAAAAATTCCCACGTTGGCGGGAAACCGGGTTGTCCGCTCGTCAGCGCCTGGATCCAGCCGGCGAGCGTCCGCGCATAAACTGGATTTTCCAGCCAGGCCAGCGTATTGGTGATCAGATAGAACGCGATCGCGCCCAGCAATCCGCCCGCCAGCAACCTGACAAAGGACGCCCGCCGGCCCATCTGGCAACCCAGCCAGATGAGGGCCGCATAAATCAGGTAGTTGAGCAACAGATAGCCGCCGACCGGGGCCGTATGATAATAGAATACGTTGAGCCCCACGTCGGTCACGCACATCGTGCCCAAAGGCAACCACCAGCGCATGGCGCCGGAAAGATAGACCCCGGCGCAAAACGCCAGGGCCGTGGCCGCGCTGAAATTTGGCGGAAACAACCCCGGCCAGCGGCTCAACGCCACCAGCGCCACAAAGATCCACGGCAACCCGCGATGCCACTTTTGGTTCACCACGCGGATCATACGTCGCCTGCGAAAAGATGACAAGCTGGCGGAGGCAATGGACCGAAAAGCTTTTGCCGGTGGGGCGAGGCTGCTGACGAGCTGGGGTGGCCCAAACAATCCGTGCAATCCGTGTCTGATTCTTTTCTCTGCGTCTCTGCGTCTCTGCGGTTAAGACTTCCGCGTGTTGTCGGAATTGAATTTGCGAACCTTCCCCGGTTTTGGCATAAAACCGTCTATCATGTACATACGACGCATTCGCTGCATCCTGTTTGCCGCCGTCTTTCTGTTGGCCGGATCCCGGGCAGCCGAATCGGCTGATGGCGCACCTCCGTCCACCCCGCGGACGATTGCCCGGATTTATTGGTTGGGGATGAAACAACTTGCCGGCGAAACCAACGCGGCCCATCTGATGGCGATTTGGAATCTGCCCGAAAGCCGGCGGCTCGGGCAGCAGATGCTGGAAAAGCTTTCCCTCGCGCCCTGGCTGTTGTTGCACCGCAACCCTGACACCAACGCCGCCGCCCGCCTTCAGCCCTTGCTGGATGATCTGGCGGAAAACGAGTCCTGCCTGGAAATCCGCCAGACCTCCAATCAACCGGGCGAACTGGTCTTGGCCGTCCGTCTCGACGATCAGCGCGCCGCCTTGTGGCAGACCAATCTCGCCCGGGTTTTGGAGTCGTTGACTGGCATTCACCCCGTCCCTGCGCCCGGACATGATTATGGCTGGTCGCTAAAAAAACATCATGACCCCGACTTCCTTGAGCTGACTCGTGCGGGCGGATGGACCATTGTTGGAGCGGCGGAAGACCACAATGACCTGCTGGATGAACTGCGGGACCGGATTCAACACGACCGGCCGCCGGTGGCGGTTGGGGCGGCCAACGACTGGCTCGCGGCCGATATGGATCTCCGTCGGGTCGCCGGCGCATTGGCGTTGGGATGGAACCCCCCGCCGGACCTGCCGGACATTTCCCTTGCGGTGGCGGAGGAGGGCACCAACATCCTGTTGCATGGCACGGCCGATTTTCCCCGGTCGCTGGCGCTCGATTTGAAACCCTGGAACGTCCCCACCAACCTGGTGAACTGGAACCTGGGCAGTTTCGTCATGGTCCGGGGTTTCAAGCCGTGGTTGGAGTCATCACCCGCCTGGACTAATTTGCAAATCGGTCCGCTGCCGGACCAGGCCTTTTTCTGGTCGTTGTCCGGTTCATTGATGAAAAGTTACTGTGCGGTCCCGCTTCCGGACGCCAGCAACGAAGTGGACCGGCTCTCGGACTGGGTGCTCCAAAACCAACATCGCTGGCTTGATACCAACAGCCTGGCACGGTTCGAAAAGTCGTCAAGTTTTGACGGTTTGGACTGGAAGGGTCTTCCCTATATGTCGCCGTTTGTGCGGTCCATGATGGTCGGCAACCAGGGCTTCGTCTTTGGCGGCGCCTTCCCGGATTCGCAGGTGTATCCGGTTTCCACCCGGTGGCTGCAGAACGCTTTGGCTCAAACCAACCTGGTTTATTTTGACTCGGAGGAAACCGGGGCGCGGATCGAGCAATGGCTGTTCATGGGGCAGTTTGCCCGCTTTGTGTCGCACAAGGCCCAGTTGCCCTTTCAATCACCGGGTTTGCTCTGGCTTAAAGCCGTCGCCCCCAAACTCGGCTACAGTGGGACGCAGGTTGCTGAAACCGGACCGAACCAGCTCTCCTTCACCCGCCAGTCCGGCCTGGGTTTCACCGCCATCGAATTAAATCTCCTGGTGGATTGGCTGGAATCCCCGCGTTTTCCGATTGGCCTGCATACCTTTCTGGCACCGCCGGACGAATTAAACGGCAGCGGGAAACTGCCGGTCGATTCTCCCACGGCGGTGAGATGAAATCCTTTTAGTTTGCTGTCACCAGGTTTTGAACGGCCTGCGAAGGCCGGCCATCGCCCGCGGGAAGGGTGCCAGTGGCGCGTTTGATCGTCGCCAGGCCGGCAGCCGGCCGCGTTTGTTCCGCCCGCTCGATGACGCGAGCGACGTAGCCGGCCACGGCGTCATCCGGCGTCTGCTCCAAGGCCAGGGCTGCCAGTCGTTGCGCTTCCGGCAGGTCTCCCCGGCTGAAGGCCTGCTCCGCCTGATCCAGGATTGTTCCGGAGGCTCCGGGAGGCGGCGATGCTGTCGCGGTCTGGAAGACACAGGGAACATTCGCGTTCGCCGGATTGCCGAACAGGGAACCATATAATTCCCCGTTGACCGTTAAAAAATCACTGAAAACAACCTGTGCGGCCGGGGTGGGGAGCGAGTGAAGGATTTCACGTTTTTCGGCGGGCGCCAGCAACTGCTGATAGGTCCGTTCATCAAACGGATCCAACACCTGTGTGCCGGTGCTCAAATAAAATGCCCGCGGCGCTTCGTACTCCAGGATGGGCGACAGGTCGCTCTGAACCGGTCCCCGGTCCGCAATGGCGAAACCGGTCTGTTGCGAGGCCAGTTGACGCGCCATCAATGCCTCCGGCGAATCTATGTCAATCATCTCCATGTCGGTCCGCACCCGCTCAATGGCAAACCCCTTGCGGAACACATCGGGCCCGCTGGGCCAGGGTTGCTTGGAACCGAGTATCACAATGTCACCCGATCCGGCGTCCCAGATTTCCACGTAGGGAAACACCGAATTGAACGTGCGCAACACCAGTTTTACAATGTCGTCCCTGGTTTCATAAATCTGGAACCATTGGGCCATGATGCCCCCGGGTTTCAGCCGGCTCGCCGCCAGTTCATAATATTCCCGGCTGAACACGCTGCCGGTGGCCACAAACCACGGGTTCGACGGTTCGGTGATAATCACGTCGTACTGTTGCGGGCGAAGCTTCAGCACCGTCCGGGCGTCTTCACGCCATAAATGGGTGCGCGGATCGCTTAACACCTGGCGGTTCCAGGTCGTGAACAGTTCGGATGCCCGTATGACCGGGTCGCAGTTTTCGGCCACGTCCAGACGTTCAATTGGAAAAGCCAGCGTAGCCCCGGCGGTCATCCCCGAAGCCAGGCCCAGCACAAAGACGTCCTTCGCGCCTGGCTTGGAAAGTATCGGCAGATCGGTCACCAACAGTTGAGTGCCCAGATCCAGCCGGGTGCCGGCCTCCGGCTTGCCGTTGGTGCGCAACCCCAGCATCGGCGCCGCCGCGATGCCATCCACCCGTTCCACCGACACGGTGGCGTCCGGTCCATCCTGGTAAAAAACAATTTGGATGTGTTTTTTTCGCCAGTCCATCAACCCCGAATCAAACCGGGTTTCCCAGACCCGGAATATCCCGGAGCTCATCACGTATTGCCAGTTGGTGTCGCTGATGACAAACAGGCTGCCGGTGAACAGGCAGACCAGAAGCGCGCCGGCGATGCCGGCCGGCCAGAACCGGCGTACCGCAATCACCAGCGCCCCCAGCGCCAGCACCAATGCCAGAACCCCGAAGGCATCGCGCAATCCCACCCAGGGCATCACCACAAAACCCGTGAGCATCACACCCACGACCGCGCCCAGCGTGTTCCAGGTCAGCAGGATGCCCACTTTTTCGCCCAACAGCGAACCCTCGTGCGACACCGCGCGAATCATTAACGGCAACACGGCCCCAATCCACGCCGCCGGCAGTCCCAGAATGACCAGGGAAATGCCCACGGTCAGCAATTCATGATAAACATAGCCCGTTGGGGTGCGGGCCAGACCGGTCCGCGCCATCCGGTAAAAATTGACCCATTGTTCAATATTGAAGACCAGCAAGGTCACCCACGCAGCCGCAATGCACAGCAACAGGATGATGATTCGTTCGCTCGAGCGCCCGTGGCGACGGGGTGAGGCGATCCACGCGCTGCCCAGGCCGATTCCCAAAATGAAGGAAATCAAAACCACGGCGAACGATTGCAACGAGGAACCAAAAATCATCGCGAGCGAACGCGACGCCAGCACCTCGAATCCCATGGAGACCGCGCCGGTGGTGGCAACAATGAGCCCGGCCCAGCGCAGGGTTGCCGGCAGCGCGGCTTCCGGCCCGGTGGCCGGCGCGGGCGGCGCGCCGGGTTCAACCGTGGCCGGTTTTTGGACCAGACCATACCGGCCGAGCAGAATGGCGGTGACGCCGATCGTCACGTTGACGGCCGCGGTGATTTGCAACGTGGCCACGATGCCGAAAGTTTGCACCAGATAAAAACCGGCCAGCGCCGCGCCCAGAACCGCGCCGAGACTGTTGACCGAGTAAAACCGCGCCGACCGGCGGCCGGCGTCGGTGTAAAATCGTTGCAACCAGGCCGCCAGCAACGGCAGCGTTCCGCCCATCATGATGGTCGGGCCGAGCAACAGCGCCGCCGCCAGTGCGCCGTTCAGCACCAGCAACAACTTGGGGTGGGCCACGATGGGCGTTCCCAGGGCGATGAAAATGTGATTGACGATGCCGTCGAACGTCATGAACAAAAAGGCATAAACGCCCACCGCAATTTCGAGACAGCCGTAAACCTGCACCGGACTCCGCAACCGGTCCGCCCAGAAACCCAGCAGCCGGTTGCCCAGCGCCAGCCCGCCCATGAACACCGCCAGCACCACTGTCTGTGCGTAAATCGTGCTGCCAAACATTTGCGCGAGCAGCTTCGACCAGACCACCTCGTAAACCAGGGCCGTGGCACCCGAGCAGAAAAACAGCGCCAGAATCATCCAGCCGCGCCTTTGTGATTGCATCCCCAAGGTTACCAACCGGCCAAAACCATTCGCAAGCTCGGAAACTCCGCGGTGGGGTTCTAATCTCAAAATTTGGGTGGGGCGGGCAGTCCTCTGCCCGCCGCGAATGCCGGAAACGACACGTATGGAGTGACGCATCCTACCGAAATAAGGACACTCCAACTCCGCGGTATCGACGGGAAATATGGCAATGGCAAAGTCTGGTGGGGCTCGCATGCTCGCGAGCCGGCGTTGGCGGAAAATAGCTTCCAACCCGTTCCGCGAAATAATTCCATTTGAGCCACACCGCCTTTTCTGGCACAAAGGCGCCTTCATGAACATCAGACACACCCTGCCGGGCCTGTTGGTGGCATTGGTTTTTATCCTGGGAACGGGCTGCGAAAAATCCGGTTCCCATGGTCCTTCCGCGCCCTTGACCCCAACCTCATTGTCGCCCGACACGATCCTCCGCGTTCATTGGCTGGGAAAAAATGACCTCGGCATCCGGGCCAGCGCCTACTATTTCATGCGCATCTGGGAATTGCCTCAAAGTGGTCAGCTCGAAGCGCAAACGCTAGCCCGGCTGGCAACCGCGCCCGGGCATCGGTTGCTCGGCGAAAATGGTGTCGCCAATCAGACCGGCGCCTGGCTCTATCCCTTGCTGGCGGATGCACTCTGGAACGAATCCTACTTTGAAATCCGCCAGGCCAACCAGCAACCTGCGGAATTTGTTCTGGCCATCCGCCTCGATGCGCCGCACCAACTTTTGTGGGAGACCAACCTCGCCGCCGCCGCCGAATCGCTCACGGGCGCGCACACCGTGCCCGCGCCGGCTGGCGATTTCGGCTGGTCACTGGAAAAACCCGGCCCGCCCACCCGCATCGCCCTCACCCGCGCCGGCCAATGGACCCTCGTCAGCGCCGGGTCTGACCGCACTGACCTGCTTGACGACGTGACCGCCCGCATCCAACGCGACCGCACTCCTTATGTTTCATCGGCGTCGGACGATTGGCTGGAAGCGGATGCCGACCTGCCGCGCCTCGCCGCCTGGCTGCCCCCGGACTGGCAGTTGCCGGCCGGCCTGCCGAAAATATCCCTTGCGGTCACCGGCGACGGCGGACACGTTCTGACTCATGCCGAACTGTCTTTCCCCGGGCCGCTCCCCATCCAACTCCAGCCCTGGGCCATCCCCACCAACCTGATTCATCAGCCGCTGATGGGTTTCACCGCCGTTCGCGGCGTCGCCCCCTGGCTGGCCTCGTCAAAAATGTGGGACGACCTTCAAATCGGCCCGCCGCCGGACCAGATTTACTCATGGGCCTTGCCGGCCGGTCTGTTCCAAACCTATTTCGCCGCTCCGTTGCCCGACGCCAACCGCCAGGTGCGCGCCCTGGCTGCGCAATTGCTGGCCCGGGCCAATCCGTGGCTGGCGGCGCATGGCTACGTCGGTTTTCAATCCGACCAGGACTCCAACGGCGTTACCTGGGGCAATTCACCGGCCATCCTGCCCTTCGTCAGATCCGTTGCGGCTGACAGCCAGGGCGGCGTGGCCTATGCCGGCCTGATTCCGGAGACGGACCCCGATGCCAAGGCCCGGACCAATCTTTTTTACTATCATCCGTCCTTCGACCAGTTGCTTCAAGACCTGTCCGACGGCACCAACCTGGTTTATTATCAATGGGAACTGACCGGCGACCGTCTCCAGTCCTGCCTTTACATCGGCCAGTTCCTCAGCGCCATCACGCGTCGCGCGCCGCTCCCCCTGGATTGTCGCGCCGCCGTCTGGTTGAAAACCGTCATGCCCCGGCTCGGCAATTGCACTACCACCATCACCCTCACGGACACCAACCGGCTTTCGTTCTCCCGCACCTCCACGCTCGGCTTCACCGCCGCCGAACTGAACTTCCTGGCCGATTGGCTCGAATCCCCGCAATTTCCCTTCGGCCTGTATTCCCCGTCCACTCCACAGTCGTGACCGGCCTGCGCCGAGGCTTCGGCCCGGCAAGCGAGTGACGGGTGACAGAAACAACCCGTCGTATCTTAATCGTACTCATAATCTTAATCTCATTGGTCGTTCGATGTTCGATGTTCGATGTTCGATGTTCGATGTTGAGTGTTGAATGTTGAATGTTTCCCACCGCCTTTGATTCTTCTGCTTTTGTACCTCTCTGCGGTTAAAAAGTTCTTGGCATCTTGGCGGTTAAAAATTGGTGTCAATCCGTGAAATCCGTGTCTGATTTTTTCTCTGCGTCCCTGCGTCTCTGCGGTTTAAAAGTTCGAGTTTCATCCGCGTCTTAACCTTCCTCTTAATCCTGACCTGCTGGTGTCCTTCAACCCTCCGCGTCTCTGCGGTTAAAATATTGGTGTTAATCCGTGAAATCCGTGTCCGATTTTTCCTCTGCGTCCCTGCGCCTCTGCATTAAAAAATCCGTGTTTCATCTGTGTTTCATCTGTGGCTAAATGTTCCCCGTGTTCGCCGTTCCCAAAACCATGCGCGCCGTCGTTTACCGCGGCGTCAACGACCTGCGTCTCGAAACCGTCCCCGTCCCGCGCATTGGCGCCCATGAACTCCTCGTCAAGGTCGCCGTCTGCGGCGTCTGCCCCACCGACATCAAAAAAATCCAGCACGGCACCGTCCCGCCCCCGCGCATCTTCGGCCACGAAACCGCCGGCACCATCGTCCAGATCGGAAGTCAGAAGTCAGGAGTCAGAAGTCAGAAATCACACTCCGCACTCCGCACTCCGCACTCCGAATTCAGACTTGGCGACCGCGTCGCGCTGCACCATCACGTTCCGTGTCTCGACTGCCATTATTGCCGGCACCGCGCCTTTGCCCAATGCGCCACCTACAAACGCACCGGCATCACCGCCGGATTCGAGCCGGCGGGTGGCGGCTACGCCGAATACGTCCGCGTGATGCCGTTCGTCCTGCCCGGCGTCGTGAAAATCCCGGCCAAAAATTCTTTTGCCGAGGGCGCCATGCTCGAACCCGTCAATACCGTGCTCAAGGCCGTCCGCCGGTTGAACCTGTTGCCCGGCGACGCCGTGCTCGTGGCGGGGCAGGGGCCGATTGGGTTGATGTTCACGCGCCTGTTGCAACTGGCCGGCGCGCGCGTCCTCGCCACCGATTTGCTGGAAGCGCGGTTGAAACTTGCCAGGAAATTCGGCGCGAAATGGACCCACTTGGTCGACAGTCGAGAGTCGAGAGTCGAGAGCCGGCAGAAGCAGCGTGCGCAATGCGAAATCTTAAAAGCCCTCGACCCTCGACCCTCGTCCCTCGACGCTGCTATCGTGGCCGTTCCCTCCGATGCCGCCGTTTACGACGCGCTCCAGCTCGTCCGTGGCGGCGGCCAGGTCCTCCTCTTCGCCCACACGAAGCGTGATTCCAACTTTCAACCTTCAACTTTCAACCTTCAACTTTCAAACATTTGCCTCGATGAAAAAGACCTCATCGGCAGTTACTCCTCGGATTTCACATTGCAGGCCGAGGTGGCGCGCCTGGTCTTTTCCCGCCGACTCGACGTCCGCCCACTGATCACCCACCATTTTCCGCTGGCGGAGACGGCCAAGGCCGTCGCCCTGGCCGCGCACCCGGCCGCGGATTCTCTTAAAATCCTTGTGACTGTCGGCTCGTAGCCGCCGACGTAAGTCGGCTCCATCTTTCCAAAAATAAGTAGCAGCCTGACGTGAGTCGGCTCCATCTTTCCCAAAATGGGTAGCAGCCTGACCCGTCCTCCGTAGCAATACTGCGGAGGGTGGACGTAAGTCGGCTCTGACATTTCGTTTTAACCTTGGGATCAGCCTGTTCCTTCCTTCCTTATTTAAGAAATTGGTGGTTTCGCCCGGATGGTTGCCCTCTAACAAACCGTGACGGGTGACAAGTGACCGGAAAGTCACGCTCGTAATCTTAATCTTGATCCTTTTCTTAATCCCTTGGCTGTTCAATGTTGAATGTTCGCGTTTTTAGCGTGGTTCGCGGTTTGACCTGTCCCCTGTCCTCCATCGCCTCGGCAAAGGAGGATCCGCCTTCCGTCTTGACACGCCCCGCACGGCGTGGGAAATTCCCACTGTGAAGACACTGACTGTTGATGCCCACAAACGCATTCGGATTCCCGATGCCCGTCCGCGACAGGTTTTCGCCTACGAAAACCACGGTAATGGCACCCTGACCCTCACCGAAGTCAAGGCCCACGTCCAGGAACCCTTCCCGCCCGATTACGATTTCGGAATCACCAGCGCTTTCAACCGTGAACTCGCGGCACTCGCCAAAGGCAGTTCGCTCCAACTGCCTGAATGAAAAGCGAACTGAAAAATCAATTCGATGTTTGGCGTTTTAACTTTCCCGAAAAAGGGGAACATCCCGTGGTGTTGATTTCGCACCCGAACCTTTGCGCCAACGCGGCCTTTGTCAACGTTCTCCATTGCACCAGCCAGCGTCAAAGCCGCGCTCCCAAACCCTACGAAGTTTTGCTCAACGGCGCCGACGGCATGGATTGGGAAACTTTTTGCGATTGCTCGCGGATGTATCTGGTGGATACACGCGCCCTGTTCGATCGACGCGGCCATGTCACTCTTGATCGCCGCCGCGCGATTCGCGCCAAAATTCGCGACCTGTTCCGCCTCGCCGCCACCGATTAGAAAGTGGCGGGCGGCAGGTGACCAGCCTCCGTCTCGCATTGCGGGACTTCGGTCCGGCAGGCAGGTGACACCTGTCTCTGCCTTTCATTGGGCGTTCGATGTTCAGTGTTCGATGTTCCGATTTTCCTTTAAAAAATTCGCGCCCCTTGGCGCCTTGGCGCCTTGGCGGTCAAAAAATTTGTGATAATCCGTGTAATCCGTGTCTAAATTCTTTTCTCTGCGTTTCTGCGGTGCCGTGGATCATTCTTCGCTTTACTTTCTCCAATAGTTGTTCAACATTTCAGCATGGGATACGCCTTGGCCAAAGACCAGCAGCTTTACATCTCCCGCCTCGTCAAAGCGGGAAGGTTCAACAATCAAAGCGAGGCCGTCCGGGAGGCCATCCGCCGGATGCAACGCCAGGAAACCGATTACCTCGTGCCGCCCCCGCTGACTCCGGGTCAGGTGGACGCCATCTACGGACGTCCCGACCGGCAGGCTGATGCCGTCGGCCGGGCGGTGTTCAAATCCTTGAAAGCCGCCGCGCGCAAGGGCGCCAAACCGTGAACGCCTGGGAAATTTATGAAGCGGATCTGGGCTGGCGGGCCCATCCGGTCGTCATCATTTCCCATCCGGCGCGCGCCGCGCGCAAGGATTTTGTCGAAGTCCTCGATTGCTCATCCCAGCGGGTTAATCGTCCTCCCAATGAAAGCGAAGTCATCCTGGACAAGACCGACGGCCTGGATTGGCCGACATTTTGCAAGTGCGATTGCATTTACGCCGTTCCACGTGGTGAGCTGAAAAGGCATCACGGCACGGTCGCTTTGGAACGGAGGAGACAAATCATCCGCACCATCATTGCCAGCCATGGCTGGAATGCCCTCTGACAGATCGTGGCGGCCGGCAAATGAATGTTGAATGTTTCCTCTACGAAACGGCGATTCGCGAGGCGCGCAGTCGGGGGTCATGGGCGGTGGGATTTACGATTCCCTGCATGCGACATTTGCCCGTCGCAAAAAGGCGGTCCAGATCGTGACACGCAATCCGTCACACTTTCAGCACGTGGCGCCGGACATTGAAATCCTGACTCCTTAAGACGGCTTTGTTTCTTTATCCATGTCCGCCCGTCCCACGGTCTCGTTGTCTGCGTCTCTGCGTCTCCGCGGTGAAATCCGTCTTCCGTCCTCCGTCTTTGCGCCCTTGACGCCTTGGCGGTTAAACCCTTGCCGCTTTCATTCTCCCTCTCCGCCGCTGGCTGGAAAGTTCCTTCGCCCGCGGGAGCGGGAGAAGGTGCCCGCAGGGCGATTGAGGGTCATGGGGATTGGAAGGAATCCGATGGCCGTGGGGGGTGAGCTTCCCCCAACTCCCATCTCCTATCTTCCATCTCCCACTACCTGTCTTGGCGCTCAAACAAAACTGGTGACAAAACTGGTTACAAACTGGTGACAAACAGCCCCAACCCCCCTTTTCCCGTGACACGTGACACGTAATAAGTGGCGTGAAACATGCAGAAGTCGTTGAAATCAAACTACTTCCAAGACGCCAGACCCCGGACGCCAGACCCCGTTTTTTTGTTCAAAAAGAACAAAAAAATCGTTGACACTTCCCTTGTAATTTGGGATATTGGTCTCACACACGGTAACAACCAAACCAAAAATTATGAGAACAAAAATCCTATTAACCGCAGCCGCAGCCATGGCTGCCGGTGTTGTGGCTTCAAGCGCGCAAGTTTATTCGGCCAATGTCGTGGGTTATTACAATGCTACGATACCGGCAAATCAGTACACCTTGCTGGGTAATCAGTTGGTCAACAGCACCTCGAACGACCTAAACACCATAGCGGGGTCGTTACCCAATAAAACAACTGTTCAGACATGGAATGGGTCAGGGTTTACAGCCGCAGCCAAAGGATCAGGTGGCTGGGTTCCTGATTCTACGGTCGCTGTTGGTCAAGGTTTCTGGATTATAACTCCTGCATCAGCGGGAACTGTATCGAATACATTTGTGGGCGCTGTCGTTGCTAATACGGGTGCAAGCGTTACCAACCAATTGACGGGCAGCGTTTACTCGTTGGTTGCAAGTGCAATTCCCTATGCAACGGATTTAAACGACACAAACAATACGCTTAACACGTCAACACTACCCAATAAGACGACTATTCAGATATGGAATGGGGCAGGGTTTACAGCCTCAGCCAAAGGCTCCGGTGGGTGGGTTCCAGATGAGACCATCTCGGTGGGACAAGGTTTCTGGATTGAGCCGCCGGCTGCAGGAGCGACTTGGGTTCAAACTCTCCAACCCTAAGCTTTGCTGAACAAATTTATAGGAACTAAAACTGAAACCGTAACAAACTAAAACGTATGAAAAAAGCAATAGTATTATCAATACTCGGAATCACGGCGTCAGGCATCAGTGCCTTCGGCCAAGGTGCCATTAACTTTGGCAACTACACCTCAGCATC
>JBEKTH010000020.1:0-59149 GCA_049516255.1 Verrucomicrobiota bacterium
GCCGGTGTGGCGAAATGGCAGACGCACAGGACTTAAAATCCTGGGACCGTAAAAAGTCGTGTGAGTTCGAGTCTCACCACCGGCACCATTCCACCAGTTAAGGATTTTTCGACGAGGAGCGACCACGGCAAAGCCGTGGAACCACGAGCTTTTTTGCAGTCGAGGACGAGGTTCGAGCCGAAAATTTTTGAGGCGTGAACCCTCTTCTCTTGAAGAGAACCAGTCAAAGCGATTTGTTCTGTGGATTTTGAATCCAAAATCCATCGTTGGAACGGTTCGAGCCAGTCGGCTCGACCTGCCGTGAGGCGGTCTTTCTGCTCCTCCAAAGATTTCCTCTGGCTCAAGAGCTTGGCTTTCTTTTCAACGTAGGTGCTGCGGTCAATGATTTCATCGAGAAATGAGTCGAGGAGTTTTTGGAGGCGGAGATTGATTTTTTCAATCTCCGTACGCCTCTGGGCAACCAACGCGACGGATGATTGGGCGATGGACTTTCTCTCGCCCTCAAGCTTGGCAAGCATCTCGTCCGCCCAATCAGACCGGAGCGTGAACGGCTTAAGGAGCGTCGAAATCTCCACGTCAAGGGCTTCTTCGCGGATAAAAGGAAGATATGAGGCTAGGACCCTATTGTCCCTTTTAACTGAATATATTTGTTTGGGAGCCACAGACGTTTTATTTGGGGCTGTTCCAATTTGAGATTATGGGAGACAAGCTGCGCAAGTGCCTTTTTCAATTGCCTGAAACATTTCCGGCCACGGAACATCCTGATGGCACTTGGGGCATTGTTTCAGGGATATTTTGTCAATCTCAGCATGTAAGATTCCATATTGTCTGTCGTTCAAGCTCGATTGAACGTTGGTGATGGTTTGCTTTGAAATTCCCAATACAGCTCCATTGAGGCGATCGGATTTTACCAACTGCCCCAGAAAATCAATAAATTCCAACTCACTTTTATCGGGTGTCATTTTTGTTCCTTCATTTTTTGGTCATTCTTGCTGCATGCGCGTTGCGGCCTGGGCTGGTCCTTCCCCATGTCAGAATTGGGGAAACCAGCCCCGACATGGCATGTCGAAATGGCGACAGTGAACAGTGGGAGTGAGGCAACGGCATTTTTTCTGAATGGTAAAAGGGTCCCGCTGGAACAAGAGAACCCAGCGGGTGCCGGGACACTTACGCCAGCTGCAACTGCTGCCTGGCCTCGAACCAATGCTGCTGGTCATTTCCCGCTTCCTGTCCGCGGGAGAGCCAGATTTCGTAGGCCTTGGTGGCGATGTCTGCGTCGGAAGGAGAAGTTGTCTCCTGCCGGGTTGACTTGCGTGAAGCAATGCTTGCCGCTGCGGTTTGTTCTTGGTTTGTAAACATACTTTTTATGCTTTCTCTTACGGTTGTTTTATTTGTTTTGAAGCTGCCATTGCGGCTCCAGCTGGCAGGGCAGGGAATAAAAGGAGAGGGAATGCCCGCCAAAGGGCAATCGGACACCTGGTAAACTATACTCCGTTAGCTATCACACCTTATCTTGGAAACCGGACCGGCCAAGATAAATCGGCATAAATCGCCTGCCCGAAAATGGGACGGTCGAGAACAACCGCGCGATCGGCGTCGGTCATACATTCCAATAAGCTATGCCCCGGCAAGCCGTCAAAACTCCTTGTCATCACTTCCGGGCGGGAGTATTTCCGAATCAATCCCGTCTGATGGAGAGATGTCCTGAATTATGTGTAAACCAAAAGCCAATATGAAAAAGTCCATTTCCCTTCTCCCGATTGCCATTGCGTTGTCCGGCGCAATCGCGACCGCCCAGCCTGCCCTCACCATTTACAACCAGAACTTTGCCGTCGTCCGCGATACCGTGCCGCTCGACCTCCAGTCCGGCGTCAACGACGTGCGTTATGCCGGCGCCACCGCGCAGGTGGAACCCGATTCGGTGATTCTGCGCGATCCGACCGGCAATCATTCGCTCCAGATTCTGGAACAGAATTATCGCAACGACCCGGTCACGCAGGAATTGTTGCTGTCGTTGTTTGAAGGGAAGACGATTGATTTTGAAACCCTGCGCCTGAAGGACAACACCCAGGTCCGCGAAATCGTTCCGGGCAAAATCATCCGTAGTGGTTACGTGCCGGGGGGCAACCCGGAACAACCCATCGTCGAGGTGGATGGCAAGCTGCAATTCAGCCTGCCGGGACAACCGTTGTTTCCCGATCTGGGCGACGACACCGTGCTCAAGCCGACGCTCAACTGGCTGTTGCAATCGGACAAATCGGGCAAATTCGATGCCGAAGTCGGCTATATCACCGGCGGTTTTAGCTGGAGTGCAAGCTACAATCTGGTCTCGCCCGAGAAAGGCGACGTCGTGGATTTGGTCGGCTGGATCACGATGAACAACCAGAGTGGGAAGACCTTTCATGACGCCAGCATCAAATTGATGGCCGGTGACGTGAATCGGATCCAGCCGCAAACATTCACTGCCGGGGCTGGCGGAGTTTACAGGCTGGCGATGGCTGAAAATGCACCGGCGGTCACCGAAAAAGCCTTTGACGAGTTTCATCTTTACAGCATCGCGCGGCCGACGACTTTGCGCGACCGTGAGACGAAGCAGGTTGAATTCGTTCACGCCGAGAAGGTGGTGGCGCCGACGATTTACGTTTACGACGGCGCCCCGGGCTATCGCTTTTATGGCGGGCTCAACTACGAGCAGGGTTACGGCACGGAAGGCAATAAAAAGGTGCAGGTAATGCGCGAATTTGTGAACGCCGAGACCAATCACCTCGGCATCGCGCTGCCGGCGGGCAAACTGCGGTTTTATCGCCGCGACACCGACGGCCAGTTGCAGTTTGTCGGTGAGGACCAGATTGATCACACGCCGCGCAACGAGACCATCCGGGTGACGACCGGGAATGCGTTCGATCTGGTCGGCGAACGCAAGCAGACCAGTTTCCGCGTGGACACCGGCGACAAATGGATGGACGAGTCGTTCGAGATCAAATTGCGCAACCGCAAAACGGAGCCGGTGGAAATCCACGTGGTGGAACATCTCTATCGGTGGAACAACTGGGACATCACGCAAAAGTCGGACGACTTCAAGAAGACTGATTCACAAACGATTGAATTTCGCGTGCCGGTCAAACCGGACGAGGAAAAAATCGTCAGCTACACGGTGCATTATTCATGGTGATTTACCGGGAGCGCCGGCTTCCAGCCGGCGAGTTGTCCGAACAGGGAACGTCAAAACGCCGGCAAGATGCCGGCGCTCCCGGTCGGAACCATCAACGATGGTTTTCTTCTGCTTGACAAGCCGGTCAGGCCATTGAAGATGGGTGAAACCATCAACCACCACCTCCCATGAAAAAATCTCCATTGTTCGGCATATTGGCCTTGCTGGCGGGACCGTTGTTCATCGCCAATGCCAGCCCTGCGGATGACGTTGTCAACGCGGCCCAAAAACTGGCGGGCGAAGCCAGTTACAGTTGGAACACGACTGTTACCAATGTCAGCGGCAACGGTTTTCGCGGCGGTCCCGTCGAAGGCAAGACCGTCAAGGACGGCGCCACCTGGGTTTCGATGACTCGCAACGACAACACGACCGAAATTATCATGCAAGGCGGCAAGACCGCCATCAAGACGCCCGATAACGGCTGGCAATCGCTGGCCGAAGCGACCGACGGCAGTGATCAGCCGGGTCCCGCCATGTTTCTGGCGCGCATGGTCCAAAATTTCAAGGCTCCGGCCGCCCAGGCCATTGATCTCGCCGGCAAAGCGAAGGAAATCAAGCTGGACGGCGACGTTTATGCCGGTGATTTGACCGAGGCCGGCGCGAAAGAGTTGCTCTCCTTCCGGAGGCCCGGTGACGACAACGGCCCGACGGTCAGCAACGCCAAGGGCTCGGTGAAATTCTGGGTCAAGGACGGTGAACTGGTAAAATACGAATTCGATTTGCAGGGCACCATCAGCTTCAATGACAACGACCGGGACATCAATCGCACCACGACGGTTGAAATCAAGGACGTCGGCGCAACCAAGATCACGGTGCCGGACGAGGCCGCGAAGAAGCTGTCCTCCTGACGGCGCGACGGGCCGTTTGAAATTTTTCCCTGTCGAGGGCAGTGTCCGAATTTGCTGTAGCGTCGAGCTTGTGGCTCGAAATCGGCGCACCCGTCCTCCGTAGTCCCGCAATGCGGGACGGAGGGTGGACAGCGCCGACACTACAACGGCTAAATCCGGACACTGCCCCGCCGACAAACGGTTGACAATTGAACGTCGTCCGCCAAATTCGTGTCGGATTGCCGTCCCGACGAGGGCTGTGAACAAGGACAATCAGTATTTTGCGGAAGCGGGATTTTCCAACGCCAACGAATTGAAGCCATGAACCAGACGTCCGAAACCAAAGTACCGACCGGGCCTTCTCCGGCCATGTCCCTGCACGAACAACTGATGCGCCAGCATTTGCAGGAGGAGAATCTGCCGCAGGCGGTCGTGCCGTCCTGTCCGGTCAACAAGTTTTTGAAGGGCCAGAAGGCGCTGATTACCGGCGCCAATTCCGGCATTGGCGAGGCCGTCGCGCTGGCGCTGGCCGAGGCGGGCGCGGACGTCGTCATCAATTACGTGTCGCATCCCGAAGCCGCAGCGGCGGTCGTGCAGCGGGCCGCCGGGTTAGGCGTGAAGGCTTATGCGCACCAGGCCGACGTGCACCGCGAAGACCAGGTGCAGGTCATGTTCCAGAAAATGATCACGGAGTTCGGTACCATTGACATCCTGGTCAACAACGCCGGATTGCAAAAGGATTCGCCCATCGAGGACATGACGCTGGCCGACTGGCAGTTGGTGATTGACGTGAATCTGACCGGGCAATTTCTGTGTGCGCGCGAGGCCATCCGCGAATTCAAACGTCGCGGCATCCGCCCGGAAATTTCCTGCGCGGCCGGCAAAATCATCTGCATGAGTTCGGTGCACGAGGTCATTCCCTGGGCCGGCCACGTGAACTACGCGGCCAGCAAGGGCGGCATCATGATGCTGATGAAGAGCATCGCCCAGGAGGTCGCGCCCTGGCGCATCCGCGTGAATTCCATCTGTCCCGGCGCCATCCGTACCCCCATCAACGCGGAAGCCTGGAGCACCCCCGAGGCTTATCGCAAATTGATGAAGCTGGTCCCCTACAAACGCATCGGCGAACCGAGCGACATCGGGCACACCGCCATCTGGCTGGCGTCGGATTATTCGGATTACATCCACGGCGCGAGCATTTTCGTGGACGGCGGCATGACGCTGTATCCCGGATTCGAGACCGGCGGTTAGCCGTCGTCTTGGAAGCAGCAGCCGACGTGAGCCGGCTCTGGATTTAATCTCAACGAAGAAATTTGAGCCGGTTGACGCCGGCTGCCGCAAGAAGCAGTTTTACGGGAACATCTCAACGAAGCGCATGAATTCAGAACAGGAACGTCTGGCGGCGGCCCGCACCAGCGCGGCCCCATGGCAGCTTTGGGGCCCGTATCTTTCGGAACGCCAGTGGGGCACCGTGCGCGAGGACTATAGTCCCGGCGGCACGGCGTGGAACTATTTTCCGCACGACCACGCCCGCAGCCGCGCCTATCGCTGGGGCGAGGACGGCCTGGCCGGCATCAGCGATGAGCAACAGCGGCTGTGCCTGGCGCTGGCGCTGTGGAACGGCCGGGACCCGATTTTGAAGGAGCGTCTCTTCGGCCTCACGAACGAAGAAGGCAATCACAGCGAAGATGTGAAGGAGCTTTATTATTACCTCGACGCGACGCCGACGCATTCCTACCTGAAAATGCTCTACAAATATCCGCAACGGGAATTTCCCTACGCTCGGTTGGTGGAGGAAAATCGCCGGCGGGGCCGGGACCAGATGGAATTCGAACTGCTCGACACGGGTATTTTTGACGATGACCGCTATTTCGATGTCTTCGTCGAATATGCCAAGGCCGGGCCGGACGACCTTCTGATGCGGGTCACCGTCCACAATCGCGGGCCGGAAGCCGCCACCCTGCACCTGCTGCCGCAATTGTGGTTTCGCAACACCTGGTCCTGGAAAAATTCCGCCAAGCCAAACCTTTTCCTGACAAAAAAGACAACCATTTCAACCAAACATGCGGAACTGGGAAATTGCGACCTGGTTTGCGATGGCCGGCCGGAAATCCTGTTCTGCGACAATGAGACCAACTTCCGCCGGCTGTACGGCCAGAACGAAGCCATCGGCCATTTCAAGGACGCCTTTCACGAATACCTCGTCCACGGCAACCGTTCCGCCATCAGCCCGGATTCCGAAGGCACGAAAGCCGGTGCGCTTTACCAACTGGCCATTCCTCCCAATGATTCAGCGCAGATTCGACTTCGTTTGGTTTGTAGCAGTGGACGTCAGTCCGCTCCGTCCAGTCAGAGCCGACTCACGTCGGCTGCTACGGATTCATTTGCCAATTTCGACGCCATTTTCACCCGGCGCCGGCAGGAAGCGGACGATTTTTACGCCGACTTGCAGAAGAATATTGCCGATGCCGACGCGCGCCTCGTCCAACGCCAGGCGTTTGCAGGCATGATTTGGGGCAAGCAATTTTATCATTACAACGTGGTGGACTGGTTGCGCGGTGACCCGGCCCAACCGCCGCCACCGCCCGAGCGCAAATACGGCCGCAATGCGGATTGGAAACATCTCAACAACGCGGAAATCATTTCCATGCCCGACAAGTGGGAATACCCGTGGTATGCCTCGTGGGACCTGGCGTTTCATACCATCGCCCTGGCGCTCGTGGACGCCGAGTTCGCCAAGCGCCAGCTCGTCCTGCTCACCCGCGAATGGTACATGCACCCGAACGGCCAGTTGCCCGCCTACGAGTGGGCGTTCGGCGACGTCAATCCGCCCGTCCACGGCTGGGCCGCGTGGCGCGTGTTCCAGATCGACCGCAAGCAGCGCCGCCAAACAAATCCCGACGATCCCGGCGACGTTGTTTTTCTGGAACGCGTCTATCACAAACTGTTGTTGAACTTCACGTGGTGGGTGAATCGCAAGGACGCGCAGGGCCGGAACATTTTCCAGGGCGGCTTTCTGGGACTGGACAACATCGGTGTGTTCGATCGCAGCAAACCGCTGCCCACCGGCGGTTTCCTGAATCAAGCCGATGGCACGAGCTGGATGGCCATGTATTGTCTGAACCTGCTGCGCATTGCGCTGGAACTGGCCCGGCACAATCGCGTTTACGAGGACATTGCCAGTAAATTTTTCGAGCATTTCCTTAATATTGCCGCCGCCATCAACGGCATGGAAGAGGATGCGCTCGGTTTGTGGGACGAGCAGGACGAGTTTTACTACGACCACCTTTGCCTGCCGGACGGGCGCACCTTGCCCGTCAAGTTGAGGTCCATGGTCGGTTTGATCCCGCTCTTTGCCGTGGAAGTGCTGGACCCCGCGCTGTTCAAGGAATTACCGGAATTTGCGTGCCGGATGGACTGGTTTTTGGAGCACCGTCCCGAACTGGCAAAATTGGTTTCCCGCTGGCAGGAGTGCGGCGCCGGTGAACGCCGCCTGCTGTCGTTGTTGCGCGGTCATCGCATGAAATGCCTGCTCCGCCGGGCGCTGGATGAAACCGAATTTTTGAGCGACCACGGCCTGCGGGCGCTCTCCAAGGCGCATGAACGTGAACCATACCGGCTCGATTCCGGCGGTCAAACGTCGGAAGTCAGCTACTGGCCCGCCGAATCGCAGAATGGCCTTTTTGGCGGCAACTCCAACTGGCGCGGCCCCGTCTGGATGCCGCTCAATTATCTCCTCATCGAATCGTTGCAAAAATTCCATTACTATTACGGTGACGATTTCAAAATCGAATGCCCGACCGGCTCCGGCCGGTTCATCACCATCAACGAAGTGGCGGACGAACTGGGGCGCAGGCTGACGCGGTTGTTTCTCAAGGGCGCCGACGGCCAGCGGCCGGTGCTGAAATATCATCCCAAACTGGCGACCGATCCGCATTTCCGCGACCACGTGCTGTTTCACGAATACTTTCATGGCGACACCGGCCGCGGTGCCGGGGCTTCGCATCAAACCGGCTGGACCGGCCTGGTGGCGAAATTGATTCAGCCCCGGTGCGTTGAGAATCCGACGAGGAAAAAGCCGTAATCTGCACGGTGCCATATACCGGGAGCGCCGGCTTCCAGCCGGCGAATTTCGCGAACAATAAAATGTCAACCCGCCGGCAAGATGCCGGCGCTCCCGGTTACTTCGCCATTACCACATCGGTGCTGCTTTCGGACGAAGCAACGGCGGCTTCCGGTCCTTCAGTCTTGTGGAATTTCACGCTGACGATCTTGCTCACGCCGTGTTCCTGCATCGTCACGCCGTACAGCACGTCGGCCATGCCGATGGTGCGCTTGTTGTGCGTGATGATGATGAACTGCGAATGCGAGATGAACCGCTGTAACAGCTTGACGAACCGGTTGATGTTCGCCTCGTCGAGTGCCGCGTCCAATTCGTCCAGCACGCAGAACGGACTGGGTTTGACCTGATAAATCGAAAACAGCAGCGCCACCGCCACCATTGTCTGCTCGCCGCCGGACAGCAACGTGATGCTTTGCAACTGTTTGCCCGGCGGCCGCGCCACGATGTCAATGCCGCTCTCCAGCACGTCGTTCTCGTCCACCAGAACCAGGTCCGCCTTGCCGCCGCCGAACACCTCGACGAACATCGCGCGGAAATTGTCGCGCACCTTCTCGAACGTCTCGACAAACATCTGCCGCGTCTGCACGTTGATGCGGTTGATGATTTCCAGCAACTGCGCCTTGGCCGAGACCAGGTCGTCGTGTTGCTTGGTGAGAAATTGATAACGCTGCTCGGTTTCCTCGTATTCCTCAATCGCCACCAGGTTCACCGGGCCGATTTCGTCGAGCCGTTTCTGCAACGCTTCGATCTGTTGCGCGACGGCGTCCCAATCCGTGGCCGCGCCGCTGGCCGCCATTTCCTCCGGCGTGAGCGTCTGGACCTTGGCCGGCCCTTCGTCAGCCAGCGTGATGGTGATGCATTCGCTGCGGACGTCGTCGAGGTTGACGTGATATTTCTGCTGGATGCGCTCGCGCAAATTCTGGACCGCCATGTTTTTCTGCGCCAGTTCCACGTCCACGGCGCCGCGCTGGTTTTGCAGTTCCGTCAGCCGGCTGCGCTGCCCGCGCAGGTTTTCCTCGCGTGCGGTGATGTCGGTTTCCTGGGCATCCTTCCGGCCGATCAATTCCGCCAGTTGCGTGTTCACCTGCTCGCGCTCGTGCGTCAAACGTTCAATCTGGCTGCGCGAATCCTGGATTTCCGATTCCGCCTGTTCCTTGCGCGTGACAAATGTCGAACATTCGCTGCGGCGCTGCTCAATGACCTGGGTAAGTTCGCGGATGCGCTGCTCCAGGGACTGCTGTTGCTGTCGGAATGAGGCCAGCAATTGTTCCTCCGCCGCCAGCGACACCTTGCTTTCCGTGAGCGCAGCATGGGCCGAGTCGCGGTGCGAGCGCAAATTCTCCAGTTCACCGGTGAGCGCGGCGACCTGTTCCTGGCCGGCGCGTTCGCGCGTTTCCAGTTCGCTCAACTGCGCCGCCAGCACGCTGCGTTTCTGCGCGCCTTCCTGTTCCTGCGCGGCCAGGTTTTGAACTTCAAAGACCACCGTCTCAATCTTTTGGTGCAACAGCCGGTTCGAGTTTTGCAGCGCGTTGAACTCGCCTTCGCGAGTGGCGATGGCCACCTCCTGCTCGCGCAACTCCGTCTGCGCCTGCTGCAGGCTGGCCTGGAGTTCCGTCTGCTCGCTCAACAGCGCGCCACGGCGGCGGCTCATTTCCGCCACGCGATTCTGCACCTCGGTCAATTCGGATTGCAGCTCGGTTATCTGGTTTTTGCGGCCCAGAATGGAAGCCGGCGCCTTGGGATTGCCGTGGCCGTTCAGATAACCGCCGGTGTAAACACCGTGCCGGCTCAATAAATCGCCGGTCAATGTCACAAAATCGCAGCCCGCGTGGCCGTTTTGAATCTGCGCCGTCGCCGTCGTGAGATCGGACGCGATGAACGTGCGGCCCAGGAGCGCCCTCAACAGTTTGTCCACGGAGGGTTCGGCCTGGACCACGTCCAGCGCGCGAACGATTTGGCCCGATTTCAACCCGTTTTGGGCCGCGGCTTTGTTCTCTTCGGGCAGGATTTCACCGCCGAACACGAGTTGCTTGTCATCGGGGATTTCGATGGAGAGCGCGGCCACGCTCGCCCGGCCGGTCTTGTTCGCGCTCAAGTCCGCCAGAATGGCCTGCGCAGATTCGGGCTGTTCGGTCAGAACCAGTTGCAGGTGATGGCCGAGCGCGTTCTCGACCGCCACGACAAATTGTTCAGGGACCCGGATGCGGTCGGCCAGCGAGCCGATGACCGAGCGCGACTGGCGCAACGCCGCCACCGCGCCCGCGTCAAAACCTTCACGCGAACCCTCGAGCTGTTCGAGCACGCTCAGCCGAGAACGTTTCTCCGCTTGTTGCTGCAAAAACTGGTCCTGCTCGGTGGACGATTGCTGTAATTCCACCTGCAGTTCGCGCAACCGGTTCTGTCGCTGCTCCACCGAACCGCGCTTGGTTTGCGCGTTGAGCTTCTCGGTCTCGACGTTCACGGCAAATTCCTGCAAGCGCGCTTCCAGCCGCGTCCGTTCCTCTTCCAACTGCACTTTTTCCGCCGACAATTTCTCCAGCCGGACGACGTTGCCCTGCTTTTGCAAATCGAGCGCGGTGATTTCGTTGCGGATGCGCGTCAGGTCCTGCGCGGCGGCAAACGCGGCGGCTTGCGCGTCGCGCAACGCTTCCTGGTTGCGCTTCAAATCTGCTTCCACCTTCGTCAGTGCCTGTTGCTTTGCTTCCAGCGTCTGGCGGTGCTGCGCGAGTGTGGCCTCGGATTTGGACAATTTTTCGGCGGTCGCCGCCGCTTCCTCCCGCGCCGCGCGGCAGCGTTCCTCGGCCTGCGTGATGTCCGCCAGCGCCTTGGTGTTTTGCGACGCCAGTTCGCGCAGGCGCTCCTCGTTGAACTGGATCCGGCTCTCGTGCCGGTCCATTTCGCCCTTCAATTCCAGTCCGCGCTGCTGTTGCGCGGCGACTTCATGTTCCAGTTCGGAAAGCCGTTCGCGGAGTTGCGTGATTTCATTTTCAAAACGCAGCACGTCGGCGGAACCCTGTTCGATGTCGGTCCGCAGTTTTTCGACCGCGGCCTGTTTTCCGGAAATTTCCACCTGCAATACGTCGAACTGGTGCCGCGCCAGTTGCGTGTCGAGATGCTGCAGTTCCTGTGAAATTTGTTTGTACCGGCGCGCCTTGCCGGCCTGCCGTTGCAACGAGCCGATCTGCCGTTTCACCTCACGGATGAGATCCGCCACGCGCAAAAGATTTTGTTCCGTGTATTCCAGTTTGCGGAGCGATTCGCGTTTCTGGCTCTTGAACTTCGTGATGCCCGCCGCTTCCTCGAAAATCATCCGGCGATCCTCCGGCTTGCTGGACAGGATCTGCGTGATGTGGCCCTGCGCCAGGATGCTGTAACTCGTGCGCCCGACGCCCGTGCCCATGAACAATTGCTGGATGTCCTTGAGCCGGCACGGGACCTTGTTGAGAAAATATTCGCTGTTGCCGTCGCGGAAAATCCGGCGCGTCAGCGTCACCTCGTCATAGGCCATCTCGACGCCGGCGGCGCGCAAACTTTCCTCGCCGACGCCGCCGAGCGTGAGCGACACCTCGCCCATGCCCATCGGTTTGCGGCCGTCCGTGCCGTTGAAAATCACATCGGCCATTTCGCCGCCGCGCAGCGCCTTGGCCGATTGCTCGCCCAACACCCAGCGGACGGCATCGGAGACATTGGATTTGCCGCACCCATTAGGGCCGACGATGGCGGTGACACCGGGTTGAAAGTTCAACGCGGTCTTGTCCGCAAAGGACTTGAAACCAAAAACGGTCAAATTTTTGAGATACATGCTCTTGAACTGCGCTTAGGCAACCAAAGTCGCCCGATTAAGTAAAGCAAAAACCACTATATACAGCGTGGCCTTGCTGTTGCAGGCACAACTAATTGGTGAGGAACCATGATTTGCTTTGTGCCGACAACTGCTTACTCTAATCCATCAAATCGTCGGTATTTATACGCCTCCCCCCGGAATCCGTCAACTGCTTTTCTGCTTTTTCCTGCAAGGTTTTAATCGAAAAGTCGGCCGCTAAAAGGCGCAAAAAGCTCAAAAGGCGGATGCACGCCTCACCGGGAGCGCCGGCATCCTGCCGGCACTGACCTTGGATGTTTGGCGTTTTTCAACCGCTGATGACGTCCACCCTCCGTAGCGGTTACTGCGGAGGACGGGCGGATGGGCGCAGAGTTGAACCGCGAAATACACAAAATACGCGAAAGCTATTCCATTTTCTTGGGACCGGATTACCAGGATGGTCAGGATTCTGAAATATCCCGGGCGACTCATCCTGTGAATCATGTTCATCCTGTCAAAGTCTTCAATCCATCGCCCGCTGAATCAGCTGCATCGTCTTGTCCGCCTTGGAAGTTGAATGTTGAGAGTTGAATGTTGAATGTTTTCCACTTTGAAGTTCGTGTTCCCAAATCCGTATCACCCGCCACCTTGCCCTGCAAAGTCCGGTTCACCAGCCGGACGCATGTTGCCAAAACCAGTTCGACAAATTAGGAAACGGTAAATACCTTCCAAGCCCAACCGGAACCGTCTGAAACCAAAATCATGAAGCAGTGCGCATACTGCGGGCGAGAGAACGATGACGATGCTGTTCATTGCCGGGAATGCGGCACAACTGAATTCGAAGGTTGTCCCCCTACTGCTGCCCCGGTTTCGGGTGAACCTGTCAATTTGAGATGCGATCGTTGTGGTGCCACGACAGATATTGCCGGGACCTTCTTCAAAGAACGAAAGTCCTTCGATACTTCGATCCTGACTTTGTGTCCAGCTTGCTGGCAAAAGCAAAAGGCCTCGGTTTATAAAAAGCTCCTCATTTTCCGACTTGCCATCGGGCTGGGCGGAATTCTTTTCATCTACCTGTTGCCGAAGTCGGGAATTGGCTGGCTCTGGCTGAACATTTTCATTTTCTATCTCGCCCTTAGCCTGTCGATTCTCCCCCACGAACTCGGTCACGCGTTCACGGCCAAATGGCTGGGCTGGCGCGTCTTCAGAATCTTCGTCGGCTACGGAAAAACCGTTTTTAAGATAAAACTGTTTGGTTTTGACACCGAGTTTCACACCATCCCCATGGGCGGCCGGGTTGTGACGGCGCCAAAAGAGACGGCGCATTACCGGAGCAAACGATTTGCCCTGGTCATCGCTGGTCCTTTGGCCAATGTGCTTCTGTTGTTGGTTCTATTCCTCATAGGTGGCAGGGCCACCACCGACTTCGGTGCCTTGGTACAGCATCTCGCACCCATCCAGATGTTCTTTATAGCCAATGTATTGATTGTAATTGAAAACCTGTGGCCCAAGTTTCACCAAACCCCTCTCGGAAAAATGCCCTCGGATGGAAAACAATTATTGCAATTATTGAAGACGGATCCCAAGCAAGCGGCGAAATCTCATGCAAGCTGGTTCCTTTTGGAATCGACTGTATGCCAGGAGCAGGGACAATATGGTGAAGCCCTTGGCTGGCTTGAAAGGGGGGCCTTAAATTATATCCGGAAAACTTAAACATGCTCACCTTGTTTGGCACCAATTTGCTCAGTCTGGCACGGTTCAACGAGGCGCGTGAGTGTTTTTTGAAAATCCTGCCGCGCACGGACCAGGATCGCTTTCTTCACTCAATCCTTCTGAACAACATTGCCTATGCCGATGCGCTCGTTGGCGGCCCGGAACTTCTGGCGGAGGCCGACCGGTATTCGGCGGAAGCCATGAAAACTCTTTCCTGGGTGCCTTCAATCAAGGGTACCCGCGGTACCGTGCTATCGGAGTTGGGAAAGCTTGATGAAGCGGTACCCCTGCTGCGGGAAGTAATGCTGACACACGATGACCCTCACAACCGGGCGCAGAATGCCTGTCTGCTGGCAATTGCCGAAGCCCGACGCGGGGACCTGGTTGCAGCTCGAAGGTATTTGGAAGAAGCGCGCAAATTTGATCCCAAATGCTTTCTATTGGAACGAGCCCAAAACTTTTTGGATGGAACAAAGCCCGGCACCTGAAATTATCTCAACACCGCTGAATCCGGCGAATACCCAATGTCTGCCGCCAATTTTATTGCATTTCCATTGGCTGAGGTGTAAAAACGGCACTATCGGAACAGAGCTCCATACAAACGAGGCGATTTAAATTCTTGTGAAAACCAAACTCCAGTGTTTTTTCATCGGTCTGGCCTTGTTGGCTGGCGTTGATTCTGTGGTGGCGCAACCGGCGTTGGGAATTGTGCCGACGAACAATCAATCCCTGCTTTATTGGCCAGCAACCGCTACAGACTACGTTTTGCAAAGCAGCACCAATCTGGCCTCCACCAACTGGGTGTATGCCACCGATGCCGTCCCGGCGACTTACGGTTCGCAGACCGCCGTGACCGTTACCAATACTTTGGCAGCGAGGTTCTTTCGTTTGATATTGGTTCCGACCACCACAGCCGACGGCATGGCACTAATTCCGGCGGGGTCATTCACGATAGGGGACACAGTGGATAACGGTTCTCCAGCTAGTAATAATATCCCACCCACGACCGTTAATGTGTCGGCGTTTTATATGGACGTGAATCTGGTGAGCTACAGCCAATGGCAGACGGTATATAATTATGCCACGAGTAATGGCTACAGCTTTGCCAATGCCGGTTACGCACAGACAAACAGTCAACCCGTGCAACCGGTGCAGACGGTGGACTGGTATGACTGTGTGAAGTGGTGCAATGCGCGGTCGCAGCAGGCAGGTTTGACGCCGGTGTATTACACAGACGCGGGTTTGACGCAGGTGTTCACCAATGGGGACAATGGCACTACGGTTTATCCGAACTGGGGGACGAACGGGTATCGGCTGCCGACGGAAGCGGAGTGGGAGAAGGCGGCGCGTGGCGGGTTGAGCGGTCAGCGGTTTCCATGGGGTGACACGATATCTGAAAGCCAGGCCAATTACATTGCCGATCCAAATCCAACCAATTCTGGCGGGTATACTTACGATTTGGGGCCCTACACCGGCTTCAGCACGAATTTCGATACTGGACATGTGCCTTTCACAAGTCCGGTGGGCTATTTTGCGCCAAACGGTTATGGCCTCAACGACATGGCGGGGAATATGGCTGAATGGTGCTGGGACTGGTATGCGGGTCCTCCGTATCCAAGTGGCAGCCCGTATCTGGGAGGAACTGACCCACGCGGACCTGTCGGGCCGTTGAACAACCGTGTGGAGCGCGGCGGCAATTGGGAGAGCCTCGCCATCTTCGTGAGGTGCGCCTATCGCAGCTACTACTTCCCGTACGGCGCCAACAACGACTTTGGTTTTCGTTGCGTGAGGGGGCTTTAGTTTTTGTGCTTTTCGCTTTTAACCCTTTTTCAGGAGCGAGCGGTGATGTTATGCCATTTCGCGCGGTTTTCGTCTGTGGACTATCGGCTACAGGATTTTAAATGGGAGATGGGAGCAAGACGAAAGGCCAGAGGCCGGAAGACGCCGGGAACATTCAATCCCGCACTGCGGGACCCAACATCCAACGTCCAATTTCATTGCCGGCAGGATGCCGGCGCTCCCGGAGTACTGGCGGGGGCGAGCCTCAAGTTTTCTTGTTTGATTCCCATAGCGTTACCATGGCCTTGCGGCGCGGACGCCAGCGGTTTGAATGTCAGCCACCTTTCGCAATGAAACCGGGAACCCCGGTCTCTATCACCGAGTTGAGCCTGCTTCTGATTTGAATCCGGCTGATCTCGTCAACGGCAACTTCTGGAATCGCAGATATGTTGTAGTTCTCGCGAGCTCGATCCAGGGTTTTTGCGGTGGTAAGGACGGCTGTTCCACGTTGGATCGCCCAGGCGAGCAGGACCTGGGCCGGGGTCAGAGAGGTTTGACGTGCGATGGCCAGAACTGCCGGATCTTCGAGTGGGCCAGGTCGTATTCCGTGACCCAATGGCGCAAATGCCAAAAACACAATGCCTTTCTGCTTACAGAACTCCAACAGCTCGGTCTGCGGCAGATACGGATGCGATTCAACCTGGACCACGGCCGGTTTGATCCTCGCGGCCTCATAGAGAGGCACCAGGTTTTCAAGAACGACGTCGGATAATCCAATAGCCCTGCACTTGCCCTGATCAGCGAGATTTTCCATCGCTCTCCAGGTCTCCAGAAGTGTGACGCCGCGGTCATAAATGATATTTCCACTTTGGTCCCGCGGATCCATGTTGCTTCCCGGTTGAAACGCGAAGGGGGTGTGGATCAGGTAGAGATCCACGTAACTGATTCCAAGGCGCTCGCGACTCGCGTCGAACGCCGGTTCGACACGTTCCGGCCGATGATTGGTGTTCCACAGCTTCGTGGTGATGAAGACATCCTCACGGGCGATGGCCCCCGTTGCGAACTCTGCCTGTAATGACTCACCCACCTCCCGCTCATTCCGATATCGTTCCGCACAATCGAAGTGACGAAATCCAACCTTTAATGCGTTCGTGGTTGCACTCCTGGTTACAGCCGGGTCAGGGATCAAAGTTCCGAAACCCAAAGCCGGGATGGTACCCGTCCCAGAATTAAGGGGTATTTTCGCAAAGCGAAGATCCGAGGGGTGATTGGATGTCATAGGATATCGTGGTTCGGATCATCATTTTCACAGGCACCTGGATGATATGCATCGACGGCCATGCTGCGATATTGCCACGGCAAACCGGCTAAACAACAAAGAAACGAAGAACCAGGACCAGGAGATGGAAGAGGCGCGAGGCGTAAGGCCAGAAGCCGGAAAACGACGGGAACATTCAACATTCAACTCCCAACTTTCAACATCGAATCAAAAACCAGCCGGCAAGGATGCCGGCGCTCCCGGAGTACTGGCGGTGGCAATTTTCCCCCGGTAGTCAGGGCTTTTCGGCGACGACCTTTCCGTTACGCCACAAGTAAATCGGCGTGCCGTGGAGGCGGGCGGTCTGTCGAGCCACACGGGCCGAGCGCACCAGTGCACGGCCGGCCGGCGTGAGCCGGTGTCGCGGAGTTCTCGCTTTCATTTGATTCATGGTCCAATTTCCAACAAACGCGGTCTCTGCTGCGAATTATCATACACTTCCCATCGATCCGCAAGCAGGCGGTAGTGGGAATTGAAATGGATCCAACTTCGATCGAACCGGCGAAGAATATCAGCACGCGGCACATTGTGTCCGCCTTGACGGACCCGGGCAGCGACACGGCGCACGGCCAGTTGCGGTGAGGGCAACCGCAGGAAGATCATCTCAATGCGATAGCCGGCCGCTTTCCATTGTTTCAAGCGCCGGATGTAAGCCCGTCCACTTAGAGTGCTCTCGAAGGCAAAATCCACCCGCGCTCGAGCCAACCGGTCCAATTCGGCAAGAAACAATCGGCCGCCAGCCAACGTGGCAAGCTCGGGTCGCAACGGCGAAAGGCCTCCGGCAATTAAATCGGCGTTTACAAAGTGAATCACCCGCGCGTCCTTGGGCAGAAACTCGCGGGCAAAGGTTGTCTTCCCGGCGCCATTCGGTCCGGCAATAACGATGCAGCGCGGCGCTTTGGATGATGAATGGCGCATTTTTACAGAGACGTTTCCTTCTGGCGAGCCATGACGCGATTTTGCATCCGTCAACCGGGTTTGGGGAGAAAAAAGTCAAACCGCGCGCGACGAGTGATTGCAGCGGCTATCTACAGGCCGCTTGCCGCCGGACCAGGAATGCGGCACCAATCAGGAGCAGTCCGCAAACTGATGGTTCAGGCACAGCAATCGCTGAGACGTTGTCGAGAAAGACGGAATCGGACGGCTGAAAGCCGCCGCCGACGAAAATGGATTGGGAAACATTAAATGACAGTAGAGAACCGGTTCCAGTTGCGACAAAATTCACGGTGTAGAAACTCCAGGTGGTGCGGTTTTGAACTAAATCCTGAATGTCTTGACCGTTCAAATTGACGTTGAGCAACCCGGGACCGACAAATGACTCACCTATGATGGGAATTCCATTTCCGTCAAGATCGGGCAGACGCCTGCCCCAACTGACCTGGTACGTTACCCCAGGTACGGTCGTAAACGATTGGAACATTGAAGGTTCACCACCATCCAAATCGGCTACCGTATTGCCACTGAGCGCCGGCGGGTTCATGGGCCCACTGTAAAGACCATAGGTGCCGTCCCATCCGTCAAAGCCAAGATCGAAACCTCCGTTCACGAGAAGGTTTTGCGCCCGGGCAGAAGGCACAGAGATTGAGCCGACGGCGACCAGAAGCGTGAGTGCCAATGTTGAAGCGGTTTTTTTCATGGAGGCGTGTGTTTGAATTGTTGGAAGCTCTGATGCTTTTCCCATTTCCTGACTGCACTGCGCATTTTATCAGCGTCCACGGTGTTGTCGCTTAAAACTTATTCACCGGACACTGTGAACAGCCTTGTGGTTGTAGACAGTTGGACACGGCAGGTGGTGTTTTCTTCCGGCGAGGCATGACGGGATTTTGCATCCACGACTGGCAGGGTGACAAGCCTGCGCTTGCAAGCTACGGCCTGCAGGCAAGTGGCGTGTGACAGAAGAAGGCAGATGGGAGCTGGAAGTTGGGAGATGGGAGCAAGACGAAAGGTCGGAGGCCGGAAGACGACGGGAACATTCAACATTCAACTTTCAACGTCGAATCAAAAACCAGCCGGCAGGGATGCCGGCGCTCCCGGTTTTACCGTCCCATCCGTGCAAATCCGTGAAATCCGTGTCTCAGGTTTGCGGTGGCAAACGCAAGGTCGAGTCCAGCGGCTGCACGTCGGCCAGTTCCTTGCCCGCCGCTCCACCGCTGAGTTTCTGGATTTTTTCGCCCGCTGGACGCACCATGCGCTCGTAACTGCCAACCGCATCATTGTAAGCGTCGTTGGCCTTCCCAAGCCCGTCACGGATGCGTTCGAAGTGTTCCGTGAACTTGCATACCCGGGTGTAAAGTTCCTGCGCGGCTTCGGCGATCTTCTGCGCGTTTTCGGTTTGCGCGTGTTGCTGCCAGCTTACGCTTACGGAGCGGAGCAGGGCGATGAGCGACGCCGGGGTCGCCAGCAAAATCCGTTTGCCCGCCGCCCAGACAATCAGGTCGTGGTCGCCCTCGAGCGCCGCGCTGAACAGCGATTCCGCAGGCACGAACAGGACCACGTAATCCAATGCGTTGGGAAACTGGCTGGGATAATCGCGGTCGGCCAGCGCCTTGATGGTCGCCTTCAATTTCGCCGCGTGCGCCGCGAGTGCTTCGGCGCGTTTGGTATCGTCCGCCGACTCCAGCGCGTTGAGAAAATCGAAGTCCGGCACCTTGGCGTCCACGATGATGAAGCGGTCGCCGGGCAGCCGCACAATCAGGTCCGGCCGGTTCTCGCCGGCCTGGGTTTGCTCCGTGAAATCACAATGCGCGCTCATGCCGGCGGCCTCGACGACGCGCCGCAACGTTTCCTCGCCCCAGCGCCCGCGCGCCTGGTTTGATTTCAGCACCATGCGGAACTGCTGCGTTTCGGCGGCAAGCGATAGGCTGGATTGCGCCAGCTTTTCGAGCTGCTCTTTCACCTTGCCGAGCGTGTCCGCTTGCGAGGTTTCACTTTGCTGTAACCGTTTCTGGTAGGTTTCGAGCTGCTGTTTCAACGGTTCGACCAGCGTTTTGATGGATTCCTGGCGTTGGGCCAGGTCGCCCTTGGCCGTTTCCTGGAATTTTCCAAAGGTTTGTTCGGCAAGTCGTAGAAATTCCGGCGCGCTTTGTTTCAACGCCTCGGCGCTCAGGGCCTTGAACGCCTCGCGCAAATCAGCCAGCGCCTTTTCCTGCAATGCGCGCTGTTCCACGACCATTTTTTCCGCTGCCGCCCGGCTGGCTTCCGCGGTGGCCCGGGCATTGCAAGTCTCGGTAAGCTGGCCGCGCAATTGGGTCAGTTCCGTTTCGCGTTGGGCGACCTGCTGGCGCAGTTCATTTTCCAACCGCGCATCGGGACCGCCGCCGCTGCGCGCGCGACCGTAAAGCCAGCCGAAGAGAAAGCCCAGCCCGCCGCCGATCAGCAGTGCAATCAAACATTGGATTTCAGGAGGCATTTTCGATTTACGATTTACGCGCTGACCCATCATGGGCACGTCAATCGTCATTCGTAAATCGTAAATTCAGAAGTGGGCCACCACTTCGATTTCCACATTCGCGCCCTTGGGCAGCGCGGCGACCTGGATGGTTGAGCGCGCCGGAAAATCACTGGTGAAATATTTCGAGTAAACTTCGTTCATGCCGGCGAAATCGGCGAGGTTGGTCATGAAGACGGTGCTTTTGACGACGTTGGCGAAGGTCAGCTTCTGGTCGTCCAGGATGGCCTTGACGTTTTGCAGCACGCGGTCGGTTTGCGCCTTGATATCGCCGGGGATGAGATTGCCGTTGGCGGGGTCGATGGGAATCTGCCCGGCGCAGAAGAGCAGGTCGCCGGTGCGCACGGCATGGTTGTAGGGGCCGACGGCGGCCGGTGATTTCGCGGGTTTGATGATGAGCTTGGTTGGCATGAGATTGACTGTATGGGTTCAAAGATATTTCGCCAAGATCGGTTTCAATGCAGTCACGGTTTTCCGCGGCCAGAATTTTTTGTCGGTCAGAATCGCATTTTTCAATGCGGCGTGGCACGGCCAGTTGGGTTCATTGGGGATTTGTGAGATGGCGGCGGTGACGATTTTTTTGGCCATATCGGCGTTGCGATGGAGATTCTGGATGATCATGGCGAGCGTGACGTGTTCGTCCTCCTTCCAGCAATCATAGTCGGTGGACATCGCCAGCGTGGCGTAGGCGATTTCCGCTTCGCGGGCGCATTTGGCCTCGCCGAGATTGGTCATGCCGATGACATCGTAGCCGGCCCGGTGGTTGGTGAGCGATTCGGCGCGGGTGCTGAACGCGGGACCTTCCATGTTCACGTAAGTGCCTCCGTCATGGGCGGTCGCGCCGCAGGCGCGCGCAGTCTTCAAAAGAATCTGGCGTAATTCCTCGCAGATCGGGTGTGCGAACGAGATGTGCGCCACGATGCCCCTGCCGAAAAACGTGTGTTCCGGACCGCGTTTGGTGCGGTCGAGGAACTGGTCAATGACCACGATGTCGCACGGTTTGTATTGTTTCTGCAAGGAACCGACGGCACTGACGCTGACGAGCCAGGCGACGCCCAGTTTTTTCATCGCCCAGAGATTGGCGCGATGATTGAGTTCGCTGGGCAGGATGCGGTGGCCGCGTCCGTGTCGCGCCAGAAAGACCACGTTGCGCCCGGCCAGTTTGCCGGTGAGCAAATCGTCGGACGGCGGGCCGAAGGGTGTTTTGACCTTCACCCATTTCCGGCCGGTAAACCCATCGAGATGGTAAAGGCCGGTGCCGCCAATGATGCCGATACGACGTTCAGACATGGTGGATTTTTAACCGCGAAACCCGCGAAATACACGAAAAAAGCGGCGGGGATTGATTCCATTGTAGGAGCCGAGGTAACGAGGCTCGTTTGTTTCTTGGCGACGAGTTGTTGTTCAGAGCCTCCTCACGTCGGCTCCTACTTTCCGCTTTTCCCGGCTGGCGTTTGGGGAACAAACCGGCTAATCTGGTGCGATGGAAATATTTCAACGCATACTCAAAACCGCGGTCGAGGGCGGCGCTTCGGACGTGCACCTGAAAATCGGCACCCCGGTCATTTACCGCATCAATCGTGAACTCATCGCCGTGGACGCGCCGTTTCCGACTTCGGAATGGATGAACAAAATTGTCGAAGCCATCACGCCGGCACATTTGTCCAAGAAGCTCATCGAGGAGCGCGAGGTTGATTTTTCGTACTTTATTCCCGGCACGGGCCGGTTTCGGACGAACCTGTTCCAGCAGCGCGGTCAGTGGTGCCTGGCGATGCGCTTCGTGAAGACGCGCGTGCCCACCTTCGAGGAACTGGGATTGCTGGAGCAGATCAAAAAGATCGCCGAGTCGCCGCGCGGCATCGTGCTCGTCGCGGGCACCACCGGTTGCGGCAAATCCACTACGCTCGCCGCCATGCTCGAACACATCAACAATAACTTCAAAAAGCACATCATCACGCTGGAGGACCCGATCGAATACGTTTTCGAGGACAACCAATCCGTGATTGAGCAGCGCGAGATCGGCCTCGACACGCTGACCTTCCACCATGCGCTCGTCCACGTTTTGCGCCAGGACCCGGACATCATCATGGTCGGTGAAATGCGCGACGACATCAGCTTTGCGGCGGCCATGAGCGCGGCGGAGACGGGACACCTGGTACTGTCCACGTTGCACACCACCAACGCGGCCCAATCCGTCAACCGCATCCTCGACTTTTTCAAGGCCGAGGAGCGCGAACAAATCCGCCGACAACTGACCGGCACCTTGTGCGGAGTGGTCTGCCAGCGCATGGTCACCACGGTGGAGGGCAAACTGACGCCGGCGCTGGAGATTTTGCTCAATACACCGATGGTCAAAAAACTGGTTGAGGAAAACCGGCTCGACAAGCTGTCGGCGGCGATTGAAACCGGTGTGGACGACGGGATGATCAGTTTCAACCAGTCGTTGTTCAATCTGGTCAAATCGGGTCGCGTCACCGAAAAGGAGGCATTGTCCAAGGCCACCAATCCGCAGGCGCTGGAGATGAATTTCAAGGGTATCTTCCTGGACGAAGGCCGCCGAATCATCAAGTAAAACTACCGCTCCCCCTCTCAAAGCGGAAGCATTCCGACACACGCATTGAATGGAGACAACTCCCTCGCTCCGCCCAGCGGGGAGAGGGTTGGGGCGAGGGGATTCGAGCCTGTAAACATTGGCCTCCTCGCCCCGGCCCTCTCCTCCTCGAGGGAAGCGAGGGAGAAAAAAACGGCGCATTTCAAGATAAACCCTGTGAAAGCTCTATTGACTTAAATCCGACTGGTTATATCGTTGTTAACCATGCGGATTTCGAAAAGAACCGATTACGCGCTCCGTGCGTTGTTCACTTTGCTGGACCATTACCGGGGTGCGCCGATACCCATTCGGGAACTGGCCCGGCGCAACGACGTTCCCAAGCGGTTTCTGGAGCAGATCATGCTCGACCTCAAGGCTCAGGGCTGGGTGGACAGCACGGCGGGAATCCGTGGCGGTTATGTGCTTGCCCGAAGCCCGGAAAAAATAACCATGGGCGAGGTGGTGCGCCATTTTGACGGGGTTCTGGCACCGATTGATTGTGTTTCGGTGACGGGATACAAGCGTTGTTCCCAGGAGCCCGTCTGCCGGTTTCGCCGGGTCTTCCTGGATACGCGAAACTACATTGCCGGGGTGATGGACCGGGCCACGCTTGCCGAAGTGGCCAAAGGCCTGCCCGTTTCAAAACAGGAGGTGAGCGTTAGTTTCAGTGGCGGGGAAGGCATTTAAAATAATTGAAAAAAGCAGTTGACAGGGTAAAAAATACGTGGATAATGACGACACAATTAGTCGTTTATTGATTCAAACCGCACTGATTGAATCGTTTGACAATTTTTACTTTGGAGTTGATAACGCGAGCAAGATAACAAGTTAACTCTTTATCTAACTTTAAAGACGACAAATAAAGTCGCTATTCAGCGACATGGCTAAAATGAGCGAGTCAGAAATCAAACGGGTTGTTAATGGCGTTGGGGACTCAAGCTGGCTGGAGATTGTCCGGCAGCAAGTGAGCTCGCTGCGTTTCGGCGTGGTGGAGATTGTGGTGCACGACTCGCGGGTGACGCAGATTGAAAAAACCGAACGGGTGCGACTGGACCGGCCACCACCCCAATCACATTAAGATTTCAGACAACTGAAGCCGAATAACAAAGAATCATTTTGGACGACTGACCGGACCACCGGAGGTGCCCATGACAGAAAACAAACAAAAAATAGTCCATGCGGAACCGGGTTCAAAACTTTATTTGCGCTTTGCTCGCGGCGGGCTGGTGGTCGTCTGCCGGAACGCTTCCCGCGGCTGACGTAAAACTTCTCAACGTTTCCTACGACGTCACGCGCGAATTCTACCAGGATTATAATGCGGCATTCGCCGCTTATTGGAAGGGGAAGACCGGTGACACCGTCGTGGTCAACCAATCGCACGGCGGTTCAAGCAAGCAGGCACAATCGGTTGTGAACGGCCTCGAAGCGGACGTGGTTACGATGAACCAACCGCTGGACATCGATGAACTTTATTCGAATGGTCATTTGATTCCGGCCAATTGGGCGGAACGCCTGCCGAACCGGAGCATACCTTACTATTCGACGATTGTGTTCGTCGTTCGCGCAGGCAATCCGAGGAACATCAAAAATTGGGATGACCTGGTTCATCCGGGTATTTCGGTGATCATTCCCAATCCGAAAACTTCGGGCAACGGTCGTTACAGCTATTTGGCGGGGTGGGGATATGCGTTGAAAAAGTCCGCCGGTGACGAAACCCAGGCGCGCGCGTTTGTGTCGAAACTGTTCGCCAACGTGCCCGTGCTCGACACCGGCGGACGCGGCGCGACCACGACCTTTGCCGGGCGGGGGATTGGCGACGTGCTGCTGACGTTTGAAAACGAAGCGGCACTGATTCAGAAAGAGTTTCCTGACGATCGGTTCGAGGTCGTTCTTCCATCGGTGAGCATTCTGGCGGAAAACCCGGTGACGTGGGTGGATAGCAATGTGGAGCGTCATCACACGGAGGCCGTCGCGCGCGCCTACCTTGAATATCTTTACAGCGACACCGGACAGGAGCTGGCGGCGCAACATTTTTTCCGGCCCAGAAATGAAACGATTCTCGCGAGGTATTCCACCCGGTACAAGCCATTGGAATTGTTCACGGTGGATGAAATTGCGGGCGGCTGGCAACAGGCTCAAAAGATCCATTTCGCTGATGGCGGAATCTTTGACCAGATTTACCAGCCGGATTGATGAATTTGCCGACGCCAGCGGGGCGAGGCGCAACCTGGACCATTTACGAAGGCTGACCGGTTCACCGGAGGTTCTTCGAAGAAGAACAAACAGAAACCGTGTGATTGCGAAAGAGACAGCGGGCAAAACATCGCCCGATTCCGGCTCAACTGACATTGCCGGGATCCGCAGCCTGCGTGGGCGGGCGGCGCTGTCCTTGCGCAGGCATGGGTGTTTCTTCAACTGAAAAACCGAACCATAGCAAAAAATTGTGAACCTATGAAAACATCGAACCTTAAAAAAATCATCATCGCCGGGCTCGCATTTGCGGGTTTGGCATTCACTCCCAACCTGCGCGCCGATACGCAACTGCTCCTTTCTGGCGGTTCAGCCAGTTCGGGCGTGATCTTTGAACGCGCCACAAATCTCTTTGGTGGAACTTATACGGTGGTCAATGGCAGTTCCTCCACGACCCGAACCTACTATGGCAGCATTCCTGGCAACCCTGGTCTGGGAACCGTGACCTTGGCCATCAATCTGGCGGTGGGGGCCGTGGGTGCATTGAATGATATTTCCGTGGGGAATCCCGAACCCGTAGCGGTAGGCGGAGGCATAACCAGCAGCAGTTTTGTCCCGACCGTGGTCGATTCAAGCGCTTCCCCGGGCGTCATTGGCGTGGATTCTTCCCAGTTCGTGTCCTTGCCGACTTATATTGTTCCCTATGTGTTCATCAAAAACACCAATTCGACGGACACGGCTGGCATCACCAACCTGACCCAGAATCAGGCGGCCGCCCTGGAGTCCTCCGGCGCCACGATTCCAGGTTTGTTCTTTGGCGGCAGCAGCACCAATGTCATTTATTTCGTGGGCCGCAACCGGGATTCGGCTGTTCGCACGGAGATTGACCTCAACATTAACGCGACCGGCTTTCAAACCTACACAACCAATAGTCTGGGCCAGGTCGTCCAAGATACCACCAATGTGGATTTGGAAGGAAACGTGGACCCGGGCCAGTCTTCGGGCGGTGCCGAGGCTGGCGTCGTGGCTTATATCACCGATTCGATCGGCGAAGTTGCGGTTCAAAACATTGTGACCGGGACCGCAGCCTTGGCCTATAACGGGGTCGCGTATTCCACGAACAGCGTGATCGACGGCAGCTATGCGCTTTGGAATCCTGAAAATTATTATTACATCGCCGGCAACATCACCACGAACCAGCTGGCGGTTCTCAACCTGTTTTATTCGTCCATCACCAATTCAAGCTACTGGTCCAACAGCCAGTTCAAGAACAAATTCATTCCGACTCCCTGGGTGAATGCGAATTTGACCCGTAACGGTGATGGCGGTCCCATCAAGCCAAATCCCGGCTATACCGTGTATTAATTTCAGAACATTCCAACGCATAAAATCATGAAAAAATTTATTCCATTAACCTTGGTCGCGCTGGGCCTGCTGGCATTGCCGCAGGCACGGGCCTGGACCTATTCGGACGGGGACGTGCTCCTGATCTTTCGGGACGGCGTCTATGATGTTGAGTTTGACCTGGGAAATGTCAGTCAATTTACAGGGAAAACCAACGGCTACACGGTGCCGGTGACCAATTGGAGTTCCAATCTCGTCGACAGCACATTCGGCTCCCTGACGGCCAGCCCTAATGGCCCGGTTACGGTGCTGCTGGTGGCCAGCACCACAGCCAATGCCTGGGTCACCAGCGTTGATCCCAATACCACCGCCTACCAGCAAGGCCCGGCAACCTTCAGCGGCATTTATGGGGCGGTCAATGGGGTGGGCAATTATCCGCTGTCTTACAACGTCCCGACCAACAGCGTGCCGCAGTCTTACGAACTGGCGGTCAGCGGTTCGAGTGGTGTAGCCGGCAGATATAAATATGCATCCTACGACTACATTATTTCTGGCGGCACCTACAACGGAGTGACCAGTCTCGGCTATAACGTGCCGTTTATTGATGAGACGACCATTCCCGGGAGCCTGGACTTCTGGTTGTTGGCTCCAAACCCATCCACCACCCAGACACCGGACAATCTGGTTGGAACCTTCAGTATCAGTGCCGCCGGGGTGCTGACCTTTGTGGCCGGGCCGCGCGCACCCACCATCACCAGCGTCAGCCATTCCGGCAATGTCAGCGCCATTCAATTCACCACGACGGTGGGCAACATCTATTCCGTGTCCTACACCAACAGCCTGGGTGGGCCGGTGGCCACCTGGCCGGTGGATGCCAATACCCTGATTGGTGATGGAAAGGTGGATACCCTTAACCATACCAATTCGGGTGATCCCGCGGAATTTTACCGCGTCAACGCACAATAAACAGCGCAGACAGCGAACGACCGTGTGCGGCAGGCCCGGCAAAATGCCGGCCTGCCGCAATAAATTCAATTTGTCGAGAGGACAACCACAGCAAATGAGATTTCGAGTTGGGGTGATTGTGATGCTGACGTTGGCAATAGTTTTCAGTGGACAGGCGGAAGAAACCAATTCACCCGCCGTCATTGAAAACCTTTTTGCCGCGCCCCTGCCTGCCGTCGCGAACGCGCCTCCCCGGCTCCTGCCCGCCATTGACGCGCGCGAGTATTTTATCGAAGGCAACACCGCCTTGTCGTTGGAAAAATTCAACCTGCTCACCAACTACCTCGGCGAATTGGACATCACGCGGCTGCGTGAAGGTTTGGACAGGCTGCAAACGCTCTATCGCCACGCAGGTTTTTCCAACGTCACCGTCACGCTGCCCGAACAGGAATTTACCAACGGCATCATCCGCGTCCAAATTGTCGGGCCGGAAACCAACGCGGCGACGGAAGCGGATTTGTCCGCCGCCATCACCAATCTTTTTGCCGCCCCAAAACCGACGGTTCCGGTACGCGGCTATCTGATTGAAGGCAACACCGTTTTGCCGGTGGAAGAATTCAGTTTCCTCACCAACTACATCGGAGATCTGGATTTCGCCCGCCTGCGTGAAGGTTTGGGCAAACTGCAACTGCGTTATCGGGACCTTGGCTTTGCCACCGTCGGCGTCACCCTGCCAGAACAGCGGTTGACCAACGGCATGGTGCGTGTCGTCGTCGTCGAGGGAAAACTGAGTCATATCATTGTCACCGACAACCGATATTTCAGCACGGACAATGTGCTTCGCGCCTTGCCCAGCCTGGGCACAAATCTCCTGCTCAACACGAGATGGTTCCAACCCGAACTTGACCGTGCGAATTTGAATCAAGACCGCCAGATTTATCCCGTCATCAGTCCCGGCCCCGAACCGGGCACCAGCGATTTGACGCTCAAGGTCAAGGATCGCTGGCCGTTGCACGGTCATTTTGAAATCAACGACAAATCCACACCCGGCACACCGTTGCTGCGTCTGGACAGCGCATTGCAATACGACAATCTCTGGCAGCGAAATCATCAGGTCGGGCTCGACTATAACTTTTCGCCGCAATCAATGAAACCGGACGGAGAGGCGCCAGGTTTTTACGATCAACCGATGGTTGCAAGTTACAGCGGTTATTACCGGTTGCCGCTGGGGTCGGGACAAGGGTTGCGGGAAGATTACGAAAATTTACCGGTGACTTTTGGTTACGATGAAGTCACACACAGGTTCAACCTGCCGCCCGCAACGGGAAATCCCGATTTAATTTTTTACGCTTCGCGCGCCAACTCCGACACGCCGGTTCAATATGGCCCGTTGCAAACAATTTTTGACAGCCCGACGAACCCGCTTGTAAAAATTTATCAGCAAACCGCGCAACACACGCCGACGATCAACGATGACGCCGGCACGCGGCTGACCGTGCCGGTGCGTGAATTTCTCGGAGTCAATTCGTCGGTGCAGCTTGGCTTCGATTACAAATCCTATCAGGCGCAGACCTACAGTACGAATCTGACGTATTTCGATCTTTACGCGCTTGATTCGTTCGGCAATCCCGTGTTGGAAACGAACCAGACCATCCGGCTGCCCAGCAACAGCCAAAATTCGCTTTTCTACCTGCCGCTTTCGTTGCGCTGGGCTGGAACACGGATGGACAAAACCGGCAGCACCAGTTTGAGCGTGAGTGAAAACATTTTTCTCCAAGCGCTCTCCTCGGCGCGGTCGGGTTTTCAAGCTGTCGCCGGCTCGCCACAAGCGGGTGGAAACTACACCACCATCAACGCCGGTTTGATCCGCCTGCAAAATTTGCCGGGAAATTGGTCGGCATTATTCAATGCCAATGGCCAGTGGGCCAGCGAACCGCTCATCGCCAACGAACAATTTGCAATTGGCGGCACCACGGGTGTGCGTGGTTATCAGGAAGGTGAAAATTATGGTGACACCGGCTGGCGTATGCAATTTGATCTACGCGCGCCGCCGGTGAGTGTCGGTTCTTTTCCGACGCGGGACGGAGAGGTTCCGGCATATTTGCGTTGTTCCTGGTTCATGGATTATGGGCAGGTCAACCTTTTTGACCGTCCAAACGTGGTTGGAGGCAGCTTGAATGAATGGGGCACTGGGTTGGGATTTTTCCTCACCGCTGGTGAACATTTTAACGCGCGTCTGACCTTGGCTTGGGCGCTGGCTGATACGGCGGAAGGAAACGCGTTAAAACCAAATACGCCCGCCGTCGTCCAAACTCCGCAGGGAGATATGCACGCCTATTTCAGCGTGGGCTATCAATTCTAAACGTATTATGAAATTTCACCTAAAGAAAATTCCGCTCGCTGCCGCGCTGTTTTTTGCCGGAAATGGTTTGCTCCCGGCAAATCCGACGGGGATGACGGTGGTGTCCGGTTCGGCGACCGCCCAGCAAAATGGTTCACAACTGAACATCACGACCAGCCCGTCCGCCTTCCTGAATTGGAGCAGCTTTAACATCCAGCCGGGCGAAACGACGACATTCAGCCAGCCTTCGGTGAATTCCGTTGTGCTCAATGAAATCGGCGGCGCAAATCCATCGCAGATTTTTGGCAATCTTAATGCCAATGGCACGGTCATTCTCGCCAACGCCAACGGATTTTATTTCGGCCCGAATTCGATGATCAAGGTGGGCGGCAGCTTCATCGCGACCACCGCGCCGCTGACGCCGGACTTTGGCGCGGACTCCGCGTGGACGTTCACGGGAATGCCGCCGGCGGCGAGCATTGTCAATTATGGCCAGATCCAGGTCGGCAACGGCAAATCGCTTTTTTTCATTGCCGAACAAATTGGCAATCAGGGCCAACTGGACGCGCCCGGCGGGAACATCGGTCTTTGCGCGGGACAAAGTGTCCTGGTCAGCGACCGGCCCGACGGACGCGGTTTGAGCGCGACAGTGAAAGTGCCGGGCGGCGCGGTGAACAATTTCGGCCAGATTACCGCTGATGCGGGAACGATTGCCCTCCAGGCACAGGTGGTGAATCAGGATGGAATCATTCAGGCCGATTCCGTGCAAAATCAAAACGGTGTCATCGAACTTGTGGCTTCCGACTCGTTGAACCTTGGCGCGAACTCGCAAATTCAGGCGCGCGGCGACAATTCGGCTCCGAACAGTTCCGGCGGAACGGTCACGCTGCAATCGGGGAATAATTTCAGCGACAGTGCGGGCAGCCGGATTTCCGTCGCTGGCGGCGCGCAAGGCGGCAACGGCGGCAGCATTGAAATCAGCGCGCCGAATGTTTTGTCGCTGAATTCCAGCCTGGATGCGACGGCGCAATCCGGCTGGAATGGCGGAACATTTTTCCTTGATCCGGTCAACATCACGCTCGGCACATCCACGGCGAACGGCGCAATCAATGTGAATTCCGCGTTCGCCGGATTTTCGCAAATTCTGCTTCAGGCTTCGGGCAACATCGCGCTGAACGCAAACACCACTTGGAATTTGAGCGGCAGCACGGGTGTTGGCAGCGGCCAACTGACGCTGGAAGCCGGCGGCAACATCACTTTCGGGACGAGCGCCAAAATCACCGATGCGAACGACTGGTCGGCGACGCTGGAAGCCGGATATGATTTTGTGAACAGCACGGTGGTGTCCGGGGTGGGAAACATCAGCCTGCCCGGCGGCTCATCAAGCAAATCGCCGAGCAATCCCATCCAGCTTTCCGCCGGCTCGCTGACCCTGCTGGCGGGAAATGATATTACGGTTGGGTTCGGCTCGGTTTTCACGACCGGCGGCGGCAGCATTTTTGCGGAGGCGGTGGCGGGCAACCTCAATGCCGGCACGGCCAATGGCGGATATGTTTACTATGCGGGTGGTGGTTCATCCGTCCCCGCTCCCGGCGGGATTGCCACCGCCGCGGGGGGAGATGTGACGTTGATCGCGGGAAACAATATTATCAGTGTTCCAAACGTCCCTCCTTCACTTCCCGACAACCAATCCGTGGGCGCCTCGGGAGCTTACGGTTCCGGCAATGTCACGGTGATTGCCGGCAACCAGATAACAGGCAACTTCACTTTGGCCGACGGCGTTGGCACCCTGCTCGCCGGCGTGCCGGTTACCAGCGCCCAGGCCGGCATATTGCAGGACCCCGGCGCCGATCCGGCCACCTATGCCGCGACGTTGAGCGGCTTGGAGGCGGCGGTGTCCCAGGCGCAAAATCCCAATGGCAACATCGGCACCGGGCTGAGTCCGATTACCCTGGGTCTGATCCAGGGTTCGTGGAATGCCTGGGCGGCCAACAATCTCAATCTCCTTGAGGTGCAGAATCCCAACGGCACTTACAATGGCAATTCCGTGGCCGTGACCCCCGGTGAATTTGCCGGCAACGAGGACAACGCGGTGGTTCCAGCCAGCCTGCCGTATCTGTTCAATTATGCTCCCGATGCGGCGGTGCATCTTTGGGCGGGCAACGGCATCACGCTGGGCAGCCTGAGCGAGCCGCTGGAGCGCCAGTCCGGCAACAACGCCATGCCGTCCATTTACGCGCCGATTCTCTCCCTGGATGCGGGCGCGGGCGGCATCACGGTTGACAGTTCCCTTTTCCTTTATCCGTCGGGCCAGGGATCCTTGCAAATCACCACGCAGGACGGTGGCAACCTGGTTGGTGCGGTGGCAAATGGCAGCAGCGCGCTCAGCACCATCACGATGTCCGGCAGTGGGCTGCCTGACTGGAATTCAATTGTCAGCGGCGGGCAAGCCATCACGCCGCTGCACCAGAGCGATCCCAATCCGGTGACGCTGGACATTTCCGGCAGCATCGGCAGTTTCGGGCTGAATGTGCCGACCTTCGCGCAGATCACCGTTCTTGGCACCGCGCCTTACATCGTCGGGAGTCAGGATTATTTTGGCACTTACAATTTTGGCTTCTCCGGGCGCAATTTGTCACCGCTCCAGACGACGGCGATCAATGTCACCGGCGACATCAATTATCGCGGCGACACCACCTCTGAAACCTTGAGCCAGGCGGATGCGCTGCCGTCGGCATTATTCTCATTGAGCACGGATCCGGCAGTCACGGACCTGCTGGTTTACAATGCGGTGTCCGGCACGACGTCCGGCAACCTCATCTTTGTCGGCGTCATGACCCAGGCCGAACGCAATTTCCTGTTAAACCCGACCGTGTTCGTGGTGGATAACAATGGGAACCCGGTTCTTGATGCCAATGGCAACCCGGAGACGACACAACTTGTCCTCACCGCCGCCCAGATCGCGACGATCAACCAGCTTTACACCGACAGCCAGAGCGCCGCGATCGGCAATGAAAGCCTGGCCCTGGCCGGGTCTGGTGTTTTCCAAGTCACCGCGAACAACATCAACCTTGGCAATTCCGGCGGCATCACGGTGAACCCGCTGGATGCCGCGCTGGCCGGCATTTCACTCCAAAGCGCGGCGCTGGATGTCCACACCTACGGCGATCTGACGATGACCGCGAGCAAAATCGCCAACGAGAGCTGGCTGGGCGACATCAACCTGACGGTGGACGGCGCCTTGAATGTCGGCGGCCAGTTTACCGCCTTTGACGATTCCAGCGCCGCCAAGGGAATTTTCACCACCAGCGGCGGCAATGTTTCGGTCACGGCCAATGGCGATGTGAACGTCAACGGCTCGCGCATCGCCGCCTACAACGGCGGCAACATTTCGGTGGAATCCCTGACCGGCGATGTGAACGCCGGCGTGGGCGGAGCCGGCTATGTCAGCGTGAACGCGCAGCAGCTTGATCCAAACGGCAGCCTGGTTTTCATCTCGCAGAGCATTCCCGGCAGCGGTGTTTTGGCGACGACGCTCCCCGGTTCTTTGGCCGCGCTGGGCAACATCACCGTCAATGCCCCCCAGGGCAGTGTGAACGCCAACCTCGGCGGCGTGCTGCAAATCGCCTTCAATGGCGTGGGGTCTGAAAATGCCGTCATTGACATCAACGCCGGGCAGAACATCAACGCCACCGGCTCGGGCATCATCGGCAGCAATATCAAACTTCAGGCCGGCGGCAACATCAACGGCCTCGTCATCGGCAGCGGCAACGTTGACATCAACTCCGCTCAAAATGTGGATGTAACCGCATTCAGCGGCGGCGATGTGAACATTAACGCCGCCGGTGAAGTCTCCGGCACGGTCATCAGCGGCGGCAACGTGGACGTGAGCGGCGATTCCATCACGGCTTCATTGATTGCCAGTTCCGTGTCCACTTCCGGTGATGCCAGCGGCGCGACCGAGGGAATTCCGCAATCCAACGTCGCCAAAGACAATGCGGAAACCGCCGATGACGCCTCGACGGCTGTGTCCAGGACCGATGACCAAACCGACGACGATTTGAAAAAGAAAAACAAAGGCATCGCACTCAGCCAAAGAGTGGGCCGCGTGACGCTATTGTTGCCCAGGAAAAATTAAGTCCCGGAAACCGAACCTGTTTCTCCAAATTATGATTACGCTCATTCACCCCCTGTTTGCCGCCAATGCGGCGATGTACGCCATTCAGAACGCCACCACCGAAGGCAAGGCTACCGTCCTTGTTTTGTTTGTCCTCTCACTGTTCAGCTGGACGATTATCATCAAAAAGTCCCACCAGTTGATGATTGCGCGCAAGGCAACCAGGAAATTTATGGCTGCTTACGCTTCGACCCGCGACCCGCTGGACATCCAGCGCAAAGGCGAGGAATTTGACGGTGCGCCTGCCTTCCAACTCTACATTCGGGGTGCAAATGAACTGGCGTACCAATTGGAGCATAATCCCGTCACGGTAAAAGGTGAGCGGCGCATCAGTACGGCGTCGTTTGATGCGGTGAAGGTTGCACTGGAAGAGGCCGCGAGCGGAGAGGCGATGGCGCTGGAAAAGAGCATGATTGTGTTGTCCACGGCGGTGGCGGGCGGGCCGTTCATCGGATTGCTGGGCACGGTCTGGGGCGTCATGTCCACCTTCGCAGGCATCGCTGAAAGCCACGCCGCCACGCTCACCGCCATGGCGCCCGGCGTGGCCGCCGCCTTGGTGGCCACGGTCACCGGCCTGCTGGTCGCCATTCCCGCCATGTTCGCCTATAACTTCATGGTCACCTCCATCCGCGCCATCACCCAGGAGCTGGACGGATTTGCCAGCCGTTATGCAACGCAAATCGAGCATAGTTACGTGGATAACCGCGATCTGGAAGACAAAATCGCCATGGCCCTGACGCGTTCCGAAATGGGCGAAAACACACCCGCCATCTGACCCATGAAGAAATGTTCCAAGTCGGCGCACGAGTCGTTGACACAGTTGAACATCACGCCGCTGCTGGACCTGGCGTTTGTGTTGCTGGTGATCTTCATCATCACGACCATTCCGCTGGTCAATAATATGGATTTGAAGCTGCCCACCGCCGCCAAGCATCTCAAAGACCCGCCGCGCAAGGCTAATTACATCACCGTCCAGGCGGACGGCACGATGTATTTGAACAAGGCGAAAATCGCCAATGCCGCCGACATGCTCCAAACACTCATCGGCTTGCGCACCGATGACCCGGACCTGAACATCATCATCTACGGAGATGGCCACGCCAAGTACCAGCAGATTCGCGCGGTGCTCGATGTCTGCCAACAGGCCAACGTCCCCAAGGTGGATCTGGCCACGGAAATCGCCAACGGAAAATAACATGTTGTCGCATACCCAGCCGCACAAAAGGCGTAACTCATCAAAGGTGTACCTGCTCATCTCGTTCATCTTTCACGCGGTGCTGGTCTTGGCGCTGGTTTATTTTGCCGCCCGCCAGGGATTGTTGGGCAGACAAATCCAGAAAATTTCGGTGGAGATGATCAAGGAAAAACCGCCCGAGAAGCCCAAGGTGGTCGAGAAACCGAAGATTGAACCGCCCAAGATCGAACAGCCCAAAGTTGCTGCCGCGCCCAAGGCCGAGCCGCCCAGGGAAGCGCCGCCGGCCACGACCCTGCCAACCGTCGCGCCGCCAGCGGCACAGGTGCCGTCGTTTGAATTCGACGGCGGCAAAGCGGTGGAAACCAGTTCCGATCCCACACAGCTTTACAAGGCCTATGTCGAATATAGCCTGCGCGGGAAATGGCACCGCCCTGAAAACGTCGCTGACGACAATTATGTTGTCGAAGTGGAGGTCAATATTGATGGGCACGGCCGCATTAGCAACCCCAGATGGCTGAAAGGTTCTGGCGACAACGAATGGGACCAGAGCGTTCGCGCCGTTATTAACACTGTAAATCAAATTGACCGTCCCCCGCCCACCAATTTTCCGCTGCGCGTAACCATCCGGTTCGACGTCCAGCAGGAAACCGAACCCCTCTTCCAGTGATTTTGTGAAAAAAACATCCCACAGCCATCACAGTTCGTTGAGCGAATTGAACATCACGCCGCTGCTGGACCTGGTGTTTGTGCTGCTGGTGATTTTCATCATCACCACGCCGCAGATGATGAACAATCTGGAGATGACACTGCCATCGGGCAAGCCGCCGCCCAAAAGCAAACAGCCCAAACCCAGGATCAACCAGATTGTGGTGGATGCGCGGGGGCGGACATTTCTGAACGATGAGCTGGTGAGCGTGGCCCAGCTCAAGGACAGGCTGCAACAATTGCAGGCGGACAATCCGGACTTGAGCGTGGTGGTCAAGGGTGCCGACGCGGTGGATTATCAGAACATGATCTACGTGCTGGACGTGCTCCGCCAACTGGACATCACCAAGGTCGGCCTCGCCACCGCGGGAGTGGCCTCGCCTTGAACGTTTCTGCCAAAATCAGGTGAAATGAGGAGATTCCCGATTTTGAAGTGGGGATTCGTTCGGATCTATCAGTGGCACAAACAGATATAATTTTTTAAAAATCTATTGACAATTTCCGTGTTTGGATCAAAATGACGATACATTCAGTCGTTAATTGGACCGTGCTTTTTGGAAAGGCGAATGGCGTTTCTTTCAAAGAATGACGTACATGAGATAAAAAGCAGCAAAACTTTTTTTTGGTCCTAAAGACGACTCAAAAGGTCGCTATTTGGGAAAGATGATTTGAAATGAGTGACGCATCAAAAAATAACAGCGGCACGGAGCCGTGGCTGGAAATAGTCCGCCGGCAGGTTGGGTCATTGCATTACGGCGTGGTGCAAATTATCGTGCACGATTCGCAAGTGACGCAGATTGAGAAAACGGAGCGGGTGCGGCTGGACAAGGCTGCCGCTCAAACCAAAACAATTTGGGCCAAACGGGAAACCGGAGCCTGAAGCAAACAAATGCCAACCGGAAAGCCGGAGCGTAAAAACAAACAACCACCAGAACCATGAAACTGAATCAGTTGATACTCGTGGCCGTTGTCGGGGCGCAATTTGCCTTCCCGGCATTGGCTGCGGACAGCGAGGCCACCAATTCCACCGGAGCCGCGCAGAGTGAAACTCCCGCCAATGCTGCAGGCGGGGCGGCCACCAACTCCACGGAAGCGGCGGAGATTGAAGCCTTGAAGGAACAGGTACAGGCACTGGATCAAAAGGTCCAAAACCTCGAACAACAACGCGAAGCGGAACCATCGGCGGTTACCGACACCAACCAGGAACAAGTCCAGGAACTCGACCAGAAGGTTCGCATTCTCGAACGTCAGCGCGAGCTGGACCAGGAGGACGCGGCGGCGGCGGCCAAAACCAAACCACTGGTGAAACTGGACGCCAGCGGTTTCACGCTCAGTTCCGCGGACACCAACTTTGTCATCAGCCTGCACGGTTTGATCCAATTGGACAGCCGGACATTTTTCAATGATCACAATCTGTTGAACGACGCCTTCCTGTTGCGCCGGGCCCGACCGATCATTACCGGCACGGTGTTTCATGATTTTGATTTCAACTTCACGCCGGATTTTGGCGGCAGCGTGGTGCAAATCCAGGACGCCTACCTCAATTATCGCTACGTTCCCGAATTACAGTTGGAAGCCGGCAAGTTCAAGTCGCCGGTCGGTCTGGAACAATTGCAATCCGACCCGTATTTATTCTTGAATGAACGTTCGTTGGTGACGGACCTGGTGCCGAACCGCGATCTGGGCGTGGAACTGCACGGCGACCTGTTTGGCGGAGCGGCCAGTTACGCCGCCGGTATTTTTGACGGCGTGTCGGATTACAACGGCACGACGGTGAATACCGATTCTGACAATGACAAGGCCTTTGCCGGACGTATTTTTCTCCAGCCCTGGAAGACCACGGACGTGAATGCGTTGAAAGGGTTGGGATTTGGCGTGGGTGGCAGTTTTGAATCCGACCGCAATGGAGCGGCCGGGTTGACACCGGGTTACACCACGGACGGCCAGCAGAAATTTTTCACTTATTCCGCCACAACGGTGGCCAACGGCCAGCATTGGCGGGTTTCACCCCAGGGATATTATTACTACGGACCCCTGGGGATTCTGGGTGAGTACGCGATTTCCGACCAGGACGTCAAGAACGGCGCCGCCCTGGCGGATTTGCAAAACAAAGTGTGGGAAGTGTCGGCGAGCTGGGTGTTGACCGGCGAAGACGCCACTTATACCGGGGTGACCCCGCGTCATCCTTTCAATTTGCATACGGGCGGGTGGGGCGCCTGGCAGGTGGTGGGGCGCTACGAGGAATTGAACATTGATGGAGCAGCGTTCCCGACTTTTGCCGTTTCGACCGCTTCCGCCTCATCGGCGCACGCGTGGTCGGCAGGCCTCAATTGGTACCTGAACCGAAACATCCGGCTGAACGCGAGTTTTTCACACACGATGTTCTCCGGCTATACCGGTGCGGTTCCGGCAGTTCCGGCCCAGGCGGAAAATGTGTTTTTTACCCGGATCCAACTGGCGTTTTAACTGTCTGAAATTTTAAATCAAAAAGCTCATGAAAATCTTTCTGACCATTCTGCTGGCTTCGGCACTGGCCGTGGTGGCAGGCGCCAGGGAAGTCAAACTCCTGAACGTTTCCTACGATCCAACGCGGGAACTTTACCAGGAATACAACGCGGCGTTTGCCAAATATTGGAAGGCCAAAACCGGCGACGACGTGGTGATCTCTCAATCGCACGGCGGCTCCGGCAAACAGGCGCAATCGGTCATCAACGGCCTGGAAGCCGACGTGGTCACGCTGGCGCTGGCCTACGACATTGACGCCATTGCACAGCAGGCGAAACTGTTGCCGGCGGACTGGCAGAAAAGGCTGCCGAACAACAGTACGCCCTACACCTCAACCATTGTGTTCCTGGTGCGCAAGGGAAATCCGAAGCACATCAAGGACTGGGACGACGTGGTGAAACCGGGCGTCACCGTAGTGGTGCCGAATCCGAAAACCTCCGGCGGCGCGCGCTGGGCCTATCTGGCCGCCTATGCTTACGCGCTGGAGACCTACGGGCACGACGATGTGAAGGCGAAGGATTTCATCACCCGGCTCTACAAAAATGTTCCCATCCTGGATTCGGGCGCGCGGGGTTCGACCATTACGTTTGCCCAGCGCGGCATCGGCGACGTGCTGCTGGCGTGGGAAAACGAGGCGCACCTGGCGCTCAAGGAATTCGGCGCGGACCAGTTTGAAATTGTCACCCCGCCGTTAAGCATTCTGGCCGAGCCGCCGGTCGCAGTCGTTGACAAAACGGCCAAACGGCACGGCACCACCGACGTGGCCCGGGCGTATCTGGAATATCTCTATTCGGACGAGGGACAGGAAATCGCGGCGAAGAACTTTTATCGTCCGCGCAACCAGGCCATCGCTGAAAAATACGCCGCGAATTTCACGCAACTGAAGCTGGTCACGGTGGACCAGGAATTCGGCGGCTGGCAAAAGGCCCAACAAACCCATTTCGCCGATGGCGGAGTTTTTGACCAAATCTATCAACCATAAAACGCGTTCGTGGTTCCTCCAAAAGGGTGGCGGCCGGCGGGTGCCGGCCGCCACTCCCTGCACCGGGAGGTTCACGGCAGAAATGAAATAATTATGACGATCGCCGACACCCGATTCGAAACGGACATCCAAACGCCTCGCGTGCGCCGGCGTTCCCTTGCCGACCTGCTTGCGCCGCTGGAGCAAATCGCCGTGCATTCGCCGAACCTGGTCGCCAACCACGACGCGCGTTTCGAAGCCGACGGCGAAACTTATGAGTTGCCGCGCTATTTGTTTGTCGGCCCGAAAGGCGGCGATACGCCCATTCGCGTCGGGATTTTCGCCGGGGTCCACGGCGACGAACCGGAAGGCACGTACGCCATCATTCAATTCATCAAATTGCTGGAGGCCAAACCGGAGCTGGCGGCTGGCTACTATCTGTCGTTCTATCCGGTCTGCAATCCGACGGGTTTGGAGGATGGCACGCGCCATTCGCGCCGGGGCAGGGATTTGAACCGCGAGTTCTGGAAAAATTCCGCCGAGCCGGAAGTGCAGCTGTTGCAGGCCGAACTGGTTTCCCGTTCGTTTCACGGCATCATTGCCCTGCACACCGACGACACCAGCGACGGTTTTTACGGCATCGTGCGCGGCGCCACGCTGACGAAATACCTCATCGAGCCCGCCTTGCAGGCCGCCGAGAAATATCTGCCGCGTGACGAACGCCCGGTCATTGACGGCTACCAGGCGCGTCACGGGGTCGTCCGCGACGCCTACGACGGCGTGTTGAGCGCGCCGCCGAAAGTGCGTCCGCGCCCGTTTGAAATCATTCTGGAGACGCCCAAGGAACCGCCGGTCTATCTGAAGGAGCTGGCGTTCCTGGCCGCGCTGCAAACCGTTTTGACCGAATACCGCAAATTCATCGCCTACGCACCCAACCTGTAAAATTTATGAGCAAAATCTACAACGACATCACTGAAACCATCGGCAACACTCCGCTCGTGCGGCTGAACCGCACGGCGAAAAAACACGGCGCGGTCGCCGACGTGTTGCTTAAACTCGAATTCTTCAACCCGCTGTCCAGCGTCAAGGACCGCATCGGCATCGCCCTGATTGACGATGGCCTGAAGTCGGGGAAAATTAACCAGGATACCGTGATCATCGAGCCAACCAGCGGCAACACCGGCATTGCGCTCGCGTTTGTGGCGGCGGCCAAGGGGTTGAAATTGGTCCTGACCATGCCGGAAACGATGAGCCTGGAGCGCCGCAAACTGTTGAAAATCCTTGGTGCGAAGCTCGTGCTCACCGAAGGTGCCAAGGGCATGAAAGGCGCCATCGCCAAGGCTGAGGAGCTGAACAAACAGATCCCCAACAGCTTCATTCCCCAGCAATTTTCCAATCCGGCCAACCCGGAAATCCACCGCAAAACGACCGCCGAGGAAATCTGGCGCGACACGGACGGGAAGGTGGATTTCCTCGTGGCCGGCGTGGGCACCGGCGGCACCATTACTGGCGTGGCCGAGGTCATCAAGCAACGCAAGCCGTCGTTCAAGGCGATTGCCGTCGAACCGGCGAAGTCGCCCGTCATTTCCGGCGGCGCGCCCGGGCCGCACAAATTACAAGGGATCGGTGCGGGATTTATTCCCGTCAATCTCAACGTGAAAATCGTGGATGAAACCATTCCGGTGAACGAGGAGGATTCCGGCCCGATTTCCAAGGAAGTCAACCAGTTGGACGGCATACCGGTGGGTATTTCCAGCGGCGCGGCCATCTGGGCGGCACTGCAAGTGGCCAAACGCCCGGAAAACAAGGGCAAGACCATCGTGGCCATCGTGCCCTCGTCAGCCGAACGTTACCTTTCCGCGTGGCTGTTCGCGGACGTGGATGTCAATTCCGACAGCATCGCGAACTTGATTCCCGCCGCCGTGTAAAGAATAGCTTCCATTCCATTTGGGCAATGGTTATATCATGGGCAAATAATTTCCATGGCAAGGAAAACCACCAGCGTGTTGCCGGGCTTTCGTCTGACGCTCGGTTACACGCTGCTTTATCTCAGCCTCATCGTCCTGATTCCGCTGGCGGCAACGTTCGTAAAAAGCAGTGAACTTTCGTGGGCGCAGTTTTCGCACACGGTTTTTTCGCCGCAGGCGCTCGCGGCGTATCGTTTGAGTTTTGGCGCGTCGTTTTTCGCCGCGGTCGTGAATGCCGTGTTCGGATTCATCGTCGCCTGGGTCCTCGTGCGTTACGATTTTTTTGGAAAACGGATCGTGGACGCGCTGGTGGACCTGCCGTTCGCGCTGCCGACCGCCGTCGCGGGCATCACCCTGGCGACGCTGTATGCGCCCAACGGCTGGATTGGGGAATGGCTCACGCCGCTGGGCATCAAGGTTTCCTACACCCAGCTCGGCATTTTTGTCGCGCTCACGTTCATCGGTCTGCCGTTTATCGTCCGCACGGTCCAGCCCGTGCTCGCCGATTTGAATTCGGAACTGGAGGAAGCCGCGACGAGCCTGGGCGCAAACCGCTGGCAGACCTTCTGGCGGGTGATTCTGCCCATGTTGAGCCCGGCACTGCTGACCGGCTTCGCGCTCGCGTTCGCCCGCGCCCTGGGCGAATACGGTTCGGTCGTTTTCATTTCCAGCAACATTCCGATGAAAACGCAGATTGTTCCGCTGCTCATCATGAGTGAACTGGACGGCTTTCAATACGCCAAGGCGACCGCGCTGGCCGTCGTGATGCTCGTCATTTCGTTCCTGCTGTTGCTGGCCGTCAATGTACTGCAATGGTGGAGCAACCGTTACAACACGACCAACCTGGCATGACCGACGACGCCAAAATCAATGCCCCGCGCCGCCTCAGCGAACCGCCGCTGGTGCGCCGCCTGCTCATCGCCATCGCGCTTGCGTTCATCGCGCTGTTTCTGATCGTGCCGCTGCTTTCCGTTTTTACCGAGGCGCTGCGACAGGGCTTCGGTTTTTATTTCCAGACGTTGCGCGACCCAATGACGGTGAGCGCGATTGAATTGACATTGATCGCCGCCGGAATTTCCGTCCCCCTCAACTGCCTGTTCGGGGTCGCCGCGGCCTGGACCATCGCGAAGTTCGATTTTCCCGGCAAGAACATCCTGCTCACGCTGATTGACCTGCCGTTTTCCATTTCGCCCGTGATTTCAGGAATGATTTACGTGCTCATTTTCGGGGCGCAGGGCTGGTTCGGCCCGTGGCTGGTGGATCACAACATCCGGATTATTTTTGCCGTGCCGGGCATTGTTCTGGCGACGATCTTTGTCACATTTCCGTTCGTAGCGCGCGAGTTGATTCCGCTGATGCAGGCCCAGGGCCGGACGGAGGAGGAAGCGGCGCGGGTGCTGGGCGCGAGCGGCTGGCAGATGTTCTGGCGCGTGACGTTGCCAAACATCAAATGGGGATTACTGTACGGTGTGATTTTGTGCAACGCCCGCGCCATGGGCGAGTTCGGCGCCGTCTCGGTCGTCAGCGGCCATATTCAGGGCAAGACGAACACGATTCCGTTGCACGTGCAGATTTTGTACGAGAATAACAACATACCCGGTGCGTTCGCGGTGGCATCATTGTTGACGTTTCTGGCGCTGGTCACCCTCCTGCTGAAAACGTGGGTGGAATATAAACACACCGCGCTGCGCGGAACGGCGTTTACGCCGGTGCCCCTGGAAAAAAAGGTCAAACTGAAAACCGCATGAGCGTTGAGGTAAAAAACATCACCAAAAAATTCGGCGACTTCACCGCGCTCGACCGCGTGAATCTCAAGGTCGAATCCGGCGAACTCGTCGCCCTGCTCGGGCCGTCCGGTTCGGGCAAGACGACCCTGCTGCGCGTGATTGCCGGGCTGGAATTTCCCGACTCGGGCGACGCGCAGGTTTTGTACTACGGCGAGGACGTGACGGCCATTCCCGCGAGCCAGCGCAAGGCCGGTTTTGCCTTTCAACATTATGCGCTGTTCCGCCACCTGAACGTTTTTGAAAACATCGCGTTCGGTCTGCGCGTGCGTCCGAAAACCACGCGGCCCAGCGAGGAAAAAATCCGCACCCGCGTCGGCGAACTGCTGAAACTGATCCAGTTGGAGCCGCTCGCCAAACGGTTCCCCTCGCAATTGTCCGGCGGCCAGCGGCAACGCGTCGCGCTCGCCCGCGCACTTGCCGTCGAACCGAAGGTGTTGCTGCTCGACGAGCCGTTCGGCGCGCTCGATGCCAAGGTCCGCAAGGAACTGCGCCGCTGGCTGCGGAAACTGCACGATGAAATCCACATCACGACGCTGTTTGTGACGCATGACCAGGAGGAGGCGCTCGAGGTGGCCGACCGCGTGGCCATTTTGCGCGACGGCCGGATTGAGCAAATCGGCACGCCGGAGGAAATTTACGACAACCCGGCTTCGCCGTTTGTTTATGATTTTCTCGGCAACGTGAATCTGTTCAGCGGCCGGGTGCGCGAAGGGACGGTCATCATCGGCGAAACGGAATTTGCCGTGGAGGAGACCGCGGGCGAAACGGACACGGACGCCGTCGCCTTTGTGCGGCCGCATGACATTCGCATTACGCGCGAGGCGAACGGGCAGAAAACCTTTCTGGCGCGCATCGTCCGTTGCAACGCCGCCGGGCCGCTGGCGAATCTGGAATTGGAACGGCTCGACAACGGCGGTCTGTTCGCCGCCCAATTGAGCAAGGAGGAATTCCAGCAGTTGCAGCCCAAGGCCGGTGAACAGGTCTTTGTGGAATTGAAGAACGTGAAAATCTTCTCCGAGGACTTTTCGATTTGAAGGGCTTGCCGGGTCGTAGCTCGGGGCGCAGCGGAGAGCGAAGGCTAAAACCGCTTCTTGGCAAACGCTCGTCCTGACGCTGTTTTCAAATAACGCTCAAAGTGAACGGCTCGGTCCTTGTCGGTAAACGCAATGACCGTCTTAATTCTCCATGGACGAAATGTTGAAGTGTATGGAACTTCGCCGGCGTTGTGTTTTTTTAGTCGCGAATGAAGGTCTTCGGTCAAGCCAATGTAAAAACGTTCAGCATCCGATTGGCTTTGCAGAATATAGACGTATAGAAATTTCATCAGGCGGACGCCCGTCTTCGCTACGCTACGACGCGGCAGCCTTCGCTCTCCGCTGCGAAGAAAATGGCTTGCCGAGCCGTAACTCGGAGCGCAGCGGAGAGCGAAGGCTGGGGTGGCCGACGGGACTCGAACCCGCAACAACAAGCTCCACAAGCTTGGACTCTACCATTGAGCTACGACCACCAGCCAGTATGGGAGGTTAAGTTTTTAAGCGTCGCGCGTCAAGTTTGAGACGTTCGCCGTGCAACCGGGCAGGGGAAACGGTGGCTGCGGGCGTTGGAACCGGGAAGGTTAATTGCAGTCTGCCTTGATCACGCTGACCACGCCGCTCAGCTCCATCTTGCTGAACGGGCTCCGCCATTTGCCGTGTTTGTCCCGAAAGGCCAGGCACCGGTAATGGTCACATTGCACCAATACCAGCCCGCCCACCGGTGGGAGGTCGTTTTCATTTTCCTGGGTCGAAGTCGAAGGCGGATTTATCACAGACCCAAACATCCGCCGGCCGATTGCGCCCGGCTCGCCGGATTTTGCCAAACATTCAACGACCCTTGGCATCGCCGTTTCCGTCGCGCGTCAAGTTTGAGAGTGTCACGATAGCGCCCTGATTTGTTGTGGCGTCGAGCCTGCGGCTCAAGTGAATCGGCGTGCAGCGCCGACGCTGCAGCCCAATATTTCCCTTCGCCAACTTCGCGGTCTTTGCGCGAAATCACTTGGTTCCTTCATTGCCAAGGCCTCCCGCCCGCTCTAAAATTTTCCACAGTTCATGGCGGAATATAAAGTCCAGTTCGAGGTCTTTGAAGGACCGCTCGATTTGCTCCTTTATCTCATCAAGAAGGAGGAGGTGGACATTTATGAGGTCAACCTTACCAAGCTCGCCACCCAGTTCATCGAATACATCGACCTGATGCGGCAGTTCGACCTCGAGATCGCCGGCGAATTTCTCGTCATGGCCTCGACGCTCTTGTACATCAAAAGCCGCGAATTGCTGCCCGTGGAACAGCAGGTCGCCGTCGAAGGCGAGGAGGAAGGCGAGGACCCGCGCTGGGAACTCATCCGGCAGCTCGTCGAATACAAGAAGTTCAAGGACGCCGCGACGCAATTGCAGACACTGGAAGCCCGCCAGGAAAATGTCTTTCCCAGGCTGCCGGGCAAGCTGGAATTCGAAAGCACCGCGCCGCCGCCCAAACCGGACGTCTCCATCTTCGACCTGCTCAACGCCGTCAATGCCGTCCTCAAACGCTTCGAGAAACGCGACGACGCCCGCGACATTTTCGAGGACAAATGGACCGTCAGCGAAAAAATCGAGTTCATCCTCAAGGTGATTGCCGAACGCGGTTCCGTGCGGTTCGCTGAACTGTTTGAAAGTGCCGCCGGCCGTTCGGAAGTCGTTTGCACCTTTCTCGCGTTGCTGGAATTGATCCGCCTGAAACAACTCGTTTGCGTCCAGCCTGAAGCCTTCGCCGAAATCGAAATTCGCCGCGCAGAAAATGCCGTGCAGGCCGCCGGAACGCCGGTCTCCGACCCGGCTCCAAGTGACGTCGCGCCCGAACCCGTTCTCAACCAAGCACCCGAAACCAGTGGGGCGCCCGAATTACCGCGCCAATCGTAAATCGTATATCGTAAATCAAAAATGGAACTTAAGTTTATTTTGGAATCGCTGCTGTTCTCCGCGCAAAAGCCGCTGAGCGTAAAGGAACTTCGCGACGTGTTCGCCGCGGCCGCCGAAGCCGAAGATGCCGACGCCATCGCCAGGTCGCTCGCCAAAGTCAGGGACAGTGAATTGACCGCTGCGCTCGAACAGCTCGCCACCGAACACGAAACGGCCGCGCGCAGCTACCGGCTCGCGTGCGTCGCGGGCGCGTGGCAGTTCGTGTCGCAACCCGAATGCGCGCCGTGGCTCAAGGCATTGGTCGGACAAAAAATCCGGCCACCGCGGTTGTCGCAACCGGCGCTGGAAACACTCGCCATCATCGCGTATCGCCAGCCGATTACGCGCGCCGAGGTGGAACAGATTCGCGGCGTGAACGTGGACGCCGTCATGCAGACGATCATGGAACGCGGCCTGGTGGAGTCGGTTGGCCGCGCCGAGGTGGTGGGCCGCCCGCCAACCTACGGCACCACATTGTTGTTCCTCGAATATTTTGGTTTGAGTGGTCTGGGCGATTTGCCCGCCGCAGACGAACTCCGGAAAATTGTCGTCCAGAAACCGCCGGCACCGGTGACGACCGAACCCGGTCTGGCCACCGTGCCACCGGAACAACTCGCGTTGGGAAGTGAGCAGGGGAAGAAAGAAGAAACACCAGAGAAGCCGGCAGCCGGGGGCCCATAGTTGACCAGCGATAGTGGGTCTCTTTCTTTGGTAGGGCGCGCCACTCCGTGCGCGCCGTTCTTTAAATTTGCCGCGGGCAGGGGACTGCCCGCCCTACCCAAGTCAGACTTGCGTTCCGTTTCAGTTGCGCGCAAGAAAAGGGCATGGTTTACCAAAAACAAATCCTGCTGGAAACCCGGGGTCACCGGCAGATGCACGACCTGACGGCGGACGTGGCGCAAATCATCCATGACTCCGGCGTGCGCACGGGTACGGCGCACGTGTTCAACGTCGGCAGCACCGGCGCGATCGGCGCCATCGAATTTGAACCGGGATTGGTGGAAGACCTGCCCGACCTGCTGGACAAACTCATGCCGCCGAGCCGCAACTACGGACACGAACAGGCCTGGCACGACGGCAACGGCCATTCGCATTTGCAGGCCACGCTTCTGGGGCCGTCTCTGACCGTGCCGGTGGCCGGTGGGAAACCGGTATTGGGCACCTGGCAACAGATTTTCCATCTGGAATGCGACATCAAACCCCGCCGCCGCACCATTGTGGTGACTGTCTCCGGCGAGTAATACCTTTAACCGCCAAGACGCCAAGACGCGGAGGTTTTAACCGCAGATTACGCAGATTGTGTCCCGCGAAACAGGTTTGATTCTTCCTTTTTAATTCTGCATTCTTCCGTGACTGTGAACATTCCCAAACATCGCCAGGCGATTGACAAGCTGGACGCGCATATCGTCCGGCTGCTCAATGAGCGCACGAAACACGTGCTGGCCATCGGCGCCATGAAGCTCAAGGCGGGCGAGGAGATTTATGCGCCGCACCGCGAACGCGCCGTGCTGCAACGCATCTGCCAGTTGAATCACGGGCCGGTCACCGACGAGCAGCTCCGCGCGATTTACCGCGAAATCATGTCCAGCGCGCTGGCGCTCGAGAAGACGATGATCATCGCCTATTTCGGCCCGGAAGCGACCTTCACGCATCAGGCGGCCATCCGCAAGTTCGGCGCCAGCCTGCGTTATTCGCCGCAGAAAACCATCGCCGACGTGTTCACCGAGGTCAGCAAACGGCGCGCGGATTACGGCGTGGTGCCGGTCGAAAATTCCACCGAAGGCGTCGTCACGCATACGCTCGACATGTTCGTGGATAGCGATTTGAAGATCGTGTCGCAGATTGTGCTGCCGATCCAGCAGTGCCTGATGGTGCGGCCCGGCGGTTCGCGCGCGCGCATCAAAAAACTGTTCGTGCATCCGCAATCGCTCGCGCAATGCCGCGGCTGGATTCAGAATCATTTGCCGCGCGTGGAACTCATCGAGACGTCATCCAACGCGCGTTCGGCGGAACTGGCGGCGAAGGACAAAAACGCGGCGGCAATTGGCGGAATTCTGGCCGCCGAGAAATACGGTCTGGACGTGCTGGAACAGGACATTCAGGACAACGCCGCGAACGCGACGCGGTTCCTCGTGCTGGGCCGCCAATGCAGTCCGCCCACCGGCCACGACCGCACCAGCCTGCTGGTGAGCGTGGCCGACAAGGCCGGCGCGTTGCATGAGGCGATTGCCGCGTTCCGCCGGTACAAAATCAACATGACCAAGATTGAATCACGCCCGAGCAAGCGGAAGGCGTGGGAATATTTCTTCTTCATTGATTGCGACGGGCACGCACAGGACCGCAAGGTGGCCAAGGCCATCCAGTTGCTCGCGCAACATTGCAATTTCATCAAAATCCTCGGCTCCTATCCGAACACGGAGTAGGGCTAGGCTGTAGCGGCGCTCTATGAGCGCCTCTTCAAACTGCTACAAACACCAAAAGTGCGACGGTCACAGACCGCCGCTACAGTAGAACCTCTTCATTTTGAGGCAGTTTCAGCAGGTGCCAGCGCGCGACAGTTTTTGCTTTTCAAACGATTAAAAAGGGTGATAGGATGGCACTGTGGACGGGAAAGACGTTTCAGAAGTTTTGAGCGGTTTTTTTATCTGGGGAATTGACGACGCGCCCTATGGTCCGGTGGAGTTGGCGGTGCTGACGGACTGGATCAAGGACGCGCGCGTGTTGCCCGACACGTGGGTGTTTGCGCGGCGCACCGGCGCCTGGCAGCAGGCCTCGGACATTACCGAACTCAAACTGTTTTTTAATCGGCCAACGGGGGTGGAGGTGGGGGTGGGGACTTCCTCGCGAGCCGGGGTGACGCCCGGCTCGTTGCGGCGGATTAAAATCCTGGCCGACCTGAATGACGCGCAGCTTGATCATTTGCTGGATTTCCTGGAGCTGCAACGCGTGTCGCAATGGTCGGCCGTGGTGAAGCAGGGGGAGCAGGGCGATGCGATGTACCTGGTGTTGTCGGGGGAATTGCGCGCCCGGTCCATGGTCGGCGACCGCGAGACGATCCTGGCCACGTTTACCGCCGGGGATTTCTTCGGGGACATGTCGTTGTTTGACCACGGGCCGCGTTCGGCGGACGTCATCGCCAACGTGGACAGCACCGTGTTGCGGATTTCGGTGGCGGCCTTCGACCGGTTGACGCGGGAAGCGCCCGCGCTGGCCACGCCCTTTTTGCGGGCGACCGCCCGGACCCTCGCAGCGCGCATCCGCGCCGACAACAAACGGTTCAATCAGTTGACCCAGCAATTCAACGCCAGCCGCGGGTAACGGCCGGTCCATTCCGCAAGCTTGTCCTGGGAGCGCCGGCGTCCCGCCGGCTTGTCTCAATGTCGATTGGAAAAAACCGCCGGCAGGATGCCGGCGCTCCCGGTAACCCCGCAACGGGTGGGTGGGTTGGAATTATTTCTCGGAGTAGGTCTTGATTTTTTCGGCCAGGTCATCCGCGGCCGGCGTGCGTTCCAATTTTTTGTCGAACAGGATGTCGCTCATGGACACGTACTGGCCGTAATACACGCGGTTGTCGTTGTCAGCGGGAGCGAGTGAGCCATTTTTGACGGCCACGCCGCCATAGAATCCGGAGCGCGCCGAATAAACCAGCACGGCTTGCCGGGGCGGATTGAATTTCCCTTCGAAGCCGGAAGAATTATCGCCGGCGGTCCCCCGCGCCACACCACCAAAATCGATCTGGGGATTGATCAACTGACGCGTCGAATCCTTGTGCATCAGCAGAATGACGCGGAAATTCTGTTCGCCACCGGCCTGAAATCCGAAGCTGCCTTCCGCGGCAACGAGAAACGGCGCCGGGCTCCAGTTACCCCACTTATCCCTGACCACGGCCACACCGTTGCCCCCTTGAAAGGCGAACATGAAGCCCGCCTTGGTGGTATCCAACAGAATGATGCCCTGTGCCTTGCGCAGCACATCCGCCGGGATGCGTTTGTCCGGTTGTGCCTGTAGTGCCTCGAACTTGCCGGTCAACATGCGGATGCGGTCGTCCAATTCCACCCGGTCCACCGCCAAAGCCGAGTTGACCAGGCTCAACAAAGCCAGACCCAATATGATGGTTTTCATAATTCAGAAATACAATGTTCCGCGTTCTCCTTTGTACACGCGGAGATTGGACAGCAAGTTGTGTCGTTCTGTTTAAAAAATAAAATTGCCGCCACGCGGTTCAGCGGAGTGACAGACGGGTCGCGACGGCCGTTGGCGCGGGCGTCGGGGCCGTCTGCGGGAGGCGATCCGGCTGGTAGATGGTCCGCGCCAGTTGAAAGTCGCCGGTGAGCGGGAGGTCGCGCGAGGAACCCCCGACCAAAATTTTGTAGTCGCCTTTGGCGGCCAGCCAGCTTCGGGTGCCCACGTCGTAATAGGCGAAGGCATTTTCGTTGAGCGTGACGGAGACCTTCTGTTTTTCGCCGGGTTGCAGGAACACTTTCGCAAAGCCTTTCAGTTCCTTGACCGGCCGGAACACACCGGGATTGACCGGTTGCACGTAAACTTCGGCGACTTCGGCGCCGGCGCGGTCGCCGGTATTGGCGAGTTCAAATTCAATCGTCAAGGGCAACCCGGTCGGGCCGTTGTCCGTGGCCAGGTTGAGATTGGTATACGCGAAGTGCGTGTAGGAAAGGCCGTAGCCGAAGGGGAACAGCGGATCGATGTCCTTCGTGTCATACCAGCGGTAACCGACAAGCAGGCCTTCCTTGTAAACCACCGTGCCGTTCTCACCCGGATAAGCGTCGAGCGCGGTGGCCGGCGAGTCGGCCAGCCGCTTCGGGAAGGTGCAGGGCAGTTTGCCGGAAGGGTTCACGTCACCGAACAGGACATTGGCCAGGGCGTTGCCGCCTTCCAGGCCCGGGTACCACGCGTAGAGCAGGGCGGGCACGCGTGACAGCCAGGCATCATCCATCTCGACCGAGCCGCCGCCAATGAGCACCACGACGGTCCGGGGATTGGCGCGCACGATTTGCGCGAGCAATTTGTCCTGACCGGCGGGCAATTCAATGTTTTTGCGGTCGCCGCCTTCACTGTCGAAACCAATCTTGTGATTCAATCCACCCACATAAATCACCACGTCGGCCGATTTCGCAACGGCGACGGCCTGGTCGGCCAATTGGGCACCGTCGTCCTCCGACGCCCGGGTTCCGTCGGGTTTGAGCCCGGGCGCGCCCCAGTTTCTGGCCGGGTAATAACCTTCGGCATAGATGATTTTTGCCCGTCCGGCGACATAATTGCTGATGCCTTCAAGCGCGGTAACTTCAAAGGGCGGCTTGATGTTCGACGAACCGCCGTCGTGGCAGAATTTGGCCGCGGCATTTCCGCCGATGACGGCGATGGTCTGGAGGTGAGCGGCGTCGAGCGGCAGGAAATTTTCATTTTTCAACAGCACGAACGCTTCCTCGGCGATTTTCTGCGCCGTGGCCTGATGTTCCTTCGTGCTCAAGACCGTTGACGGCACGGCGTTGGTGGGCGCCGGCACCGAGGGGTCATGAATGAGGTTCAATTGGAACATCACGTACAGATGCCGGCGGACCATGTCGTCAAGCGCGGAGACGGGAAATTGGCCGTTCTGCAATCCCTGGAGGAACGGATCGGCGAGAAAGTTGTTCCGGTAGGGAGTGCCCGATCCCATTTCGATGTCCAGGCCGTTGAGCGCGGCCAAATCCGTGTGATGTACTGCGCCCCAGTCGGACATGACGACGCCTTTAAAACCCCAGTCGTCCTTCAGAATGTCCTTCAGCAGATGCACATTCTCGGAGCAGTACTGGCCGTTGATCTGATTATAGGCGGACATGATGGCCATGACGCCCGCCTCGGTCACGGCGGCGCGAAAGGCCGGCAGATAAATTTCGCGCAACGTGCGCTCGTCGATGATTTCATTGATGGAGCCGCGCTCGAACTCCTGGCTGTTGGCGGCAAAGTGCTTGATGCAGGAGGAAATGCCCTGGGCCTGTTCGCCCTCAATGTAATTGACCGCCATGCGCGACGTGAGGAACGGGTCTTCGCCCAGGTATTCAAAATTGCGGCCGCATAACGGCGTGCGCTGGATGTTCACGGCCGGTCCGAGCATGATGTTTTTGCCGCGCACCACGGCTTCCTGGCCGATGACCGTGCCGTAGGCCCTCGCCAGGTTGGTGTTCCACGTGGCCGCCAGGCCGAGCGCCCCGGGCATGGCCGTGGCGAAATCATCCACGTGACCCAGGTCATGAAAATGATTGTCCACCTCTTCGCGCACACCCAGCGGGCCGTCGTCCATGATCAATTCGGGAATGCCGAGCCGCGGAACGCCGGCGGTCGTGAAATTGCCGTTGGCATGGACCAGGGAAATTTTTTCCTCGAGCGTGAGGCGCACAAGCAAATCGTTCACCCGCGCCTCGACCGGCTGCTGGTTGTCCAGATAGGGGAGGCGTTCCTGCGCGCGGGCGGCGCCGAAAGCCGCGGCCAGAACGGCCGGGACCAGCAGAAACAAAAAGTGATGCCGACGTTGAGGTGTCAATTTCATAGTTATCGTTGTCTGGTATTATGCGGTAACAGGCATTGATTACAAAATCCCCCCCGCCGCCGCCACAAAAAATGCGCAGATGCGCAGATCAAAAAACCACAGCTGGAACTTGAATCAGTGACAGGACTCTTATAGGATGAGAGTTTCAAAGACGCATATGTTGCAAGAGACGATGAATGTATCCGGACCCGACCGGACGCAGAAAATCCGGGTGGGTGTTCCCAAGATGCCGATGAGTGCAGGCGGTGCCGGACAAAAACCGGCGGGACCCAAACCAACCTTCACCAAAGTATTCCGCTGGCGTTTGCCGGCCGGCCAGAAGCCGGAGCCAGCCACGGTGGAAATTGTGGGCACGTTCACCCACTGGCAGAAGGTGCCGCTGCTGTACGATCGCGTGCAGGGCGCCTGGCAGGTCACCCTGGAGCAACTCGCCGGCAACCGCACACACCATTACATGCTGCTGGCGGACGGAAAGCCGGTCCACGACCGGCACTGCGACGGTCTGGCCATTCCGCGCGGCCCGGTGGAGGAGCCATACGCGCTGGCCACCGCCCGCGGCCCGCGGGTCTTCATGCTCTTCGCGCAAACGAAATAGCGCGGGATAAAACGGGCGGGCGGCGGTACGCGGTTCGGGGTTGAAATCGAAGGACATTCGCCGCATCCTCACCGCGATGAACCATCTGGCCCAGGCCCGCAAGGTTTTCGACATTGAACTCGCCGCGCTCAAAGCCGTGCGCGGCCAGCTGGACGCCGCCTTTGATCGTGCGGTTGAAACCATCGTTGAAGCGCTGGGCCGGCATGGAAAAATCGTCGTGGTTGGCATCGGCAAATCCGGCAACGTCGGACAAAAAATCGCCGCCACGTTCACGAGCACCGGTTCCCCCGGTGTGGTGCTTAACAGCGTGGACGCGCTGCACGGCGACGTCGGCATCATCAACGACGGCGACGTGATCCTGGCGTTGAGTTATTCCGGCGAGTCGGAGGAACTGCTGAATCTGTTGCCGGTGTTGAAACGATTTTCCGTCAAGATCATTTCCCTCACCGGTGGCGTCAAATCCTCCCTGGCGCGGCACAGCGACGTGGTGCTGAACGTGAAGGTTCCACGGGAAGCGTGCCCGTTCAACCTGGCGCCGACGGCCAGCACCACGGCGATGCTCGTGACGGGCGACGCGCTGGCGATGGCGGTGTTGCAGGCGCGCGGGTTCAAGCAAAGCGATTTCGCACGGCTGCATCCCAGCGGCGCGATTGGCCGCGCGATGCTGTTGCGGGTGGGCGATATCATGCGCGCCGGTGAACGCAATGCGGTGGCGGGCGAAAATCTCCTGGTTGAGGAAGCCCTGATGGTGATGACCCACGCGAAATCCGGCAGCTTGAGCGTCGTGAACGCGCGCGGCAAACTGACCGGCGTGTTCACGGACGGCGATTTCCGCCGGCACATGGCCGCGAACAAAAACCTGCTCGCGCAACCATTGAAGAAGGTGATGACACGCAAGCCGATTTGCATCTGCGAAAACGCGCTGGCCGTCGAGGCGCTGAAAATTTTCAACGAGCGGAACATTGACGATTTGATTGTCGTCAACACCAAGCGCGAGCCGGTCGGTCTGGTAGATTCGCAGGATTTGCCGAAGCTCAAGCTCATGTAGGGAGCGCCGGTGAAACCATGAAACCGTCCAGCCACCGTCCACTGGTCGTGATTTTCATGGGTGTGTCCGGGAGCGGCAAGACGACGGTGGGAACGTTGTTCGCTAAAAAGACCGGCGCCACCTTTTACGAGGGAGACGAATTTCATCCGCCCGAAAACATCGGGAAGATGCGCCGGGGCATTCCGTTGACGGACGCTGACCGGGAGAAATGGCTGCGAGCCTTGAGGGACATCATCACGCGTTCGCTCGACGAGGGCCGGTTCATCGTCATGGCGTGCTCGGCCTTGAAGGCGGCCTATCGCGATTTACTCAAAGGCGGCGATCCGCGCGTTCAGTTTGTGTATCTCACCGGGCCGCGGGCGGTCATTGAAGCGCGTCTGAAAGCGCGTCGGAATCATTTCATGCCTCCGACGTTGTTGGACAGCCAGTTGGCGACGTTGGAGTCACCGGCGGACGCGTTGACGTTCAGTTGCGAAAAATCCCCCGAAGAAATTGTGGCGGCCGTGATTCAGGCCCTGGGCATGGGTGATTGAATTTGTTTTACGGCTTTCGGCAGTAAAAACGCCAGACCGGCGGCCGCCAACATGGCCACCCCGAGCCCGTTAAAGGGAATGGCGGTGCTATGATACCGCATGGAAAGCCAGCCGACGATGAAGGGGCCGGCGAAGCCGCCGGTATTTCCGATGGCATTGACCAGTCCGATGACCGGTCCCATCACGTTGCGCGGCAGGGTTTCGGTGGGAATCGCCCAGAACGGCGCCAGGGCGGCGTACGGTCCGGGGATGGCCAGGCACATGAACGCGTAGGACAGCCAGAAATGTTGCTGACACAGCACGCTCGCCATCAGGCTGGCGCCGCTGAGGGTATAGACCAGCGCGACGTGCCCTCGGCGTTCCTGGGTTTTGTCCGAGTGCCAGGAATTGAGCATCATGATGACGGCGGTCAGGGCATAAGGCACCGCGAATAAAAGTCCGTATTGCAGCGGGCTGAACTCCCTGTGCTTCAAACCTTCCGTGAAAAAGGTCATACAACCGTAGGCCTGGGAATTGTGGATGAAATTCATGACGATCATCACGAGAATCTCCCACCGCACGAACCGTTCCCAGAACGGCACGGGTTTCAATGGTTCAAGCTCGGCCGCTTCCCGCTCCAGGGTGGTTTCCAAAAATTCCCGTTCTGCCGGCGAAATCCATTTCGCCTCGCGCGGATGATCACTGATGAAGAACCACCAGATGGGCAGCCAGAGGAAGGGCAGGGTGCCTTCCAGAATGAGCATGGTTTGCCAGCCATAAGCGCCCAGCAACCAGCCGGTGAACGGCGCGGATGCCACCACCGCCAAAGGCTGGCAGAGGTTCCACAGTGCATTGGCCCGCGCCCGTTCCCGGCGGGGAAACCAATGCGCCAGCAAAACCACGGTGGCGGGATAAACGCTGCTCTCGGCCATGCCGAGAAAAAACCGCATTACCTCAAATTGAGTAAACGTTTTGGCCAAACCGCAACCCACGGCGCAGACGCCCCAGAAAATCAGGCAAAGGCTGACCAGTTTTTTTGCGCTCCAACGGCTGGCCAGATGGCCGCCGGAGACCTGCAACAGGACGTAACCCAGAAAAAATATGCCCGCCGCCTGACCCTTCATCCGGTCGTCCATCATCAGGTCCCGCAACATGTTGGAAATCTTCGGGTCCAGCGCCAGGGAGATGTTGGTGCGGTCCACGTACGAAATGGTGTACATGATGAGCGCGACCGGGATGATGCGCAGCCAGCGTTGGTGTGTCATAGATGGATGACCGGGGCACTGCATACCAGGCGCCGCGCGGGCCGCCAGCCCCAAAAGCCGGTCAGGGAGTGAGGTCAGGTGGCCGGGTTGTCGCCTGGCGCCGGGAACAACCCGGCTTCATCCACCAGACGCGTCAGTTCCGCCACCGATTGCACGGCCAATTTTCTGGTGATGTTGGTCCGATGCAGTTTCACGGTACGCTCGTTGATGTTCAGGTCGGCGGCAATTTGCTTGTTCATCCGGCCCTGCACCACGTGCGCCAGCACCTCCAGTTCCCGCTGGCTCAGTTCATCAAAACGCCGCCGCAAACTCTGCAACTGTTCGCGTTGTTGCCGCTCCTGGGCGTCGCGTTGGAATGCCCGCTCCACCGCCGCCAGCAGTTCCTCCTTCGGGGCGCGTTTCGTCAAAAAATCCTCCGCCCCGCTTCGCATTGCGTTCACCGTGGCCGGGATGTCACCTTGACCGGTCAAAAAAATGACCGGCAACGGGTTGGCCGAGCGTCGCAGGGCCGCCTGCAATTCCAATCCGTTCATCCCCGGCATCTGCAAATCGGTCACGACGCAGCCGGACATCCCGGGGGCGAGCCGTGCCAGAAATTCCGATGCGGAGGCAAAGGCTTGCACACTGTAACCCACCGCGCGCAGCAAACGGGATACCGACTGCAAAAAGGATGTGTCGTCGTCCACGATGAAGACCGTTTCGGACCGGCAGGGAAGTGTGGCCGTCATGACTTCAATTTAACCATCAGTGGGTCTTTGGCAAGCCGGCCTTCGCCTTTTCGGGTTTCAGCCGCGGCAGGGTGAACGTGAACGTCGTTCCTTCCGGTGTGTTGCGCTCCGCGCGAATATCCCCGCCATGCGCCTCGATGATGGTCCGCGAAATGGCCAGTCCCATGCCCATGCCATTGGGCTTGGTGGTGAAAAAAGGTTCAAAGATGTGAGCGGCATCGTCCGGGGCAATGCCGGTTCCACAATCGCTCACCGCCACTTGCAGGTATCCATCCTTCGTCTCCCGCACCTGCACCACCAGCGACCGCCGGGATCTGGGGGTGGTATCCATCGCGTCCATTCCATTCAAGATGAGGTTCAGCAACACCTGCTGCAGTTGCACCCGGTCTCCCCACACCATGGGTGATAGCGGTGATATTTGGACCGACATTTTGACCTGTCGCGCCTCCGCATCGGATCGCGCCAGGGCGACGGTTTCCTCCACCAGATTGCGCAAAGCCAAACGGTTCGATACCAGGCTCCGCCGCTTGAACAAGGTCCGCATCCGGTCAATCACATCTCCCGCCCGCCGGTCGTCCCGGCGGATGTCCGCCAGGATGGCCCGGACTTCGTCCAGATTGGGCTGGTCGTTCTGAAGCAGGATTTCCGCCGCCTCCGCGTTTCGTAAAATGGCGCCCAGCGGCTGATTCAGCTCATGGGTCAATGCCGAGGACAATTGCCCCATCGTTGACACGCGGGCCACGTGCGCCAGCTCCATCCGCTGGGCCAGGATCTCCGCCTCGGCCCAGCGGCGCTTTCTTCGCTGGGCCAGAAGTCCGGCAATGGTGATCGCCTGCGCCAGCAGGACCGAGGACGAAACCAGAATCAAATTTTTGTGTTGATCCCACAAGGTCTGTGGCCGGTAGCGAATGACCCCACCGACGGGTACCCGGCTTTCCTTGATGCCCCAGCGCTGCAACGCCCGCCAATCCACCATCGGCGTTCCCTTCGTCGCCACCTCAATGGGCAGATCTTCCGGTTTGGCGCCGTTGAGCACCCGCAGCGCGAGTTGCCCGGCCCGCGTGCCGAGGTCGTCGGAATCCACCACCGACCCGCCCACCACCCCGCTGCCAAGCACCCACCCGCCGAGCACATAGACCGGCACGCTGGCGACCGGTGCCAGCGCCTGGGCAAGCTGCGACATGTAAAAAGTCTGGCCGTTGACATCGCTGATCACCGTGCTTAACAACACCACCGTGCCTTCGGGCAAAGACTTTACGGCTCCCGGTAATTCCGCGACCGGCCGGTTGGTCCAGAAATCGAACTCGATTCCCTCCAGCGCCTGCGATGCTTCCGCAATCCGGCCAAGCGTCGCGCGATCCATGTCCGATTTGCCCCCGATCACCACGACCCGGCGCGTGTCCGGTTGCAGGCGCATGATGAGACCCAGCGTGCCTCGAATGTCGAACCGCTGGACGATCCCGGTGACACCGTGTTTTCTGATTGCCTCCGGCACCTCCATCTCGTTGACCGCGACAAAGACGACCGGCACACCCGGAAACAAGGCGTCCGGCAGCTCGCCCGCAAGCCGGTAGTCTCTTGAGGGGAACACGATGATGAGATTAAGTGTCTGTCCGGCATATTTTTTACCGAGGTAATCCTGGAACAGGCGAAAGTGTTCCACGTCCGAAAAATGGCTGGCGTCGAGATACTCGGCCGAAAATTCAATCCGGTTGGTGAGGACCTGCTGCATTTCCGACCGCAGGGCCTGTTCCAGGAGGATGTTTCCCGGTACATCCTTGCTCTCGTTGAATATCATCAACACCCGTTTTATCGGCACACCCAGCTCATTGGTCAAGGCCTGTGCGTGGCTGTCCAGGACGCCAAAAAACATCAGGCCAAAAATCAGCGCCGCCACCAGAGCCCTTCCGGACTTCCAGTTCGAGCGCGGGAAAAAATGGCTGGGATGTTTCAAGCGGAGACCAGCATGTCCGGCCCGCCGCTTTTTTTCAAGCCCCGGTCTGAGGCAGCCTGAAGTCCCCCGTCACAGTCATTGCTTTGTGGCTTGCCGGGTCGTGGTTCGCAGCGCTCGTCTTTGGCGGATGAAGCCCGCCTTCGCTATCAACTCCGGCGCGGCAATCTTCATTCTCCCCTGAACGCTGCGAACGAAGAATGGCGGGAGTGGCGGGGCTCGAACCCGCCACAAATCCAATAAAAATCAGGCCCAAACCCGCACACCCTCACAAAGAGACTCACAAGGAATTGCCGAGTTACAAGAAGTTGCATTGGCATGGGCTCATTTAACTGACCCATTAAAAGCGGCGATTCTAGCAATTGTCCGGACAGCGCGCTTAAAAACCCAAAGCTAAACCACGCTCCGCAGTCTATCATTTCGCCACTTAAATATTTAATCGAATTCAAAACTATGAATGCAAAACAAACGGTTCCACTTATCGCGGCACTTGCTCCGGCAATACCCGCTATTGTGCCGCCCTTAATAATAGGCGGCGTGATTTTTTTCGCGTTAAAATGGCTTTGTTCCGACGATAATAGCGAAAAAAAGTTAGAAACTGCG
>JBEKTH010000021.1:0-57354 GCA_049516255.1 Verrucomicrobiota bacterium
AAGAAAATCATTGAACGCAAACTCAAGAACTTCTTCACTGTCCTCGGTAACCTGGATCGTGAGGCAACGAAGTCTTGACGGCCCCAGCCCAAAGTAACATTTAGCCCTGAGTCAACGCGCGCAGGGCCGGAGATTTCCGGCTGCTCGAATAACCGTAAATCGGGCAAAAGTCCTTTGACCGAAGCAAACGAAGGAACAAAGAACAGAAGCCGTTCCTTCAACCGCAAAGGGCGCAAAAGGCAAAGATAAAAGGCCGGATATCTGCCAACTGCCAAACCGTCCTCCGTTTTCCCATTGCAAATCCTTCGTTCCGTCCTAGAGTGCAATACGGTGCAATTGAATCCGTTTGGTTTATGGGAAATATCCGTAAAATGCCAACACCCCTGACATCCGGTCTCGTGCTGTCCCCGCGCAAAATCATCCGCCGCACCACCCGCTGACGCCATGTCACTGATCAAAGGACGTCGCTACACCTGGAGCGAGATTATGGACGAAACCGGAGCCGACGGTTCACCGCCGTTTTATTTGCCGCATCGGGATGGCGCCGTCGTGGCGGGTTGCTTCACGATGGAGCTCAACCCGGAGGCGCCCTTGGTGATTCACGTCGGCAAAGGCCCGCAGATCACCGAGTTGGCCGACATCTTCTGCAAGCAGACGGGTTCCATCCCGGTCTGTGTCAAGTCCGGCATGGGCGAATGGCTGTGCTGTGGGGACTTCAAACTGGTACGGTCGAGCGCCGACCCGCTGGAAATCGCCGGTCATACGGCTGAAGCCCGCCGACCGGACATTTATAAACTCCTTTTCCTCGCCGAAGTGGTTCGACCCAAGACCCGCGCCGCCTCATAAGGCAAAGCTTTTAACGCGGCCCGCCACCAATGGACACGGATTGAAACCGCGAAACCCGCGAAAGACTCGAAAACTTTCAGAAAAAACCTGGGGCTTCGTTCGCTTCGTTACCTTCTGTTAAATTTTCCCACAGAAGAAAACAAAGGTAAACGAGCCTTGCCGTCCCCTGCCCCTGCCCTTTGTCCTCCGTCTTCCGCCATCTGTCTTCCAGCCTCTGCCATCTACTATCTACCCACCAACCTTCAAGTGCGCACCTTTTGCGCGGTGACCGGAAACACCCTGAACACCATTTTCGGCCGGTTGCCAGGCCCGTTGCAAGTCCCTGATTGACGGTGGAATACAATTCACCGACTTGTGTAACTAATCGGTTACTTAAGCGTCTGGTTGGGTGTGGGCAATAACGCCCCGGAAAAAAATCAAAACATATGAAAACGAAAACATTCATTCTCGCCGCGCTGCTCGGTGCGGCTGCCATGTCGGCCAACGCCGGAGTCCGCTTCGGCATCTCCATCGGGTTGCCGCTGCCGGTCGTCGTTTCCAGTCCGGTGGTTTACGCACCCCACCCGTGACCGTGGTGCAAACGGTCCCACCCTGTCCAGGCGTGGATTACGTCTGGGCGCCCGGTTACTGGTCGTATCTCCCGACCGGCCGGGTTTGGGTCGCCGGCGCCTGGCATTACCGCGTGGCGGACTACGACCGCGGACATGCCCGCGACGGTTACAACCACAACCGCCACGACCATGACGGGCATGATCGCGACCACGACGGATATCTTCGGTAATCGTTCGTCAATGCACAGGCTGCCGTCCCTCGACGGCAGCCTTTCTGGTCTCGAGCGATAATCAGGGACGCAACGCCGGGGAAAGTGCTTAAGACGGAGAACGGAAAACGGAAGCTGTGGTCCAACTCCGAAAAAGTTGAGCGTTGAGGGTCAGGGAAGATTCGTGTTACATGCCCAAAGCATGAAAACACCGTCCGTTCGTCGCGTCCTGAAAATCAAAAGCTGACGCCCATGATTCGCCTTCCAACCATCGGTTTGATTTCCCTCCTTGGCATCGTTGTTCTTGTTTCGGGGTGTTCGACCTCTTCGACGGCGGAGAAACAGAAGGTCGGAACCTTCGATATTGTCCAAACCCGATTCCTCGGCTCGCTTTGGAACGAGTCGCACGCCCGGGCTTCGATTGTTTCACAGGATGGCGGGGAGTCTTTCGTGGTCCCGGGCGGGGCGATCTGGGCTTACGGTGACACCTTCAAAGGATTCCGGTCCGCCGATGGAACCCCGCACTTCGCCGGCGGAACGGTATCCTGTTCCATCGCTTTTCTTGCCGACAATGCCCGAAGTTATCCGCCTGCGTTCAATTATCTCGTGTCCAGCCACGGAGTTGTCGTCTCGCCTTTTGAGTTCCTGCCGGATGAAAAACCGATTGACCGTTATCGGATCTGGCCGCTGGGTGGAATCCATGTGAAGGGCAAATATTACCTTTTTTATTCGTTGATCGAGGTTTTTGGAAATGGTTCATGGGATTTCCGTGGTGTCGGTTCCGGGCTCGGCCGGTCCCACGTTGCGCTCGGACCGTATGAACGTCTGCGACCACACGGGGATTGGCGATTTCCCATCGAACCCACCCAGGTGATTGAGGCTGACGGCTGGCTCTATCTTTTCGGGACCAAGGAATTCAACGGGAAGCAGGGCGTCGCCCTGGCCCGGGTGCGCCCGGAAAAAATCGAGGACCCCGATGCGTATGAGTTCTACACCGGCCCCGGCCCTGAATTCTCGGCCCGGAAGGAGGCCGCCGCCCTATTGGTTGGGAATGTTCCCGGTCAGGTCTCGGTCGCCTGGAATCCGTACCTGGAAAAATATGTGATGGCTTCGTCGAGTGACTTCGATCATCCGCGGGAGATTCGCCTCCTGGTCGCCGACGCTCCGTATGGTCCCTGGAGCCCACCGATTGCCCGAATTGAAGTGCCCGCATATCGTCAGGGCAAACGAGTCGAAGTGGTATATTGCACCTATCTGCACCCGGAACTATTTCGGGACAACGGCCGGGTGATGAATTTGACCTGTTCACTGGGTTTGCGGGATGCCGGCTTCGATGCCAACTGCGAAATGGTCGAGATTGAATTGAAACGAAGGAACTGACCAACCGGATTGTGAACCTGCCGACCCCCGCATCTTCATCGGCACCGGGCAGGGTTCGCGGCATGAAGAAAACGTATTGGGTAAAAACATTGAGAAACACGAATGAGTGAAACCGTCAAGACAAGCAGCTTCTGTGGAAAATCTCTACGCTCCTGGCGTCTTGGCGGTTGAACAAGCGACTTGTTATTTCCCGTATTGCTGCCGGATTTCGGCGGGAAGATCTTCGAAATAGACCTTGGTCATCCCCCAACTGCCGTTCGCAGCCGTGTAACTGATGATGATCCCGTCGTCCTTCACACTCTCCACCTCCACACTCTTGTAGATGGCTCCGGACACCGTCGCCAATTGATTGTCCGGTCTTGCCTGCCCCGGTGAACTGTACGGTAATATCATCGGAGCGGGAACCGCCGGGGCCGGCTGAATCTCGGCCGGCACCGCCACCGGTTCCGCGGCAGGAGCCGGAACGATGGCAGCCGCCGGCGCGGCGGCCGGGGCGGCGGACACTTCGGGAGCAGGAGCCACAACCGCCGGCGCGGCGGAAAGGGGAGCCGCCGTGGCGGGAGCAATCCCCGGAGATATTGCCACTGGAGCCTGGGCCTTTGGCGTTTCAGTTACCGGCTGGGCTTCCGGCTGGTTCAACTCGTTCATTTTTTGGTGGACCGCGGCGAGGGCGGCAGCCTGGGCCGCAGCGTCGGCACCGGGAGAAGATTCATTCACCGGAGCCGCCGCCGGAGCGGTTTGCAGAGTCACTGCATTGGTGGTGACCGGGCCGGTTGTGTTGGTTGCGGATTCGACGGGCTTTGCCACCTCGACCTCGGAATTGGTATCCGGCAGCGGCCGGGCCACCCCCTGGTCCAAATCGCGCATTTTTTTCTCCAAAGCTGCCAGCGCAGCGGCCTGGTCCGAAGCGTTGGCAGGAGAAACTTCCTGGGAGAAATCGGCGTCGGCAGGAGCAGCCGAAACGGGCGCGGCCGCGGCAGGAACTTCAGTTGCCGGCGCAGCCGCCGGAATCGTTTCCATCGGGGCAGCCGGGGCAGCCACCGTTGCGGCCGGGATTGTGTTGGGGGTGGATGCAGCGGGCGTCGCCATCGCGGTGACGGAATTCGTATCCGGTGGCGGTTGAGCGGGCGAGTGGTCCAGCTCCTCCATTTTTTGTTCCAGAGCCGCGCGCGCAGCGGCCTGGTCCGGCGTGTCATCCGCGCGGACGGAAACACCGCCCGCCACCAGGGCGACACACCAGACAATAAAGATTCGGTTTTTCATGAAATGACATTTCTTCACCCGCGCCTGTACGCATATTTAAGGCCAATCTGTCGCCGGCTTCAAGCCGTCAATTCCAAGGGTAATGACACCGTTTGGCGGGGCGAGGCTGCTGACGGGCTGTCCACTGAAAACGGCACGCGACGACGGCTCGCAAGCATCACGCCGGGCGGGACAGGCTGCCCGATCCGCCGGAAGTTGCAAATCACGCCACCTCCAAAAATCTCACAGAGCTTGCCAGTGCGCCCAGACCAATTAGCATGCCGTCGTGAAATTGAACCAGTGGTTTTTGTTTTTGATGTTGAGCATCGCGATGGCTCAAACGGGCAATGCCGCGGTCAGCGGCACCCGGAGCGGAACGACGGAAACGTCAAAAGGCAAAGCCAGTGAACTCAATCCGGATGATGCGGATGCCTATGTCCTGCGCAGTGCGGCGGAGGTGGACAAAGGCGACCTGGACGGCGCCATCGCGGACGGCACCAGAGCCATCGAACTGGATCCCAGTCAGGCGGAGGCCTATGTCAATCGGGGCATTGCGAGGCGGGCCAAAGGCGATTGGGACGGCGCCATTGCCGACAGCACCAAAGCCATCGCCCTCAAACCGCGTGATGCGGATGCCTACGTCCTGCGCAGTGCGGCGGAGGTGGACAAAGGCGACTGGGATGGCGCGATGGCCGACGGCACCCGGGCCATCAAACTCAAACCGGACGATTTGAATGCCTATATCAACCGGGGCATTGCGAGGAAAGCCCTGGGCGACCTGGACGGCGCCATCGCGGACTGCACCAAAACCATCGCCCTCAAACCGGATGCGGTGAATGCCTATGTCCTGCGCAGCGCGGCGAAGGTGGCCAAAGGCGACCTGACCGGCGCCATTGCCGACAGCACCAAAGCCATCGCCCTCAAACCGGATAATGCGGAGGCCTACGTCAATCGCGGCGTGGCGAAATCAGCCAAAGGCGACCTCGACAGCGCCATTGCCGACTTCACCCAGGCCATCGCATTCAAACCGGATGATGTGAATGCCTACGTCAACCGGGGCATCGCGAAACGCGCCAAAGGCGACCTGGACGGCGCCATTGCCGACAGCACCAAAGTCATCGAACTCAAACATCAGGCAACGGCGCCCGGCGCCAACGAGAACCTGGCGAAGGGCGGCAAAGGCGATCTGGACACCGCCATCGCCAACAGCGCCAAAACCATCGAACTCAAACCGCAGCCGGTGGAACCCAATGCCAATCCGGACGCGGCGGAGAAAAGCAAGGGCGGATCGGACGGCGCCATTTCCAACAGCACGGCAACCAGCACCAAAGTCATCGAACCCAAACCCGATGACGCGGAGGCCTGCGTCAAGCGCGGCGTGGCGAAATTGGCGAAAGGCGACCTGGACGGCGCCATTGCCGACAGCACCCGGGCGATCGAACTCAAACCCGACGACGCGGAGGCTTATGTCAATCGGGGCGTGGCGAAGCTGGCCAAAGGCAGTTCGGACGCCGCCATCGCGGACTTCACCAGAGCCATCGAACTCAATCCAAACGATGCGATTGGCCATTATTTTCTGGGTTTCTGCTATGCCAATGGCGCCGGTGTGAAGAAAGACGCGGTGGAAGCGGTGAGGATGTATCGCAAAGCCGCCGAGCAGAATCTTGCCCAGGCCCAATGCAGCCTCGGCCTCTGTTACGACCAGGGCGAAGGCGTGGCCCGGAACGCGGTCGAGGCGTATGCGTGGTTCAGCATGGCGGCCCGGACCGATGCGGATGCCGCCAGAAGCCGCGACCGGCTTGAGCGGGAGTTGACGCCTCAACAATTCAAAGCCGCGCAAAAGCGCGTCAAAGAGTTGCAATCGCAAATTGAGGCCCGGTCCGATCTTTGATTCCAAAAGACTGAAACCGCGAAGGCCTTCGTTTAACCATGCCGGACGCAAAAATCTTTAGCCTTTGGCCTTCAGTCTTTAACCCTTAACCTCGCCTCCATGCCTTTTACCATAACGCAGCCATTGGGAAGACCGCCGACTTTTCCCGAACTTCAAACGCTGGCCCGACAGTATGATGTCCCGATCAACGGCAACGAACTGGCCGGCGACTTCTGCCATCCCAACCCGGAGCAACCCAAGGTAAAAGGCAGTTATACGTTCGAGCCGAACGGCGACATCCATGGCGATTTTACCGGCCAAGTCATCGGAAAACTGACGGGGACGTTCGCATTTACGACGGGGAAAGCCAAGATCACTGTCATTGAAAGACCATTCCTGCTGCCCGAGTCGGTATTGAAATCAACGCTATCGGAGGCGTTGAAAGAGTTCTGTGCCAGATTTGCTTAAAGCCGGAAGTTTAACCGCAAAGAGCGCAAAAGGAAAAAAACAACAGAAGGCAACCAAGGGAACAAAGAGGTTAAAAACCGACGCAAAAGGCCTTCGCTCGCGCAACAGGCTTCCAGACTTTGTTATCTTCTTTTCTTCGGTGAACAAATAAGATCCAAGGTTGATCCTGGCTGAAAGCAGTTGAGAATTAAGGACGAATCAGCCAGTATCGGGTCATGAACGAATTCCGTGTCCACACACACGTCGAACCATGAGCCAATCATCCCGCACACCGGGCATCAGCCGGATTGACCAGAAGGCCAAGCACAATCACGGGTTTTTTGTGCGCCTGCAGCGCCGGGGCAAAGCCCATTCCGCCTTTTTCACGGACAAAAAACACGGCGGCCGGAAACGGGCACTGGCCGCGGCCCAAAAATATTACCGGAGGCTGCTGGCGAAACTGGGGCCGCCGCTGCGGACGCAGCGCCGCCGGTGGGCGGAGATTCCGAGGGGCAAGGGCTCGTCCGGCATCGTCGGCGTGCAGAAGGTGGTGGTGCGGCGCCACGGCGAGGTCCGGAAGTATTGGGTGGCGACCTGGAGCCCGAAGCCGTACGTCGTCCGGCAAAAACAATTTTCGGTTTGGGAATTCGGGTCGAAGAAAGCCCGGCGACTGGCCCGGCGCGCCCGGCGCGCGGGATTACGGAACCTGTAAAGGATCATCCTCCGCCCTCTCCAAATTGCGCCTTGGAGAGAGTGTTATTTTATGAGCAATACAATGCGCTTTACTTATTATAATAGAGTTTTAGCGCATTTTAATGCGCTTTTTTATTTGACTCGAACAACGGTCTCAGGCAGGTTGGGTCCATGAATTTTGAAGCCATGAGCGAACTGGCGGTGCTGGCGGAACTGGGCCGGCGGGTACAGATGCAGCGGCTCAACGCGAACCTGTCCCAGGCGGAGGTGGCGGTCAAAGCCGGTGTTTCGCGGCGGGCCTTGCAGAATCTGGAGAGCGGGCGCGCCTGCACGCTGTCGCTGTTGATCCGGGTGCTGCGCGTGCTGGGGCTGCTTGGCCAACTGGACGCCTTTCTGCCGGAACCGGGGCCAAGCCCGATTCAACTGGCCAGGCTGAAAGGGCGCGAACGGCAGCGCGCTTCGGGCCGCCACCAACGCCGGACCCCGGAGCCTTGAGCCATGGCCTCACGCGTCCGCAAAGTCAACGTGGCCACCGTCCGCCTGTGGGACCGGGACGCCGGCGCCGTGGCGTGGGACGAGGAGCGCGGCGTGGTGAATTTCGAGTATGACCCGGCGTTTGTGCGGCAGGGCCGGGAGATTGCACCGCTGATGATGCCGTTGCGGGCGGGGATTTTTTCGTTTCCCGCGCTCAACCGCGAGACGTTTCACGGCCTGCCGGGGCTGCTGGCGGATTCGTTGCCGGATCGTTACGGGAACCGGCTGATTGATCTCTGGCTGGCGCGCCAGGGCCGTGCGCCCGGGGATTTCACCCCGGTGGAACGCCTGTGTTACATGAGCAGCCGCGGCATGGGCGCGCTGGAGTTCAAGCCCGCGCTCGGCCCGGCCCCGGGCCGGTCCGTGCCCCTTGAGGTGGCGGAACTGACGCAACTGGCATCGGAAATCCTTCGCCACCGGACCGGTTGGGCGGTGAACCTCAAGGGCGCGAAGGCGGAGGCGTTGACGGCCATCATTCGCGTGGGCACGTCCGCCGGCGGCAACCGGGCGAAGGCGGTGATTGCGTGGAACCCGCAAACGCAGGAGGTGCGCTCGGGCCAGGTGGCGGCGCCGGCGGGGTTTGAGTCGTGGATTCTGAAGTTTGACGGTGTGAACGATGTCACACTGGGTGATCCCAAGGGCTTTGGACGGATCGAATTTGCCTATTACCGGATGGCCGTGGCGGCGGGCATCGCCATGAGCGACTGCCGCCTGCTGGAGGAATCGGGGCGTGCACATTTCATGACGCGGCGTTTCGACCGGGACGGTCACGACCGGAAAATCCACATGCAATCGCTGTGCGCCCTGGGGCATTACGATTTCAACGCGGCGGGCGAGCACGGCTACGAGCAGGCGTTCTCGGTGATTCAGCGCCTGAACCTGGGGCACGGAGCCATGCGGGAACTGTTCCGGCGCATGGTCTTCAACGTCGTGGCCCGGAACCAGGACGATCACACGCGGAACATCGCCTTTCTCATGGACCAGGACGGACCGTGGCGGCTGTCGCCCGCGTTCGACGTGATCTGGTCGTTCAATCCCGGCGGTGCCTGGACCCATCGCCATCAGATGAGCATCAATGGCAAGCGCGACGATTTCACACGCGCCGATCTGCTGGCGGTGGCCCGGCAGTTTGGCATCAAGGACGGGAACGACCTGGTGGAACAGGTGACGGCCTCCGTTGCCGGTTGGCCGCGTTATGCGAAGGAAGCGGGCGTGGGCAATGACCAGCAAAAGGCCATCGCACAGACGCACCGCCTCGCACTCCGCGCCTGAACCAGCCGGTTCTCATCCGACCCGAACAGGATTTTTAAACCCATTTAATCGGTTAAACATCACGACTTATTTGCAAAAATTATCCAGGTGAACCAAATTAAGTTTGCTCAGTAAAACATTCCGGTTATAGGTCGGCGGACGTGGTTTTTGGCAATATGTTTCCCACGCCCGCCGCTTTTTTTGGGGGACCGTGAACCCGCCGGTGGATTACTGACAAAGGTAAATTTTGTAATTGTTGCCCGGCCCGGGAGGACTAAACTGCAACCATCATTATGAAAAAACTTGCCATTTTTCTCGGTGTTTTGGTGGTGCTCGGTCTGCTGGTCTTGATTCTGATAGCGGCGGCGGGCGGGAGTTACAATCACCTGGTCAAACTATCGCAGGCGGTGGACAGCCAATGGGCGCAGGTGCAAAACGTCTATCAACGCCGGGCCGACCTCATCCCCAATCTGGTCGCGACCGTTTCCGGCGCCGCCAATTTCGAGAAATCCACACTCACGGAAATCACCGCGGCCCGGGCGTCGGTGGGACAAGTCAAGCTAGACCCCAACGCGGCGCCGACCGATCCGGCCAAACTGGCGGCCTTTGACCAGGCCCAGGGCCAGCTTTCATCCGCCTTGTCCCGGTTGCTGGTGGTGGTGGAGCGGTACCCCGACTTGAAGGCCACGGAGAACTTCCAGGAATTACAGGCGCAACTGGAGGGCACGGAAAACCGCATCAGCGTGGAGCGCCGGGATTTCAACACGGCGGTCCAGGAATACGATACGGCCATCAAATCATTTCCCACCCTTTTTTACGCCTCGGCCTTGGGCTTCCCATACAAACCTTATTTCGCAGCCACCCCGGGGGCTGAGACGCCGCCCAAGGTCCAGTTCGATTTCAATCAACCGGCGGCGGCAACCAACCATTGAACTGTGCGACGCCTCTGCGTCATCCTGCTGGTGGTTTTCGGCTTTCGCCTGTTCGCGGATGAAGTCATTCCGCCCCAGCCGGCCGCCTATTTCAACGACTACGCCGGGGTCGTCTCCGCCGGCACGGCGGCGCAATTGAACCAGACGCTCGAAAATTTCGAGCGCCAAAGTTCCGACCAGATCGTGGTGGCCATTTTCCCGAAAATGCAGTCGGACTCGTCCATTGACGATTACACCGTGCGCGTGGCGCGGTCGTGGCAGGTGGGGCAAAAGGGCAAAAACAACGGGGCGGTGCTTTTCGTTTTTGTCCAGGACCATAAAATGTTCATCGAAGTCGGCTACGGACTGGAAAGCGTCCTGCCTGATGCAATATGCAAGCGCATCATTGACGAGCAAATCACGCCGCGCTTCCGGGCCGGCGATTTCGACGGCGGCCTGACGGCGGGGGTGCAGGCGATGCTCGCGGCGGTCCGGGGCGAATACCAGGGCAACGGAACGACGGTGGCGGAACAGGGGCAGGCGGTGAGCACTCATGACGGCGCGGGTAATGTGATTTCAACCATAATCTTCATTTTGCTGATAATTCTGTTCGTGTACTTCCGCTTTTTCTTCCTCCCGGTTGGCGGCTTTTTTTATTCCGGGGGCGGCTGGTCCGGCGGCGGCGGCTTTGGCGGGGGTGGCGGTGGCGGCGGCGGCGGTGGGGGTGGATTTTCAGGCGGCGGGGGCAGCTTCGGCGGCGGCGGCGCGGGAGGGAGCTGGTAACTTATGCACCCGCGAACCTTTGCCAAACATCTGCAGCACGACAACATCGTCGCGGCGATTCGAGACACCGAACACAAGACCTCCGGCCAGATCCGCGTTACGGTCAGCCACAAACATGTTGACGACCCTGTCGCCGCCGCCCAGGTGGAATTCCTGCGGCTGGGCCTGAACCAGTCTCCGGAACGTAACGGCGTGCTCATTTTTGTGGCACCGCGCTCGCACAAGTTTGCCGTGATCGGCGACGAGGGCGTGCACGCGAAGTGCGGGGACGAATTCTGGCGGAAGCTGGCGGACGCCATGAGCGGTTACTTTCGCAAGTCCGAATTCACGCCGGGCATCATTCACGGCGTGCAAAAGGCCGGCGAACTGCTGGCGGAACATTTTCCGCGCCGGCATTGACATGCAGGTCCGGGATTTTAACCGATAAAACCAATGTTGACGGCGGAACATGCCATCCGGCGGGAGACGGCGCATCGATTGGCGCGCCGCGCCCTGTTCGGTTTTATTGTGACGTTCATCCTGGCGCGGATTTTCGTGTTCCTCATCATGGCCAGGGAGATGCCCAATCTTTATTTCTTTGTGCGCGGCACGCACGTGCATCATTTGAACTACGGCATTTTTCTGATGTCGGCGGTGTGCGGTTACAGCGTGTTCCGGCGGCCGACGGGCCGGGCGGCGGAAATCACGGCATTGCTGTACGGCGTGGCGATGGGCCTGACGTTCGATGAGTTCGGGATGTGGCTGCATCTGGGCGGCAGTTATTGGCAACGGGCGAGCGTGGACGCGGTGATTGTGGTAGCGGCGCTGTTCGGGCTGGTGGCCTTCGCGCGTTCGGTGAAAAAATTCGAAGCGCGGCATTTCCGGGCGTTCCTGGTGCTGGCAACCATGCTGGCGGGCTTTGGGGTGGCGCTTTATTCGGCGGGCACTCATTTGGGAAACGTCGTCGGACCCGAACTGCACAATCTGGAAGCCGCTTCTTCGCCATAAAAGCAGCCGTTCCGGCCTTTGACGTCTGGCTTTCCACCATCGCGGAGCGCCTGCCCGTCCGGGCAGCAACTTGACAGCCAGCCCTGTTAAACATAGTTTTACATCATGACCAAGACGATTACAAAGATAGGCAACTCGCAGGGCCTGATGTTTGACGCGGCACTGATGGAACTCGCGCGCATAAAGGTGGGCGACCAGGTGTCCGTCACGATCCACGAAGGCGGTTCCATTGTGCTGACGCCCCTGCGTCCCGTCATCACCCCGGAGCGGGCGGCGTCCACGGCGAAACGCCTGATCAAAAGGAATAAGGAACTGTTCCGGCGGCTGTCATGAAGCGGCCGCTCTCGCATCCCACGGTGGAGGCCGTAAAGGCGATTCACGCCGAAGTGCTGGGCGCGCACGGCGGCTCGGCGGGTCTGCGCGACGCGGCGCTGTTGGAATCCGCCGCGGCCGCGCCGCAGGCCACGATGGCGGGCGAGCCGTTGTTCACCAACCCGGTGGAGCTGGCCGCCGCATATCTTTTTTACCTGTGCCGCAACCATCCATTCGTGGATGGCAACAAGCGCACCGCGCTGGCAACGTGTCTGGTTTTCCTGAGCGAGAACGATCTGCTGCCGGATGAAAAACTGGACATTGATGCCTGGGAACGGTTGACTCTGGACGTGGCAGCGAGCCGGCTCGACCGCGAGCAAACGACGGCCCGCCTTAAAAAACTTCTCCGTTCCCGCAAATGAGCACGTCCTCCGGCGCATTGGGTCCGCCTTCATCTGATTTTGGCGTGACCGGCAGGGGCACGGTGAATTTTGTTCCGTTGACAAAATTTACACCGGTCAACATTGTTCGGGCATGAAACGGACAGTGTTCTTTGTTTCCCTGATGGCATGGCTTACCGGCGGTTGCGCCTGGTACACGATTCAGCCCATCTCCGCCGATTCGCTCAACAGCTGGGGCAAAACCAATGCCCTGCCGGAGGGATATATTTTCTACCAGCCGGAACTGTATTTCTCGGCAACCATTGTGACGGAGTCCACCGGTTCGACCAGCAAACAGACCGTCACCGTCACCCCTGTCTGGCTGCCGAACACCCAGAAACCGTACCGGGTGACGACGCACAATTTTCTGGCCAAGGCGGATTTCACCTTCAACTTCGAAAACGGCTGGAAGCTGACGCAAATCGCCGACAAGGGGGACAATTCAACGGTGGCGAACACCCTGGCCGGACAACTAGCCACGATGTTGAAGACAACCGGTTACGCCGCAACTCCCACCAATTCGCCTGCCAAAACGCGGACCATCCTCTACCGCCCGACGGTTGATCCCGTGACCGGCTATTTCAACGGATTCAAGGAAGTGTCCGCAGTCATCGAAGACTAGCCGGTTCGAGCAGGCGTTTTGATTTTTATGTAATTTATCTGGCGGGAACTGCGTCTGTGGATGATGATGACGATCAAATCCTACCCGTACCCGGATGAAGTCATTGTTTAACATCGCGGTTTTACTGTGTGTGCTCGCCGGCACGGTCATGTCCCTGCCGGCCCAGGTGCCACCCCCGGCGCCCGCCTATCAACCGCTGGGTGATGACCAGCTTGACCAGTTGCTCGGGCCGATTGCGCTTTATCCCGACCCGTTGATTGCCCAAATCCTGCCGGCATCCACGTTTCCGACGCAAATCGTGCTGGCCGACCGGTATGTCAGCGGCGGCGGCGACCCCGGCCAGCTTGACCAGCAGCCGTGGGACGCCAGCGTCCAGGCGCTGGCCCGATACTCCGATCTCTTGAAATGGATGGATGACAACCTGAATTGGACGACGGAACTCGGACAGGCCTTTCTCAATCAACCGCAGGACGTGATGAATTCCATTCAACGGCTGCGCACGTCGGCTTACAATCTCGGCAACCTGCAATCCACGCCGCAACAACAGGTGATCGATGACGGCGGTTATATTGAAATTGTTCCGGTTGATACCCAGGTCATTTATGTGCCGGTTTATCAGCCGGACCAGGTTTATTATCAGTCCGCGGATGGCTCACCCTTTATCACCTTCGGCGTTGGCTATGCGTTTGGCGGGTGGCTGGATTGTGATTTTGACTGGGTGAACCACCGGATCATTGTCTGGAACCACGACCATCCGCGTCCCGCCAACTGGTGGCGCGAACCCGTGGGTCAACGGGACACACGGTACACCACGGTGTGGCGTCCTGAAAATCGGCCCGGCCCGGTCGGGGTGAATCGCGGCGACCGGGGCTGGAGCGTGCCCAACAATCAACCCGTGGTGGCCACCGTGGGCCGGTCGGTATCCGATTCAGTCATGCCACGACGAACCCCGGCCCCGACAGCCCGGCCGGAAGCGCCAGCGGTGGATTTCAATCAAGCGCGGCCTGAATCAAACGGCGCGTTCATTGGCATCCAGAATCCGCGTGACACCAAAACCTACAGTAACCGTGGCTGGCAGAGCATGCAGACGACGACCCATTCGGCACCCGTCCAGCATTCGGCGCCGGCCCCGCGACCAGCGATGCCCTCCGGCGGTGGTGGCGGTCACGGTTCAAATTCCCAGCCAAAGCATTGAACCGTTCAACCCCATGATTTCCACGCAAACATTGCCACCGATGAAACCGGGCCTCCTTTCAAGGTGGCGCCGGATGTGGTCGTGCACGTTCGGGCCCGGCCTGGCGCTCCTGGCGCTGACGCTGCCGGTGCGTGTGCCGGCGGCGGATGAACAGACCTTCGCTTCGCCGCAGGCAGCCGTCAATGCCTTGGTGGCAGCGGCCCGGAACGACGATACCAACGCCCTGGACGCCATCTTTGGGCCGGCGGGACGCGATTTGGTTTCGCCCGACGTGGTGCAGGCCACCGAAGGATTCAAGTTGTTTGTCCAACATCTGACGGAAAAGGCGCAGTTGACAACGAATTCGGATTCCAACATGACGCTGGAAACCGGCACCAATGACTGGCCATTTCCCATTCCGCTGGTGAAACAGGACGGGCAATGGTTCTTCGATACCGCTGCGGGCAGGGAAGAGATTCTCGCCCGCCGCATCGGCCGGGACGAAATGGGCGTGATCGCTGTCTGCAACGCGTACGTGGATGCGCAACGCGAATATGCGGGCCAGGATCGCATGGGCGACGGAGTGCTTGCCTACGCGCAGTTCCTGTGCAGCACGCCCGGCACCCATGACGGCCTTTTCTGGCCGGCGAAACCAGGTGAGGAATTGAGTCCCTTGGGACCGCTCGTCGCGCAGGCCCGGGTGGAAGGCTATCATCGCACGGCCAAAATGCTGAACGACGAGCAGGCACCGTATCACGGCTATTATTTCAAAATCCTGACGCGGCAGGGCAAACACGCGCCCGGCGGCAGATATGACTACCTCATCAACGGCCGCATGATTGCGGGATTCGCGCTCGTCGCCTGGCCGGCCGAATGGGGCAACACGGGAGTGATGACATTCATCGTGAACCAGCAAGGCAGGGTTTATCAAAAGAACCTCGGACCGAAGACCGTGAAAATCGCCGCGGCCATGACGACCTATGATCCGGACGACACCTGGACTCCGGTGCAGTAAGGCCTGGCACGAGCGACACTCCGGCTGCCAGAAACTGAATGGTGGATGTTCATGGGATTCCACGGAAACTTCAAAGCTCGCGCCATTTTTGTTTGGCTTCAGCATAATCCAACGGCACATTCACATCCTCCACTGAGGATGGCATGAACCGGGAAGACATTTGAGGAAACCAGGTATGAAAAGCATCTGCTGCGTTCTGTTCACCGCGGTGCTGGTGGCCGGCTGTCGCACGCCGCAAGCGCCGGCCAATTCCCGTCTGAACGCCCGGGGCCGGAACGTCCTCCAGTACCTCCAAAGTCTGGAAGCGCGACCCGACAAACGTTTGTTGTCCGGCCAGTTTTCCAATTTTGGCAACCGGGCGAACCTTGACCTGGTGACCGAAATCCACGACCAAACCGGGCACTGGCCGGCCATTTTGGGTGTGGATTACGCCGGCCGGGGCGGGGTTTCCACGGAGGACCCGAACCAGGCAGCCATCGAGTATTGGCAGGCCGGCGGTCTGGTGACCGTGAGCACGCATCTTTACAATCCGGCCCGGGCCACCAACAGCGCGTTTGGCGGGCTGCGCGACAAGGACGTTGACCTCAACACCCTGCTGGCGCCCGACACGGACACGCACGCGCGCTGGATGCACGAACTCGACCAGGTGGCCGCCGGGCTGCAGGAACTTCAAAGCAACGGCGTGGTGGTGATGTGGCGCCCGTTCCACGAAATGAACGGCAACTGGTTCTGGTGGGATGGGAAGGACCCGAAAACCTTTACAAAGCTCTGGCGCCAGATGTTTAACTATTTTACGAAAACCAAGGGCCTGAACAATTTGCTTTGGGTCTACGCCCCGAATCACGGCACCAACACGGCAGTGTATTATCCCGGCGACCGTTATGTGGATTTGGTCGGCCTTGACGCCTACACGGACTTTGTGGACACCCATCACATTCTCGGATATCCCGAAGTGGCCCGGCTGCCCAAGCCGTTTGGTTTCACGGAATTCGGGCCGCACGGGCCGTCGAACCCGCCGGGCGATTACGATTACCTCCAGTTCCTTCGGGGCGTGCAAACGAACTTTCCGCGGACGGTGTTCTTCATGAGCTGGAATGCGAAATGGAGCCTGGCGCGGAACACGAACGTCACGGAAATGCTGAACAGTCCCTGGATCGTCAACCGCAGTGATTTGCCGAAGGGACTTGCCGGAAACCCGTAATTGAGCCAAAACAACGGCGGCATGGCGTTCAAAAGCTTTCCCCAACCATCGCAGGGCGTCCAGTTGCTCCAGCGTTCGCTGGCGCGCGGGCGGCTCGGCCACGCCTACCTCTTCACCGGCCACCGGCTCGAGGAACTGGAACAGCTCGCCCGCACGCTGGCCAAGACATTGAACTGCCGGAAACCGGTCACAACCGGCGGCGTGGCCACCGACTGCTGCGACGAATGCCCGAGCTGCCGGAAAATCGACAACGAAACGCACGTGGACATCCATTGGGCCCGGCCCGAATCCAAGTCGCGGGTCGTCACGGTGGAGCAAATGCGCGAGTTGATGCGCGAGATTCAGCTCAAACCCACCGAGGCGGAATACAAGGTCGCCATCATCGCGGCGGCGGACCGCCTGAACACGCAGGCGGCCAACGCTTTTTTGAAAACGCTGGAAGAGCCGCCCGCCAAATCCGTTTTGATTCTCCTTTCCACCGAACCCCAGCGGATTTTGGAGACAATTTTGTCGCGATGCCTGCGATTGAATTTCTCCACTGAAGGCGCCCGACCGGCCGATGATGCGCAGGCTGAATGGCTGGCCCGTTTCGGCGCCCTGGCGGCGGACGGACAAAAAAGCCTGCTGGGCCGTTATCGGCTGCTCGACGTGTTGCTCCAAAAACTCGCCGAAATCCGCGCGGGCGTGGACGAGGCGTTCACGGCGCGGTCGCCGTTGCAACGCTATGACGATGTGGAAAAGGACCTGCGCGAACGATGGGAGGACGAACTGACCGCCGCCATTGAAGCGGAATACCGGCGGCAACGCGCGGACCTGCTGTTGCTCGTGCAATGGTGGCTGCGGGACGTCTGGCTCCGCACCTTGGCGGTGAGCGGCGACCTGCTGAGCTTCCCGCAAATGGCCGGAGCAGAAGCCGTCGCCCAGAAAATCACGCTGCGCCAGGCGCTGGACAACCTGCAAACCCTGGAACACACCCAACGCTTATTGCACACCAATGTACAGGAAGCGCTCGCCCTGGAAGTAGGCCTCCTGAAACTGCATCTGTGAGTTGCGATGTGGGGTGGGGTCACGAATTTTGATTACAGATTTTTGCGTTGCCTTTGTGGATTCAATTCCTAACTTGCTTGATAATGAAAGCCATCACCCTCGTCTCCCGTCTTTTACTCACCGTCTTTCTTGCCCTTTCCGCCGTGAAAGGGTTCGGGGCCGAAATGTCGTCGCCCCGCGAACGGTTGTTGCTGGATTTCGGCTGGAAATTTCATCTGGGCAACGATTGGGGCTTTGCCCAAAGCCTGGCCAAGGCCGGCACCGGCAGCGGCCCGGCGAGCATGTCCTTCAGCGACGCAAGCTGGCGTCCGGTGAACCTGCCGCATGACTGGGTGGTGGAATTGCCATTTGATTCCAACGCCGACGGCGGACACGGTTTCAAACCGGTAGGCCCCGGTTTCCCGCAAAACAGTGTCGCGTGGTATCGCCGCACGTTTGACCTGCCGGACAGCGACGCCGGCCGGCGGCTTTGGCTGGACTTTGACGGCGTGTATCGCGATTGCGATGTGTTTGTGAACGGCTGGTTCGTCGGCCATCACAGCAGCGGCTACGACAGCTTTCGTTATGACATCACCGACGTGGCGAATTATGGAAGTCAAAACATTGTGGCGGTGAAGGTGGACGCCTCACAATTTGAAGGCTGGTTTTACGAAGGCGCGGGGATTTACCGGCATGTCTGGCTGGTAAAAACGGCACCGCTGGCCATCGCGCCGGATGGAATTTTTGTTTACAGCCAGTTCAAGGACAATGTACCGGGCAAAAAGGTGGCCATCCACGTTCATGCCCAATTGCTCAATGACCAAACCAATGGCGCCGACGCGACGGTGCGCTGCGAAATCATCAGCCCGGAAGGCAAATCCATCGCCTCCTTCAAGGAAGCAGCCACGATGAAACCGGGGTCCAAACATGAGGTCAAACTGGACACAACCTTCCAGTCGCCGGTGCTGTGGTCCCCCGAATCGCCCAACCTCTATAAACTCATCACCACGGTTGAAGTTGATGGCAAAGTGGTTGACCGCCAGGAAACCGAGTTCGGCATCCGCACCGTCGCCTTCGATCCGGACAAGGGATTTCTGCTGAATGGCAAACCTTACGAGTTGTACGGCACATGCAACCACCAGGACATGGCGGGCGTGGGCGCGGCGTTGCCGGACCGGCTGCAATATTTTCGCGTCGAGAAATTGAAGGCGATGGGCTGCAACGCCATCCGCACGTCGCACAACGCGCCGACGCCGGAACTGCTTGAAGCCTGCGACCATCTCGGCCTGCTGGTGATGGATGAAAACCGCCTGCTCGGCAGTGATGCGGCCAACCTGGCCCAGTTCGAGGGTCAAATCCAGCGCGACCGGAACCATCCCAGCGTCGCCATCTGGAGCCTCGCCAACGAGGAATTCACCGTGCAGGACTCGCCCGCCGGCAAACGGGTCGCCGATACCATGCAGACGCTGCTCCAGCGTCTCGACCCGACGCGGCCGATCACGTATGCCGCGCCCGTCGGCGACGATTACGACGCCAACATCAATTCCGTCATCGAAGTCCGCGGCTGGAACTATCACGTCGGAACGGACATGGACAATTACCACCGGGAACATCCGACCCAGTCGGAAGTCGGCACCGAACAGGGCAGCACGGTCAGCACGCGCGGCATTTACACCAACGACGCCGTGCGCGGTTACGTGAGTTCCTACGATTCGAACGCGCAACCCTGGTCGAGCACGGCCGAAAGCTGGTGGAGTTACTTTGCGGACCGTCCGTGGCTGTCGGGCGGGTTCATCTGGACGGGTTTTGATTATCGCGGCGAACCGACGCCGTACGGCTGGCCGTGCATCAATTCGCACTTTGGCGTCATGGACACGTGCGGTTTTCCCAAGGACCTTTACTACTACTACCAGTCCTGGTGGACGGACCAGCCGGTGTTGCACCTGTTGCCGCATTGGAACTGGCCGGGCCGGGAAGGCCAGGCCATTGACGTCTGGTGTTTCAGCAACTGCAAGGAAGTGGAGTTGTTTCTGAACGGCCAGAGCCTTGGCCGCAAGACCATGAAGCCCAATTCACACCTCGTATGGACGGCAAAGTACGAACCCGGCACGCTCTCGGCCCAGGGCTACGACGCTGACGGCAAATTGATCGCCCAGACGAAGGTGGAAACGACCGGCGACCCCGCCGCCGTTCAACTGGAACCCGACCGCGCCACCATCAATGCCGACGGCGAGGACGTGAGCGTCGTCACCGTTTCCGTGCGCGACGCGCAGAACCGCGTGGTGCCGGTGGCAACCAATCTGGTGGAGTTTGACCTGGACGGCCCCGGAAAAATCCTGGGCGTTGGCAACGGCGACCCCAGTTGTCATGAGCCGGACATTTATCTGGCCAAATGGCCGAGCCAGACGGTTGCCATCAATGACGGCTGGCACTGGAAAACAATGCCGGACGTTTATGGAACCAAGCTGCCTGAACTGGAAACCGATTACGACGATTCGAGCTGGGCACCGGTCGATCCCCGGGCCGACAGCGGGCCGTTGTCGGACCGCGGCCAGGCGGTTTTCCGCGCCAAAATCCAGGTCACCGAACAACAACTGGCGGCTGAAAGCGTTGAACTCTGTTTCGGCATGATCGATGAGGACGGCTGGGTCTATGTCAACGGCCGGAAGGTCGGGGAATCCCACGACTGGCAGTCGTCGCCGTCCTTTGATGTGAAACGCTTTCTCCATCCCGGCGAGAATGTCATCGCCGTCGCGCTGGCGAACTGGACCGGCCCCGGCGGCATCGACAAAGGCGTGACCTTGCGGCTGGAGGAAAAACCGGAAATGCCCCAATGGCAACGCAGCGTGTTCAATGGACTCGCCCAAATCATCGTGCAATCCACGAAAGCGCCGGGCGAAATCAAATTGACCGCGCGGTCGGAAGGTTTGTCACTCGTGACCGCAGTCATTCAGGCCCGGCCGGCCACGCCGCGCCCGGCGGTGCCTTGAGGCAATTCACTCGGCGGCCTTCAGGTTTAACTCCAGGTCCTCAATTTCGAGGAACCCGTGCAACTGGCGGATGCGCGTCGGATGGCGCATTTTGCGAAGCGCCTTGGCCTCGATTTGGCGGATGCGCTCGCGGGTGACCCGGAATTGCTGGCCGACCTCCTCCAGCGTGCGCGCGCAACCGTCGCCGAGGCCGAAACGCAATTCCAAAACCTTCCGCTCGCGCTCGGTCAGGCTGCACAAGACATCGCCCAACCGGTCCTTGAGCAAACTGAAGCTGGTGATGTCGAACGGATTGTCGGCGCCCTTGTCCTCGATGAAGTCGCCGAAATTGGCGTCCTCGGTATCACCGACCGGCGATTGGAGGGAGATGGGTTGCTGCGACATTTTCGACAGCGCGCGGATGCGTTCCACCGGGATTTGCATGTCTTCGGCAATTTCCTCCGGGGTGGGTTCGCGGCCAAGATCCTGAATCAAGCGTTTCTGTGAGCGCATCAGTTTGTTGATGATTTCAATCATGTGCACCGGGATGCGGATGGTGCGTGCCTGGTCGGCGATGCTGCGCGTGATGGCCTGGCGGATCCACCAGGTGGCGTAGGTGGAAAATTTGTAGCCGCGACGGTATTCGAACTTTTCCACGGCCTTCATCAACCCCATGTTGCCTTCCTGAATCAAATCGAGGAACGACAGGCCGCGGTTGGTATATTTCTTGGCGATGGAAATGACCAGGCGCAGGTTGGCCTCGACCATCTCGGTTTTGGCCTGCAGGGCCTGGGTGGAGAATTCGCGCAGCCGGTCAAAAGCCTTGAGATAATCCGCGCACGGCATCCGGACGAATTCCTCGAGGGCCTGGATCTTCTGCCGCTCGGCCTCGACGAGGTGCTGCTGGGCCGAGGATTCGCGCTGCGCCTCCGCCTCCGCGAGGGCATGCAGGCTGTATTGCAACTTGTCGTGGATGTTTTCAGCGACCAGCGCCATTTCCTCGATGACCTTGTGTTTGCAGCAAAATTTGGAAAAATTTGCCTGTAATTTTTGATTTGCACGTTTAAACGCCGCCTGCGCGCGGCGGCGGTGAACCTGGGTGCGGGCGTCCCGCCAGGTGATGTATTTGTGATCCACGTCCTGGTCGATTTCGTGGACGCGGGTGACGAGCCGGCGCAACACGCGGAGGTGTGCATTGCGGTTGTCCACTTTTTTGTCAAGAATGACCCGGTCGAAACGTTCACGCGGCGGCTCGGCCAGAAGCTTCTCCCCCAGGGCGATATGCTCCTTGCCGGCAAAACCAAGGTCGTAAATGGTTTTGCGGACCTCGTTTTCGGCCGCCTCGATGCGTCGGGAAATTTCAACCTCCTGCTGGCGCGTCAGCAGCGCCACCTGCCCCATCTGCTTGAGATACATCCGCACCGGATCGTCGAGCGCGTCCAGCGGGCTGGCATCCTCCTCCTCGACCTCGGCGGTTTTGACGCGGTCCACCTCCGCCTGATTCACAATCTCGATCTCCAGACTGCGCAGCTTGCCAAAAACTTCATCCAGTTCCGACTCGGTGACATTGTCCGGCAAGGCGTCACTGATGTCATTATATGCCAAATGCCCCTGCTCCTGCGCCAGCCGGATCAGTTGCTTGATAATTTCCGAAACATCGCGGGCGGGCGCATCCGGGCGGGCGCCGTTCCGCGATGGGTCGGTGGCCGGATCCGGGGGGGGCGGCGCGGACAGGGTCGTGCTGCGCGCTCCTTTTTCCCGGGCGGAATTCGCCCCGGCCTTACGAACCTTCGATTTCAACATACGCACTCAATGCTCCCGGTTCATCACCAAAAGCGGCCTGAATATGGAAAGGCCCGTTTCGTTTCGTCAAGCGGGGAAACTTCATGATGAACCTATTTTTCCGGCACAATATAAATCCCACGGCCCTTCAGATTTTCCAAGATCATATCCACCGTCCGTCCCACGGCTCCCAGATTTTCGCGGACGACCTGGAGCGCGTTACGCCGCAATTCCTCGCGCCGGTTTTCATCCGCCAGCAATTCGCCGATCACCGTCTCCAGGGCCTCCGCATCGGCCACCTGGATCGCCGCGTTCCGGGTGGTGAAAGTTCGCGCAATGTCGGTGAAATTTTGCATGTTCGGCCCAAATACCATGGCCTTGCCCGCCGCCCCCGGCTCAATCGGATTCTGCCCGCCGACCGCCGTGAGGCTCTTGCCCACAAACACTAATGTCGCATGTTCATAGAAAAACCGCAACTCGCCGGTGGTATTCACGAGCAAACATTCAATTTGCCCCTCGGAAAACCGCGCGCTGGCAAGGATTTCGTTGCGATAAACAAATTTGACGCCCCGCTCGTGCAATTGCCGTCCCACCTCCCGGCATCGCTCGAAATGCCGGGGCACCAGCACCAGAAAAAGCCCGGGAAACAATATCCGCAACCGTTGCGCAATCTCCGCCAGGGCAACTTCCTCGCCGGCATGCGTGCTGCCACACACCAGAATCGGCGCGTCCGGCGGCACGCCGATCTGCTGAAACAGCGCCGGCACGTCGAGCCGGCGGTGCCCGTCGATTTTGGCCGCATCGAATTTCAAATTGCCCACCACCCGGATCGCTTCGGGCCGGCACCCGATCTCCCGCAGACACCCGGCGTCGGCCTCATTTTGCGAGCTGACGCCCGCAAAGGCCGCAAACAGCGGGCGGAATAAAAATCCAAACCGCCGATAACCGCGGTAGGAACGGCTGGACAACCGGGCGTTGGCCAGAAACAGGGGAATCCGGCGATCACGCGCGCGCCACAGAAAGTTGGGCCAGATTTCCGCCTCAAACAGCACAATGGCCACGGGATTGATAGTGTCCAGGGCCCGGAGGACGGTTCGCCGCCCGTCCAGGGGATAATAAATTTTGCTGATGTGCGGCGGCAAATGACGGCGCAGTTCCGCCATGCCGGTCGTCGTCGTCGTCGAAACCACGATTTTCAGGTTGGGCATGCGCGGTTCGAGGGCGCGGATGAGTTGAGTGCACAGATTGACCTCGCCGACGCTGACGGCGTGCAGCCAGATCACCTGGCGGTTGGTCAGCGCCTGCTTGAGGTTCCGGTTGTAATAACCAAACCGCTCGAAAAAACCAGACAGCCAGTCACCGCGCCGCCACATCCGCAGGAAATAATACGGCGCGGTCAACACGAAGAAAATCGTGAATAGAATGTTGTAGAGCGTTCGCACTCCAATGTTAAACGGAACAGTGCCATTTTCCCGCAAACCGGAGCCGCGCGCAAAGAAAATGTTTGAAATCAGCCGCGGAAAAAGACCAGCCACACTGTCAGCAGCATCGGTAACAGGAACGGCAATGTGAATTTCCAGACAAATCCCGGAAACGTCGGGGTGCGGACCTGTTCGTGGTCGGCAATGGCCTTGACCATGAAATTCGGCCCGTTGCCGATGTAAGTGGCCGCGCCAAAAAAGACCGCCCCCACGCTGATGGCGGCCAGATTCAGGGCATTCCGGCCCAGGAGTTCCGCGATATCCCTCGCGCCGCTCGCACCCAGGAGCGCGCTCAAAAAACTGAGATAGGTCGGCGCGTTATCCAGCATGGTGGACAGCGTGCCCGTGCCAAAATAAAAAAATGCCGGGGTCGCTTGCGCGCCCAGCAACGCCCGCGCGTGCAAATCAAGCCAGTCGAGCGCCGGAATCATCGTGGCAAAAATGCCGATGAACAAAATGGCCACCTCCCGGATCGGATGGAAATTGAAACGATTGGCCGCGTGCACGGCTTTGGGAGTGGTCCACCAGGAACCCGCCGCCGCGGCCAGCAGGATGCCCTCGCGCAGAAAGACCGGGTGGTGGATGAACACCGCGCCCAGAATCAGGGCCAAAAAAAACAAATTCGCCAGCCCGTCGAATTTCCAGGTTTCCGGCGCCGTCTCCATTTGACGGATTTCCCGCGGCGCGCGGAGAAAGTTGTGCCGGTCCACGACGTAGAACATGGCCAGCAGGATTCCAACGCCCATGGCCCACATCCGCCAGCAATGCTCCGCCACCCACCAGAAGGGAACCCCCTGGAGATAACCCAGAAACAACGGCGGATCACCGATGGGCGTCAGGCAGCCGCCCACGTTCGCCACGATGAAAATAAAAAAAACAACATGGTGGGCCGTGACGCGATATTGGTTCATCCGCAGCCACGGCCGGATCAGGAGCATGGCCGCGCCGGTCGTGCCCAACACATTCGCCAGAACGGCGCCGGTCAGCAGAAAAACCACGTTGGTCAGCGGCGTGGCCTCGCCCTTCACGTGGATGTGAATGCCGCCGGCAACCACAAACAGCGAGCCGACCAGCAGGATGAAACTGGCGTAGTCATGCGCCACGTGCAGCACGCGGTCCGGCGCCCGGAGAACCAGAAGGTAATAGCCCAGGGTGATGACACCGAGACCAAGCGCGACCTTGGGATAATGCCACGACCACCAACGTGGGGCGAGCAACGGCCCCAGGGCGATGGCGCCGAGCAACAACACAAACGGCAGCAGCATCCACGGATTGGGCGCCATGATGTTTTCGTTCATGCGCGGCAAGGTTGCGGGGTTGCCGGAAACCACGTCAAACAGAAACGCCGGAAAGCCGCCACCATTTTTTAACCCCTGCGGCTGGCAAATTCGCTTGTTCCCATCCGCCTGATTTGCTCAATTGCACACGCATGACGCAATCATTCGTTGCGCCGACCGAACGTTACAAATTTCCTCACCGGCACTGGGTGCGGTGGTTTGTGGTGGCGACGATCCTGCTTGTCGTGGTGGTCCGGTTTCGGTTGTTGAGCCTCCCGCTCGAGCGCGACGAAGGGGAGTACGCCTATGCCGGCCAGTTGATGTTGCAGGGCGTCCCCCCTTACCAGCTTGCCGGTAACATGAAATTTCCCGGTACGTACGCCGCCTACGCCATCATCATGGCCGGGTTTGGGCAGACCCCGGCCGGAATTCATCTGGGCGTGCTGTGTGCGACGGCATTGACTGCGGGAATGCTTTTCTGGCTGGGACGGCGGCTGCTGGATGAAACCGCTGGGCTGGTGGCAGCGGGCGCCTACACAGTCATGGCCGCGTCGCCGGCCATTCTGGGCCTGGAAGGACATGCCGCGCATTTTGTGGCCTTGTTCGCCACGGCGGGTTTGTGCCTGCTCCTGCCGGTTCGCGAGTCAATCCGTTGGGGACGTGCGCTGGCCGGAGGATTCATGCTGGGCATGGCCATGCTGATGATTCAGCACGGCATCTTCTTCTGCCTGTGGGGATTGATGTTTCTGGCGGTTGCCGGGCCGCGCCCGCCGGGAATGGTCTGGACCAAAAGATTGCCGCTCCTGGCGGCCGGCAGCCTGGGCGTGGCGCTACCCCTGGGTCTAACTTGCCTGGTGCTCTGGCACGCCGGAGTCCTGGACCGGTTCTGGTTCTGGACCATCAGTTACGCAAGGCAATATGTGTCGCTGGTGCCGCCGGCCGATGTCCCGATGAATTTTTTCACCGGGTTTTCCAAGGCGGTGGGTGGAAACGCACTGTTCTGGATTGCCGCCCTCATTGGCTTGCGATGGCTTTGGCTGGACCTGCGCTTGCGAGAATACCGGTTCGCGCTGATTGGCTTTGCCCTGGCCTCACTGCTGGCCACCTGCCCCGGTTTTTATTTCCGGCCGCATTATTTTCTGTTGGCCCTGCCGGCTGTGGCGCTGCTCGCCGGTTGTGGCATCAGCGGTGCGGAATCAATTTTCCAGAACGCCGCCGGCCCCGCCGCCTTAAGGAAAGCATGGCCAGGTGTGGCGTTCGGGCTGATGGTGGCAGTGGGTGTTTTCCTCAACCGGCAGGTGTGGTTGGAATTGAGGCCGGCCCAGGCCAGCCGCGCGATTTATGGCTTTGACCTGTTTTCCCAGGCCGGGTCGGCCGCCGCTTTTATCCAGGCCAACACGCCGCCGGATGCACGGGTGGCGGTACTGGGTTCGGAACCGGAGATCTATTTTCTTTCACACCGGCGTTCGGCCACCAGCTACCTCTACACCTACGCGCTGATGGAGCCGCAGCCGTTCGCGCGCCGGATGCAGCAGGAAATGATCGGTGAAATTGAATCGGCCCGGCCGGAATGCATGGCCGTGGTCACCTTCAACGACTCGTGGATCAGCCGGCCGGGATCGGACCATGAAATCTTTGACTGGTGGGATTCCTACCGGACGAATTACCATCTGCTCCGCAGTTTTCCCATCACGCCCGCGCCGGAAGGCAGCGCCCTTTTGATCTACCAGCGAACACCGGCCATGCCCCCGGCAAAACCGCCAACACCCCATGACCCGAAAAATCCTTAGTCACCCCGATTGGATCATTGCCGTGGTCATCAGCCTGGCGGCCATCTGGCTGCATTTCACCTTTTTGACGCACGCGGGCGGTCTTTGGCGCGACGAGGTGGCCGTTGCCAACATCTCCCGGCTGCCAACGTTGGGCCAGACCTGGCAGGCCTTGCCGCATGATCATTGTCCGATAGTATTCCCGGTTTTGGTTCGGCTCTGGACGATGTCGGGACCAGGAGCCACCGATGCCGGCTTGCGAATGCTCGGACTGGTTTGCGGGTTGTTGCTGCTGACGGCATATTGGGCCGCCGGCCGAATGATGGGCAAAGGATTGCCGCTGCTTTCATTGGCTCTCGCGGGATTGAATTTCACAATGATTCGGTATGGCGATTCCATCCGCGCGTACGGCCTGGCCACGGCGTGCATGGTGCTGGCGGTCTCGCTGATCTGGCGTTTCATCGAAGTGCCGGACGGGAAGCGCGCTTTGATGGCCGGGATGGCAGTGGTGTTAAGCGTTCAGTTGCTTTACCAGAATGCATTTTTTGTGCTGGCCGTTTGCACCGCCGGCGCGGGGGTTTGTTTTCGCCGAAGCCAGCCGCGCCACGCGATTGCCATTTTAGGCATCGGCGCGGTGGCTGCACTTTCCCTGCTGCCCTATGTTTCTCCAATCGATCACGCCCAGAGCTGGTGGATTGTCAACAAAACGGGCATTACCTGGACCATATTCTTGAACCGTATTGCCGAAGCCACCGGGATTTTGGCCGGTGTCTGGTTGGCGCTTCCCATCGTCGCCGCCGTTTTTGGCGCGGGTTACACGCTGAAGAACCTTTCCCGCGAGGATGCCGATGTTCAGCAGGATTTGCCTTTGTTCGCCAGCATGGCCCTGGTCATCGGATTGACCGGTTTTGGAATTTTCATCAAACTGACGGGCCTGCCCACTCAATGTTGGTATTACCTTCCGGCGATGGGTTTTACCGTGGTGTGTTGCGACGTCATTTTGTCCCGAATTCACCCGCGGGCTCGCCTGGTGGTGTTGGTGATGGCAGTCATCGCCGGTTCGCTTGCTTTTTCCCCGGCATTTTCCAGTTTAAAATGGCGGCAAACGAATGGTGATTTGGTGGCCGCCGAGGTCTCACAAAAGGCCGGTCCCGACGACCTGGTGATTGTTCATCCCTGGTATTATGGCCTTACCTTTGCCTATTATTACCGGGGAACCGCACCCTGGACCACGCTCCCTCCACTCGCGGACTATCGGTTCCATCGCTATGACCTCCTCAAAGCAGAGCTTCAAATGACCAACGCCATCGAACCAGTGCTGGAGCGGGTAAAAACCACCCTCTCTTCCGGTCACCGCGTTTGGCTGGTTGGACAAATTCCAGCGCCTGAATCTGGAGCGCCCCCCGTTGAACTCCCGCCAGCCCCATATGGTCCGCAGGGCTGGGCCGATCAGCCCTATTCGGACGCCTGGGGCGTCGAACTCAGCTATTTCCTCATCCATCATATCACCAACGCCGCGCCCTTGGTTGATTCCTCAACCATTTTCATCAATCCCATGGAAAACATGACGGTCATTCTGGTCAGCGGCTGGCACGCTTCGGCGCAAAACCACCCGCCCTGAATCATCGTCGCCGGCTTGACGTTCCGGTTTTCCGCTGCGACCTTCCCTTGGCTTGGCGCAAAACGCGGCAGCGTCGGCGGCAAGCGATTTGTTCGCTGACATCACGCAGGCTCCCGCCGTGCAATACCTCGCCCGGCGATTGGAGCGTGGCGGAGTGCTGTCCGGCGATGGCGTCTGCCAGGCAGCTCAGCCGTTTCTCGCGGTTCTGCTCCAGAACCTTTTCCCGCGGCGACCGCTCGTCATCGTCGCGCCGGACCTGAAAACCCAGGAAAGCTTCCAGCAGGACATCGAAACCTGGCTTTCCGCCGGTCGAGAGACGAGGGACGAAAGCCGAGGGCAAGAACCGCCCGGTGAATCGGGTCCCCGATTTTCGACCCTTGAACCTCGACTGCTATTTTATCCCGCCTGGGAAGTTCTGCCCCACGAAGGCAGGCTGCCGCACGCCGACACCATCAGCGACCGCCTCCAAACCCTGGTGGCCTTGTCCGGCCAGCCCGCAACTCACCCTCCGCAATCCGCCATCGTCGTCACCAGCGTCACCGCCCTGCTCCAGCAAACCTTTCCACCCGGCGAAATCCAAAAGCGCACGCGTGTGTTGCAACGCGGCGACAAAATGACCCCGCTCGATTTGATTGAATGGCTCGAAGCGCAAGGTTACGAACTCGAAGCGCAAGTGACTCAAAAAGGCGAGATCGCCCTGCGCGGCGGCATTCTCGATGTCTGGCCGCTGACCAGTCCCTGGCCGGCGCGGCTGGAATTCTTCGGCGATGAACTGGAGTCGCTCCGCCACTTCGATCCGCTCACGCAAATCTCGCGTGAGGAAATTTTAAAAGCCGCCATTCCGCCGGGCGGCGAACTCGGAATTTTAAAGTCCAACGTTCAAAGTCCGGAGTCCACAGTCAACGCGTTCGCAACTCTCCTGGATTATCTGCCTACGGAGACAATTTTTCTGCTTTGCGAGCCGGAACAACTCGCCCTGCGCGCCGATGAATACGCGCAGCAAATCCCCGCAAACGATCCCTTTTTCATTTCCTGGAAAACCTTCCGGACCGAACTCAATCATCGCGGCATGACGCAACTGGACTTGAGCGAGGAAGAAACCATCCCCTCACCCGGCGGGGAGAGGGACGGGGCGAGGGGCGCTCAGTTATTTTCTTCTCTCGATGTTTACCGTCCCCTGGCCGGGCGCGCGCAGGAATTGCCCATTCTCGAGACCCAGCGCCGCGAATTTTTTAGCCAGCTTTATCGCTGGTTGCGGCAAGGCTACGCCGTGCACGTCTTTTGCAATAACGACGGCGAAAGGCAGCGGTTCGGCGAGATTTGGGAAGAATCGGGTCCTGGGTCCGGCGTCCCGGATCCAGGAAAACACCCCGCCGGCGCACAACCCCGAACCCCGGACCTCAGACCCCAGACGCGAATCGGCTCGCTTGCCCGCGGTTTCCTTTGCGACGACGCCAAACTCGTCATTGTCACCGACGCGGAGATTTTTGGCCGTTATAAAATCCAGCGTCCGCGCCGTTTGAAATCGCCGCACGCACTCGCCACCCGTTCCGCGCTCGACATCGATTTCACCGCATTGGAGGAAGGCGACCTCGTCGTCCACCTCCAATACGGCATCGGCCGCTTTCTCGGCCTGAAAAACTTGCCCGTGAGTTCGCGAACCGAATTCCCGGATCCCGGACCCCGGACCCCGGATGCCGGCACCGAGTGCCTGGTCATCGAATACGCTCCGGCCCATCCCGGCGAGGAACCGCCCAAACTGTATGTGCCGGTAACCGAGGCGCATCTGGTCGGCAAGTATGTAGGCGCGGGCAAGGCGCATCCGCCGCTCAACACACTGGGCGGCACACGCTGGCGCAAGGCGAAGGAACAGGCCGAACGCGCCGTGCGCGATGTCGCCGCCGAACTGCTGCAAATCCAGGCCGTGCGCGAATCCCAACCCGGCCATGCCTTCAAACCCGATGTCCCCTGGCAGCGCGAGTTCGAAGGCGCCTTCATTTTTGAGGAAACACCGGACCAATGGCGCGCGATTCAGGAAACCAAGTCCGACATGGAGAGGCCCAAGCCAATGGACCGGTTGATCTGCGGCGACGTCGGGTTCGGCAAAACCGAAGTGGCCATCCGGGCGGCGTTCAAGGCCGTGATGGATGGCCGGCAGGTCGCCGTGCTCGTGCCCACGACCGTCCTGGCGCAACAGCATTTCAACACGTTCCGGGAGCGCATGGCGGATTATCCGGTGCGCATCGAATTGCTTTCACGCTTCCGCACCCACCGCCAGCAACAGCGGGTCGTCCAGGACCTGGCCAACGGCGCCGTGGACATCGTCATCGGCACCCACCGGCTGATTCAAAACGACATCACCTTCAAGGACCTCGGCCTGGTTGTCATTGACGAGGAGCAACGGTTCGGCGTTTTGCACAAGGAAAAGTTCAAGCGCCTGCGCACGCTGGTGGATGTACTGACGCTCAGCGCCACGCCGATCCCCCGCACGCTTTACCTGGCCCTCACCGGAGCGCGCGACATGAGCACCATCCAGACGCCGCCACACGACCGCCTGCCGGTCGAAACCATCGTCACCCAATTCGACGAACGCGTCATTCGCGACGCCATCCAGCGCGAACTGAACCGGGGCGGCCAGATTTTTTTCCTGCACAACCGCGTGATGACAATTCAGCTGATGGCCGACCGGTTGAAACGGCTTCTGCCGCACGCGCGCATCGTCGTCGGCCACGGTCAGATGGACGCCGACGAACTGGAAGAGGTCATGACGAAGTTCGTCAACGGTGAGGCGGACATCCTGCTGTCCACCACCATCATCGAGAGCGGCCTGGACATCCCGAACGCGAACACCATCATCATCGACCGCGCCGATCGGTTCGGCCTGAGCGATTTGTATCAATTGCGCGGGCGCGTTGGGCGTTACAAACATCAGGCCTACGCGTATCTGTTGTTGCCGCGCCACGTGAGCCTGCTGACCGACGTGCGCAAACGCATCAGCGCCATCCGGCAATACTCCACACTCGGCAGCGGTTTCAAAATCGCCATGCGCGACCTCGAAATCCGCGGCGCGGGAAATCTGCTCGGCGCGGAACAAAGCGGCCATATCACCGCCGTCGGCTTCGAACTTTATTGTCAGTTGCTCAAGCAAAGCGTTTCGTCGCTCAAGGGCGAGAAGGTGAAGCCGCGCGTGGAAGTGAGTGTGAACCTGGATTTTTTAGATGGGAGGGACGGCATGCCGTCCCAAAACGAAAGTGTCAAACCCCTCACCCGGCCTGCGGCCACCCTCTCCCCGCCGAGCGGGGAGAGGGATGGGGCAAGGGGTGCGTATCTGCCCCATCATTACGTCACCGAACCGCAGCACCGCATCGAAATCTATCGCAAACTCGCGCAGGCAACGGACAAATCCGCGTTGGAAAATTTACAGGAGGAATTGCGCGACCGTTTCGGCCCGCCGCCACCGCCGGTGGAATTGCTGCTGCTGGTGGCCGAAGTGAAAATTCTGGCTGGCGAAAAAGCAGTGACGGTCATCGAAGTCAAGGATGACAAATTGATGCTGACGCGCCACGGTGATTTCATCACGCTTGGAGGAAAATTCCCGCGCCTGACGAAGAAGGCGGCCGGGGCGCGTTTGAAGGAAATCAAGCGGCTGTTGCTGGCGATTTAAAATTCGCGTTGCCCTGCGTGAGGCGGCCGGGCACTTTCTGCGCGGCAATGTTCGAATATGGCATTGAAAACGCTTCTGTTTCAAACCCCTTGAAGGGCCGGTTCAGGCCTCCAATCTCAAAACCATGCCGTTGAAGCGACCACCAAAACCCGGGGCAGAAGCCGCCGCGGCGCTGATCGGCACCGCGTTCTCGGCGATCCTGCTGGTGCTCACGGCGATGCATGCGGGACCTTTGTGGCGCGACGAAACCAACACCATCAACATGGCGCAGATGCCTTCCCTGAAGGAACTCTGGGACAACCTGCCCTTCGAGTCATTTCCACCCCTCTGGCCGCTGCTGCTGCGCGGATGTGGTTTTCTCGGCCTGTTGAACAGTGACTTGACCATCCGCGTCCTGGGTTTGTGCGTGGGTTTTCTTTTCCTCGCTTTGTTGTGGTTATGTTCGCGCTGGCTGGGGGCGCGCGCGCCGATCCTGAGCATTGCGCTGCTGGGCAGCCTGCCAGCGTTCTTGTTTATCGTGGGAGCAAATCGGGCTTATGGCCTGGCGAGTTGCCTGCTGGTGCTCAGTTTCGGAATGATCTGGCGAATGGTGCAGTTCCCGTCGAGGTCGCGGATTCTGGGGGCCGGTCTGGTCTGCCTTCTTTTCACGCATTGCCTCTATAATGACGTGACTTTTCTGTGCGCGATGCTGGCCGGCGGGGCCGCGGTGACGATTCGGCGGCGGCAGTGGAAAACACTGTGGGCGCTGGCGGGGATTGGGGTCGTGTCGGGCGCGTCGCTGGCGTTATACCTGCCCATCATCCACCAGGGTGCGACTTACCTGCCGCTCATCCGGGAACCGTTTTTCAATGCCTCCACCATCTGGTATGGATTCTGCAATGCCTTGGCGGCCCAGAGCAGTGCCAACCCCGGTGGCGCCAGCGGCCCCCAAGCCTGGTTCTGGGTTGAAATCTGGGTTGAGCTGTTGTTGGGTGGATCGGTTGTGGCCGTGGTCATGCAATGGACACACGGACGCCGGCTCCAGAACCCGGAGACTGCCACAGCGGCCCCGGCCCGGGTCCGCGCCGACCTGGCCCTGTTCTGTGGGGTAAGCATACTTTTGGGAATCGCGGGGTGTTTCGCTTTTCTGCTGAAACTGCACTCGTTCATGGAACCGTGGTATTACATCGAAATTCTCGGCCTATGCGCCATTTCGCTCGATGGAATATTGAGCGCGAACTGGCCGGCGCTGCGTCCCTGGGGATGGTTCCGTATCGGGTTCATGCTGGTGGTGATGAGTTGGGGATCAAGGTCGGTATGGGCGGAAGCGCATACCCGGCGAAGCAATGTGGACCTGATTGCCGCCGTTCTCAGTCAGAAGGCATCGGCCGGAGACCTCATCGTGGTGGAAAACATTTGGGAGGGAATCACCTTTGACCGGTATTATCGCGGCCAAACCCGTTGGATGACCGTACCTCCGATTGACTCACACAAGGTGCATCGGAACGACCTAATATTGGAAAAAATGAACCAGCCGGAGGCAATGGCTCCGGTGTTGCGTGAGATCACCGGCACCTTGCGCAAGGGTAACAGTGTCTGGCTGGTGGGAAGTGTCCCCGTGGTGCGCCCGCAGCAATTGCCACCCATGCCTCCCCCGCCGCCGCCGGGGTTGCCGACCCAGTGGTGGTTGGGGTCGTATTTTTATTGCTGGAACACGCAAGTTACGGTGCAACTGCTGGACCAGGCACTGCAAGCACAGGCCCAGAAAATTTCCGCGGCTGGGCCGGTCAGCTCCTTCGAAGACCTCTCCGTGATACGGTTCTCCGGCTACAAACCTGATGCGAAATGATCTGGTCGTTCCCTGCGGAACCGGCTGCCACACCACAGGATCAGGCGGAGACAAGGCACGTGAAGCTGGCGGCGCAATGCCAGCCGGCAGAACACCCTGTGAAATGATGAATTGATCCGCGGCCGATCCGATTGCTTGGAATCATCTCGTTCACGTGAGGGCCTTGCCATCAATGCCGTGACTCTCCTCAATGAGATAGCGCGGCCGGCGACGGCTTTCATCAAAGGTGCGCCAGAGATATTCACCCAGCACGCCCAGCATGATAAGCTGCACGCCCGACGTGATGAGCACCACGCAGATCAGCGACGTCCAGCCTTCAATGGGAGCTTCGTAGAGAATACGTCGGATCACCAAAAACAGCGCATAGAGAAACCCCAGCGCCGCCGAACAGAATCCCAGCAACGACATCAGGCGGATGGGCACGTAGGAGAAACTGACAAAGGAATCCACCGCCAGTTTGATGCGTTTGAAAAAAGTCCACTTGGAAACCCCGGCCTGCCGCGCTTCCTTGGTGTAAACGATTTGCGCCTGCTCGAAACCCATCCACTGAACCAATGCCAGTAATGAGGTGTTTCGTTCCGGCGCCGCGCGCAGCGCATCCATCACGACACGATCCATGAGCAGAAAATCAGCGCCCGTTTGCGGCAGGTCGGCAATGGCATAGCGGCGCATCAACAGGTAATAGAGTCGGGCAAAAAACTTGTTCACCCAACTTTCCCCCGCGCGCGCACCGCGCACCGCCCAAACCACTTTTGCGCCCGCGCGCCACTTGTCGACCAGTAATGGGATGGTTTCGGGCGGGTCCTGCAAATCGGCCGCCAGGATCACCGCCGCGTCGCCCGTGGCATATTCCAAACCGGCGGTAAAGGCCTTGTGGCTGCCGAAATTGCGGGAAAAACGGAGCCATTTCACCCGTGAATCCTGCGCGGCGAATCCCCGGAGGATTTGGAGCGTGCGGTCACGGGAATGGTCATCCACGAAAATGATTTCAATTTCCATCCCGAGCGCGCGCCAATCCAGGCGGGCAATTCTTTCATAGAGCAGGGGTAGGCTCTGCTCTTCATTGAAAGCGGCAATGATGAGCGATAATTTATTCATGGGTTGGAACACCCGTTTGTTTCATTTGGTGTTCAAGTTGAAACAGACGATCATTTAATTCGATGAGGTCGAGGCCAAGCTTGACGCGCACTGATTTGATTACGGCGGCGGCACATTGCCGGGTCAAACCATCCGTGGAAACCTCGCACAACCGCAGGACGCCGTCACTGGTCAGCACGTCCACCCCCGCATTTGGAACCAGATTTATGACGCGACCGGGGATTCGCCCGACCCACTTCGGCGAAGGGGTCAATTCTTCAGCTGATAAAATAAACAGCCGCCGGTTTTGATAAAAGGTAAAGGCGCCCGGATAAGGAAAGGTCAGCGCGCGAACCAGATTGAAAATCCGGCGCGTGGACTGGTTCCAATCAATCAACCCATCCGCCGGCGTGCGACTCGCGGTAAAGGAACCGGCGGCATGGTTTTGCGGTTGGGGAGTTCCTTCACCCCGTCGCAGCAATTCGTAGCCCCGCCGCACCAGTTCCACCGTCGCCGCGCAGATTTTCTTGTAAAGTTGCGGCGCGGTTTCGTTTGCCCCGATGGGGATGGGCTGTCGCAATAAAATATCACCGCCGTCCATCCTCTCTGAAATTTTGAAAAGGGTTGCCCCGGTTTCGCGCTCGTCATTGATGATCGCCCAGTTCAATGGGGCGAAACCGCGATATTCCGGCAGCAGACTGTCATGCACCGCCCAGCAGCCACGGGGAAAAATGGAATAAAAAGACCCGGGCAGGAGCACCCGCACGCCGACCGCGAACGCCGTTTCCGCCTGCAGCTCCCGCGCCCAGCCGTCCAGGCCCGGGTCACGCATCAACTTCGTTTCACGGACCGGCAGTCCGCGGCCTTGCGCCAGCACGCGGATGGGCTCTTCAAAGCGTTCCCGTTCGTGGTCATCCTGGGTGAGACTCAGGACGCCAACGACATCCGCCCCGGATTCGATCAGCGCCTGAAGCGCAAGATAACCACGGCGCGTTCCCCCGATGAATAAGGTTCTCATGCTGTTGGCGCTTCGATTTTACCCGTTCCCCGCATGATAATATAGTCAAAGGGCCATTGTTTCACGGCCCGCAAAGTACGCACCGTGAGCGTTTCCCGAAACAATGTGTCCCATTTCAAAAGCGTGCGAACGAACGCGCCGTTGTCGGAGCGGCGCAATAGCCGGCCAACCACATTTTTGTTTTGGGGCCAAAGCGCGTCAATGATGAAAATTTCCCCAGCCGCCTTCAGCCTTAGACAAAATTGAACCAGCGCCGCCCTCGCCTGCTGATCATCAAGATGGTGCATCAGCCCCACGCCGATAATCCGGTCAAATTTCCGTTGCAGAAACGTCAGCTCCAGGGCACTCCCCGCTTGAAAGCAATCGCCGCGTTTGCGCCGGGCGGCCGCAATGTAGCGCGGATTCGAATCCAGACCGGTGTAGTCTTCGTTTTTAAGGTGGTCGCGCAAAAAACCGGTGCCACACCCGACATCCAGATAGCTTTTGCCGGGAACAAAAAACTTTTCCCGCTTCAGTTCGCCCAGAAAAAGACGGTAATTCACGGTCAACAACCGCTGGGTCAGTTCATAGGCGGCCGGATTTTCCTCAAGATACGAAAATAATTTCATGCCAGCGCCCGAGACAGTTGTTCCACCACCTGACGCTGTTCGTCCCCGGTCATTTGCGAATAAAGCGGCAGGCAAAGACATTGGTCACTGGCGCGTTCGCTTTCCGGAAAATGTTGGGGGCCGTCCGGGCTGGCATAGCAGGGTTCACGATGGATGGACATGATGCCGCGCCGCGTCGCAATGCCCGCATCCAGCAGTTTTTGCATGAGCCGGTCGCGCGTACCCGCGGTGGCCTCCCGCAGCCGCACCAGATAGGTCTGGTGGTTCCAGCGGGAATCCCCGGGTTCACGGAACAGTTCAAGTCTTTGAATGCGCGCCAGTTCGAGGTCATAGTGCGCGGCCAGCGCCCGCCGACGCTGAATGATTCCCGCCAGACGCTCGAGTTGGGCCAATCCCAACGCGGCTTGAATATCGGTCAGCCGGTAATTATATCCCAACTCCAAATACTCTTCGCTCACGACGGTGGCGGCCTGATGGCGTTCCCGGTCATTGACCGACATGCCGTGCTGGCGCAATCGTCGCAACCGCGTGTCCCATTCGTCATGGTTCGTCATGATCATTCCGCCGTCGCCCGTGCTGATGATTTTTCGCGGATGGAAACTGAAGCAAACCAGCGAGGAATAGCCATTGGAACCGATTGGCTGGCCGTGATACTCGCTGCCGAGCGCACAGGCCGCGTCTTCGAGCAAGGGCAGTCCGTGGCCCTTCGCAATGGCGCCGATGGCTTCCAGGTCGGCGGGCCGCCCCACTTGATGGATCACCATGATGGCCCGGGTGCGGGAGGTGATGGCTTCGGAAAGCTTCCCGGAAGCCATGTTCAGCGTCGCTGGATCAATGTCCACAAACACCGGTTTCGCTCCGCAATAACGGACCGCGTTGGCCGAGGCGATGAAACTGTGCGGGGACAGGATGACTTCGTCGCCGGGACCGACCCCCAGTATTTTCAAGGCGAGATGCAAGGCCGCGGTGCAGGAGGAAACGGCAACGCCGTGGCGCGCGCCCACCGTCCGGGCCAGGGCGTTTTCAAATTCTGCCACGCGCGGTCCCTGGGTGATCCAGCCGCTGTGGATGGCTTCGGTGACCAGCGCAATTTCCGCCTCGCCCAGTTCTGGTTTGGCCAGCGGGATGGTTTGCATTTCAGACCTCCCAGTTGCGCGCGGTCATCTGTTCCAGACAGCGCGGATTCGCCTGGTGCAGTTTGCGGAAATGATCCAGGGTCACCCGCAACCCGTCGCGCAAACTGGTTTGTGGTTTGAAAACGATGGCGGATCTTAACCTGGCGGTGTCCACCCACAGCCGGGGAATATCCGCGGGGCGATCCGCTTCATAAGTGGGTTTCAAATCCATACGCCCGGTGATTTCGAGCACCAATTTTGCCAGTTCGTCCACGCGGGTTTCCTCGCCATAACCCAGATTGACCAACCCACCCACCAGGGCGTCACATTCGGCAATCTTCACCAGGGTTTCCACGCAGTCCCGGACGAATAAAAAATCACGGGTGTACGATCCATTCCCAAAAATCACCGGCGGAAGGCCTGACAGCGCGCGCAGCATGAAACGGGGAATCACTTCCCCGGTGTCACCGGCAAAATGCGAGCGCGGTCCAAAATTATTAAAGGGGCGAACACAAACCGTCGGCACCTGGAAACATTCAAAATAGGCGCGCGTGTAATGTTCGCCTGCCAGTTTGCTGCCGCCATAAACGGTCAATGGCCAGGTGGCCGTGGTTTCACGAATCGGAAAATCCATCGCCCGGCCGTAGACTTCCGAGGTGGAGACATAAACGAACCGCCGGACTTTCGCGGCGCGGGCGGCCTCCAGCATATGCAATGTTCCCAGCGCATTGACCTGATGATTCTCCAGCGGGTTGTGCAACGAATGACGCACCCCCAAACAAGCCAGATGGAAAACCACGTCGATGTCCTGCGACACGCGCCGACACGTCGCCGCGTCCGTAATGTCGCCCTGAATGATTTCCAACTGCGGCGACCCGGCAACCGTGGCCAGATTGGCACGGCTGCCGTTTCGAAAATTGTCCAGCACCACGACCGTCAGTCCGCGTTCAATCAAGTATTCAACCAGATGCGAACCGATGAAGCCGGCGCCACCGGCTACCAGGATTTTCTGGCTAGTGAGATTCATGGATTGATCATGGATGCCGGGTTTTCCGCAGCGATGCCGCCGTCGGACAGACCGAGGGGGACGATGCTTCCGGCCTTTGCCAGCAACCTGCCTCCGGGAGTGCGGCCGAAACGGTTGACGAAATGACAGACTGTCGCGGCCCGACCGGGCACACCCTTCGGGGCAATTTCCTGATGTTTCATAACGTGATCCAACTCCCGCGGGTCGCCAGACTTTCCTGTGCGGCGGCAAGAATTTTAACAATGCGCAATCCGGCCGGTCCGTCTGATTCCGGAGTATGGCGTTTCCGGATGCAATCCAGAAAATGTCTCGTTTCGCGCCGCAACGCCTCGGTCGAGTCGATATTGGGCGTGTGAAGATCGCCGGTGCGGTAGCCAGCCAGAATCTGATGTGAATCGGCCACCGACCTGTCTTTCAGCACGAGTCCCTTATCATAGATTTTGATGCGTTCGTCGGGACTCAAGTCGTCATAGACGAGCATTTTTTTGCTGCCCCCGATGATGATGCGCCGGATTTTTGCCGGGGCCAGCCAGTTTACATGAAAATGCGCGAGCGTCGTGTCATCGAATTTCAACGTGAGATAGGCGATGTTTTCGACACTGCTTCCGGCCACATGACAGGCTCCGTGGGCCGAAACCTCGGTCGGCTTTTGCGGCAGCACGTAATCCATGATGCTCAAGTCATGCGGCGCCAGATCCCAAATCACGTTCACATCGTGCTGGAACAATCCCAGGTTTACCCGCACCGAATCGAAGTAATAAATCCGCCCCAGCTCGCCGGTGGCGATCAACTCGCGAATTTTCCGCACCGCCCCGGTGAAAATGAAAGTATGGTCCACCATCAGCGTCAGCCCTTTTTTGTCCGCCAACGCAATCAACTCTTCGCACTCGGAAACGGTCTGCGCCATCGGCTTTTCAATGAGCACATGCTTGCCCGCCAAAAGGCACCGTTTGGCCAGCGGGTAATGGGTGCTCACGGGCGTGGCCAGGGCCACCGCCTGCAGCTTCGGATCGGCGAGCACTTTGGACAAAGTGGACGCGGTCCGCGCCTGCGGATACCGTTCCCCGCAACGCTTGAGCCGTTGAGGGTCTTGATCCACCAGCCAGCGCAGATCGCCGTCCGGCTGATCGGAAAAGTTGCGCATGAGATGAGGCCCCCAATAACCACACCCGACGACTGCCAGGCCGATTTTTTTGCCGGTGTTGGTCATTTCTGTTTATTCCGTAAACAGGCGCAAGACACGTTGGACGCTAGTAAATCCAATGGTGTTAAGCAATACCCATTTGACATGACCAATTGGGATTTCCACCAGTCACGCCAAAAAGCAAAACGGAACCGGTTTCAAAGAATCGGACAAAGTTCCGGTGGTATTTTCCGGCGCGGCGGCGGTCGCGGCAACCGTTTTGCTCAACTGAACTTCAGGAAAATCCCCTTCAAATAGTCCGCTTCCTTGAAGGTTGCCGGATGATCCGGCGCATGGCGCGTGGTTTTCAATTCCATAAAACGCCGACCGGAATTTCCGGCCACCTGCCGCACGGCGCAGAAAAATTCCTCCGCGCTCACGTGCGCGGAACAGGAACAGGCCAGCAACAGTCCGTCCCGCGTGAGCTTCTGGATGCCATTACCAGCCAGCCGGGCATACGCGCGAATTGCCCCGGCACGTTCGGCCTCGCGTTTGGCGAGCGACGGCGGATCCAGAACGATCAAACCGTACTTCCCCGCGTCGCCACGCGTCAGCCAGTCAAAGGCATCGGTCTGCACCTGCTCATGGCGGCAGTTGGCGATGGCGGGATCGGCGGAATTCAGTTGAAAATTCCGTTGCGCCGCCGCCAGCGCGTGCGGGCTGAGGTCGAGATCGGTCACGGACTTCGCGCCGCCGCGGGCCGCGTAAAGCGAAAAGCCGCCGGAAAAGCTGAACGCGTTCAGCACCTCACGCCCGCCCGCAAGTTCGCCCACCTCGCGGCGGTTCTCGCGTTGGTCGAGAAAGAATCCTGTCTTTTGCCCGCGCAACACGTCCGCCTCGAACCGGATTCCATTTTCCGAAAATGCCACCATCTCTGTTACCACCGGCCCGCACAGGATTTCCCCATCACGCCGGCCCCGGCCAAAATGTTCCGCCGGGCGTTGAATGTTCCGGCTCAAGCGCAGGACAATCCGTTCCGGCTGCAATCGTTCGCGAATAAGGGTGGCAATTTCGTCGAGTCTCGACAGCCACGCCGCGGTGTAAAGTTTCAGGACGAAGGTCCGGTCGTAACGGTCAAGCACCAGGCCAGGCCAGCCGTCGCTCTCGCCGTTGATGAGCCGGTACCCGGTGGTGTGGGCATCAAAAAGCCCGTCACGCCGACGCACGGCGGCATCAAGCCGCGCCGCCCACCACGCGGCATCCAGCGCCAGCGGTTTGCCGGCGTGCAACACGCGCACGCGAATGGGCGAATCGGGATCAAACAGACCGGCGGCCAGAAATTTGTCCCGGCGGTCGTAGATGACGGCGAGTTCACCGGACGCACCGTCACGGTTTTGTTCGCGCACACTGTCGGCGAAAACCCAGGGATGACCGGCACGGATGTAATTTTCCGCCGCCGCCGTGACCCGGAGCCGCAGGCGCGGCGACTTTACAGCTGCGGAATGATGGGGTAGCGGCTTCACGTTTCAACTGATTTGCAACCACACCGTCTTCAAATAGGCCGGTTCGCCACGGCTGACCGGGAAATCGGACGGTTGCGGGAAATAATGCCGCTCTAATACCTTCCGGCGCGATTGACGGACGGCGGTTTCGATGGCGGTAATGAATGCTTCCGGCGGCCAATCTGCGGCATTGGTCGAGGCAAACAGGATTCCACCCGGCTTCACGAGCGGCAGCGCGGCCGCAATGAGTTTTCCAAAATCTTTTTCCGCGCGGAACACACCGCTTTCCTTCGACTGCGAAAACGTCGGCGGATCGAGCAGCACGGCGGCGAACCGGCGGCCCTTTTTTGCCAGCCTTCGCAGCCAGTCGAAGGCGTCGCCGTAAATGAAATCGTGTGCCGCCGGGTCCAACCCGTTTAACGTGAAGTTACGCCGACCCCATTCGAGGTATTTTTTCGAGAGATCGAGGCTCGTGGTCCGGGCACCCGCCATGGCCGCACAGACCGAAAAGCCGCAGGTGTAGGCAAATACATTCAGAAGTTCACAGTTCGGAGTTCGCAATTCGGAGTTCGGAAAATCGGCGGCGATGCGACCGGTCAAAACGCGGCGGCGGTTGTCGCGCTGATCCAAAAACAAACCAACCGAATAGCCTTCGCTGAAGCTTGTCTCGAAGCGGACGCCATTTTCCATGATCTCGAACCGCTCCGGCGCGGCTTCTCCCAGGACCGGTTGCGGCGACGCCTCCACCGCGGTCGTGCGCCGGACCTGTCGCGACAGGATTTTGTGATACGCCCCGCGCGCGTCCAGCGTCCTCACCAGTCGCGACAGCTCTTCGCGCTGGTCCGCGCGCAACGGCTGTTCGGACTGGGAGAGCAGGAAATCGCCCAGCCGCTCGACGTACCATCCCGTCCAGCCGTCACTGGCACCGTGAATCACGCGGAAGGCATTCGTCGCTTCCGGCTCAATCACCGCGGCCCGCAACGTGTAGGAGCCGAAGTGAGGAGGCCCTGACTTTTCTGTTTTGTTTTTGAAACTCATCACCTCGTCTCCTGCAAAGTCGGCCGGCGCGCCAAACGTCACCGGCTTGCCGGTGGTCGGATGGGTGAAGGAAATTTCCGCCGCGTGCAGAAAGACGCGCAACGACGTCGTGCCGCCATAAAGCGTGTCGCCGAGAATGGGAAATCCACTCTCCGCGGCGTGGACACGGATCTGGTGCGTGCGTCCGGTAAGCGGCTCGGCCTCAATCACGTTGTAGCGGCGGTCTGTGACCGTCGCTGATTCTTTTTGCAAACCAAATTGGCGGCGGTCACAGACCGCCGCTACAGTAAAACGCGTTTCCGCGATTTCCGCCCCGGCATGCGGCGGCCGGCTCACATATTTTTCACCAATGCGAACGAGCGCAGTTTTGATAGCGAACTCGCGTTGCGGCACCGGCCGGTCGGTGAGCAGGAGATATTTCTTGCGGACGCTGCGTTGCGTGAATTGTTCGGTCAGCGAACGGTTGGCGGCGGGCGTTTTGCCAAACACGAGCACGCCGCTTGTTTCCTTGTCCAGCCGGTGCAGGATTGCCAGCATGGACCAGCGCGGTTCACGGTGGCGCAACCAGTCGTAGATGCCCTCGCCCGCATACGGGCCGGGCGCGTGCGTGTTCCAGCCGGCTGGCTTGTGGACCACCAGCAGCTGTTCATCTTCAAAAATAACGCACGGCACCATGGGCGGATGAAAACATTTTCTGCCGGACAAATCAAAGTTTGCCGTAGGCGCCGGTTGAAAAAAACTAGCGGACGGGCTGTCCGCGCTCCATTTTCTCCGCGTGCATCTGGCCCATTTGCGACTCCGGGACTTCCGCAATTACGCGCGGTTGGACACGGATTTCGCGCCCGGCTTTCACCTGTTGCTCGGCGACAACGCCCAGGGCAAGACGAACATCCTCGAGGCCATTTACCTCATGGCCACGTTGCGGTCGTTCCGCGGCGTCGGCAGCGCCCAAATGATCCGGCACGGTGCGAAAGGCTATTTCGTCGGCGGCAATGTGGTCGGCGGAAACATCCCGGCCTCGCCGACATCTTCCTCCCTCTCCGCCAACAGAGTTTGGGGAGAGGGCCGGGGAGAGGTGGCGCTTGGTTCTCAAGCGCAAAACCCCTCGCCCCAACCCTCTCCCCGCTCTGGCGGGGAGAGGGAGCCAGACATCCTCACCACCCATACCTCGCGGGAAATTAAAATGTATTGGTCGGCCAGCGAACGCAAACTGGCGCTGGACGGGCAGCCGGTAAAAAAGCTGGCCGATTACCTCGGCGTGCTGCGCACGGTGGTGTTTTGCACGGAGGATCTGCAACTGGTCAAAGGCGCCGCGCGGGCGCGCCGGCGGTTTCTCGACCTGCTGCTTGCGCAGACGCAGCCGGGCTATCTTCCCCTGCTCCAGCGTTATATGCACGCTGTCCGCGCCCGCAACGCGCTGCTCAAGCAACGCGCCACGGACGAGGCCGCGCTTGACAGTTTTTCTCAGGAACTCGTGAAGCTCGGCGACGAAATCATCCGCGCCCGCCGCGAACTGACGCCGAAATTCTCCCCGCTGGCGCGGCTGGCCTACCGGCGCATTTCCCATGACGCGGAGGAAATGCGCCTGGAATACCAGCCGAGCGTGAAAAAGGATTTCGCCGTGGAGCTCGCGCAATCCCGCGCCCGGGAACGCACCCATCGTTCCACGCTCGTCGGCCCGCACCGCGACGATTTACAATTGTTGCTCAATGGCAAATCCGCCGCGCAATTCGGCAGCGAAGGGCAGAAACGCACGCTGGCCATCGCCCTCAAAATGGCGCAGGCGGAATTTCTCGCCGGCCTCCAAGGTTCGCCGCCGATTCTGTTGATTGACGACGTGATGGGCGAATTGGACGTGAACCGGCGCAGCGGTTTTCTGCCGTTGCTCGAATCGGCGCACAAGGCCAGCGGCCAGGTCTTCATGACCGCCACCGGGGAAAACTGGCCGAGTGAACTTGGCAAGGATCTGCAGCGGTGGGAGGTGAAGGGGGGGAATTTAAAACAGATTTAACACTCAACATTCAACGCCCAACATTCAGGGAAATCCGTTTGGCGCTCCACTGGATGTTGAATGTTCAATGTTGGACGTTGAATGTTTTCCCACTATGCTTTTCACATGCGAATTTTGTCAGGCATCCAGCCCAGCGGCGCGCTGCATCTTGGAAACTACTTCGGGATGATGCGGCCCGCCCTCGAATTGCAGGATAAGGGCGAGGCATTCTATTTTATCGCGGATTATCATTCAATGACCTCGCTGTTCGACGCGGCCCAACGCCGCCGGAACACCCTGGACGTGGCGCTCGACTTCCTGGCCTGCGGGTTGGACCCGAAACGGACCGTTTTCTTCCGCCAATCCGAAGTGCCGGAAGTGACCGAGTTGACCTGGATCCTGTCCACGGTCACGCCGATGGGATTGCTCGAACGCGCCCACAGCTACAAGGACAAAACCGCCAAGGGCATCGCGGCCAGCCACGGTCTGTTTGCCTATCCGGTGCTGATGGCGGCGGACATCTTGATTTATGACTCGAATGTCGTGCCGGTGGGACGCGACCAGAAGCAGCACGTCGAAATGACGCGCGACATCGCCATCAAATTCAACGAGCAGTACGGCCAGACCTTCGTGATCCCCGAACCGCAAATCCGCGAGGAGGTGGCCGTGGTGCCCGGCACCGACGGCCAGAAGATGAGCAAGAGCTACGGCAACACCATTGAAATTTTTGGTGATGAAAAGGCCACGCGCAAAAAAATCATGGGCATCGTCATGGACTCGCGCACGCCCGCGGAGCCAAAACCTGACGCGGATAAAAATGTCGCTCTCCAATTGCTCAAGCTGGTGGCCCCGGCAGCGGTGGCAACGGAGTTTGAAGGCCGCCTGCGGGCCGGCGGACTCGGTTACGGCGATTTGAAGAAGGCATTATACGAGCATTATTGGAATTACTTTGCCGACGCGCGGCAGCGGCGCGCGGAGCTCGTCACGAATCTGGATTATGTGAATCAGGTCCTGGCTGGCGGCGCACAAAAAGCGCGGGCACAGGCGCAAAAAGTCCTGCACCGGGCCAAAGTGGCGAGCGGGCTGGCTTGAAGCGTTTTCTGGCACATGACTTGCAGTATTGCCCGCATGGCCAAGAAAACCGGTTTGTTGAAAATCTCCCCGCAAACTCGCGCCACTGGCGGAGCTGCAAATCAGCAGCGCCCGTCACAGCCGGCGGCCTTGTGCCTGATGCAACTCCGCTCGCACGTCATGCGGATCACCATGTCAAAACGCCGGTTGCAAATTGCCATTGAAGACCAGGCTGAAGGCGAACTGCCCCAGCCGGTCAAAATCAAGCACGCTGGCTAAAATTGAGGCAGGTTGTCATGCCCGGTGCCAACCGGGATTTTGTCAACAAACTCGACCTGCTCAAATCCCGCCTGATGCAGGAACAAGGCCAGTTCCAGTCGCGCCCGTTCGCCGGCGTCGTTCAAAATCCCGTCTGTTCGGGCCGCCCGGCTGATATCATCCACGGCGTTCTGGCGGGCGGTTTGCTCGAGATCCTTGTCGAAAGTGCGTAAAAAGCCCCGCTGCCAGTCAATCACCTGCGTTTGCCTTTCATCCAGATAGGCGTCGGTGATTTGCGGTGGCGGCAGGCGCAGGGTGATCTTCCGGCCGGAAATCAGCACGTCCTCCGGTTTGAGGCGTTTCAGGTCAATGCCCGCCTTGACGATGCCGTGCGCCAGCAGCAACACGCGGTTGTTGCCTTCCACAAACTGGCCCAGCGCGCTCGTCGGCGGCGAATCGAGAATGACCACCTTCTCCAGAACGTACTTGACCGTGACCAGATCCGACAGCGTCTGAACCTGTTCCACGACGGTGGCGGTGTTTTCCTCGTGCGCACCGGAACCAGGCGCCAGCAAGCGGGTCAGTTTGATGCCGAACACGCCGCCGGCGATGAAAATGACGGCCACCACCAGGACCCATAAAATCTGTTGCAACCGCCGCATGCCAAAAACCCATGACACGAATTCCACGAATTGTCACGAAGGGAATTGGTTCAATTACTGCAGAAGTCGACGGCTTCACCAGCGGTGGATATTTCCACTTTCCGCTTGGAAACTCTTTCATGGTAGCAGCCGGCGTCAGTCGGCTCATTTCTCAAGATGGAGCGGACCAACGTCCGCTGCCACGTAAACTTTGCGCTTTGCACAGCGCGCACAAAACCTAAACTGTTCTCATGACTTTGCCCGGATTTCCCGTGTCTCGCCCGCGCCGGTTGCGGCAATCGCCGGCGCTGCGCCGGCTGGTCGCCGAAACCCGATTGAGCGTCGAGCAGCTGGTTCTGCCGCTGTTCGCGCGCTTCGGCAAGAAACTGCGCCGCCCCATCGAGGCCATGCCCGGCGTATTCCAGTTTTCACCGGACGAACTGGTCCGCGAAGCGGCGCGCGCCCATGCGCTCGGCGTGCCGGCGGTCCTGCTTTTCGGCATCCCCGACCAAAAGGACGGCAAGGCCTCGGGCGCTTACGCGAAGAACGGCATCGTGCAACAAACTGTCCGGCTGCTGAAAAAGGAACTGCCGTCACTGCTGGTCATCACCGATGTCTGCCTGTGCGAATACATGGCGCACGGCCATTGCGGCGTCGTATCGGGCGGGAAAATCCTGAACGACCCATCCTTGAAACTGCTTGCACGCACCGCCTCAAGCCACGCTGAGGCCGGCGCGGACATGGTCGCACCGAGCGACATGATGGACGGCCGCGTGGCCGCGATTCGCGCCGAATTGGACAAAAACGGTTTTATCGACACACCCATCATGTCCTACGCCGCAAAGTTTGCGTCGGCGTTTTACGGACCGTTCCGGGAAGCCGCCGAGTCCGCGCCCCAATTCGGCGACCGGCGCAGTTACCAGATGGACGCGGCCAATGCGAACGAGGCGTTGCGCGAGGTGGCGCTGGACATTCAGGAAGGCGCGGACATCGTGATGGTCAAACCGGCGCTGGCGTATCTGGATTTGATTCATCGCGTGAAGGCCGAATTCGGTTATCCCACCGCCGCCTATTCCGTGAGTGCCGAACACGCGATGATCAAGGCGGCCGGCGCCCGGGGCTGGATCGATGAACGCGCGGTGACGTTGGAAAGCCTGCTGGCCATGCGGCGCGCGGGCGCGGATATTCTCATCACTTACGCGGCGGCGGACGTGGCGCGGTGGTTGAGGTCGGGAACAGCATCGGGCGTCTAGTTCTTTGGAAAATCCCGGAGACCAGGCCAACGAGGCGCTGATTTCATTTGCCTTGTTCACCCCTGCCGGTTACGCTGGATTCTCCTTTTTTGACCTATGATCGGAACGATTCGCAAGCATTCAAAATGGCTATGGTGGTTCATCGCCGGCCTGACGATTATTTCGTTTATCTACTGGGGTGCCGCCCCGGCGACGCGCAACAGCGGTGGCGCGCGAGGCGGGGCGAGCGACCTGGGTTCGATTGCCGGCCGAAAAGTCACCCCGGAGGCGTATTATGGCGCCCAGAACGAGGTGGATCTTTATCATTGGCTGCGTTTTCGTCAATGGCCGGACCGGGACCCCAATTATTCCGCCGCCGATAGGCAGCGCGACACGTACGTGCGCCTGCTGCTCATCCAAAAGGGGCAGGATTTGGGCATTTACGTCGGCGAAGACGCGGTGGTCACGGCGGCGAACGAAATTTTAAGCAACCCGGGCCTGGCGCAGGCATTGGGGGTGGACGGCCAGACGGTGCCGATGGACGGTTTTGTCAGGGCAATTCTGCAACCGAGAGGGCTGACGGCGGCGGATTTTGAAACGTTCGTCCAGCATGACCTCGTCATCGACCAATTGCGCGAGGCCATGGGACTGCCCGGTGAACTCATCACGCCGCAGGAAGCCGCCGCCGTTTACCAGCGCCAGAATCAGGAGCTCTCCGCCCAAATCGTGTTCTTTTCCGCGTCGAATTATCTGGCCTCCGTGCCGGTAACGTCCGACGCCGTCGGCCAGTTTTACACGAATTATCTCGCGGAATACCGGCTCCCGGACCGTGTGCAGGTCAGTTATGTCGCATTTACGGTGAGCAATTTCATGGCCGGGGCGGAACAGGAATTATCCCACACCAATCTCAACGACCAGGTGGAGGCCATCTACAGCCGGTACGGCACCAACGCCGTGCCGGACGCGAAAACACCCGAGGAAGCGATGGCGAAAATTCGCGACCTGGTAATCGAGCAACAGGCGCTGACCGATGCCCGCCGGCAGGCCGATGATTTTGCCAACGCCGTTTTCAACCTCGATCCGCCGCAGCCGGAGAACCTCGCGACGGTGGCCAGACAAAAGGGGCTGACCGTGCATCTGACCGCGCCGTTCGGCCAGGAATATGGCCCGGAAGAATTTACCGCCCCGGAGGCTTTCACGAAGGCTGCCTTTGGCCTGACGCCGGACGAGCCGCTGGCCGGGCCCATCATCAGCCGCGATGCCGTCTATGTCATCGCGCTTGCCAAACAACTGCCCAGCGAAATTCCCCCGCTCAGCCGGATCCGTGACCGGGTCACGCAGGACTATCAACTCCATGAAGCCACGTTGCGCGCACAACAGGCCGGAACCAATTTCGTTCTCAAACTCCAAATCGGCGTGATGGCCGGAGGCAGTTTTTCATCCATTTGCTCCGCCGCCGGACTGCACGCCGAAAAATTGTCGCCGTTTTCCCTGAGCACGAGCGACTTGCCGGAATTGGGCAACCGCGCCACGCTGGAACAGCTCAAGTCGGCCGCGTTTGCCGCGTCCGTCGGCCAGGCGAGCGATTTTGTAACAACGGATGACGGCGGCTTTATTGTTTACGTCAAAGCGCGATTGCCCATTGACACCACCGCCATGAACGCCAATCTGCCACAGTTTGCCGCCGCGATCCGGCAGCAACGCCAGCTCGCCGCGTTTTATAATTGGCTGGGGCACATCGCCGGCCGGGACTTGCAGGATACACCCGCCGCGCCGGGGCAATCGGGCAACAACTCGCCATAACCCTGACCCTGCGCCGATGGTTGCGGTGGCGCCGGGAAATCAACACGCGATTGAAAACCGAGAGCGCCATCAAACTTTCCGCGCCGGTCACGCGTGAATTCTGGGAAATTCCGGTCCTGTTCGAGGACGATTATCTGCTGGCCCTCGACAAGCCCGCCGGTTTGCTGACCTCGCCCGACCGCTACGATCCGCAGCGGCCCAACCTGATGAAATTGCTCCACGCCGCCATTGCCGACGGCAAGCCATGGGTGCGCGAGCGCGGGCTGGAGTATCTGATGAACGCCCACCGGCTCGATTTTGAGACCGGCGGCGTGATTCTGCTCGCCAAGAATAAAGCGACGCTGGTCGCGCTGGCCAACCTGTTCGGTTCCGAAAAGCCGCTTCAAAGATATGTGACGCTGGCCCAGGGCTCACCCCGGGAGGACAAATTTGAAATCGACGCCAAACTCGCACCGCATCCACTGAAAATCGGGCTGATGAGCGTGGACGCCAGGAGCGGCAAGAAATCAAAAACCCGGTTTGAAGTGTTGGAACGATTTTCCGGTTACACGCTGTTGCAATGCGAACCATCGATCGGCCGCACACACCAGATTCGCGCCCACCTGCGTCACATCGGTTTGCCGATTGTCGGCGACGAGCTTTACGGCGGCAAAAAGCTTTGGCTGTCGCGGCTGAAACCGGATTATCGGCTCAAACCCGGACGCGAAGAACGTCCCTTGATTTCGCGCGTCGCGCTCCACGCGGAATCATTGGCGCTGCCGCATCCCGTCACCGGCCAGACCGTGACCATCACTGCCCCCTGGCCCAAGGATATCCAGGTGGCGTTGAAGTACCTGCGCCAATATGCCTTGTAGCCGCGCGTGGGAGTGTAAATAACTCGGCGCAACTTGTTCTGGACAGGAACGGAGGCTGGCGTAAGGTCGCAATTGTTTGGAGTTCATAAACGATGCGCCAAATCAACATGGTTCCCGGACTCGATCATCCGACGTTGTGTCGCTGGTTTGGAAGCTTGAGCCTTGGATACATTTTCCTCCTGCTGGGCGGACCACTTGCCCATGCCGACGATTATGTTTACGTGTCCAATACCGGCGCGGGCACCATTACGCAAATCGGCCCCGATGGCAACACCTCCACCTTCGCCTCCGGCCTGGACAGTCCTGAAGGGCTGGCTTTCGACAGTGCCGGCAATCTTTTCGTTGCGGATGCAGGGGATGGAACAATTTCGGAAATCAGTTCGTCGGCCAACATGTCAACCTTTGTGTCAGGTTTGAACAGTCCGGCGGCGCTGGCTTTTGACCCGGGCGGAAACCTTTATGTGGAGACCCTGGGCGACCAGACAATTTCGAAAATCGATTCGGGTGGGAACGTCTCCATCTTTGCCACGGGAATATCTTCTTATTATCGAGATGGCGCCTATCTGGCCACCGACAACGAAGGGAATGTTTATGCGAACACCGCCCATACAATGGAAAAATTTGATTCCAACGGGAACCCATCCACGGTCGCGGGCGGTGGTATTGATGGTAACTTTTATGAGGGGATGGCGCTCGACGGTAACGGGAACCTTTGCCTGGCCCTTCAAAACGCAGGCAGCGTGGATTGTTTCGGTGGAACTGGCAGTCTGCTAACCGGTCCCCAATACTATCCTGCTCCATACAACAATGACATCGACCTGGCCTTGTTTGAGGACACGCCCTGTGACCTCGCTTTTGACGCGAATGGCAATCTTTTTGCCTACTTTGCCCAAATGGTTTATGGCGGAACCAACGGTATTGTCAGTAATAGTGGTGTTGTTATTGAGTTCGGCGCGAACGGGCAGAACAGTGTTATCGCGACCGGCATTGCTGGCGGCACCGGCGACAATGGATACATCGCGGTTGAAATGGTGCCTGAACCGGGAATCTGGACGTTTGTGGCCGGACTGGCCGCGGTTGTGTGTCTCAGAAGGCGGTCAAACCGGCGGGCTCCAACCACCGCTTCCCGACCCCTACTTTAGCCAATCCCGCGCCGCCTGTTCATCCCGGAAGACTCGATAATCCGTCCACCCGCCCATGGCCAGCGTGGCAAACATGCGGTAGATGCCAAATGCAAGTTCGGAACCGACCAGCAATGCCCGCCGCGTACGGGCCACGACCTTCGGACGCTGCCGGAGTTCATCGGTAAGTTGCCGGAGTTCATCGGCGGTCAATTTGACCGTCGCGTGGCGCATGTCCACGATGCCCGGCATGTCCGGACGGTAAAGCGGTTCAGCCGCCAACCGCGCCATGTCTTCGTAGATTTCAGCGAGGGTGATGTCGCCCGTCACCGTCGTGTAACTGAAATACTTTTCGGGATCGATGGTTCGGGACACTTCCATGTCAGTGTGGAAGCTGCACGCTGAACGCCTGGAAGGCAAGCCGGATTCTCCGAAGCCGCGCAAAATCGCGGTGACGTGCCTGAACCCCAATCTGCGCCCAGGCCCTGTAGCCGTGGCAGCGACGGGACCATTGCGAAATTCTGAAGCAGACGGGGATTTGCCTGTCGTTTCTGGCGACGTTCGGGGCGGTCAGGAAATAACCCAGTTTAATACCGCCTTTTGCACGTGCAGCCGGTTTTCGGCCTGGGTGAAAATCGTGTTGGCATTGGCCTCAAACGTTTCCTCGTCGATCTCCTTGCCGCGATACGCCGGCAGGCAATGCATCACCAGCGCATCCGGCCGGGCCAGCTTGAGCAGCTTTCGGTTGATCTGGTAGCCGCTGAGCATTTTCAGGCGGTCGGCGGCTTCGGCTTCCTTGCCCATCGAAACCCACACGTCCGTGTAAAGCAGATCCGCGCCCTTCGCGGCTGCCGGCAAATCGTCGGTGCAGCTGATATTCCCGCCCGCGCGTTTCACCAAGGCCGCCGGCGGCTGGAATTTTTTGGGCGCGGCAATGCGCAACTCAAAGCCGAGCTTCCCCGCCGCGAACATCCAGGAACGCGGCACGTTGCACGCGCCGTCGCCCACAAACGTCACCACCTTGCCCGCAATCGGCCCGCGCGCCTCCCGGAAGGTCATGATGTCGGCCAGAATCTGACAGGGATGCTCGTCATCCGTCAGCGCATTGATGGTCGGGATGCCGGAGAATTCGGCAAATTCCTCCACGTCGCTCTGCGCGAACGTGCGGATGACCGCGCCATCAATCAACCGGCCCAGCACGCGCGCGGTGTCCTTGACCGGCTCGCCCCGGCCCAGTTGAATCTCGCTCGCGTTGAGGAACATCGTCTGGCCACCCAGCTCGCGAATGCCGACCTCGAAGGAAACCCGCGTGCGCGTGGATGACTTGGAAAATATCAGCGCCCAGATTTGTCCGGCCAGCGGCAGCCGGTCGCGCCGCGCCCGTTCGCGTTTGTACGTGACGGCGTCGCGCAGGATTTTTTCAATGTCCGCGCCCGGCAGCTTCTCCAATGACAATAAATGTTTTATTTTCAAAGTTTTTTTGAATTGAACCCAAATTGGATTTATAACCCGAATCCCGCGGCTCGTCACTTCTTTTTCCGCGCCGCGTTCCAGTCAACGTAGGACAGGCGTCGCGCCTGTCTCAAACTTCAATTGGAAAACTGGAAACAGGCGCGACGCCTGTCCTACTTTTTCTTCGCCACATTGGCCGCCTGCCAGAGATACCACGCGGCCGTGGTGCGATGCGGACGCCAGCGTTCGCCGAACGCGAGCAGGTCCTTCACCCGGGGCAGGTCGCGTTTCCGGTAGGCGTGGCGGAAGCCGGTGCGCACGCCGAAATCGTCCGCCGGCAGAACGTCCGGCCGGGCCAGTTGGAAAATCAACAACATTTCCGCCGTCCACCGCCCCACCCCGCGCACTTCCGTCAAACGCGCAACGATTTCGTCGTCGGCCAGTTTCGCGATTTGCCGCGAAGTCGGAACGGCGCCCGCCAGCGTCTTGGCCGCGATGTCACGGATGGATTTGATTTTGGCAAAGGAGAAGCCGCAGGCGCGGATTTGCGCGTCGGTGACGCGGGCGAGGTCTTCCGGGCGGGGGAACCGGCGTCCGGGAAACAACCGGATAAACCGTCGCAAAATGGTGTTGGCCGCCGTGCTGTTGAGCTGCTGGTGCGCCACCGCCCGCACCAGCGATTGAAACGGCGAGCGGCGCGTTTCCGGCGTGAGCCCGCATTTTCCGTGTGCGCGAATCAGCCGGCGCATGACCGGATCGTTGGCGGCAAGATGTTTGTGGGCGGCGGCGTTCATCTTTCAGTCAGGACCACACCAAGTACTCCCTCTCCCGCTGGGAGAGGGAACGGCGGGCGACACCACTTTTTCTGATGGCATCCTTGGAACAATTCCGCCAATCAACTTCACATAATAAGGCAGGCAAAGACAATGCAATCGAGTTTCTCACACCAAACTTTTCACCACTTCCTCGATCTTGCCGATGCCCTCCCCGGCTTCCTGCGGCTTGAGGTTCAGCGGCGGCAACAGCCGCACAATTTGCGTTCCCGCCGGAATCGTCAGCACGCCGGCCGAGTGCAGCCGGTTGACCAACTGGACCGCCGCCGGCTTGTCGCTCGACGCGAACGCCGGGATTTTTTCAACCAGTTCCAGGCCGAGCATGAAACCAAATCCCCGCGCGCCCTTGAGCACCTGCGGATAATTGGCGACCAGATGTTCCAGTTCGTGCTTCATCCAGTCGCCGAGTTTGCGCGCGTTTTCGTCCAGCCGCTCCCGTTCGATGACCTCCAGAATTTTCAGCGCCACGGCGCAGGCCAGCGGCGTGCCGCCAAACGTCGTCGCGTGCGTGCCCGGCCCGAGCAAATCCGCATACGGCGCGCGCACCCAGAACGCGCCGATGGGAAATCCGCCGCCCAGCGATTTGGCCATGGAAATGCCGTCGGGCAGGAAAGCGGAGTTCGGAGTCCGGAGTCCGGAGTTCGGAGTTGCCGCTTCGAGAATCCTTTGAAAGCTCTGGAATCTGCCCGTCCGATAATGTCCACATTGCACGCCGTCCAGGAACAGCAACAGTTTTTTCTCGTCGCACAACGCACGCAGGCCCAGCAGGTACTCTGGCGTGGCGGGCGTGACACCGCCTTCGCCTTGCACGCCCTCAATCAGGATGGCGACCGTCGCGGGCGAAATCGCCGCGCGCGCCGCGGCCAGGTCGTTGAACGGCACGTGGCAGAAACCCGGCGTCATCGGCTCGAACCCCTTTTTGACCTTATCCTGGCCGGTCGCCGCGATGGCGGCCAGCGTGCGTCCGTGAAACGAATTCGTCGCCGTCAGAATTTCAAACCGGCCCTCATCATGGCCAAATTTCCGCGCGACCTTGAACAGCCCTTCGTTGGCCTCCGCGCCACTGTTGGCGAAAAAGCATTTGCCCGCGCCGATGCGTTTGACGAGTTCGGCGGCCAGCCGGCCCTGAGGTTCGGTGAAATACAGGTTCGACACGTGAATCAGCTTGCGCGATTGTTCGACGAGCGCCTCGGTGATGGCCGGATGCGCGTGGCCGAGACAGCACACGGCAATGCCGCCGCCCAGGTCAAGATACCTTTTGCCCGCGACATCAAAGACATAACTGCCCGCGCCGTGACTGAGCACGAGATCGAAACGTCCGTAGCTCGGCACGACGTTCCGGCTGAACAATTGCCGCACCGACTCGTACTGGTTATGCACGAGCGGAGGCGGTGATGGAACGATTTCTTTCATCGGCGGATTGTATTAACCACAAAGGAGCGCAAAGGACACAAGAAATTTATTTCTCGGCCTGCAAGGCGTCCCAGGTTTCGAGGTAGTGCGCGCCGACGGCGGGATTCACCGCGAGATCACGCGGAAGCTTGCGATATTTGATCAACTCAATGACATCCGTCTTGTCCTTGTGCCGGCGCACCGGCGAGCCGGCCCAACTGTCGAGCTTGAGCGAAATCAAATCCTCCAACGTCACGATCTGGATTTGTTCGGCGACCTTGCCGGGTTGTGGGAAGGGCACTTTGCAGCCGCGCCGCAAAACTCTCCCGGCCGGCAGCAAGTCCACCATCACACCATTCCGCCGGTCTTCCACCCGGTCTTGTACCTCCGGCACCCGGTAAAACGGCCCGGTCAAACTGGCCGTGAGAAATTCCACCGCCTCCAGCACATCCGGCACGACAATGTCCACGTCAATCGTCACGCGCGGATAACCATGCTCTTGTACCGCCAACCCACCCACGATCAGATGCGGAATCTCATGGTCCGCCAGCACGGACACCGCCGTCCGGGCGGTTTCCACGATGCCGGAGGTCCCGGTGTTCTCGCGCAAAATGTAAGCATCTCGATTCGTCACATTGACAGAGTCGCACTTCCAGGAAGCTTCTTCAACCTATTGAATGTTCGGCGTTGGATGTCGAATGTTGAATGTTTGCCTGTACTCTCACAAAACGATTTCCGTACCGACGCCTTCATCGGTGAATATTTCCAGCAACACGGCATGCGGCACGCGGCCGTCCACGAAGGAAACCTTTTCCACGCCCGACTGGATGGCGGCGACGGCGCTGTCCACCTTGGGGATCATGCCCCGGTCAATGATGCCCTTCCGCTTGAATTCGCCGACCTCGCCCGTTTTAAGATGGGGCACAACCGAATCCGGCCGCTTCGGATCACTCAACAGGCCCGGCACGTCGCTCATGAACACGAGCCGCTGGGCCTTGAGCGCGATGGCCAGTTGCGCCGCGGCGATGTCCGCATTGCAATTGTAAATCTTCCCATCCTCGCCGCGCGCCGTCGGACTGATGACCGGCGTGAAGCCGCACCAAATGGACTCCTTCAACGGCGCGGTGTTCACCTCCACCACTTCACCAACGTAACCAACGTCAATTTTTTTACCCGGCTGGTCCCGGTCCTCCAGCCAGAGCTTGCGGCATTTGAAAATGTCCCGGCCGGCAAAGCCAACCGGCTTGCCTCCTAGTTCCTTGATGGTTTTGACAATCTCCGGGTTGATCTCGCCGGACAAAACGTCGTCGACGATTTTCGCCGTTGCCTCATCGGTGACGCGCTGGCCCTGGATGAATTCCGCCTGCAACCCGGCCTTTTCCATCGCGCGGGTGATGGCCTTGCCGCCGCCGTGCACGACGACGGGATTGATTTCCACGGCCTCGAGGAAAACGACGTCGCGCGCGACGCTGTTGCGGACGTTGGCATCGGGTGAATCCATGAAACTGCCGCCATATTTGACGACAAAGGTGGCGCCGCTGAACCTCAGGATATACGGCAGCGCTTCCAGCAGCGTTTCGGCTTTGGCGATGAGGTCTTGCACGGGCTTATTCCTAGCAGGAAGCCGGGCGAAGGAAAGCGTGTTTCGTCATCACGATTTCACTTTCGCCGGCCCGGGGTTTTTCATAGATTTCCCGCCGCCATGCCTGAAATTGCCAAGTTTGTGAACAGCGCCGCCGGCACGATTACGCCGGCCATTGCCGAAAAGGTATTGCGGCAGTTGCCGCAGTGGAAACTGGAGTTCACCCAGATCAACGCGCCGAAATTTCCCCATCTGGTGGACCAGTTGGAATTTCTGGCCAACGCCGCCGAAGACGCGATTGAAGGCGCCTACAAGGAATTGCCGTATCAGACAATTGCGCAGTCGGTGTTTGCGTTGCTGTACGCCCACAAAAAAATGGGCATCATCCCGGACAGCATCCTGGAGCTGGGCCGCGCGGACGATTCGAGCGTGGTGCGCAGCGTGCTGATTCAGAACGAAAAAGTATTTGAGAAATACGCCGGGTTGCAGGGCGTCAACTGGCAGAGAATCACCAGCCAGCCGTAAGTCCCTTCCGCGGGACAATCTTCGCGGAAATCCCATTGCCAATTTAGCGCCTGGCTTTCACTGGGCCAGCCGCGTCGTGTCTCCAACCCGCGTTGACTCAGGGCTAAATGTTACTTTGGGCTGGGGCCGTCAAGACTTCGTTGCCTCACGATCCAGGTTACCGAGGACAGTGAAGAAGTTCTTGAGTTTGCGTTCAATGATTTTCTT